>CAZTKM010000019.1:0-48481 GCA_964614035.1 uncultured Lachnobacterium sp.
GAAATTAACTGTTCTACCTCGGCTACATTGATATCTGATTGTAATTCACAGTATAAACAATCATATATACTTGTGTCTTTGTTGTTTACTAAAGTATCTATGCTTTCTTTTAGCCACGTTGGAATTCCATATTCATGATAATCGCTATCTGTTTTTGCAAATTTTGTCATATATAACTTCCTTTCTTTGCATATACTTATGTAAAGAATTATATTACAAATTTACTTGTATATAAATATTCTTTTCTATCTTTTACGGATTCGGCATCATCAGTAAGTCAATTGCATCTGGTTTAAGTATAAGCGTTTTATACTTATCATTATAAAAGATAGAAATGTCTCGATTATTCATATAATGACGAATCAGAGTATAAGTTGCTTTCGGATTCATTACATAATGTCTTGTAGCTTTTCGGATATCTGCCGTTGTCATATGTAATTCATCTGCGATTGCTGCAACATCTGCAAAATCCTTTGCTCTTGTAAATGTTCCTCCAAATTCGCATCCTAAAAGAGAAGTATCAATAGCGATTACTTTCATTCGCAGTATATCCATTTTATCTAACATATTTACTTTTATGGTAGAAAGTTCAAATGCCGGAGAAAAATGAAGTTTTCCTGTGCAAAGTTCCATATCTTCCAAGGTACTTCCCGACAATAACACATCATTATTTATCCAATCAGCTCCCAATCCAAATTGATTTCCAACTTCACATATGATTGCTTTAATATCGGGAGCAAGATTCGGTCCGATGTAATCAATATCCGTAAATTGGCTTGGGTCTTTTCTGATTTTATGAAGTAATAAGGCAAATCCGCCAACTACATTTAATTCAAATGGCTGGATATGAATTTCCTGTAAACGTCTGTCTAATTCTTTTACTGCTTGTACCAATGCTATATTATCATATTCCGTTTTCATAAGTGGTATCTCCTATTATTATAAATTGTCATCTTCGTCTATATAAGTATCTCTGGCATCCCATAAATCCTTATAAGCGGCTTTTGCATAAGCCATCCACTCTTTTGGCAGACTTTGTTCCTGATGCTTGAGTGTAATTAATGTAGCTCTGGCATCTATCGTCCGAAGTTTATCAAACCAACGTAAAAACCCATCAAGTGAAGATGCTTGCAGCATGTTCTTTTTCATATTCTCAAAATTTGCCAGATTGTGAAAATAGTCATTTAGACTATCTCCTGTATTTGGTTGCACATAGCTCATAACGTATCTCCTTTACTCTAATGCGTCATAGTCATAAATGTCTCGTAGTTTTGTATCAGGGTCTGTATTCTCGTATTCAGTTTCTTGTTCGTATTCTTCCGGTGCATGTACATTTCGAAAAATTTCATGCAAAATCTGTTTTTCGGTATCTAATTGGTCTTTTTTATTTGACCCATATCCCATCAGCATATCATTTACAAAACGCTCTTCCTCTAACGGACTATAAAAACTGGCATTTTCATACAATTCAAATAAGATATCCTCGTCCATATCTTCTAATATATCTGCTGTAGTTTGCATATTTTTTACCGAATGATTTTGTGGATAGGAATTATAATACTGTATTACCGGTTCTGGCGGTAATTGAATGGACTCTGCCTTTTCTACATAAGATGCTCTTGCAATCTTATATGCTTCAATTAAGGATTCATGTGTCCTTGTAAGAGTATATAACATACTTGTCAGGCTTAATAAATAACCTTCAAATACCGGCTGCTTTACGGATAAACCGGAATCTGTATGCATAGAACCATTGGATGGAATACAAAAACTAAAACATGGAATATGTTCTTTTGCATAAGCAAAGGCTTCATCAAACATCCCATAAGCGTTTGAAAAATAAGACTTTTCTACCGTTGCAGGAATCATCTTCTTATCTAATGGAGTAAACATTCCTGTTTGAACGCCCATATCATCCAAAGCAGTAATACTTGTACCTATTTGGTTAAGAAACGTATTATCCCCGGAAAGATTCTCCAGAGAATATAATACATTTTTATAATATCCTTCATAGGTAACGTCTAAAGCAATTGCGGTAAGTTTTGCTCCCTCGGACTGTAAAAGTACTGCACAGGAACGAGCACCCAAGCACCTTCCGGTTTCTTCTTCATCCGTAAATGCAAATACAATATTATCCGGTAAATCTTCTTCTTTCATAAGAATCGTAATTGCTGCATTTGTAATAAGATTATCATAAGTTCCTTTCAGCATACCATTTTTTTTGTATTCTGAAAATGGAGTTTTAATTCCCGGTACAATATCAGAATGAGAACTTACTAAAATAATTTCCGGCATTTGAAGAATTTCTTCTAACGGTTTTTTTGTATAAATTGCACTATGAATGGTACGGATTTCCGTATACGGGGAATCTTTTAATTCGTTTGCAATGGCATCCAATCGGTCTGTTTCATAGAACCCATGATTATCGCTTCTGTTTGGTTTTGCAATCCGTTCTAACAAATCAATATGCTCTTGTTCAATTTTATCCAATGTAATTTCTACATCTTCCTGTGGCTTTGTAATATCATTTTCATGTTTACTTGGCATAATTGGTTCGTTTTCTTCCTCTTCTTCATAAGGTTTTTCATAAAAATACATGATAGTTTTCCTTTTCTTTCTATAATATTCTTTTTACTTTTATATGTCTAAAAACATCTGAAAAGTGACCATTTTACTGCTCATTTTAGACATTTAAATATAGATTTCAAAAAATACAATGGAGGAACAGAAACGATGATTATCATACTCTGCAGAAAGAGTGGCTGCGGAAAGGATGCTATAAAACAGGAATTACTTACGGATAAAAGCTGTAAAGTACAGATAAAAGCTGTAAAGCAATGATATCTACTACAACGCGCCCATACGAGATGGCGAAGTTGAAGGACGAGAATATTACTATGTAAGTAAAGTGAAATTGTCGTTGATTATTATAACATACAATCGAATATTCAAAATTGTCATATATAATGATATCCCTTCTGATTATCAGAGGGGATATTCTTCTTGTTCGGATTCAAGAATGGGAACCTGTAACGTTTTTGCCATATCTTCAACAACCAGAGAATCATCCATAGTATGTCCGCCTATCCACATCAATTCCATGGTTTTATATGGATATGCCGTATAGATATCTTTACTTTTTATTCCGGTATCAACCTGTAATCGTCTATAAATATATCCAATCCAACCGGCCACATCCGGATTACTTTTCCCATAGGAAAATGTCGGATATCCCATATCTTCTAAGATATCTTCTGCCCAAGCGGTATTGAAGGGAGAGTAAATACCATCCATATCTTCATTCGTGATAGAGGTTGTCATAAAACATTCTGTAAATTCTTCCATGTTATAATTGTGATTTGACGCATATCGAAACAAACGGTCCTGCGTTTTGCAGATTGCTTTTTTATATACTTCCGGCATCATATTGTATCATTCTCCTTATTATTGCTATAAGCTTTTTGGTTTTCCATTGCTATAATTTCATCCAGATAATGTCCTTCTTTTCTGGATGTAAAACGAGCTAATTTATAAGCGTTATTACCTTCGATTTTTCTTTGTGTAGAATAGTCTGCCAGTTTTTTCAAATCTATGCTTTTTTTTATTTCAAGCTGCTCTATAATTACTGCCTTTTCACAGGCTTCTTCTGTTTTTATAACATATTGCAGCCCATAATCAACGGTTTCTAAACATTTTTTTAAAGCAACATCGGTTATGTAACCATCTTGAAAATCCAATAATGCTCCTCTCATATTATCATCCGCAATCGGTCCGATAATTACATCCTTGTCATTTGCAATATTTTTATATCTTTCATAAAAACCCGTATTTTTTAAAGATTCCAATTGTCCTCTGTTGTATAATACGAAATATACCCAATCCATATCGGATAATACCAATATGTTTTGTGGGTCAATTTCGGATAACTTAAATAAAATTCTATAATAAATTGGATTGGTATATTTATCCGGCATTGTAAGGGCTTGGGTCTGTTTTTCATCCGTTCCCATATAAAAACCTTTGCCGAAATCACAATGTGGTCTGCTAATCGGAGCAATATCCCCGACAATTCCGGATTTTGAACTATGATGTAAAATGATATCATTATGTATATCTATATTCATAAATACCCCCTTTTTCTGCTCTAATTATAGCATATTCTTTATTTACATATGTCTAAATTTTATAAAAAAAGGTATTTCCCTTAGTTTTTCAGTAGGTTTTACACATATTTAGTTATCTTTTTTAAAAGGAGTGTAACTAAATATGAATGACGATTTTGTCAAAATTGCTGCTAGACTTCGCAATGAATTTGGTGGTAATGTGTCTTTTGAGGATGTTCAAATAATTTATATGCAAAAAGAACAAGAACAAGTATTATCAAATTACACATTTCCATCTCATCCCGGTAAAGACGGTATCTATCGTATCTATATCGAAGACACCACAAAGCCTACCGGAAGACGACAACTTTCTTCTTCCTCATTGGACGGACTAAAAGAAAAGGTCTATCTTGCCGTAAAGGGAAAACAACGACAACTTCATCGTACCTTTGAAGAAGCATATCAAGCGATGAATACGGAACGCTTGGAACTTATTAAAAGTAAAGAAAAGCTTGCTTCGGCACAAAATACGGTTGGTCGTATGAATTGTGATTTCAAACGTTATATGAAAGACAGTGATTTTTGTAAGCTGTTTATTTCAGACATTACCGAATTTGAAATTGAAGCACTTTTAAAATTGAATTTGAAACGTTATTCCCTAAAAAAGAAAGCCTTTATGGGTTTATGTTCACTTGTAAAGCAAACATTCGAATTTGCTGTACGAAATCATTGGATTACCAACAATCCATATCTGTATGTAAATTTGAAGAAATTTGAGAATATGCTAGAACCAGATACCGATATTGCTCTTCGTGCATATTCCGAAGAAACTTTACAAAATCTGATGCAACTCATACATAAGCATCAAATAAAATATCCAAAAAGTATTCCTGCTTATGCTTTTGAGCTGCAATTATTGATTGGATTACGAAGAGGCGAGGTTGCTCCACTCAGGTGGGATGAAAGCATTACTGAAAACGGGTTTCTAATCGAAAAAGAATTGATTACCAGACAAAAGGCTGGGACTGGGGAAAAAGAATCGTTTCTGATAGTCAATCATACAAAGACCTATGAGAACCGAATATTTCCGTACACGAATGAAACCAGATACTTTTTGGAGAAACTAAAGAAAATTCATGACCTTTATTATCCAAAATCGCCATATTTGTTTCCGGCAGAAAATGAAAATGGCTGTATTACAAATCGTGCAGTATATCGATTCTATCGAAGATGCTTAAAAAAGCTGAATATCGAAACAGACCCGGCTATCACAATGGGTCCACATTCTTTTCGAAGAAATGCCATTACCGACACTGTAAATTTAAGTAATGGAGATACCCATTTAGCAGCAAAATTATATGGAAACAGTCCAAGAACAGTCGATAAGAATTATTATACCGGGATTGATTATAAGAAAGCTGCCGAAGTGATACAAAAACGAGCATTTTACAAGCAAGAAAACACGCAGAAATAACCAAATAGGATAAGGACTAAGGGAACTTAACCAAACTTAACCAAAAAAAGGAAAAGGAAATAAAAAAAGAAAGTCCTAAAACCCCCAGTAAATACAAGGGTTTTGAGACTTCCAAAGGCAAGCTGATAACGAGAGTCGAACTCGTGACCTCTACATTACCAATGTAGCGCTCTACCACCTGAGCTATATCAGCATCTTGAATGACGCATACCGCGTCAACTATTGCATAATACACTATAAAAAAGTAAATGTCAATAGCAAAATCCAAGCAAAGTGGCTGCCATATTTTAATCAAAAACTGCAGAAAAAGAGACCATCGTTAAAAAGCGATGGTCTCTTTCGTCTTCAATATATAATTAATTCTTTGCAGCCGTCTTCTTTGCAGTAGTTTTCGGTGCTGCTGCTTTCTTTACGGTCTCTTTTTTCGCCGGTGCCTTTTTCGTGGCTGCTTTCTTTGCCGGTTCCTTCTTCGCAACGGCCTTCTTTATTGTAATTCCGCCAAGCAAAGCTGCTTTTCCTACATTTCCCTCTACGGTAAGAAGCCCGTTATTGTATGCATCCATAATACCTACCTTACCGATTGCAATATCCACAAGTGTCTCTGCGCTTATGACAATAATTGCATCCCTGTCATAATACTCAAACGGCTGGATATCAATCTTGCCATCTGCAACCTCCAGATACAATGCTCCCTCCCCTTCTCCGGTCACATTGAATTGAACCGCTACATGTTCCTCAATCGCGCTTGCATCTGCCTTTGCATACGCAGCTTTAAGCTTTTTTACCATTTGTTCATAAGTCATAGTATTTTCCTCCTGTCAAAACACCATCCACTAAAGTTACTTTTTTTCTTTTTCCAGTTTATTATGCAAAACTTTACATAAAAATGCAACATTTAATTTTGTGTATCGGAAATAAGTGCGCGGAGTGTAGCCTCTTTTTCACCCATGATGGATTCCACCTGCTCCTGCTCGTCCCGATCCAGATTGGTATCCGTTCCGTATGCTCCGGAATAGGCTCCGGTGGCCGCATTATAATTTTCGTCTCCGATTCTTTCCGCTTCCGCCGCGGCTGCCTGTTCATACGCCTCGTTCATCTGCGCAATCAGAACTGCCTCGTCTGCTTCCTTCTCGGCATGTAATCTTTCGTAAACCTCCTCCGCAAATTTCAGATCTTCATCGCCTGCGTCGATTGCATTGGATGTATCAACACTCTCCATCGGCTTGCTCACTTCCACTTTGTCTTCGTTATAGTTTACCTGCCACCATTTTACAATTGCATTATGTAATTTGTTTTTTGAATCGCGCTCCGCAATCAAATCGCGGTAATATAATACACCCATCCCATATCCTTCTTAAAAAGCATATATTATATGTTAGAACTATATTACCACCTTTTTTCAAAATACACAATCAAATAAATAAACTTTCTTTTTTCTGCAGGAATTACAGGATACTGTGACTTACTTCTTTCTGCCATAGCAAAACGCTTCAACGGCCTTTCTATCCTTTTACCGCACCCGAAGACATTCCGTTTACCATATCCTTCACAAGGAAAAAATACAGTATAACAATCGGCACCGCAATAAACACGCTGCCGGCGGCGAAACGGGCAAACTCTGTCTCATCCAGACTCATCAGTCCTACCGCCACCGTATAGAAATCCTTCTCTTTTAACAGAAGCTTCGGGAGAATGAAATCGCTCCATGGCCATGTAAAAGAGGTCAGCGCCGTATACACGATGATCGGTTTTGACAAAGGAAGATTGATCTTTGTAAAAATCTGGAAGTTTGTCGCGCCGTCAATCTTTGCCGCCTCGTCAATCGCCTTCGGGATCGTATCAAAAAATCCCTTCTGCGTCAGATATCCCATCGGCGCTCCCGCCGCGTAAATCAGAATCAGTCCCCAGCGCTGATTGATCAGACCGAACTGTGTCATCAGAAGATAGACCGCCGTCATGCTCATAAAGGACGGAAACATGCCGAGCACCATCGTTGTTTTCATCATCGGCCGGCGCATTCGAAACTCGAACCGGGACATCGTGTATGCGGTAAGAATCGTCAGGAAGGTTCCCAGCACGCAGCTGCCCGCGGCAATATACAGAGTGTTGAAAAACCATTTCGGATAATTGTACAGCGTAGTATCCGTAAATAATTTCCGAAAGGTGTCCATGCTGTATGCCGTCGGGAAAAAGCCTTCGAACGAGTATATGCTTCCCGACTTGGAAAACGAAGCAAGTATCAGCCACAGGCAGGGAAAGAAAAATACGAACGCTACCGCAATCAGTATCAGGTAAGTCACTCCGGTATCCAGCATTCTTCCCATATGTACGCTTTTTTTCATTGGAACGTATCCTCCTCTTTGTAAGATGATGACCTCATATATACGGTCAGTGAAAGAACGGACGTAATCAGGAAAATAACCAGACTGATTGCCGCGCCGATGCAATAGTAATTATTGTCGATGGACAGATTGTACAGCCAGTTAATCAGAAGATCCGTATCACTTGCAAGGAAATATCCATCTACGTATAACCCGCCCCGCAGGAAATAAAATATTCCGAAATTATTAAAATTCCCGATAAACTGCCCCAGCAGAACCGGTGTAGTGACAAAAAGCATAAAAGGCATGGTCAGTTTCCGGAACTGCTGGAACCTCGACGCTCCGTCAATTCTTGCGGCTTCGTACAGCGTCATGTCCCGGTTGGAAAGATGTCCGGTCGCCAGCAGCATGATGGAGGGTACGCTGATCCAGCAGTTTACCAGAAGTCCGATAACTCTCGCCATCCACTTTGCGTCCAGATCCAAAAAACCGACGGCCGGTCTGCCCGACGCAACAATCAGCTGATTGATCGGTCCGCCGTAGGAAAACATGAATTTGAATGCCACCAGCGTAATAAATCCCGGAATCGCGTAGGCCAGAATCGGAAATGCTCTCCAGATTGCTTTTCCTTTCACGCAGTCCTTGTTTAAAAGAAGTGCCAGCCCAAGCCCCGCAAAGTAATTTAAGGCTGTGGAGGCAGCCGCCCAGATTAAATTCCAGCCCAGAATCTTAAAGAATGTCGGAGCAAACTGCGACAGTGTGACAAGTTTTGTAAAGTTGCCGAACCCTATCCAGTCCACCAGCTCCGGCGGGACAATGCTTCCGCCGTAATTCGTAAATGCTATCAATATCATAAACACAATCGGCAGAATGTTAAATACGCACACCCCCAGAACAGGCAGCGCCAATACCGTCACATAGAACTTCCGGTCGAGAAGCTGTGACAATTCCTCCCGAAAGCCGGGCTGCGGTTTTCCTGCCGCCGCAAGCTTCTGGCTGTGATAGGCGTCTTTTAGGTTTGATGCATACAGGCAGAAAAACACCAGCAGCACAATCCACGCAAATATTCCCATCAGCAGCATAATAATGGAGTCGTCGCCTTTGATTCCGAGCCATGCATCGCCCTTTACCGTTCCGAGAGTAAAAAATCCCTTGATATCCGAAAATCCCCTTGCTATAAAATAACAGAAAATACTGATTTCCAGAAACAGATAAATCAGGCCCTTTATATATCTGCCGTATAGAAACTGTCCGCTTCCCATAATGACTGCGGACAGGCGCACCCGCCAGTTACTTTCCCGGACAGCAGCCGTAAATCGCTTCCATTTTTCTTTCATCGTCTTCTCCTATTTCTCATGAAAACTACTTCAATGTAAAGATTGCGTCATAAATCTCCTGACTTACTTTCTCCAGACCGCTTTTCATGGACGCCAGATCCGGATATTTTTTCTCATCCTCCGCCCGGAATACGTCCTTGGCCAGATCCGTAAAAAATGTCTGCCCCGGAGTCCAGATCTGAGCCACTTCGGCAACAGACGGCATCAACACGATACTGCCCGATTCCAGACGGTCATACAAAAGTGCGGATGTACCGCCGGCTGCTTCCGCCGCATCTGCTCTCGCCGGCGCAATTCCGAGCATCTCGCTTCGCTTTACCACCATATTGTAGCCGGTTGCAAAATCTACAAATGCCAGACATGCGTTCGGATATTTTGTGTAGGCGCTGATTGCATATCCGTTAATGCCGCCCATCGACATGGTATCGATCAGTTTTGGATTTTCCTCCGTCAGATCGCCGCTTTCCGGAAGCTTTGGCAGGGAAGTCATGACAAGATTCTCCGCAGCCTTCTCTTTGGCTTCCGCTTCAGACATTCCTTCCTCCTTATATACCAGAATCAATTCATCCAGAAATGTCGTATAGACATCCGGCGTGCTGATGGTTGCAAAATAAGTCCCGTCTGCAAGCTTGCTGTAAGCATTTGTGGTAATCGTATCATCGATACACTCTTCATTCATGGCGCTGGCCAGCTGGCTTAACACCCAAACACCCTTTTCGGCGTCCCCCGCCGCCAGACCGATATCGCTGGCATCCGTATTGTTGTCTCCGAATACATATGCCCCATAGGAAAACAGAAAGCCGCTGGAAAAATACACGTCATACAGGGATTTCATATAGCCGTATCTGGAAGGATCCGACGCATGCCTTTCCAGAGAAAATGCATACATGTCATTCCAGCTTTCAATCATATCGGGAACTCCGTTTCCGTCGTCATCCCATGCCGTCTCCCAGTTCTCCGGCAGCAAATCCTTCCGGTAATACAGCATGCCTGCCTGCACATTTACCGGTACTCCGCAGGTGTAAGACGCGCCGTTGATATCCGTCTGATAGGCCGCCCAGGCGGCATCCGGAATTTGCTCATAACATTCCAGCTGTTCCACCGGAATCGGGTAAATGTGTCTGCCGTCCACATATTTCATAATCACGTCGTTTGCCTGATACAGCACATCCGGTCCATAACCGTAAGGGCCGTCGTTTGCAAGATCCAGATACTGATCCATATTGGCGTCCACCGCCACGATTCCATACTCTGCATACGCTTCATTAAAAGCGGCAATCAGCTCGTCAAAATATCCTTTGGAGATGGCGGTGTCGTTCTCCAGAACCCGGATTGTAATATTC
The DNA here is from genome assembly GCA_964614035.1 of uncultured Lachnobacterium sp. Lineage (GTDB taxonomy): Bacteria > Bacillota > Clostridia > Lachnospirales > Lachnospiraceae > Roseburia. Next base: position 10,579 of record CAZTKM010000019.1, read on the forward strand.
TCCTCCAGTTCTCCGTCAAACACCGTACTCTCCGCAGCCGGACTTCCGGCCGTCTGGGAATCCGCCTGCTCTTTGCCGTCTCCACAGCCGGTTGCAAGTCCCAATGCCATAACTGCCGTCAGGGTAACTGCCGCTGCTTTCTTTCCGTAACATACTGATTTTCTGTTCATTGCACACCCTCCTTCTCTATAATAACAAATCCTTTCTGCTGCAACACCGGACTTTGCCAGCGGTTTGCAGACAGCACGCTCTCCTTGCCTTGCGGTCCGCTTGCTATGGTCTTCCCGCTTCCGGAGAGATTTATGTACAAATCGACTTCCTTCTCCCCACAGCTGCGTTTTATACAGAGCATATCATCCTCTTCCATGATGCTGACCTCCCCGTATTGAAGAACATGGTTTTTCCGAAGCGCCGTAAGACCTCTGATGGTTTCCATAACCTTTTTGTCCCAATGGCTTTCATCCCAGTCGAAGCATCGCCTGGAATCCGGATCATAGCCGCCTTCTATGCATATTTCCGTTCCGTAGTAAATGGACGGAGCCCCCGGAAATACCATCTCAAGCGCCACCGCGGCAAGCAATTTGTCTTTATCCTTTCCGGTCTCCGTATAAAAGCGGTGCGTATCATGCGTATCCAGCAGATTCAGCATCATGCGGTTTACCTGTTCCGTATTTCTCATCAGATTGCTGCTGAGTTTTTCCGCCATCTGCTTTGCGTCAAAGCGGCCTCTTGCAAAATAGTCCAGACACGCCTTGGTAAACGAATAGTTCATAATGCTGTCATACTGTTCCCCTCTCAGATAGGGATAAGCGTCATGCCAGTTTTCCCCGATAATCACGCAGTCCTTCTTTTCCCGCTTGACCGCATGGCGGAACCGCCGCCAGAATTCATGGGACACCTCATCGGACACATCCAGCCTCCAGCCGTCGATGTCAAACTCCCGAATCCAGTAGCAGGCAATCTCCAGCAGGAAATCCTGCACATCGCGGTTTGCCGTATTGATTTTCGGCATATAACTGCAGGCCGCAAAACATTCATAGTTTGCTTTCTGAGGGTCCGGATAATCGCCGTCTATAATGAACCAGTCATAATACGGCGAATTTTTCCCGTTTTGCATCACATCACAAAACTGCTCCGTCTGCATGCTACAATGATTGAATACCGCGTCGAGTACGATGCGGATTCCTCTTTTATGCGCCTGCTCCACCAGTTCCTTAAAATCCTCGTTCGTTCCGAAGTGGGGATCAATCCGCCTATAATTTATCGTATCATATTTGTGGTTGGAAACCGACTCAAAAACCGGTGTCAGATAAAGTGCCGTAATTCCCAATTCCTGCAGATAATCCAGCTTCTCTGTAATTCCCTTGATATCGCCGCCCGCAAAGCTTTTCGGACCGGGAAGCTCTCCCCATTTCATATTGATGTAGGAGGTATCCTTACTCCTGTCTCCGATGGCGAACCGCTCGACAAAAATCTGGTAAAATACTGCGCTTCGCATCCAGTTCACCACAGGCATGCAGTCGTTTTTATTGATATACGGCATCTGGAAGAAATTGTAAAATCCTTCCTCAAAGTTGTAGGTTTTTGCAAGACCATCCTCGCTGTAATAATAGGTTGTGCCGCCTTCCTGTATTTCAAAGATGTAAGCCAGACGCACGTCCGTCAGCTTCAGTTTAATCTCACAATAATCATACAGCCGGTCCGTATATTTGCGTTCCATAAGAATGCGGTTCTGCGTATCATGGAACTCATATTTGCAGTTATATAACAGATATATTTCCGCCTCCCTGTCCTCTTTCGATACACGCAGCCTTATTACCAGTTCCTTTTCCCCGGTGGGAAAGCAGTACCGGGAATCCGGAACGTGAAGCATTGCATATTCATTCATCTGTTTTTCCTCTCTTATTGACAAATTTTAGAAGTTATATAAAAATGTAAGTATTCCAAAGCAGAAAGGAGTCGCCACATTGAACAAGCGTATTACCATTAAAGACGTCGCGAGGGAAGCAGGCGTCTCTGTTGCCACCGTATCTTATGTGGTCAACAACCGTACCGACATCCACATCAGCGACGATACCCGCAAAAAAGTGCTGCAGATTACCAATCTCTTAGGATACACGCCGAACCAGTCTGCGCAGGCACTTGCCACGAGCCGCAGACGGATGCTGGCAATCTATCTTCCCTCCAGTACTTCCGTTTTAAAAAACGCGGAACAGAAATATGTGATTGACTTTCTTTCCTCTTTCTTTCATACAAAAAACTATGGGATCATCTATCTGGACGCATCCTACACAGAACGGTATGATCAGGCCGACGCCATCATCTGCTATGACATCTCCTCCGAATATTTCTATCAGATCGGCGACCGCAATTTCGTACCCCTGCTTGCACTGGACTGCCTGCTCTCCGAGAATTGGCTGTTTTTTCAGGTCAATTCGGATTACGGCAAAATTGCCGATGCCGCACAGGAATATTTCTGCGGCGGCAGCTATACGCTGCTTGCGCTGGATACGCCAAATCAGGAAAAGAAGGAGCTGTTATCCTCCATCTTTCCTTCTGTCGTATATGTGTCCGGGTATGAAGATCTTGCCCCATATGCCAATCAGAATGTACTTGTGCTCGAGCAGGCTCTTTATCACGCGCAAAAAGCGCTCATGACGTCGGAAGCCGCTCTCTGCTATCAGCCCTTAATGTCTTTAGAAAAAGCAGAGGCACTGTCCCAGTGCATTGAATATGCCCTGAACAGAACCTCTGATGCTTCCCATGATGTACGAATCTGATTTTTATTTATCTGACAATCCTCTACTGAAAGGATACGGTTAACACCTGCGATGCAGGATCATAGGTAAATGTATATGTTCCTGCTGATACCGCTACCATATTGGCGGACTCTGTTCCGGTCACATAGGTCAGACTATCGGAATCGTTCGATGCAATATTGGTGTAACGCACATATTCATTTCCGACGCTTTGTGTATCCCCGGAAGTCAGCAATGTGGTAAATAAGAACTCATCCCCTTCCTCAAGATCGATTGTCAATGTATAAATTCCGTCATTCTCCGTAAATTTTGTCTCGTCCGTATACACATCTTCCCAGCCTGTAATAATAGAGCCTTTGATGTAGTAATCGGTCTGATATTCCACTCCGTCCGAAGCGGATTCCCCATTATAAGTCCATGAGATACGATCGAATGCGTTGTAGTTGAAGCTTTCCTTTCCCTCTTCGCTATAGTAAGCATCCTCTGTATCATATGTATCCTCTCCCGGATAGGTCGTAAGTGTGAACGTATAGTTACCGGATACCGCCACTTTTATATTTGCTTTCTTGACACCGGTATCTCCAAGTCCGCCGGAATTTACAAAATACTCCACGCCATCCTGCTCGATATTATCCAGATATCCATATCCTCTCTGGTCTCCCCATGAACTGTCCATGGCAAACTGGAATTCATCTCCTTCGAGCAGATCCACAGTAATCGTATAGATGTTCTCGCCTTCCACATCCTCTTTTGTCATGGTCTGTGCTTCTCCGATTACGGCGCCCCAGTTAGATTCCATCAGCACCGGGCTCTTTCCGCTTCCCAGAATTGCAAAGCTTCTCGTGTCCTCCACATAAGATACAAACCCTGCAAAAACAGAGGTGTCCTCCGTAATTGCCGTTGAGAAATCAAATTTGTGACTCATCTGCGGAGTTGCAAACCATCCCGCAAACGTATATCCCTCTTTTTCCGGCAGATATTCTTCTACCGTCGCTCCATCCTCTACCTCTGCCGTACTGAGTACTGTCGTGCCGTCCGAATCATAAAAGGTTACCGTATATGCGCCGGCTTCCTCCGTTCCTTCCGCAACGGCAGAAGACGTCTCCGCCCCCTTTTCCGCATTACCTTCTGTTTTTCCGCAGCCGCTCAGCCCGATGGCGCCCACTGCCATAATCATTACTGCCAGCGCTGCTCCCATTACTCTCTTTTTCATTCCTTCTCCATCCTTTCTTGTCTCTGCATACCCGCTTTCTGTTTCGGGCAATTTGACAGATAAAATAGTATTTTGTTATTTAACCGTTTAAATTAAAGGGTAAAAACATTGAGAAACACGCTTAACATGTTTCCCATCGCTGCTCGTCATTTAAACGTTTAAACAATTGCATAATACCACGAATTATACGATTTGTCAATCAGACTTTCCAAATCATTTTTCAATAATCTTCCAGCGACAGAAAGCGCTCCCACTCTTCTGTATCCCTGCTGCCCTTCAGAACAAGCACATATGTGCTCTCATCCTTTGAATCTACCGTAAACACATAAACGTTTGCTGCACCGCTCTCCTTTTGGGCTTCAACCACATATCCGTCTGCAAAATTTTTAAATACAGCCGGATATTCCTTTGTGTCAATCCGAAGATCCGGTTCCTTTTTTAAAAACTTCCCATCCGCATCATAGTATGTATAGCCTTCTTTGGTAAGCGACTTTATTTTCATATCGGCAATACGCAAAAGAAGTCCGTTTGTTCTCATTTTTCGGATGTCCCTGTTGCAGCTGTTCTCCGGGAGGATTCCTGCATCATCCAGATATAAATGAAACATGTCGCCCGCACACTCTAATCTGTCAATATGCGCATCGGCAAATACAAAATGCTCAAACTCGTTCTCTGTTCTATACTTCATATTCCTCATTCCTTTCAAATCAACTATATCCATGCAATTGCGAAACTTTTTAATTGTCAATGCAGCAGAAATCATGAGTTTCACAATTACCACGCTATGATGCCTATTGAAAAGAATTTAATCAATCTGCATCAAAATCACATTATCTATTGCGATATCTTCCGCAAGTTCAAACGATACTACGGCATTGTCTTCTTCTTTTCCTTCGAACGTATAGGCGTATACATATCCCTGCTCCGCCAGTACCGGCACCGTCTCATCAAGCAGAAGTGTTCCGTCTGCAGCAGTAATCGCCACGTTCATTTCGCACTCTTTTTCCGAAGACAAATCAAAACGTATTCCGTATGTATGACCTTCTTCAAGAACTATACCGGTCTGATATATGGTATCATCCGTTTTGTGCCAATATGCCAGCCGGTTCATCCCTTCATCAAAAGTTCCGTTATATACGCGGTTTTTGTTCGGCAGCGGTTCCTTTGTACAATCGTAGTCCGCGATACCGTCCGGCTTGCTGCGCTGCGCGTCTTCCTTCTCCTGATACCCTTCCGTTCTGTGGTATACACGCACGTAATCCACATGCATTTCTGCCGGAAAACTGTCCGAGGTCACAACAGCATCCGGGTCAAAGGTTCCTCCAACCGCCAGATTCAGCACAATATAAAACGGTACATCAAACGGAGCCGGCGCAGTGTAGTTTGCTGTTCCGTAGGGCGATTTTGCATACCAGTTTTCCAGGGCAGAATAACATTCGTCATCCACGTACCAGCGGATTTCATCCGGACGTGAACGAATAATTTTCATAATGCTGTTCTTCCTTTTGTGCGGTAATCGTTAATATGCCATCGGAAACCGACACATTCTCTTTTCTGTCCGTATAATACTGCTGCTCCGCATTTCCCCAATTGTTCAGCCCATACGCCGAACCGTTTCCTATCTGATAGCTCCATTTCGTAAGATCGAGTGCATCGCCGTCAAATTCATCATTCCATACCAGAGTATAGCCCTCCTTTTCCATAGGCTCTTCTGCATATGTACATTCTTCTGTATTTTCCGATAGCTTTAAATTCTCCTGTCCGTTTTCGGTATTTGCTTTACATGCGCAAAGTCCAACCGCAACAGATAGAATGATTCCCAAAACAATAAATTTACCTATCTTAATTTGGTCCATAGATTCGTGTCCTCCTTTCTGCGCACATTGTATAAATTCCATCTGCACTTTTCACCCACGCGGCATAGAATATGGTGTATTTCAGCGGTTTCTATGCTCCGCAGATAATCTAAAGGTGTTATTATCATATTAATCGTTTCCTGCCACCTTATCAAGAAGCTTTGCCGGATTCGCTTGCATATTCTAACTTACTGTTTTTCGCTCCTGCCATCCCAAGTTCATTAACCAATTATTCAACATCCGTTCTTTATCTTTCTCCTGCAGTTTTAAATCCTGCGGCGCCTCGTATTCCCCATGAAATCCGAGCCAAGAAAAGCATCCTTCATCATTCCGTCCAAGACGAACCAAAGTTCAACACCACTGTGCTCCAGGCACAGCACATCCCCCTCCTGCAAATTATTTTTTCCACAAATTGACCGGCTGCGTAGATATGTCCCTGCTCTACTTCATGAATCACTTCGTTATTCTTGTCAAAAAACAGAAGTGCCGAGTCATCTATGGATTGATAAATCGTCATGTTTTTACACTCCATCACTGTACCATCCGGTGTAGTCACATCGCCCTCTGCTCCATATACGACCTGCTCTAACCGGTAATCCGAAACAGCCGGTTCCGTTTCTAACATTTCGTTAAGGCAGCCTACGGAACGATCGCTCATAGTGAGAATTATAAAGTCGCCCACTCCCGCCTTATCCAGGTAATAATCGGTACCATTCATCACTGTCAGCACATTATTCATACCGCTTGCCACAAACATGGTTGCCAGAATAATGAATAAAAACAATATAATATTCATGGTCTTTTTTCGTTTTAAATCATTTTTTAATATTCGAAATATCATGCTCCAACTTCCTTCCTCCCTCTGATAATGTCATCATACAGTAGAAGTTATTAAATAATCCTTAAATAAAAAGCCGACCTGCTTTACTTGTATAAGCAGGTCGGCTTATCATGCTTTTCTTACCACCACTGTCACACGAAACTTTCCTTTTATATTTCGTGCAAAAATGTTACCGTCCATTTTTCTCATCAGGTTCTTACAAATATATAATCCCAGACCATTTCCTTTTATATCCCCGCTGTTACTTCCACGATAAAAAGAATCAAAAATATTTTGCAGTTCTTCTTCCTTCAAAGTATTACCTGTATTTTCAATATGAATTAATTTGCAATCTTCTTCATCTTCACATGAAATCGTAATTTCTTTTCCATCGCCGTATTTGATTGCATTTTCCATAATATTCTGCAAGGTTTCAATGAAGCGTTCCTTATCTCCCCCCCTAATATATAAGTGCAGGGTTTCCGTACCCAACAGCCAGTTGGGACTTAATCCTCTCATTGTTTAAGCTGCATAATGATTAGGCATTGGTATGACGTTTTCTCCTAGGACCATCAGGTGTCCATGTGAAAGCCAGTCAGCCAGCCTATCATTTGCAGCTCAATCTTGCCTCTGCCCATATCGAACAGCTCCGCAGGGAGATGAATGAACCTGCTTCCACGCTCCCGGAATACGAAGTGGTAATGGGCATGTATGGCGTAGGTAAAACTTACGGTCCCCAGCTCATCGCTGAGATTGGTGATGTCTCAAGATTTACCCGCTGGGAGGCAATCACCGCTTTTGCAGGTGTTGATCCCGGTGTGGATCAGTCAGGGCAGCGCAGCTCCAGGAGCAACCAGGCTTCCAAATATGGCGCCAGCAGACTCCGTAAGACCCTGTTCCAGATCATGACCACTCTGCTCCAAAATGCCCCGGAGGATGAACCTGTCTACCAGTTTTTGAACCGGAAGCGTTCCGAAGGAAAACCTTACTATGTGTACATGACTGCTGGTGCGAATAAATTTCTCCGCATCTACTACGGCAAGGTAAAAGCACATCTGCGCAGCTTGGAACAAAACGAATAATCATTCCATCTATTGCGGCTTTCTTTCTGACCGGCTGATGAGGCGGTCTTAGAGTTGTGCTATAAAATCACTTCTCAAAAATTTTACAAAAAGCGCTTGACTTTTTATTAGCAGGCTTTCAATCAGATAACTTCTTTTTCTTTAAGACAATTTTCAAATGTATAGATGTGTCGGCCTTCGCCAAACAAATCAAAGGTACATACAAAAATAACAAAACTGCGTTTCAGATTTTTGTAATTATCCCCTTTTTCCAAGATATTCAAATCTATCATTCCTTGGTAATATCTTGTTCTCTTAGGAAGATTTCTATTCTCAGTAGTCTGCATTTCAATATTATATACAGTTTCTTTTCCATCCTCCGCATAGATATCCAAACGTACACTCTTTGCATCTGCCAAAAGATCTATCGTCTCCTGTGATTTCGGATATTCAATGCGGGAAATCTTTATGCCGGGTATATCCGTTCTAAAAAAGGCTTACAAAACTTTGGATTTCTCATGATAACACTAAACATGAAATCATCCTTGATTTGCAGTTCCTCAAAGGCCTTCTCCATCATAGTATTCCTCTTTTCTTTACCTACATTATAATATGTGGCCGCAAGATTAACAAGGACTGATTGGAAACATATTCCATGATTTCGTCCTTTCTCATGCTCATAACAAAAAAAGCCATCCTTTCGAATGACTTCCTTCTTCAGAGCGATAGACGGGGCTCGAACCCGCGGTCTCGACCTTGGCAAGGTCGCGCGTTACCAACTACGCCACTATCGCATGTATTCGGACAATCCTGCCGCCGAACAAATAATATATTAGCAGATAGGATTTTGCATGTCAACTGCTTTTTAAAATTTTTCATGTAATTTTTCCTAATAGCAAATCAAAAAAACTTCGCATGAAACAGGCAAATGCCTCATAGGATGTATAAACGTAAAAACGGAGGCTTCCTATGAGTGCAAAAACAAAAATTGTTGTATTAAAGATGAAAGAGCTTATTTTTACTGGGATTCTGGCGCTGCTCATCTTGCTTTTGATTATCCTTTTTCTCGCCTTTGTCTTTCCAAAAGAAACGCCGGAAGAGGAAATCACTGTGCCGACTTCCAAATATTCTCCCGGAGTTTACACCTCTACGGTCATGCTGGGGGATACCGCTGCCGATGTGCAGGTTATCGTCGATGAAAACCACATCAACTCAGTTGCCCTGATCAATTTGAGTGAAACCGCAGAAACCATGTATCCACTCGTAAAGCCTGCTATGGAAGACCTGTCCAGCCAGATTCTTGATACGCAATCCCTGGAAGACATTACATATTCGCAGAATAGCCAGTACACCTCTATCGTATTGATGAATGCCATACAGGACGCAATAGAAAAAGCATCACTGGAGTAATCCAGCGATGCTTATATGCTTCCTGAAATACGACGCTACTCTACGGCAGCCAAATCATTCAGATACTCCGTAATCGCAGTAGTATCAGCGGTAAAAGTCTGTGCGGGCTTATTGTTCTCATATAAAGTATATACGGAAGATCCTGCCCAACCGACAATGGCAATAAGCACTACCCATGCTGCGCCGATTGCACATCTGCGTTTGATTTTATCTCTTGCAATCGTCTTCTTACGATTTGCCTTTTCCTTCTTATACTGATCAACCTTTGCCTGGCTCATTTTCCAATCTCCTTATATTTCACAAAGTTTCTAACGAGCATATTTTACACGCATTTCAGATAAAATGCAAGTATCGCCTATGCAAAAGCCGCCGCCTTCTCATCAGGGTTTTTAACCGGAAGATTTCTATGTTCCACAGAGGTAGAAAATACAATCTGTGTCTTCGTCCTTCCGAATCTCTGCAAATCATTGACAAAATGATCCAATTCATTGGTATTCCAGAATTCAACTTCGAGCAGCATTGCATAATCTCCGGTCACGCAGTTGCACTCGATTACATTCGGAATACTCTCAATATACGGGTAAAATTCCGCCTTTTTTGCCGGATCCATTTCCAGATTTACAAACGCTTTGATACGGTATCCTAAAGCTTCCGGATTGATCTGCGCATGATACCCGCGGATAATTCCGATTTTCTCCAACCGGTCAATTCTTGCAGTAACGGCAGGAGATGACAAAAATACCTGGGAAGCAATATCCTTAATCGAGATACGCGCATTTTTTTGAAGCAGCTGAATTATTTTTTCATCAACAGAATCCATCATCGGTCTCATAACTTCCACCCTTCTTTCCTTTTCCAAAGCCCATAATCAAAAAAAGTCCAAGTGCATAGCAAATGCACTTGAACTTCTTCGTTCACATAATATTATTAACTTTTTTATAGAATAACACTTAGAAAATAAGTTGTCAACGTGTTTTCAAAAGAATAAATATTAAAATTTTCAGCTCCTGTAATCCGCATTGATTTTTACATAATCGTAGGTAAGATCGCACCCCCACGCCGTAGCTTCGCTTGTTCCTTCATGCATATCCACATAAATTGTAACCTCCGGTGCAGACAAAATCTTAGCTGCCGCACTCTCGTCGAATACAATCGGCGTCCCCTTGTCAAACACCTTCAATCTTCCGTTCGCACTCTCAAAGAAAAGCTCCACATCGTTCTGGTCAAATACGGATCCCGAATACCCCATTGCACACAAAAAACGTCCGAAATTTGCATCGCAGCCGTAGATGGCAGCCTTGGAAAGATTGGAACCTACAATGGCGCGGGATAAAATTTTTGCATCCTCCTTCGTCTTGGCATTTACCACCTTCGCCTCAAAAAGCTTGGTTGCTCCCTCGCCGTCTCCTGCCATCTTACGCGCCAGGAATCTGCATACGAAGAACAGCGCTTCCTTAAAAATCTCATAGGAATCGTCTTCCGCAGCGATTTTTTTGTTCCCCGCCAATCCGTTTGCCATAATCAGAAGCGTATCGTTTGTCGATGTATCTCCGTCTACCGTAATCATGTTAAACGTATCGACAACCACTTCGCTTAATGCTTTCTGAAGAAGCGGCTTTTCAATGGCAAGATCTGTAGTTAAAAAGCCCAGCATGGTACACATATTCGGATGAATCATTCCCGAGCCCTTGCTCATTCCGCCAAGCGTTACCTTCCTGCCGTCGACGGTAAATGAAACCGCGATTTCTTTGCGGATTGTGTCTGTAGTCATAATTGCCCTGGCTGCTGCGGTTCCCGCTTCCGCGCTCCCGTCGAGCGTTTTGCTCATGCTCTCGACGCCGGACACAAGCTTCTCCACCGGAAGCTGCATTCCGATTACGCCGGTGGACGCCACAGCGACCGAGTCATATGCTACGCCGAGACATTTCTCCACAGCCCTTGCAGTCGCTTCACAGGCGTCAAAGCCCTCTTTTCCGGTGCATGCATTTGCAATCCCGGAGTTCACGACGATTGCCTGCATCGGTTTCCCTGAAGCTGTGATTTTCTGATCCCACTGTACACATGCGGCCTTTACCACATTGCTGGTAAAAGTTCCCGCGCACTCTGCCGGCACCTTTGAAAAAACCATCGCCATATCGGTTCTGCCCTTGTACTTGATGTCCGCCTCACAGCTTGCGGCACGAAAGCCTTCTGCCGCACATACGCCTCCCGCTACCTGCGTAAATTCCATTTTCAATCCCTCTTTTCCCTGCAGCATTTCCGATTTACTGCATATATTTATCCAGCTGGTGCGATACGCTTAATACGTTATTCAGCTGACTCTTTGCATGTTCCGCTTGATCCAGATTCTCGATTGTCATATCGGCCGCTTGTGATGACGAAGCCGTAACCTCTTCTGTAGATGCGGAAAGGTTGGTAATATTATCTACAATCTGATTATTGGCATCCGACAGTTGATTTAACATTCCGTCAATGCTCTCGATTTCTGAAATCAGACGATTGACATTCTCATTCATCTCGCCGAATCTCTCGGACGCCTTCTCAATCATCTGCTCCTGTTCTGCGGTGGCGTCCACCGAATCTTTTACGGCGTTTGCGGCAATTTCAGCGGTGCTGGAAAGCTCCGTAGAGATTGAGGAAATGCTCTCCGTCTCCTGTCTTGTCTTTTCCGCAAGCTGCCGGATTTCGTCTGCCACTACGGCAAATCCGCGCCCTGCCTCGCCTGCTCTGGCGCTCTCGATCGACGCATTCAAAGCAAGAAGGTTGGTCTGACTCGAGATTGAAAAAATCGTATCTGCGATACTCTTAACGGCCTCTGTGCGCTCCTGCAGCTCCTGCATCGCCTTTGCGACCTCCGAGTTTGTATTCGCGATTACCTCCGACTGGTTCCTAAGCTGTTCCATGATTGCAAGGCTCTCATCGTTCAATTCGCTGGAATGTCTCGCAACGCGCACCATATTCTCAGAACTCTCGATTGTCTGCTCGATTGAATCCTGAATATTCTGCGTCATGGTGGTCTGCATTTGAATGTTTTCCGCAGTGTTTAAGGTACTGCCCGAAATATCCTTCATTGCACCGTTCACAATCTCGGATGATTCATTCAGGCTATTTACAATATCCATTACGCTTTCCGTCCCCTTGCGCACCTCATCTGCAACAAGGATTACGTCGTCCATGATTGCCTTCTGTTTGCGCTGTTCCTGCATGGAATTATGTAAGGTATCATGGTTGAACTGCTTTGACACGTTTGTTATAAAATAAATCAGCACTAAAAGAAGATAGACACAGGCAACCGCAAATACCCAGTTTATAAGGTCGGTCGTTGTGGCAAACTTTCTGGTAACCGCCTTAAAGGCCGTTACCAAAAACAGTAATCCTCCGTAGCAGCACGCACTGATTATTGTAAACTTTTTATCAAAAAACAGAATACATCCAACCAGCGGAAACGCACCGAGAAACAGTACATAACTCTCATCAAATGCAAACGTCATAAAGAAGGAAACGATAACCAGTCCCGGAAGAATCACGTACCGAAGCCTTGCCGATACGGGAGCCGCTTTCTTCATAATAAAAGGAATCACAGCCGCAATGAGAATCACAATGCTAATCATGATGCAGAATCCCTGCGACCTGAGTCCCCGGATAAAGGAAAGCCATACGATTATGAGCATCGCAGCATAATATACCGCAGATCCCAATGCCAGAAAGCTGTTCGCCCGTTTGATCTGTTCTTTTTTGTCCGCATAGCGGTAATATTTGTTGTTCTCTGCCATCTTGTCTTCTCCTTTGTTTTATTACAACGATTTTTCCTACTATGAAAATAATTATAGCATGATTCCGGTACCATTGCATCAGTTTTTATGAATTTTCTCTCATCTTCCGCGCATCTGGTCAAAGGAATTGTAGATGTTCAGATTGCCGTATCCCGTTGACGGAGACGGATATTCCTGTCCGCTTCTGCGGACAGTCCCCCGAACCAATATATTTTTGACGCCGGCCGAGTTAATCTCCCGGTCATTTCCTTTGACAACGGCCCATTCAAGCACCTGCGCGCACGCCCCCGCCGTAATTGCCGCAGCCGCGGAGGTTCCGGTTCTCGTCACATACTCTCCTCTGTTATTCTTTCCCTGCACTTCCACTGCCGGAGCCAGAAAGTCCGGCTTTACATTGCCGTCCATGGTATATCCTCTGCCCGAATTCAGATAGATTGCGCCGTTTGCCGCATTGTACCCGCCAACCGATATAACCGCTCTTGCATCCGAAGGAGTGGTAAGCGTTACATCCGGATTCGATTTTAGAAAATAGACGTCTCCCAGCTGCTGCTCCCTCATCGGAAGCCACATATGAAACGCACCGTTAATGATATTGAACGGGTACACAAGAATTGTCCATATTCCTCTTCTCACATGGGAAAAGCGGAGAAAAATCAGCGTATCTCTTCTCGTTCTTCCGGCATTCTGGTAATCGACCGACAGTGTCGTTCCCTCGAACAAAAATTCATAGGACTGGCTCTCGCTCGCCGGGATGTGGCCTCTCGGAACGATTTCCCCGGTCGGCGACTGAACGGCAACGCTCACGATTTCCGGTGCAAGCGTTGCGACCTCTAACGTAAATCCCTCAATATCATTTTCTACGTTTATCTCTACCCGGTCCGGCGTCAGCATGGACTGTGCATAGCCGAAATAGTGCCGGGAGGCATTCGCCTCGTTTCCGGTTGCGACCACAACCGCCTGATGACGCTGTGTTGCAACGGAATCCAGATATTCGCACAGCGGATTCGTGCCCGTATGCGTTCCGCTGCTCGATCCTAACCCCAGACAGGTCACAAGCGGCCGGTTGGCTTCGTCCGCAATCGCCTTTGCTTCCGCAACCGCCAGCATGATTTCACTCTCCGCATACACCGGTACATCTTCCGGAATATAGTAAAAATCCCTGAGTACTTTTGGCGCCTGCCGGAGTTTTATGGGCAGCAGCTCCGCCTCCGGCGCCGCTCCGGTAAAATCATTCTGCGGATCAGGAGCTCCGCATGCCACGCTGGCCATAAAGCTTCCATGACTGTTTGTACTGTCCTCCCCGTTCCACATATCCGGAATCGCAATAAAAACACCCTGTCCTTTTAAAGACAGGGTGGGTTGATTCTGGATACGCAGAATCCCACTTGCCTCCAGACTTGTACTGTCCAGAAGGCTATAGCAATTAGGAATGGAACCGTATCCGTATTGTTGTACGGAAAGCGGCGGCAGATCCCTTCTGTCGTAATACCAGATTTCAAATTGCTCGTTTACGCGCCTGATACATAACGGTTTTTGCAGCGGCGCCCTTACGGAATCCCGCGTAACAATCAGCTCCAGACGGTCTTCGGATGATACGATTTCCTCGCAATTTAATGTTTCGTCCATACCTTATTTCATATCCTGAACATTTCTCATCAAATCATATGCGCGATGTCCTTTGGATATACCTTTATGATTCATCATGCCTGCGTGGTTTTTGGAGTTTCCTCTACCGCTGCATCGCTGTCCTCATCCGGGTTCTCCGGCTGCGCGGGTTCTGCGGCGGCTTTGCCTGTCCGGGCAGTCTGGCAAGGGCGCTGGACTTTATTCTGGCTCCGGGGAATACCGCTCTGTGCCTTTCTCCCGGCGGCGCATTGCGGATAAGAGCGGCGGGTACAGCCGGTTTTCCTATGGGGACGGCGTGTTCTGTGCTGATGTGATGCTGCGTGGCGGGGATTGATTATATCTCCACCGCCGGCTCCCTGCTGCTGTGGCAGGTAAAGTAAATGGTCTGGTACTCCTGTGATACATTGTACAGAAGCTGCATTCCGTTCTCTGTCTTCTCCTCGTCCAGATTCACGAAGGGATCGTCCATGATCAGGAACGGCTTTTCGTCCGTAAACATCGCATCCACAAGGGCGAGCCTCATACATATGCCAATCAGATCCTGATATCCGGCGGACAGGTTCTTCGTATCCCGGAGTTCTCCCTGCTCTTTCCTGTGAAAGTTGATATTGACGTCAATCATCCAGTTATCCGTCTGTGTTCCGAGAATCATCTCATAATACTTGCAAAACGCATTCGTGATTGGAGCCATATAGCGCGCGGTAAAGGATTCTCTGGCCTTCTGTAGAAAATCCTGCGTTGCAGTGACGATGTCATAGGTGCGCATATCCTCTTCCTGTCTCTTCGTGCAGTCCTCATATTCCTGCTTCTTCTCGTCTCTCAAATCCAGCTGCTCCTGCAAATCCTCCATCTGACGGTTGTATTGCTCAATGCCCGCCCTCACTTCGTCGATCTCTTCGTCAAGCGCATGAATCCGCTCATTGATTTCCTCCAGACTGTAGGACATGCTCTTTTCCGCCATCAGGCTTTCCATATCGGTTCTGGCCTCAAACTGTCCGACGCGCTTTTTTACCACATCCGCGTTTTCCAAAGCAATCCGGTATTTTGCGGCCTCTGTCTGATAATAGTGAAGCTGCGCGGACATATCCTCCGAAAGAACCGCTCCGATGGAAGCAGCATATGCCGCCAGTTCATTTCGTAATGTCCTTGCTTTCACTTCCAGCTGGTCATACCGGCTCTTCTGCTCCTTCAGCCGTCCGTATTCCCGCACCTGATTTTTCAGCTCGTACAGATGGTAGGAAAACTCATTTTCGCCGCAGAACACCCGATATTGCTCTAAGAACATTCTGGTATGCTGGTTAATATCCCAAATCACATTATTCTGGCTGCTCTCCTGCTTCTGCAGTTCCTCGATGACTTCATTCCGCGCATCCTGCTCCTTCTCCCATGCAATCTGTGCCTCTTCCTGCTCTCTTAACAGCCGCGCTTTCTTCTGAAGCCCGACGATCATCAGGGAAATGCCCGCAGCAAATACCGCAAGACATGCGACCATCGCGGCTGCGCCGTAGGAAAAGTCATCCGGCAGACCGAATACGCAGAAGATCTCGCCGGCCAGACCAAGCAACGCGAGGATGATGCCGCAAATTGCAGCGCCCGGAAATTTCGGAATCCTGACCGTCGGCATACCCGCATCCTGCAGGCACTCCTTCTCCCGCTCCGAGAGCTTTACCTGCACCTTCGTATGCTCATCCTTCACATTGCTTAATTTTGAAAGCTTCTCAAGCTCGATATCGATATCTCTGTCCGCCGGTACGCCGTTTTCAAACATGGCGGAGAGTCTGCCGTAGCATTCCTTCTCCTCTTCCGTAAGTTCCAGATGGCGAAGCGTCCCCAGCATATCCTCGAGGTTTCTCGCATCCCTGCTCTTGACGGCCAGCTGCTCCTCCTGCGGAAGTCCGTTCGGAAAAATATCCGTAAATGGCACCAGCGCTTCCAACGCTTTTGTCTGCTCTTCACACAAGGCCAGATACGTCTTCTGCTGCTCCTGCCTCCGGCTCTCCTCGCTCGCGGCTTTCAGTTCCATCGCGTATGCGTCTCTCTTCTGATTCAGCTGCTCCTTTTTGGCCAGAGCCGCCTGCCGCTTAACCTCAAGCTGGCTCATGCCATATTCCGCCGCTTCGTAGCTGGCAAGCTCTGACGCAATCTCCGTAAGCTGTCCCTTCCGCTTTTTGATGCTTCCGGTGATACGATTCGGCGAAAGCTGGTTGGCAAGGTTTTTCAAATACTCCTGCGCGCTCTCATAATTGTTGATATCATTCGTATTTTCCGCCAGATTGCCGAGCTTCGCGTTGATTGCGTCGGAGGTCTGCGCGCTGCAGTCGTTCTGTGCGATATAGATGCTTCTCTTAAAGGAAAGTCCGTCCAGATCGAACAGCTCTTCTCCGACCTTCTCGGTATAATCCACGCTCTCGAGATTCGTGCTTAAATCGTAGATGTGAAACTCATCATTCTTTTCCGCCTTGCCAAAGGTTCTGCTGATCCGGTAATTTCTTCCGTTTACACTAAAATCCAGCTCTCCTCCGTACGCACCGCCCTGCCATGGCCGGTAAATGTTGCGCTCCCGGTCGAAGGCACCCGCTTCCTTTCTGGCGTCAAAGCCGTAAAACATCGCCTTGATAAACGCGGCAAGCGTACTCTTTCCCCACGCATTCGGCTCGTTTATCACATTGATTCCATCCGAAAAACGAATGGTAAGGTCGGAGATTTTCCCAAAATTTTCAATATGACAGCTCAAAATTCTCATATGTTGATCTCCTCCCCGGACAACGCCATGATTCCGCACCGGATGACCTCTGATTTCTTTGCTTCGTCCAAATCCGAGTTTCTGACCATGCGGACAAACTCGCCCTTTAGCGACTCGTCCTTCTCATAATCGCTGTAGTTGATCTGAAGCGTCGTCGCATTCTCCAATTTCACAAAATAATAGTAATCCGAAAACAGTTCGGACAAGTATTCCGGATTCAGCTCACATTCGACGTTCAGCGCCCCCGTAAGCACGATTTTCACAAGACTGTTCGACGGAAACGGCTTTGTATTGATCACAGATTCAATCCGTTTTGCGGCTTCGTTTGTGGTCATTACTCCTGTTACATCCACCGGCAGCGTATAGAGCGTTCTCGTGGAACAGCTGACCGTCTTAATATTTGCGGCTAAGGTCTGCTCGTCAATGTCAATCAGGACAAAGCCCTTCTGGCCGCATTCGTCAAAGCCTCTTCCCTCCAGGCATCCGCAGTAGCAGTATGTTCCCCTTGCGTCCAGCTTCTCGCATACGTAGCTGTGCACATGTCCGAGCGCAAGGTAATCAATATTCTTGTTTTTCAAATCCGACAGACTGATATTCTCCGCCGCGTGGGCGCTCTTGTATTCCCCTGCCTGACCATGCAGCGTCACAATGTTATAGCTGTCATGGGCAAGGACAAGCGAATTGTACGCGGTCAGCCGGTTATCCCCGGTAAGCTCTAATCCGGTAATTACCACTTTTCCTTCCAGATAGTCGTACGACGTCCATTCGTCGGAAAATAGCTTCAGATTCGCCGGCATCTCGTCCAATTTGGAAAGGAAGTTGTCATTGTCGTGATTTCCTCTCAGATATAAGAAATCAATCTGCGGATTGCTCACAATGGTATCCTTTACCGTATTCCTTACCATTGCAGAGACATTTCTGGTGTCAAACAAATCCCCTGCAATCAGTATAACCCTTACGTCATTTGCCTTCGCGTAATCCACCATATGTACGTATGTGCGAAGAATTTCGTTTTTTCTCTCTTTTGCCTGCTCTCTGGACAGATTCGTTGTCATCTTCGAATCCAGATGCAGATCTGCGCAATGAATGATTTTCATCTATGCCAAAAACTCCTCCAACTCTTTCTTTGTAGTCTCGTAATCGGTAAACAGAATGCCAAAAATGCCGCACTTCATGGCGCCTTCGATGTTTTCCATACGGTCGTCGATGAATACGCTCTCCGCGGCATACAGGCCGTACTTTCGCATCAGATACTCATAGATGCCCTCCTGCGGCTTTACCATTTTGACCGCATAAGAGAAGACGGCTCCGTCCGCATATTCTAAGAATTTCAGCTTGTCCTTCGTCAATTCATAGACATACGCGCTGTAATTCGAGAGAATGTAGATTCTGTATCCTCCCGCCTTCAGTTCCCTGAGCCAATCCGCCGCATATGGAAGCAGCTCAATCGCATCCCCCAGCTTCTCATATACCAGACGTATTTCCTTCTCATACGACGGCGCATTTGCAATAAATCTTGGGAGATATTCGTCGGGCTCATACGTCCCGGCATCCCCCTCCTCCCATAAAGGATGGAAAAACGTTGCTTTTCCTACTTCCTCTACGGTTTTTTCGTCAAATCCCAGGCTCTTTAGATATCGCACCGGTTCATAAGATACCAATACCTTACCCACATCAAAAATTATGTTTTTGATTGCCATAACCCTTCTTCTCCCTGCACTATCCGTTATTGTCCGGAAGCTGAGGCACGCCTCGCATCTGAATAACAGGTCCTCCCTTCTTCTCAATGTAATCCCTTGTAATCGTCACACTGCCGATATTGTCATCCTTCGGAATCTCAAACATAATGTCCAGCATAAAATCCTCAATGATTGCGCGGAGCGCACGCGCTCCGACCTTCTTTTCCTTCGCCTGCTTTGCAATCGCATGAAGCGCGTCCTCCTCGAACAGCAGCTGCACCTCGTCCATCTCCAGAAGCTTCTGATACTGCTTTATAATGGCGTTCTTCGGCTCAATCAGAATCCTGACCAGCATGTCCTCGGACAATGCGTCCAGGGAGAACAGAATCGGAAGTCTTCCTAAGAATTCCGGTATCATTCCGAATTTTCTTACGTCCTCGACCGTAGCCTTCGACAACAGATTCTCATCATTGTCATATTTGTCCTTCAGATCCGCCTTAAAACCAATCGAAGCCTCTTTGTTCAAGCGCTCCTTAATCACTTCCTCGAGATCTGGAAATGCGCCGCCGCAGATAAACAGAATGTTCTTCGTGTCCACCGTCGTCATGGGAACCATTGCATTTTTACTGCTCGCCCCGACCGGCACCTCCACCTCTGCGCCCTCGAGAAGCTTTAACATTCCCTGCTGTACGGATTCCCCGCTGACGTCCCTTTGATTTGCGTTGCGTTTCTTCGCAATCTTGTCAATCTCGTCGATAAAAATAATGCCATGCTCCGCGCGCTCCACATCATTGTCCGCGGCTGCAAGCAGCTTGCTTACCACGCTCTCGATGTCATCGCCGATGTATCCGGCTTCCGTAAGCGAGGTTGCGTCGGTAATCGCAAGAGGAACGTCCAATAGCTTTGCCAGTGTTTTTACCAGATAGGTCTTGCCGCATCCGGTCGGCCCGATCATCAGCATATTCGACTTCTCAATCTCAATTCCGTCCTTATCCTCCGACATAATGCGCTTGTAATGATTATATACGGCAACCGACATGACCTTTTTTGCATGGTCCTGTCCGACCACATACTCGTCCAGACTTGCCTTGATTTTATGCGGTGCGGGAATGGACTTGATATCCAGCGCCGGTGCTTCCTTTTTCTCCTTCGGCTTTTTCTTTTTGATTTTCTGGCGCTCGGGGATTCCTCCCGCAAGGTCGGAGAGATTGATCATGCTGATATTCGGCATCTTGCTAAGATCCATATTCATCATATTTCCCATGTTGAAGCCGCCGCTTGACATAGTGTCAAAGGTCTTCTGCATACAATCGTTGCAGATGCAAATGGAATCCTGAATATGAATCATTTTGCCGGCGACGCTCTCCGGTCTCCGGCAGATGTAACAAATATCCTCGAATTCGTCTATTTTCTCATTTATCTGCCCCTTGTTCTTTTCGCCATTGTTATTTTCATCCATTATCAAAACCACCTTTATATGAATTATTACCCATTATGTTATTATACGTTATCCGATTTTGAAACACAAGAAATTAGCATTTTATTTATTTTATCTTTATTTATTGACAAAATGTTATTATAATTAGAGAAAAATGTATGGAGATATGTTTTTATGGATAATTTTGTCAGTTTATCGCTTATTATTGTCGGAACGATTGCATTGCTTTTAAGCATCATCTACTCTTTGCATGAGAAAAGGAAATCGCAGAGGGATTCTCTTACCGGTCTTCTGAATCGTTCCGCTGGGGAACCGCTTATCGTTTCCGCTATGGCGCAAAGCAACGGCTGTCTTGCCTTTATCGACCTTGATAACCTAAAGCCGATCAACGACCAGTTCGGCCACATTGCAGGGGATCACGCCCTTGTCACCGTCGCGGATGTTCTCCGCGAGAACAGCCGCAATGCAATCATTGCCCGGGTTGGAGGAGACGAGTTCCTGTTCTACATGAAAAACGCGACCGAGGAGGAAGCCCAGACTACGGCCGAGAGAATTCTGCGTTCTTTTCGCTCCTGCAAGGAAAAGGATCCGGTTCTCGCAAAATCTTCGCTGTCCATCGGCCTGTGTCTTTCTGCTCCGAATGACATTTACAGCGATATTTACAGCAAGACGGACAAGGCGCTCTACTATGTCAAGCAGAACGGAAAGGACGGCTTCAATTTCTACCACCGCTCCGTCGCCGCGGACCGCATAAAGGACGTTGATCTCCACCGGTTAGCCGAGGCCATTGCCAGGCAGGGTAATTACGAGGGCTCTCTTGTGGTCGAATACCGCACGTTTGCCAAAATCTATGATTTTGTCAATCATCTGGTGGATCGGTATCAGCACAGCCTCAGCCTTATTATGATTACCCTGGAGCCCTCCTCCGCGGACGCAGAAATTTCTCTAGAGCATCACGAGGAGGCTATGAATGCCATGGAGCAGGCGATTACCGGCTCTCTGCGCACCGTCGACGTCAATACCCGGTTCAGCAGCCGGCAGTTTCTGGTTATATTGCTCAATGCCGAGCTTTCATCGATTGAAATGATTGTCACAAGAATTTTTAATCAGTTTTATAGGAGCTATACATATAACGATATTACTGCAAGCTATGACGTTGCAGATATTAAAGGGGAAAATTAAACATGTATCACAAGAAAAAACTCGCGTTATTTATCTCTCACATTTACGGGGAATATCAGAATAATCTCTGTCAGGGAGCAGTCAATCAGGCGGCCGAATACGGCTATCAGGTCGAAGTGTACACGTCAAATGACGGAGAAGATCTTGGAAATTACGGAATTGGTGAAGAGACGCTCCTCCTCGTGCCGAATTTCGGAGATTTTGACGGCGCAATTTTTGCATCCGGCACATACTCCGACCCCGACTTTCGAAATCAGGTGTGCAATTTGTTGAAGAAACAGGAAATTCCGGTTGTGGAGGTATGCGAATACCAGCCGTCGTTTCCTTACCTTACTCTGGAAAACAATCTGACCGCGGGTTCTCTTACCGAGCATCTGATTACCGCGCACAACTGTAAGCGGATCTGCTACCTTGGCTGCAAAAACGAGCGCTTCTTTTCGGACAGACGCCAGAAAATCTATGAGGAGACGATGAGCAGACATTCGCTTGCGCTGGACGGCCACAGTGTGTATCTGTGCGACGACACCGAGCCGGATTTTATCAACGCGCTCAATTTCTTCAGCGAGGACGGCGCAAAGAAGTTCGACGCCGTTGTCTGCTACAACGACCGCGTGGCAATCGGCTTCTGGTATGCCGCCCATGATATGGGGTACGAGATTCCGAAGGATTTTGCCATTGTCGGATGCGACTGCTTAAAGGAGGGACAGAATATCAATCCTCCGCTGACCACAATTACATTTCCGTCCTACCAGCTGGGAACCGTAGCATGTGATTTTGTTGTTGACCTGATCAATGGGAAATCCGAGGAAATGCGGACAGTGTTTGCCGAGCCTGTCTATGCCGGCTCCTGCGGATGCTTCTGCCATAACGACACCCCTGCATTTGTGTACAGCCGCTCTCTGCATAAGCGCATAGACGTATTGGAGAATTCCATGTTCACGTCCATGCGGATGTCTGCCGACTTTTCCCATATCACAGACATTGACGACGGCATGAATCATCTGGAAACATACGTCCGCGCTTTAGACGACTGCAGTGAGTTCTACCTGTGCCTCTACTCCGCGTGGGATGCCCTGTCCTCCCATGTACAGAAGCTCACCGGTTCCTACGACGCTAAAGCAAAGGCCGATGACAACCACTCGGTTCTGTTAAAGCTTGCCATAAAAGACGGAAAACGCATGCCGGAATGCATTTTCAGGAAGACCTCTCTTCTTCCTGAATTTTTACAGAAGGATTCCACATCCTCCTACATTATCTCTCCACTATATTTTGAAAACCGGGCATTCGGCTATATTGCTTTTGCCTTTAAAGACAATCAGGTAAACTATCAGTTTAAATACGTGGAATGGATTATGCACATCACGCAGATGCTGGAGAGCATTCGTCAGGCCAAGCAGACGCGTGCGCTTACCGAGCATCTGGAGGACATCTACATGAAGGATGTATTGACCGGACTGTATAATCATCATGGCTTTGATCATTACGAAAAGAAGCTCTTATCCTCCGCCACCGAAGAGGATCTCATATTTGCAATCCTCTTTGACCTTGACTGCCTTAAAGTCATCAACGACACCTTCGGACACAAGGAAGGCGATTTTGCGCTCTGCGGTATCAGTCAGGCGCTTCGTCAGGCCTCCTCGAAGGGAGATATTTTCGCCCGCTTCAGCGGCGACGAATTCTTCGGTCTGCTCAAAGGAACCAGTGAACAGGCTGTCAAGGATTTCATTCTTCGCGTCGACAACTATCTGGAGAACTATAATCGTTTGAGCAGCAAGCCGTATATCATTTCGGCGAGCGTCGGTTACGCATTCGCACCGTATACGCCGGATCTGATCAAAGAGGATATCGATGCGCTTTTCACAGAAGCCGACAGACAGATGTATGCCAACAAAAAATCAAAGGATAAGAATGTGCTGCGCCAGTAAAGCGGACGGGCTGCTTTATTCGTGCTGCATGTTCTTGCGGTATTCGGTCGGCGATACGCCGCAGCTGCTCTTGAAGATTTTCATAAAATTCTTCTCGTTGTCATATCCGACTTCCCGGCTGATTTCAATGACCCGCATATCTGTTTCCGTAAGAAGCTTTTTGGCTTCACGAATCCGGATATCCTTCAGGTAATTGACAAAATTGCTGCCGGTATATTGCTTGAAAGCAAAAGAGAACATGGAATAATTCATGGAAATATAGTTGGAGACTACTGCCATGTTCAGATCCTTATTATAATTCTCCTGCACATATTCGACCGCCTTTTTCATCTTCTGATGATTGCGGTTGTTGCCCTGTGTATTGTTGATTTGCTCATGCAGGGCTATAATCCAGTCCATCAGATCATTCTGATACGTCTCGATATCCGAATATCCCAGAATATGGTTATACTTTTCTAAGCATCCCAGCTCCTCATCCGACACACTGTTCCGATAGATTTTTCCGACCTCGCCGATAAACAGCCGGATTTCGGATACGAAATCGGAAAGCGCAAGATGTCCCATCTTTGTCTCTGAAAACAGACGCTCCCACTGTTCGATCAGATCCGCCGTCTTCTCCGTTCCAATCAGCTGCATACGCTGCATGCGTGTCTGCTCGGACAGAAGTCTCGCCGCATTCTCAATCAATCCCTGCGGAATTTTCACCTCCAGAGTATCTTCATAGTTTACCTGTTCCATCCGCACAAAAGCGCTCATTCTGGCAGCGCCCGCCTCCTCAAATGCGTCTTTCAGCTCTTCAAATCCATGATGGATGCCGCTGATTCCGACCGCCTTTTCCGGGAGCTCGCTTTTTAAAAAAGCCCCGATATCCTTCTCATCTACAATACAGAGCCCGCCTTCACAGACTTCCGTAAATTCCATTACGGACTCATTCTCCTCAATTTCCACATTGGACTCATACCGGCAGATTACATAGCCGTCGGGATAAAAGGTTCTCTCATATTTACTTTTTAGCAGAGTAATCTCCGACTCCGTCGCATTTGGATTTGCCAGAAGATATCTGATCTGCTGTCTTCCAATCTTCCGGTCCACTACAGTCTCGTTTTTCCGGTCGGTAATCTTCTCATCCAGCTTTTTCAGAATCCCCACGATTTTCTCACGCTCCACCGGTTTTAGGATATACTCCTGCACGCCGTTTCGCAGCATTTCCACCGCATATGAGAAATCATCATATCCGCTGACGGCAACGATGTAAGGCTTATGGTCCAATTCCTGCACCTTCTGCACCAGCTCGATTCCGTCCATCTTCGGCATACGAATATCCGTAAACATCACATCCACCTGCTGGCTTTTTAAGATTTCCAGCGCTTCCACGCCGTTCGAACATTCCAGAATAGTCTCGATCGGTACGCCGCTTCTTTGCACCATCACGCGGATTCCCTGCCGGATTAACTTTTCATCTTCTACAATCAATAATGTTTTCATCTTGGCCTGTCCTTCATAGTATTGCGCGGTAAACGGATTGCAACCTTCGTATAACAGCCTTGCTTTGAGGCGATTGTAAGTCCATATTCGGGGCCGAACGCCATCTGTATACGATCCTGCACATTTTTTAATCCGATACCGTTTCCTTTTCCGCCGTTTGCGTCTACTTTTCCCGCAATCTTCGTGCGGAGCCTGCCCAGCTGCTCCTCCGTCATTCCGCATCCCGCATCCGTAATTTCCACGATACAGACGTTCTCTTCCATCCAGCCCTTGATATATATGGTCGTATCCTCCGAGAGCGGCTCGATGCCATGCAGGATTGCATTTTCCACAATCGGCTGCAGGGACATCTTCGGAATCTCCTGCGTCATCAGAATATCCGGAAGCTGCAAGGATAAGTATACTTTAAAATCATATCTTAAATTCATCAGCGCGACATAATTTCGTATATACTCCAGTTCATCCTCCAGCTGCACATTCCCGGACGCCCACCGCATACTGTAGCGGAGCAGTTTCCCAAGCGAGGTAATCGCATCCGATATCTCATATTTTTCATCAATCTCCGCCATCATCTTAATCGTCTCGAGCACATTGTAGATAAAGTGTGCGTTGATCTGATTCTGAAGCGCCCGAATCTCGGAGTTTTTCGCCAGTACCTCCCGCGTAATGTTCTCCTCCATCAGCCCTTCGATATGCTCAAGCATGGTATTGAGCTGTCCTGCAAGCTCTCCCATCTCGTCGTGGCTCTGCACCGAAATCCGCGCGGACAAATCGCCGTCCTGCACCTCGTAGATTGTGTCCAGTATGATATAAAACTGACGCAGCATCTTGATGATAATCCGGTTAATCACGAATGACAAACCGACCAAAATCAGAATTACCATAATGATGAATACGGTTCGCATATGATACACATACTGCACATTTTCCGTTATATCCTGAATTTCTACGAAGGTGGCTCCCATTCCGGAAATCGTCAGATAGCTTATCACATATTTCTTCTTTCCGATTTCCCGGTATATAGTGTCGGTACTGCCGGTATGGTTTCCGATGTATTCCACAACCTGCGGCGCTATCATCTGCGCATAATCCGGTTGATTGCTTCCGTACAGCAGATTTCCTTCGGCGTCCATCAGAAAGCTCCACGCGCCTTCGCTCTTCTCATACAGCTCCGGAAACATCGTCTCCATCTTCATTACCGCCTCGATCACGCCAAGCGTCCCGTTCTGATAATCCTCGATGCCTGTAACAAGCCCGACCAGCGCGTCCTCCTGATTTACAATCAAAGAAGAGTAGGACGTGTCGCAATAATTAAAGTGCCAGCCTGTCACATCGCTCTGGTTTGCCCATTCCATATTGTACATCCGCGCGTTATTATACAGAATCGGCATCATTTCCTGCACCCGATCGTTCTCCGCATAAATGCGGACCGAATATAGAAGCGGATTATTGTATACCAGCCGCTCCAGATTCTTGATATCGGTCTGCTGGAATTCCAGAAGCTCCTGCGTGGAAAGCTCTTCCCCATTCTTAGCGTCAATCAGTACCTTTTTCATCTGTTCATCTGCCAGAAAAAACTGGGTGGTCATGCTTAACGAATCCATACCTGTAGATATACGGTTCTCGCTCTGATTCGTCTTGTACTCCATATACCGCATATGTTCGTCTATCACATTTTTCTCCATATTGTAGAACAATACTCCGGCAAGAAACGCTATCGGAATCGCAGTAATCAGGATGGTCAGGCACGTGAATTTTGTATTCAGTTTTGCTCCGTCAACAAGCTGTTTTATTTTCCCTTTCATTCGTCCATTCCAAGCTTCTGCTTATTTTCGTTCATAAGTCTTGTATACTCCTCCATCATCCTCTCATAGTCAAGACTTAATCGTTCCTTCTCATAGGCTTCGACAATCTCGTCAAACGCTTCATCCGATTCCGCCAGAAGCAGCTCCTTCAACGTGGTCCCCCAAAGCTTGTCCAGCCTCGTCTTTTTCTCGGCCAGTTCAAAGGAATCCATCGTGAGCAGCTCGTATTGCCCCAGATACTCCGTATATGGGTATGTCCACTCTGTCGGCTGCTTCAGGGGCTCCTCCATCCCCATATTCCACTGCATCTGCATGACATTGTTCTGCAGCATCCAGTAGGCGTCGTCCGCTCCGTAGAGATTGTCGTACGCGGTGCGGTCTGTATTCAGCAGCTGCCTGACCTCGTCCTTTAGCACAGGCTGCCCGTCGATCATATCATAAGTCACGCCCTCCACGCCGAGATAGGTAATCATCTGTCCATGCTCGCTCATCAGATAATCCAAAAACTCAATTGCACGATCCGGTCTGTCGCAGTTTCTGGAAATGAGCGTTACCGTCCATCCGGTTATTCCGGTGGAGGGCAGCTGCGGATCATCCCCCTTTGAGTTCTTCGGCCCGTCAACCGCAATATATACGCTGTCCGGATCCTTTTCATAAAGAATCTTCTGCTGGTCCGCCATATCTGTTCTCTGATACAGCATACAAAAATACCTGCCGTCCGCAAGCTTCTCGCTCATCTGCGTTCTGGTATCCACAAAAATATCCGGTGCAAGGCAGCCCGCTTCGCCCAGCGCCCGAAAGACTTTCAGCCACTCTAAGTATTCCGGATCCGTATTGCGGTCATAAAATTTACCATCCACCTCATGCGGTACGGCGAGAAAATTCTGCAGATACTGATCGAACGATACGCAGCCGTCTTCATTAAAGACATGCGCGCCAATCGGAATCAGCGGTTTTCCGTCTATTTCCGGAAACATCTCCTTCGCCTTTACCACAGCGTTATAAAAACCTTCCTTCGTGGTCATATCCGGGCTTCCGATTGCCTCATAGATATCCTTTCTTACCAGAAATGTCTGGTTTGCCGGTATGTTGTCATGTTCTTCCAGATCCGCCGGCGTGTACACCGAATTCGGATATCCATAGATGTTTCCGTCCTCCTGCGTATACCACCGGATTACGTCCGGGTCGCTGACCTCATAGAAGTACAAATCATATTCGTCGGCCAGTTCGTTGAGCGCATAGACCATA
The DNA here is from genome assembly GCA_964614035.1 of uncultured Lachnobacterium sp. GTDB lineage: Bacteria > Bacillota > Clostridia > Lachnospirales > Lachnospiraceae > Roseburia. The sequence goes on from CAZTKM010000019.1 coordinate 38,602, forward strand.
TCCTTGGTTATCATTTCGCTTACCTGCGGCTCCCACCAGCCGAGTGTGATAAGATCCGGCAGCGAGTCCGACGCGATAAGAGAATCCAGCTTTTCCTGTTCGTTTCCGAGCGGTGTGATGAAGTTTACACTTACGCCGGTTTCCTCCGTAATCGTATCCGAAACCAGATTGCCTCCCCATCTGGTCACAAACCAGGAATAATTGATATACCAGTCCAGTGTAACCGGATCGTCCGCATGACGCATCCACCCGGGCTCAGCTTCTGCCCCGCTCTCTGTCTTCAATGTCTGTTCCGCTTCCGGCCCGGCGCATCCCGCCGCCCAGGATACCGTCCCTGTTAAAAGCGCCGTCATCAGCGCAAAGGACATGATTTTTCGTCTCATTGTCATCCTTTCTGTATCTCCCCGCTTCCTAAGTAAGAGTATATCAAATAAAAGCACAATAAGACAATGCCTTTTCGACATTGTCTCATTATGTTTGTACTTATGTAGGAGAGGAAAATCTATAATAAAGAAAAATATACCAAAATAAATTATTCTTTTACAGCACCTGCAGATACACTGCTGATGATGTATTTTGAGAAGAAGCAGAATACCAGAAGAATCGGTATAATCGAGATTGCAACCGACAAATAGATTGCTCCCTGATTCGCATTGATATCGGTCGACGCCCGAAGGGTTGCCATCATAACCGGTAAGGTCATCTTCTCGTTCTTGCTGATTAAGATCATCGGAAGAAGGTAGTTGTTCCAGTTTCCGATAAATCCCATGATTCCCATTGTTGCCACAGCCGGCGATACGATTGGAATAACCAGTCTGTGGAAGGTGTAAAGCTCGCTTGCCCCGTCAATTCTGGCTGCTTCCACAAGGGAAGGCGACAGCGACGATAAAATGTACTGTCTTAGGAAAAATACAGTACCCGGTGCTGCGATTGCCGGAACAATCAGCGGTACATAAGAGTTAATCAGATGCAGCTTGCTGCACAGCTGATAAAAACCAATCAGTGAAAGCTGTCCCGGTATCATCATGAATACGAGGATTGCCATGAAAATCAATTTGTTGCCTTTGAACTTGTAAAATGCAAGTCCGTATGCCGTCATCGCTGAGAAGTATGCGGATAAAAGAGTTGCAGGCACTGCAACGAGCACACTGTTTCTCATACCTACAAAAAGGTTGAAATACTGGAACACCGTATGCCAGTTCTCAGCAATATGGGTACTTGGAATCAATGTAAATCCCGATACAATCTCCGGCCCGTTCCGCGTTGCGTTTACCATCATCATAAGGAATGGGAACAGGCACATCGCTGCAAGAAGAATAAGTAAAAAGTAGAGTAACGCTTTCATGCATTTATACCACATTTTCTAATCCTCCTTTCTGTTGAACAGCTTTAGCTGAATCAAGGATACAACTAAGATAATCAGGAACAGCATATAAGCGACAGCGGATGCATATCCGGTCTGTGTGCTTCCTGTTGTAAATCCGAACTTGTATAAGTACATCATTACTGTCTGTACCGAAGAGTACGATGCGGATGAAGCAGTTGACATCAGGAATGGCAGGTCGAACATCTGAAGACCACCAATCAGTGATGTGATTGCCACATACATCATAATCGGTTTGATTAACGGCAATGTGATTTTTCCAAATATCGTCCATCTTCCTGCGCCGTCGATTGCGGCTGCTTCAAAGTAATCCTTTGATACGCCCTGAACACCCGCCATAAGCATCAGGAAGGAATTTCCAAACCACATCCATGACTGGATGACTGCGATCGTATATCCCGCCGTATTCGGAGAACCAAGCCAGTCGATCGGATTGTAGGTTGCGCCGAACAGCTTGTAGATTTCGTTGATCATGATGTTGAAGGTTCCGTATCTCCAATCCAGTAAGGTGTTGAATAAGAATGCGATGGATGTTGCTGCGATAAGGTTCGGCAGGTAGTAGATAATACGAAATACCTGAAGACCTTTCATCTTGTATTTCACATCTGAAAATACCATCATAAGAAGGAATGCGAGTCCCAACTGAAGGACAATGTTGACACCCCAGATACGAACGGTATTAAACAGTGCTTTCCAGAAAAATTTATCTGTAACGACACGCTGATAGTTCTTAAACCAGATCCAATTAGCGTCTCCGATTATTTTCAAATCCGTAAAGCTCAAATATAAGGTTCTAAGAACCGGGTACACACTAAATATCAAAAAAACAATTACGAATGGTGCTACAAAAACATAACCCCAATTATTATATGCAGTTAGTTTACTTCTTTTTTTTCTTGCTACTGCTGCCATAATGTTCCTCCTACTAAGCGTTCAGCAAGAAAAAGTACGCTTCGCGGGCTTTTCCTTGTCATGAATCATTCTGTGGTCCGCAAAGGCGAACCACAGAACCATTTTATTTAGCTGTTTGTCGATTATCTCTCGATGATAAGATCCGGATATGTAGACTGTACAGTATCATAAAATGTATTGATTGCATCTTCCTTAGACATCTCGCCGGTCTTGATAGAAGAAATTGCCTGTCCCCAAGCATCGCCGATAGCCTGGTCATACTGGGTAACCTTAGAGTAGTCGATACCCTCAGCAAGCTCTAACCACATAGCATACATCTTCTGATCGCCGTATACCGGGTTGGTATCATCTTTGTGCTTGTCAAGAACGGATTTAAGAGAAACTGTATCGCCTTCTGATACCTCAATCCACCATTCAGCTGTGTCTTCATTTAATGTTACAAACTTGATGAAATCCCAAGCCAGATCCTGTTTCTCAGACTGTGAAGAGATACCAAGGAATGTACCACCGCCGAATCCGTAAGCAGGTCCAGGACAAACGCCCCATAATCCTGATGTATCGCCTACATGGTCTCTCAAGGTAAGTACGCCCCATGAAGGAAGACCGAATGCGAATACTTCTGTCATTCCGTTTGAATATGCAGCAGCCTGCTCATTGAATGCGTCGATAGCTTCCTGATTATCGCCCTGCCAGATATTCATGTCGTCTGTTCCCCACTGGGTTTCAGAAGAAAGAATCGGAACTTCTCCTGCCATTGCCTGATACCAAGGTGTTGCCCACTGTGCAGCATATGCTGTTAAATCCTTCTGATATAATTCAACTGCAAGATCCATGTAATCCAGACGGCTCTGATCTACATTTAACTTTCCGTCGATAACCCATGCTGAGTCTCCTGAGAAATAGTTCATCTCGGAATCGGAAGCGAAGATTCTGTAGCCTTTGCTCTTTAATGTCTCGGCTGTCTCAAGGATTGTCGGGTAATCTGCAAATAACTTTGCAACTTCCTCAGGATCCTCTGTTCCGAAAACTTCCTGTGCGATATCTCTACGATAATAGATACCTGCAGGAGTAATCTGATAAGAGATTGCTCTCTGGATTCCGTCTTCGTCCTGTCCTACTTCCCATACGTAATCAACGATCTGATCTGCGTAATCCTGTGCTCCCAAATCATCAAGATTTGCGAATGCACCGTAGCTGAACATGTCGCCTAACATCTGAGGCTCGCCTACGATAATGTCCGGCTCAGACTCTCCGCCGACAATTGCGGTCTGAACCTTTGTCGGGTAATTAGCAGGCTCAATGACTACTACGTCTGTCTTAACGCCTGTCTGCTCCGTATAGCGATCTGCAAATTTGATAAGGTCATCTGCAAGTGTCCAGATAACAAGTGTTTCATCTGATGCAGTATCCCCTCCGGCCTCGTTGCCTGTCCCTGTGGTTGCGTTTCCGCTTTCTGTAGAACCTGCAGCATTTCCACCGGTTCCGCTGGTTGATTCACCGCTTCCGCATGCTGCTAATGATAATGCCATAGCGCCTGCAAGAAGAGTAGAAATTAACTTCTTTGCCTTCATATAAATATCCTCCTTTAAATGTGGCATCTTGTTGATAATTTGATTATATGAGGATATATATCTCGAAAAAATGTTCCAAATTTTAAAAAGGTATCATTTTTTTAGTTGCAAAATGACCAAAAAATTTTTACCTTGTGCGTCAAATTGGTCAAAACGCCGGGAAAACCTGCCCAAGGCAGGTTTTCCCAGTTATTCAACGGTCACATCGACGGTTGCAATTTTCTGTTCCCTAAGGTCAAGCGCCATCTGTCCGTATACCGCATTCTGGTTTACTTTGCATACCGAACCGTCCTTATAGTTCAATATCATCTCCGTAATGCGGTAATTTCCCGGGAAATAATCCTTCTTTCCCGACAAATGGTAATTTACGGTTGTATCCGTCAAAAAGTTTGCGGATACGGTAAGGTCGTCGCCTACCAGATAGCCCGGAATCACAGGGGCGAAGGATAGGCATATCGTTCCCGCCTCGTCCTTAAACGGTCTGTCTCCGAACATCATAATCTTCCACATGCTGATAAACTCGATCGTCGAGCCGGACAGTCTCGCAACAAATCCCTTGCCATGTGTCTTTGGATTCGGATTCTTGCTGCTTGCGATAAAGGAAGAATTTTCCAGCGTGCTTCTTCCGTAAGTCTCTTCATCCAGAAACGGAATCGCAGCGTTCTTAAAGTCCTCTGCAAATTCACTGTAAAGCCCTGACCGGATCAGCTCCAGCAGATACTTGTATTCCATATGAAGCCAGATGGATTCATTTTCCAGCCAGCCCGGCGTAAATGCCCTTGCGCGGCCAAGCTCATAAGATTCGCCTGACAGGGAAGCATTTACCTTATACATGGAAAGCTTCCTATCGTAGAGATCGCTGCTTTTTACCCTCTCGTACAGCGCCCGCTTATTCTCCATGGAATCGGAAAGCTTTAAGTAGCGGACCGGACCTTCCAGAAAGGCCGGAACCTCCTTCACTTTGAACGCGAGCGGGAAGATTCCCTGCTCATTCTGCTCGTATTTCACTACCTCGTAGGAGAAATATGCAGGCGCAATTCCGTCTCCATGCACGCACGCCTTTTTTATGCCGCACGCTACGGTCTTCTGAAATCCCTCCAGAATGGCCGCAAGATGTTCTGTTTTTACTCCGGTTGTCTTCCCGGATATTCCCTCATAAGTCTGATCCCTGTAATTTTCCTTCGCGTCATTGATTTTATTCCAGAAGCCAAGAAGTTCCTCATCGCACTTAATATGCTCCTCCTCCATCTGGTTGATCAGATGAAGTTCCTCCATAAGCGCCGCAAGCTCCGCCAGAAGCTCTACATTGCCCGGATATTTTTTCAATGCGCCGACGGTATATTCCAGCATCCGCATCAATTCGTAAGTCTCGCACATGGAGGATCCGAACACTCCCGGCAGTCCGTTTAAGGCATCGTACCAGCCCGGCTTTCCGCCCTCCATCTCAACGCCCATTCCGTACGGGTCAAGGGCGGCGAACTTCAGGGTACAGAGCAGCAGCAGCTTTTCCATGAGCGTGGTATATATCGTCTCGCCCTTGCCGTAGTTTCCGCGAAGAAGCTTATCCTTCGTAGAGCGCTCGGTCGCCTTGTTTAGCGCGTGATACTGCCGGACGCCCTTCTCCGTTACTTCGTAACGTCTTGCGCGCTTATTGATATTGGCCTGGGACAGGAAAAATGTGTATGCTTTTTCGTAGAGCATATCCTTTTCCTTCTCCGGGTAGATTGCCAGATATTCTTCCACGAGGTCTAAGTTGTATGTCCAGTGGTCGCTCCAGTAGCCTTCGCCGAAGTTGCCGTTCACAAGGCCTTCCGCAAAATCGATGATGGTGTAGAACAGCTTTTCAACCTTATCCTTTGCCACATGCTCCATGAGTACCGCGTACAGCGCGCCCGGCGTAAAGGCCTTTGTCACCACATCAAGAACGGCCTGCTTTTCCTTCCCGCCCAGCTCCGACAGAATGGCCTCCGCCTTCTCTGCCTTCAGCGAGTAGGTCAGCTTCTCCACGCTGAGGGGATTATAGCCGTCCAACTGGATTAAGCTGTAGAAATTGTGGATATTCTCTCTTCCGACGAACGGAGCAAAGAACGTGTCGCATCTTCTGTTCTGATTGACGTCCCGGAAGTTACCGTTTCCCTGCGTATAGAACTCCGGCAGCATGGAAAAATAGTTGTAATCCCGCTCAAGATCCCCATGCTTTCTGGAATATACATAAAAGATTTTGTTGTTTCCGAGCTTCATCGGGAATCCGCCGCGGAGCACGTTGTCCATATAAGTGTATTTACAGTAAGCGTCAAACTGCGGATTTGCGGTCTTTGTGCCAATGCCGCTGACAAGCTTTTCAACGATTTCGTCCGCCCGGTTCTTCTTTTCCTCAAAATAGCTTTTGTCGAGCTTCTTTTCCAAAAATGCGCCGAACAGTTCTTTCTTTGCCACCTGCCCGATCAGTTCATACCAAGTCACGCTCTCCCCTGACGCAAGCGTTTTCTCCACGCACCAGAATGCCGCCGGCAGCAGATTGGAGGAATTCTGCGGCAGCTCCTTTATGCCGGCGATTCCTTTCTCTGCAAAATTAACCGGATATGCAAGCGATGTATCATATGCAAACACCGTCTCCGGATCCGCTACAACAAAAAGCCGGTTTCCGGCTTCGTCAAATGCCGCCGCAAAATTTCCGCCCTTGATTTCCGATACAGAAGTGGTATCGTCCATACTTGCACGCACGCGGTAAAACGGCGTGCAATCCGTTACGTCCTCCACCTGCATCCATGCCTTTGCCGTCTGCGTCATATTCTTCATGCTGTCAATCCCGACGCCGTACGGGATTACCGCAGGCATGCCGTCAATGACTTCCAGACGACAGCTTTTGTCCGATGTGTTTGTAATGACGACCTTCCGCACAAGCGCTCCGACGCTTTCTTCCGGGAGGGTAAAATATTCCACTCTGGTTGTAAGATGGTTTTCTTCGTTTACCTCCTCGATTGCAAGGCCGTTCATTTTGATTTCCATGGTTGGAGCTAAGGTCTCATCCGAAAAGGCCTCCGTAAAGGCTCCGTCCTTCTTAATAAAGGTGCGGAATCCCGTTCGTTTTACATTCTGATATGCCACATGCGCCGGATAGAACTCCATAATGGCGTGATCTTTATTATCTACGCCAAAGCTCACAACGCCCTGCCCTCTGTTCACATAGTAGCACCAGATCGGTATTCCTTTGATTCCCGCGATGCCCGGGAGGAAGCTGGAGAATGTGGACTTTCTTCCGTAATCCTTCATTTTGTAAGCGGTTTCTTTCATTTTAAAATGTCCTCCTAGTCTAATTCGACGCGAATCTTATGACTTACGCGCGCATCCATTTTCTGTATTTTCTTCAAAGAAAGAATAGCCTTGTTTCCGGCAATTTCAAGAGTATCCTGCTCGTTAAGCACTGCGGATTTCATTTGATATGCACCGTACTCTTTCCTATTTTCATTTACGATTTCAATCTTCCAGTTATGCCCCGCAAACTTAAGCGAGATTGCAGCCCTGTTGTTCTCATCAAACTGCTCTGCTAAAAGCTTCGGTTCAATCACGAGATTTCCGGTCTCGCCGCGCACGCCGAACATCTGATTCATGACGGTAAGCATATACCAGCTCGCCGCGCCGGTCAGGTAATGATAGAGCCCTCTGCCGTCCTTTCCGAAGTACTCCGGAATGCCCGGATAAATGTGGCTCTTGTCAAAGTTCATGGACTGTTCAAACAGGCTGTACAGCGCTTTGCAGCCTTCCTTTACAAAGCCTCTCTGGTACAGTGCGTTTGCATACATAACCGCCATGTGTGAGAATACCGCGCCGTTTTCTTTTTCGCCGTATGCAAATCCGAACATTCTTCCCATGTCGGTCTTAATCTCGCGAAAATCCGTATTTAACCGGTATCCGCCGCACGCTTTGTCATACAGGTATGTATCCGCGCTCTTTACAATGCTCTCAATCTGCTCCTTTGTTGCGGTGTTTCCCATGATTGCAAACACCTGTCCGGTCAGCATCATACGGACGTTTCCGTCCGCTTCGCCCTCCACGCGGCGCCCGCTGTTGTCATAATAGCCGTTGTACCAGCCGTTCCCTCTGGAGTCTTCCACCCATTCCGTCTTTCTGATATGTCCGATGATCCACTCGCCCTTCGCACGCAGGTTTCCGGCAAGTTCATCCGCATCGACTGCCACCCGGATACCGCTTACTTCATGCACGCATGAGTCCTCATAGCGCTCCAGCACCATGCGTTTTTTCTCTATATCGTCATAGACCGATTCATCATCCTCCAGAAGAATCTCGATTTCCTGCAAAATTTTAAACTCCGTAATGCCGTTCTCTTCTTCCGTCTCAATCAGTCCGGCAAGGTCAATCAGATTCTTTGCGTATGCGTTTGTGAAAGCGACGCTCTCACCCCGCGCTCCCGCCATATCGATTGCATCATTCCAGTCTGCGTCGCGGAGTCTGATATGGTTGTGCTCGCCGACTTCCCAGAATGCGGTCAGGTTCTGTAGGAGCAGATGCTCCAAGATTGTGCCTTTATACTCGTGTCCTCTCTTATCCTTCTGCCAGCAGGTCTCGTTCGTCCACCTGTCGTCTACCGCAAGACCGCGCTTTACCTGACGATCCTTGAAATAGAGTGCCTTCTGATTTAACAGCGCAAAATCTCCGGTCTGATCGATGTAAAGCTTTGTGGTAAGGAGCGGCCATACGCCATGATCCATCCACACGCGGGTAATCGAATTGCGGTCGGCCTTGAATTCTCCGAGATGCTCGCCGATAATTGTCGCATTGCTTCCGTCGATGCGGACGCCGGCGAAATTGCTCAGAAGCATCTGCCGCACACCGCCCGGATTCATCAGAAGAAGCGCCAGACAATCCTGCCAGAGATCTCTCCATCCTCTTCCTCCTTTTCCGTAATCATGGTGCGGAAGGAAGGAGCATCCGAATAACCGGCGAAGCTCCGGCTGAAAGCTCACCCAGCTCATAAACCGGTCAAACTCTTCGTTTCCGGTCATATAGCTTACGTTGACCTTGTTTTTCCAGTATTCCTTCGTCCGCTCGAAATCGGTAAGCACCGCCTTTTTATCCGGATAATCCTCCAGATTGCGGCTGATGTGGCTCTCCTTATGGCACACGCCGGCAAATATGGTAAACTCCTTCTCTTCTCCCGGGGCAAGCGTAAGCTTCTCAAATTTCAGTCCTCCGAGCGCTTCCTGTCCGTTTACAACAGTGCCCTCCGCCTTGCCTTCGGCGTTTTCAATGACGGCTTTTGGATGCTCTAAGCTGCCTCCTTCGCCGATGAACTCATCCACCTCCGGGAAAAAGCTTACCGGCGCCGTTTTGTCCTCTGTCATTCCCTCCACAAAGTAGATGGTGTCATTGATCTGATGACCGCGCTCGTCGAAGGACAAGGTCGGATATACCGAAACGCCGAACTTATTTACGGATATGCGGTGCAAAAGCGAAGTTACATGCCTGTGATCCCTGATATTATCCGCGCTGCGCCCATAGATTGGAAATGCCGCAACCGGAGTAAATGTAACGGGCTCCTCTGCTTCATTTTTGATGGTAATCATATGTACTTCCATGTTTTTCTGAATCGGCACATAGGAAGTAATCTCGGACGAAAGCCCGTATTTTGGGGATTTCCGCACAGTCCTATGCCACATGTAGCCCGCCGATACCGTTACCTCTTCCTCCTCCGGGGAAAACATCATCAGCTGCTGTTCTGCGGAATTGCCTGTCGCAGACCAGATGCCCTTCCCTTCGATCCTGCACCAGAAGTTGCGCGTTCCGCGGTCGTTATGCATATTCTCTATGCTTGCCGGTACAAATAAAAAATGATTCTGGTCTAATTTTGCATCCCCCGCAAGGTTTGGGGCAACTGCGCTCTTGAGCCCTGTCTCGCTTGCCAGCGGAAAATATAACCCTGTATGGCGCTGTGCGTGACTGATTTCAAAGCTTCCTGCACGATCCAAAAATTTCCGATTTCCCATAATATCCT
>CAZTKM010000020.1:0-48067 GCA_964614035.1 uncultured Lachnobacterium sp.
TTCAGTTATCAAGGTGCGTGACCGCTTATTGAGGTCAGCTTTGTTATAATAGCACCCGGATTACACAAAGTCAACACAAATTTCGACTTTTTTAAAAGTAAATCTTTTTCCCAAAATTGTTTGAATTGTCCGAATATTATATTCAATTCCGAGTGACATACACAATTGCATCTTCCGCTTACCTTCCGGCGCTTCTTACGGCCTCCATTGCCTCTTTTACGTTGCTTACGCCGATCAATTGAATCCCCTTGACCTTTCTTACTCCGTCTAAACAAACCTTTGGGAGAATGCAGGTATCAAATCCCAAACGTCTTGCCTCAAGAACTCTTTGTTCCGCCATATTTACCGCACGAACCTCTCCGCTCAATCCAACTTCCCCAAAGCAAATGGTCTTATCCGGTATCACAAGATCAGCCTTACTGGATATAATCGCAAGTACAATTCCAAGATCAATCGCCGGTTCATTCATTTTTATTCCGCCTGCAATATTGATATAAGCATCGCAATCAGACAACTGCATCCCGAGACGTTTTTCCAACACTGCCATCAGAAGATTAACCCGGTTATAATCCGTTCCGTTCGCAGTACGCCGCGGATTGTTGAAAAAGCTGTGGCATACCAATGCCTGTATCTCTAACAGTATAGGCCGCGTTCCTTCCATTGAGCATGCCACTACTGAACCTGACGCGTCCTGCGGTTTTCCGTTCAACATATATTCGGACGGATTTTCCACTTCGACAAGTCCTTCGTTTCGCATCTCAAAAACGCCTATTTCATTTGTAGATCCAAACCGGTTCTTTACCGCACGCAAAATACGGTATGATTGATTATGATCTCCCTCAAAATAAAGTACCGTATCTACCATATGTTCCAATACTCTCGGGCCGGCCACTGTTCCTTCCCGCGTCACATGTCCGACGATAAATATGGTAATATTCATTCCCTTCGCAATTTGAAGCAATACACTCGTCGATTCTCTTACCTGAGATACGCTCCCGGGCGCAGAAGCGACATTCTCGTTATACATCGTTTGAATCGAATCTATAATTACGAGCTGCGGCTTCCTATTTGAAATCACATTTGAAACAGTGTCCAGATTTGTCTCACTGAGAAGTTCCAACGAATCCGAAAATTTTCCTATTCTCTCTGCACGCATCTTAATCTGTCCCAGAGATTCCTCTCCCGATACATACAGAATAGCATGATTCTCTATCGAAAGATTGCGGCACAATTGAAGCAATAGCGTCGACTTTCCAATGCCTGGATCTCCTCCGATCAGCACCAGCGAACCTTGCACAATTCCTCCTCCGAGCACACGATCGAATTCCGCAAAACCGGATGCGATGCGGTCTTCTGCGGAAAATGAAATCTGCGATATCGGTACAGGTCTTGCTTCTGCTTTATCCGCTTTTGCCTTTCCGGAAGATGAAACCGATTTTTTGTCTACCAGCTCCTCGACAAAGGTATTCCATTCTTTACATCCGGGGCACTGTCCCATCCATTTACCGGATTCGTAACCGCACTGTTGACAAAAAAATATGCTTGTTTTTGCTTTTGCCATATGTTCTCCCTATGAAAAACCCCGGATCAAACAATCCGGGGTTACTGTCCGATGTTCTTATTGTTTTGCAATTTTGACCGCAACAGATGCGGCGCCTTCCAATTCGACGCTTACACTTAATTTGCCGCCTAGGTTTGTCTTCATTACTCCGGCTGATGCTCCATTGATTGAGATTTCATATTCTGTCTCCTCAGCAAGTTCTAACGTAATCTGCGCATCTTCCGGTCCCTCTACCACAAACTCAACCGTTTCTTCTGTCTGCTTAAATCCGGTCACAGCAGTTCCGGGTACAGATTCATATACAAATAAACCGTTTCTTTCCAACTTAGTGATTTCTTTGTAGGTCTTAACCTTGTATAAGTCGCCCGAGACCTCGAAATTATCAACCTTCGCTTTTGCTGCCAATGAGTAATCCCCAAAACTGATTGTTCCATCTGATTCTGTGCGAATCAATTCGCTAATTACAGCCATTTTGTCCTCCTGTGAAATATATCCAATTTGTAATTTGATTATATCGTATCCGAAGCATGATTTCCAGCAGATTATTGCGCTTTTGAAAGGAAAATTTCTTTGTTTTTTGTTGCGGCAATCACTTTATCGCCGCCTGCAATATCTCCGCCTACAATCATCTCCGCAAGACGGTCCTCAATCTCATCCTGAATCTTTCTCTTTAATGGACGGGCACCGTACTTGCGATCATATGCTTTTTCAACAATATACTCTTTTGCACTATCACGAATGACAAGTTCAATATTCATCTGATTCTTTGCCCGCTTCTGAAGCTCCTTGCAAAGCAGGGTAACAATCTGTTTCATATCATTCTTATTCAATGCGCGGAATACAATCGTCTCATCAATTCGATTTAAAAACTCCGGCTTGAACAAGCGCTTTACCTCTTCCATAACACTGTTTTTCATCATGTTATGATCCTGCTTCTCATCTTCTACTGCGCCGAACCCCAGCTTCTTTGGTTCGATGATAGACTGGGCACCCGCATTCGATGTCATAATAATAATCGTATTTTTGAAATCAACCTTTCTTCCCTGCGAATCCGTAATATGTCCCTCATCAAGCACCTGAAGCAGGATATTAAAAACATCCGGATGCGCCTTCTCAATCTCGTCAAACAAAATGACGGAAAACGGATTTCTTCTTACCTTTTCCGAAAGCTGCCCTCCGTCTTCATGTCCCACATATCCCGGAGGCGATCCAATCATCTTGGAAACGCTGTGCTTTTCCATATATTCCGACATATCGACGCGAATCATAGCATCCTCATTTCCGAAAACAGCCTCCGCAAGTGCCTTTGAGATTTCTGTTTTTCCGACACCTGTCGGCCCGAGGAATAAAAACGAACCGATTGGTCTCTTGGGATCCTTGATTCCGACACGCCCCCGGCGGACGGATCTTGCTACGGCAGATACGGCTTCCTCCTGTCCGATGACACGTTTATGAAGAATCGACTCCAGCTTCTTAAGTCGTGCAGCCTCGCTCTCCGTCAGACGGCTGACCGGAATCTTGGTCCAGCCTGCGACAACCTCCGCAATCTGATCTTCCCCGACAAACGGTATACGGCCTTTTGGAGCTTTGTGATTTTTCCTTTCTGCCTTATCACATTTCTCCTCTAATACCAGTTTATATTCCTTTCGTTCCTTTGCTGTCTCGATATCCCCCGCGGAAAGCGCGTCCTCGAGTTCCAGCTGTACCTCCTGAATTTCTTTTCTTAACTCACGTATTTCTTCCGTTCCATGAATCATGCCAAGTCTGCATTTCGCCGAGGCCTCATCCAGCAGGTCGATTGCTTTGTCCGGCAGAAACCGATCGTTAATGTAGCGGGCAGACAGACGTACTGCGGCCTCTACACCGTCATCTGTAATCGTGACATTATGATGTTCCTCGTATAAGCGGCGAAGTCCTTTTAAGATTTCGATTGATTCCTCTATGGTCGGTTCTTCGACCAGAACCGGTTGAAATCTCCGCTCAAGCGCAGCGTCCTTCTCCACATACTTTCGGTATTCCTCAATCGTAGTTGCGCCGATAACCTGAATTTCTCCTCTTGCCAGAGCGGGCTTTAAAATGTTCGAAGCATCCAGCGCACCTTCTGCGCCGCCGGCGCCAATGATTGTATGAAGCTCATCGATAAATAAAATGACGTTGCCGGCGTCTGCAACTTCGTTAATTACCTTTTTAATTCGCTCCTCAAACTCTCCGCGGTACTTTGATTTTGCTACGAGGCCGGACATATCGAGCGATACCAGCCTCTTACCGGCAACCAGTTCCGGAACGGTTCCGTCGACAATACTCTCCGCAAGTCCTTCCACAATAGCTGTCTTGCCGACTCCCGGTTCCCCAATCAGACAAGGATTATTCTTTCCGCGCCTGCAAAGAATTTGTATCAAACGCTCCGTCTCTTTCCTGCGTCCGATTACCGGATCAAGTATTCCCGCTTTTGCCATCTCGGTAAGATCTCTCGAATATTGGTTCAAAGTCGGCGTGGACATATTTCCAGCCGCATATGCGCGCTGTCTTTGAAGTTCATCCCTGTGCTTTGCCGGATCCTCCCCGATTGCCACCATAATTTCCGCAAAAATCTTTTGTGCGTTGCAGCCCATGGTATTGAGCAGACGTGATGCTGCGCAATCTCCTTCCTTAAGAATTGCAAGCAGCATATGCTCTGTTCCAATCTTGTCGCTGCCAAACCGCTCTGCCTCTTCCTCTGCGCGGTTCAGCACCAGCTGTGTGCGCGGAGAAAATCCGGTTCGCTCTTCAACAACGACGCTTCCTTCCCCCGGCGAAATCAGTTCCTCTATCATTTTGTGAAGCTTTTCAAATTCCACATTATTCGCTGCGAGCACTTCGGCTGCAACGCCCTTTGCTTCCCTGACTAGTCCTGCAAGAATATGCTCTGTTCCCACATAGTTATAGTTCATTCCCTTTGCAAGCTTTTTTGCAAGATCAAGCACCTTTTTCGCATTATCCGTATATGCTTTCAACTCTTTTGACCTCCATTGCAATCTGTCACTTTATACGTCTATCAAATCGATTTCATCCTTCGTTGATTGATTCTTTCCCTTTTTAAATATAATACAACTATCGCGGCAATTATACCAATACATAAACATAAAATAACCAGACATACATATAAAAATACTCTTAAATGCCCGACACTGTCCTCCAATTTGCTATTCTGTTCCAGCAGGCTTTCATATTCCGCCAAATCATATCCTGCGCCGTCATTTCCCATATCGTTATTTTGCCCGGAGTCCTCCTGTTTATGAAAAGGAAATACGGTATACTGGCTGCTGTCATAGATATACAGCTGTCCCTGTGTATCTTCCGCTTCTTTCAGACAAATCAAAGTGATATTGCCATACTGAAATTGAAGACAGGGATACTTAGAACCATACAGATTTATCGTTCCCTCCACAAAATCCCTCGGAATCAATTCCTGCGGAAGCTCAAAGCTCGGAATCAGAAGAACCCCATCCACAATAAATCCATTGGTCGGTTCTGCCAACTCGCCGACTGTGTTTCCTTCCGCCGAAGTTTCCTGCTGATTCTGGTTCATATCTGCAGAGCTGCCTCCCGAGGATTCCTGCTGTTCCTCTCTGGTAACTGTGATGGTATAGACGGCTGACACTCCGTTCTCGGCTTTTACCGTAATCTTAATTGTATTTTGTCCAACTGCCAGATTCTCATTTCCGGTTACGGATGTTACCGTTGCCTTTTCGTTCGTCGGGGTCGCCGTAATCGCTATACTTGAAACAGAATAATCTACTGTTGCCGTATATTTTGTCACATTATAAGAAAAAGAAGGCGATAGTGTGCCAGCGGAAAGCTTCAATACGGACAGTGAATTATCCGCTGACGCTTTGCCTCCGCCTGCGTTTTGGTCCGCCGCATTTCCCGAACCGCCGACGGCTCCGCTTGCTGTATTCTCAACCGTAATTCTTGCTCCTGCACCGGATAAGTCCACCTGGTTTCCTTCCGAGTCTCCGGCAACGGTTGCATTTGCGGTAATTGCGCAGTCTCCTGCGGCGATTGCCGTAAACGTAATGCTTCCGCTCGCCGGCTGTCCCATCGCATCCCCAAGATTCATAATCGCTCCGTTTTTAGAGTCGGAGGAAATCTGCAGAATCGCACTGTCATATTCCACAGAGACCGTCGCTCCATATCCGGACGGAACCCTAACCGTTGCTGTAACAGTATCCCCGATATTTAGCGAGGTAGAACTAAGGCTTAACGTCATTCCCGCTGCGCATACAGACATTTTCGGAGCAAATAATACGGAAAACATCATACACAATGCCGTTACAAATAGCGATAATCGTTTCTCTCTTGTCATCTTAATTCCTCTCTCTATTACTGCTCAATCGTCGCGCTGCCAATGATATGCCGGTTCAATATAATCATATCGAGAGCGTTCGCGCCGTCGCCCTTTCTGTTTGTATCCGCAGCCTCCAGATACACTCCGGACAGGCTCTCCTTGCCGATGATATGTCGATTCAGTTTAATCATATCCAATGCATTTACCGCTCCGTCGCCGTTGAGATCTCCGTAAATTACAACCGGATAAACGGATACCTGATTGCCGCTGCTATCATACACCACTACGGTATTTCCGGTGGCAACGGTTCCCGAATTTTCCGAACCGGATGCATTAAGAACCTTGACAGAACCGTTTGTAACAGAAATTTTCTCCATAAAATCGCTGACCTTCGTCTGCGGAGCAATCCCCGTTACATTCGTCCCAAACCTATAAATCTGCGAGGTACAGGAAGGTGCTGATACAGCAGGAGTTTCCTGTGCCGGCACATTGGACGCTGTCTGCTGTCCTGCGGCGGTCCGAACCACATGAATTACATATACCTTTGGATTTCCGTTCTTTGCGGTACAGGTTATCTCTATTGTGTTCGTACCCTCCTTCAGCTCATACGCCCCGGCTCCGGATACGGTTGAAGTCGCGGCCACCGCATCCGCGGCTGCTGAAATCTTACTGACCGAATTATCCACTACCGCCGAGTAGCTTGTAATTGCACCGTTAAACGCCGGCGTAAGAGATATTCCTTCCATGCTCAGGCTCTTTAGGTAATTATTCGGATTGCCGGATGCGGTAAATGTCACTGCTTCCGCCGGCATATTCTTGTAAATCGGAATGCGGAAAACAAAGGATTGATTCTTATTTGCATAGCCTGCGCCCAGCTTTTTCCCCTCTGTCATTGCCGCCGAAACGTTTGCCATATACTGATGGGAATACAAATTTGATTCATTTACCACATTGAACTTCTGGAAATAAATTGTATCCTGCCCTTTATTAATGTAATTCGCCGCTAAGAGCTTCGCCCCGCCGCGCAAGGAGGAGAGGCGTGTTGACCACCCCTGCGTTTTTGCAAATATCAGTCCTGTCTGAAGCACCGCCGTTGCGGTAGAGCCGTATGCACCATAATTAAAATAGTTATAATAGCCTTCATAACCGTTATATGTTCCGCCGATCATCGCATTGGTTCCGCTTGTACCCTGCTCCTGTCTGACACGCGTTGCAAGATGATACGGACTGACGCCGGTCTCCCTTCCGATTTCAAGAAAGCTCTGCGCATAATTTAATGTGCTTCCGTCGCTGTCGATGACATCATTCATCATAAAGGTGCCGTTCAAAATCGACTGCACCCCCTGCAAAGTCTGGTTATCGTTGTAGCTTAATCCCTCAAACATGAATATGTAATCTTCATTCAAAAAATTGCGCGGATCCATACAATAGGCAATATAATCTTTATCCGCCGAAACCCAGGAAGAGCCGTCATAGATTGTCCATGTGTTTGAGAACCAATTGTACGCGCCTCCTGCGGTCGATTTTCTCGCGTCATTCTCAATCATCTGAACCAGATTCCGTCCGTTCATGCTCTCCATTGCAACCGCGGTTGTCCAGTCCAGTCCGGTTTGAACCGCTTCGAATTTCCACTCCGGAAATTTTTCATGAAGGGGCACAAGGCTTGCTATATAGCTTTCCGGAAATCCTGCGTCCCGGAGCACATCGGCGTAGTCGCCTTCCATTTCCTTTTCCTCCGCTGCCTGCCGGCCTGTAACCGAGATATATTCTCCGTATGCCCATCCGTCAAAAGACAGACCATCCTTCGTTCCGCAGACATGATACCAGAGTGCTCCATCCACAGTAGTCTGACCGACAATATTTACCGCATCTCCTATATATAAAGAAAGAATGCGATAGGTTCCCACCGTCCCCGCTTCATTGCGGACAAAAACATTATCCCGGCAGGATACACCTGTAGTTGTATCATTGCCGCCGGCTGGGCTTTGTTCCTCTGTCAAAGCGCCGCCGGTTACCTGGACATAATCCGCTCTGATATAGGCAGTTTTTGTCTCTCCTGTTGCGTTTAGCACATAAGATACCTTGTACCATTTATATCCGTCCTTACCTGTTGTCTCTTCCAGAATAGAAAGCGGTTTTCCGTTTGCAAGACGATTCACAATGTCCGAATCTGTGGAAGCACTCTGACGAGTGTTGACAGTAAATCCTTCCATACAGACTACAACGCCGCTTTCCGCCGCGTATACAGTCATAGGAAGCTTCCATATAGAAATTAATATAGAAAGCACCAAAAGAAGTGCGCATCCCATCCGGGTTCTTCTGCATAATACTGGCTTCATGCATATCCTCAACTTTCCAAATATTGCATAAATCGACATTCGCCAGAACTATTATATTAGACATTTAAATATGCGTCAATCAAAATTCCCCAGCATCAGAATCGTAAAGAAAATACCGCCAAGCCCTGTCACAAACCCTATAAAATTTCCGAATCCAAGTCTTGCTACGTCCACTTCGAGTATTGCGCAGACCAATGTAACGCTCCCGATTGCTCCCATCAGCGCCATTACAGCGGTAATAATGATTGTCTCTTTTCCTTTGTTCATAACAAAAACTCCTCTCATCCATGTTGATGAAAGGAGTATCTCATTTTTTATGTGTCATAAACCGGACTCTACCGGTTCAATTCTACCTAATTCGTTTTTTCTTTTTCTCTTTCTTTCCTTTTTCCTTTGATTTTAGCTTTTCCTTTTCCTTCTTTTTTGACTTCTCCGCCTCTTCCTCGTCCAAGTCATCCTCTTTCTCCGAAGGAACATAACCGTTGATGCTGTATTTGGCTTCATAAGCCTCAAGCAGTTCGGAGTAATCGCCATTCCGAAGCTCGTGAACACTCTTTAGATACTCATGCGTATCAAAATCAGATGCTTCCAGCTCAATCATTGCTACCGCAATATTTGAGCAGTGTGCTGCGATACGCTCAAAATTCGTGAGAAGATCATTGAACGCGAAGCTTTGCTCAATCTTACATTTTCCGTTGCTGAGTCTCTCTACATGGCGCAGCTTTAAGTCATTGCACATGATTCCGATCAGTTCCCGGAGCGGCTCTACATTAGCGGCTTTTTCCAGATTATCCTCCACAAAGGAATCCACTGTCAGATTCAGAATCTCTGTAATTGCATCCTCCAATATGCCAAGCTCATACTGTGCTTCTTCCGAAAAGGAAAGCTTTTTCTCGTTCAATTCGTTCGCCACAAAGGAAATATTAACCGCATGGTCTCCGAGACGCTCATAGTCCGTTATGGTATGTAAAAATTTCGACACCTGCCTCGTCTGCGCAATCGTAAGATCCGAGGATGTAATCTGCATCAGAAAAGTGCCGAGCTTATCCTCGTATTTATCAATCAGATTTTCCTTTTCCTGCACCTTATTAAACTTATCGACCGAGTAATCCTCCAGAATTCCCATCGCGCGGAAGATATTCTTGCGCGCCTTCTTAGCCATTCCGTTTACTGCCAGATGGCTCTGCGCAATCGCAAGCGGCGGATATCTGAGAAATCTCTCCTCTAAAAGATCAAAATCTGCCTGCTCCTCCTTATCCTCTTCCGTATCCTTAATCAGCCTAAACACCAGTTTTTCGATTGCTTTAATGAACGGCGCAAGCACGAGAATCGTAAGTATCCGGTATCCGGTATTTAAAAGCGCAATCAGAACAGGATTCATTACCTGATCCATAAACGAAAAATGCACAAACATATTCGCCACATAAAATATACTTCCCCAGACTACCATTCCAAGCAAATCGTTGATCAAATATACAAGCGCGGTGCGCTTACCGTTCTTGTTCGTTCCGATTGCGGAAAAAAGTACCGGACATGCGGCTCCCACGCCAATACCGAGCGTGATTGGAAAAGCAGTCGCAAACGTGATGGAACCGGTGCTTGAAAGAGCCTGCAGAATACCGACCGATGCGGATGCACTCTGAAGTACAGCGGTAAATGCAATACCGACTAAAATGCCAAGCAGCGGGTTTGAAAACATGGAAAACGCATTGACAAAATGCGGGTTCTCTTTGAGTGGAGAAACAGCGCCGCTCATCGTCTGCATTCCGGTCATAAGAATGGAAAAGCCAAGCATGATTCCGCCGATGTCCTTATAGCTTTGCTTCTTCACAAACATTTTAAAAATGATGCCGACAATCGCGATAACCGCGGATATCGTTGCAGTAGATAACAGCTGTGCCACACCGCCCGAACCTTCAATATAGGACAAACACAGAATCCAGCCCGTAATACTGGTTCCGATATTTGCACCCATAATGATACCGATTGCCTGTGCAACCTTCATCATACCGGAATTCACAAACCCGACCACCATGACGGTAGTCGCAGATGACGATTGAATAACAGCAGTAACAACGGTGCCAAGTAAAATTCCCTTGATTGGAGAACTGGTCAGTTTGTATAAAATGACTTCCAGCTTATTTCCCGCAACTTTTTTCAGTCCGTCTCCCATCAGGGACATTCCGAACAAAAACAATGCAACGCCGCTTAAAAGTGTTACGACTGTTGTGATTCCATTCATAAATATTTTCCTTTCATATATGTACAGCCATATAATTCCAATCCAAACCTACGCCACTTATTATAGAATGAAAGTCCATATATTTACAATGACTTTACGCAAAATTTACATTTCTTTGAATATCCCGCGCAAAGCCGGGTAAAGGTTTGTGAATTTTTTATATGAAATCTCATATTTTTGAACCAGCGCCTCATCCGGCGTGGTTGTATCTTTCACGCGGACAATCGAATCACAGGCCGTCTTTACATTCGGAAAGACGCCGCATGCCACCGCTGCAAGGATTGCCCCGCCAAAGGAAGGTCCTTCCTCAACCTCTACCGTATCCACGCTCATGTCCATGACATTCGCAACAATCGTCCGCCAGAGAGGACTTTTCGCCCCGCCTCCACAGATTGTTGTCCTCTCCGGAGCGACGCCGAGCATTCTCGCCACCTCAAGCGAATCGCGCAGTCCGAATGCAACGCCCTCGAAAACCGCCTGCAGCATATCTTCCCTCTTCGTAGCAAGGCTCATGCCGATAAACGCGCCCTTCGCATACGGATCGTTGTGAGGCGAACGCTCTCCCATAAGATACGGAAGGAAAAAAACGGAATTTTCGCCGAGCGTTTTCTCCCGCCCCCTTACCGCAATCGGTTCCTGCTCCAAGGCGAAATCATCTGTCTGTAAAATATCCTTCATCCACCAGTTATTGCAGCTTGCAGCCGAGAGCATGCATCCCATCAGATGAAAGCTGCCGTCCGCATGTGCAAAAGAATGAAGCGCATGATTGGGATCCACCCCGAATCTCTGACTTGTGATAAACATGGTTCCGCTTGTTCCAAGAGAAAGATTACATTTTCCCTCGCCCACGCATCCGGTCCCGACCGCCGCCGCTGCATTGTCGCCGGCTCCTGCCGCTATTACGCACTTCCCAGGAAATCCAAGCATATCCGCAACCTCCGGTAACAGTGCTCCCGTTTTCTCATAGCTTTCAAAAAGCGTCGGAAGCCACTCCTCTCTGACGCCGCAAATGGCAAGCATTTCCTTTGACCAGCATTTGTGTTCCACATCCAAAAGAAGCGTCCCGGATGCATCGGAATAGTCCGTACTAAACACGCCTGTCAGCCTATACGCCAGATAATCCTTCGGCAGCATTATTTTCCTTATCCGCGCAAAATTGTCCGGCTCGTTTTCCTTTACCCAGAGAAGCTTCGGCGCGGTAAATCCCGCAAACGCAATATTTCCGGTCAGTGCGGATAATTTTGCTTTTCCGATCACATCATTCAGATAACCGGTCTGTCTGCCGGTTCTTCCGTCATTCCACAAAATTGCCGGACGTATGACCTCATCCCTTTCATCAAGCATTACCAGTCCATGCATCTGTCCGCCAAAGCTGATTCCTCTAATCTCGGACTTGTCAACCGAGGCGGTCAGTTCCTTCAGTCCGGCAATGGATTGTTCCCACCAGTCCGCCGGATTCTGTTCCGACCAGCCCGGCTTTGGAAACGATATTGGATATTCCTTTGACACAATTTTTTCAACGGTACCGTTTTCTGTCATAAGAAGCAGTTTTACTGCTGAGGTGCCCAAATCTATTCCTATAAAATACATATTCGCTCTCCCTTTTTTTAAAACAGGCAATCTGCGCTCTCACGAAAATTGCCTGTTTTATGAATTGCCGCTTAAACCATCTTATGCAAACGGATTCTCTGTCGGATACGGTAAGCTCTTTGGCTGATTGTAATTGATATCCTCCATCGGAACACCAATATACTTAAATACCTCGAACAGTGCCTTTCCATAATGTCCGAACGCGACAGCCCCATGATGAGGATAGTTCTTCTCAATCAGTACATGACGGTAAAAGCGTCCCATCTCCTTAATTGCGAACACTCCGATTCCTCCGAACGATCTGGTTGCAACCGGAAGAACCTCTCCCTGCGCGACATATGCGCGAAGCCTGTTGTCCGCCGTAGACTGCAGCCGATAGAATGTAATCGCTCCCGGAATGATATCGCCTTCCAATGTTCCGTTCGTCACTTCAATCGGAAGATTTCTCGCCATAATCTTCTGGTATTTCATCTCATGGAATGCCAGCTTTGCGGTGCATGTGTTTCCGCAATGGAATCCCATAAACGTATCCTTGTGTGTATAATCAAATTTTCCTTCGATTGCTTCTTTATACATATCCTTCGGTACGGAGTTGTTGATATCCAGTAACGTAACGGCGTCCTCACTGACGCAGGTTCCGATAAACTCGGAAAGCACGCCGTAGATGTCGACCTCGCAGGATACCGGAATGCCTCTTCCGGTAAGACGGCTGTTTACATAACATGGCACAAAGCCGAACTGAGTCTGGAACGCCGGCCAGCATTTTCCCGCAATTGCAACATACTCGCGGTATCCTTTGTGCTCCTTGACCCAGTCAAGAAGAGTAAGCTCATACTGCGCAAGCTTTGCCAACACTTCCGGCTTTTTGTTTCCTGCGCCAAGCTCCCTTTCCATATCGGCAACCACCTCAGGAATACGGGCGTCATTTTCATGCTTATGAAAAGCTTCGAACAGATCCAGCTCCGAGTTCTCTTCAATCTCTGCCCCGAGATTGTAGAGCTGCTTGATTGGAGCATTGCAGGCAAGGAAGTTGAGCGGTCTTGGTCCGAATGAAATTATTTTAAGCTTGGATAATCCCTCTACTGCACGTGCGATTGGTAAAAATTCATGAATCATATCGGCGAGATCTTCAGCGTCTCCGACCGGATATTCCGGAATATATGCGCCGATATTGCGGAGCTTTAAATTATAGCTTGCGTTTAACATACCGCAGTATGCGTCTCCTCTTCCGTCCATGAGGTCCGCTTGGCTTTCTTCCGCTGCTGCAACGAACATCTTCGGTCCTTCAAAATGCTTCGCAAGAAGCGTCTCTGAAATTTCCGGTCCGAAGTTTCCTAAATATACGCACAGCGCATTACATCCGGCTGCTTTGATATCGGCAAGCGCCTGCACCATATGTATCTCGCTTTCCACGATACAGACCGGACACTCGTAGATATCCTCCGCATCATATTTTGCCTTGTATGCAGCAACAAGTGCCTTTCTTCTGTTTACAGATAAGCTTTCCGGAAAACAGTCGCGGCTTACCGCCACAATTCCGAGTTTAATTTTTGGAATGTTGTTCATCATCTTCTCCTCCTGATACATTGTACATAAAGTACCCTCTCTCATTACAAATCCATTATAAACGGAGATGTCCGTTCTGTCCATGGAAGATTGCTTTCCGCCATTTGCAGAACAGGCAGACGATTGCCTTATCTCCATGTGTATTCCATTTCAAACTTCCGTCCCTTTACCGTTACGTTTGCACTTCCCCCGCACACAAGCGGCATCATCGGGGACAAATGTCCGATATCCAGATCCATAATAACAGGAACCTGATATTCTGCCAGAAGATCCGTTACCGCCCGATATTGGTCTATGCCAAACATTTCCTGCCCCATACAGACCGGACGCCCAATCAGAAACCCGGCCGCATTGTCAAACCATCCCGCATACTTCATCTGCCAGATTGCCCGGCGTATGGACATGACGTTTAAATCGCAGGCCTCGAGAAACCAGATTTTCTTTTCCTCCCCATATCTTTTGTTGAAGCTGTCTACGTGGTCAAATTTTGTTCCGAGCAAATTCACAAGACAGTCCATGCATCCGCCAATCAGACGGCCTTCCAATGTGATTTCCTGTCCGCAAACTTCTTCTAATCCGTTCTTATGACAGTTTCCCGCACCATCAGACTTTGGTACAAAGGAATGATATCCGGCCGGCTCTGTCAGATTGTACGGAGCAAGCGGCGTCTCCTCGCACTTATTGCTTTCAAGCTCCCACATATCATATCCATGAAATCTGTTCTTTCTGCCGCACAATAAGTCAAACGCATCGCTGATGGACGCGTGCCATGGCTCCATTCCAAACGAGGACGCGCATGGTCCATAGATGGCCGCAGTGTCCGCAATTGTTGCGGATAAAAAGGTAAAATTCGTATTATCCGAAAACCCCATATACCATTTCGGTCTTGCATTCTTTATTTTTTCAAAGTCAATATACGGAACCACTTCGCACATGAGCTCCCCGCCGCCGCAGGAAATGATTGCATCGCTCTTATCACTCAGATAGGACTCATTCAGTTCCGCTCCGCACAAATCCGGCTTGTTGCTGATTCCGATTCCTTCCGCCGCATAGCAGTTCGGGCCAATCTCTGCGTGGTATCCTTTTTTCTCCAACACCGTAAGCGCATGATTAAACGCACTCCGGTATGGTTCCGTCGCACATCCAAAAGAAGGTGCAACATATCCAATGGTCTGCCCCTCTTTTAAAAACTGCGGATATCTCATATTCTCTCCTCCATGCTCTTAATAATCTAAGGTAATTGCGAAACTCAGTGTATGTTTCTGTACGTTGTACACGATGCCTGACAGCATAAAAAATCCCCGGATTCATTCCAGGGATTGTCCTATCCGGATTTATACAGCACCAAAACCAAGCTTGTACTGATATTTGTATTTCTGCCGGTAATAAGCAAGATAGGATTTTGCATTCTTCCACAGAGAAAAGTCCTTATGATAATTAAAGTGCGTATCGTAAACAATTCCCTGACGGTTGCACCAGTTGTAGATATCATACAATCCAACCTTCTTAACCGTTTTTATATTATTCATAAAAATCTCAATCTTTGATAATTCACTCTCATTCGCCACATACAGGCTGAAAATCGTATTTGGACATTCAATCATAATTTGTCCTATATGTCTGCTTCCGCTCATAAAGTTCCCCCCGCACCGTCTACTCATACCTATATTTTTATGGTACTATATTTTCGTTTGAAAAACCACCACTATTTCTAGTGTCGGAGCACTCCCTGACAATCAAAATGTGGGATGAAGCTTTCCTTCGCCACCTCCCGCTCCTGTGTAAATCCGTTCTCGATTCCAAGCCGGACGGCGTAGTCCACAAGAGCTTCATACGCCTCCTTGCTCACTCTCGTCTGAAGTTCTGGATAGTGTTCTACATTCGCAAGCGGCGTATACTGGCTCATCAGACTGTAATATATCCGGTTTTGGTATGCGTCAAACAACTCTTTTATGATTTTTTTGGAATCGCCAAGCTGTCCCGGCAGAAGCAGATGTCTTACGATTACGCCTCTTCTCATCAGGCGCTCTGTTTTTGCATCCGTATCATCCGTTGGCGCTGCGCCGGCATAGGGCTTGTCGTAAAACTCTGCGTCCGGCTGCTGTCTTACCATCTCGGCTATCGCTTTTCTTGCCACATCCGCATAATCCGCCGCATGCGCATATTTTTCGCTTATCCCGGGCTTTCTATATTTGTAATCCGGCAGATAAATATCAACAATTCCTTCCAGTCTCTTAATGCTCTCCTCTTTCTCATACCCTCCTGTGTTGTATACAATCGGTATGGAAAGCCCCTGATTTCTTGCATGCTCCACCGCCCAGATTACATGAGGCAGAAAATGTCCCGCAGTAACCAGATTGATATTGTTCGCGCCCTGCTCCTCAAGTTCCAGAAAAATTTCAACCAGACGTCCGTCATCAATTTCCGTTCCTGTCCGGCCGTTTGCAATCTCTTCGTTCTGACAAAACACGCAATGCATTGCACAGCCGGAAAAAAAGACCGCGCCCGATCCGCTTTTCCCTGAAATGCAAGGTTCCTCCCAGAAATGGAGCGCTGCCCTTGCAAGCTTTACGGTACTCGTCGATTTGCACGCGCCGACCGTCTTTCTCCGGTCTGTTTTACATTCTCTTGGGCATAATATACAATTTTCATAATCAGGAAAGCCTTTTGGCACAGATTTTCTCATTTTCATCCCTTGACTCGATATTTTGTGAACATTACAATTATATGGATGCAATGGAGCAATTCGTGGTATCATAGGACAAAACAGGGTTTTGATCCTAACATCATTATAAAAAAATTGACCGATAGGAGTAGTCCAATATGAGTATAGGAAATTGCATGGTTGCCCAGTCCGGCGGTCCGACCGCAGCAATCAATGCCAGCCTTGCAGGAGTCATCGCCGGTGCAAAAGCATCCGGCAGATACGACATCTGTTACGGCGCAATCAACGGAATTCCTGGTATCTTACATCAGAATTACTTAAATCTGAATGAAAAAATTTCGGACGACGATACCTTGCAGAAGCTTATGAGAACCCCGGCAATGTATCTGGGTTCCTGCCGCCACAAGCTTCCGGACTATAAGGATGACGATTCCCCCTATGTATTTATCTTTAACCAGTTTGCCAGATTAAACATCCGGGCATTTTTCTATATCGGCGGCAATGATTCCATGGACACCGTACTTAAATTGTCGGATTATGCCGAAAAAATCAATAGTGATATCCGTATTATCGGTATTCCAAAAACCATTGACAACGACCTTTGCAGGACAGACCATACGCCCGGTTTCGGGTCTGCCGCAAAATATATTGCTTCTTCCCTTCTTGAGATTGCTCATGATACGTTCATTTACGCGGTAAAGAGCGTTACCATTGTGGAGATTATGGGCAGGGATGCCGGCTGGCTGACTGCTGCCTCCGCGCTTGCAAGAAACAGCTATAACACAGCCCCGCATCTGATCTATCTTCCCGAGATTCCGTTCTCCAAAAAACAGTTTCTGGAGGATGTAAAAAGCGAATTGGAACACCACGACAATCTGATTGTCGCCGTATCCGAGGGAATCCGCGATACGGATGGCAATTACGTTGCGGCCTCCTTAGAGGCAACCGACAATTTCGGGCACCTGCAGCTCTCCGGCGCCGGAAAAGCGCTGGAATTTTTTGTAAAAGAAAACATTGGTGTAAAAGTGCGCTCCGTAGAGATAAACGTCCTTCAAAGATGCGCATCCCACCTTGCTTCCAAAACGGATCTGAAAGAATCCTTCGAGCAGGGAAAAAAGGGCGTTGCGCTTGCGTTATCCGGCATTACCGCTTCCATGGTATGCCTGCATCGCATTTCAAATCATCCATACCGCATCGAATACAGCCATTCGCCAATCCTTGGGATTGCAAACGAAGCAAAATCGATACCGCCGGAATGGATCAGCGCCCGGGGTAATGATGTTACGGAAGAATTGATTGAATACCTTACTCCGCTCATCTGGGGCGAAGTACCCATTTCCTTCGAAAACGGAATTCCAAGCTATATGGATGTATCGCATCTGCGCAGGGACAGATAAGTCCCTGCATTTAATTTGCAAACTGACTGTTATACAGATTTGCGTAAAATCCGTTTTGCGCAAGCAGGGATTCGTGATTGCCCTGCTCGATGATTTTACCGTCCTTCATAACCAGAATCACATCCGCCTCACGAATCGTAGACAGACGATGAGCGACGATAAAGCTCGTGCGTCCCTTCATCATGGTAAGAAACGCTTTCTGAATACGGATTTCCGTACGTGTATCGATGGATGAGGTCGCCTCGTCCAGAATTAACATCGGCGGCAGGCACAGCATTACCCTCGCAATGCACAGGAGCTGTTTCTGTCCCTGAGACAGATTTCCTCCGTCTTCCGAGATAACCGTATCATAGCCATCCGGCAGCCGCTTGATAAAACTGTGCGCATGGGATGCCTTAGCCGCTGCAATAACCTCTTCGTCCGTAGCGTCCGGTTTTCCCATAACAATATTCTCCCGGACCGTTCCGTTCTTCAGCCATGTCTCCTGAAGAACCATACCGTAGTTTCTGCGGAGGCTATGTCTTGTCATGCTTTGAATCTCGTGCCCGCTTACCGATATCGTTCCGCTTGTCACATCATAAAAACGCATCAGCAGGTTAATCAGCGTGGTCTTACCGCATCCGGTCGGCCCGACAATCGCAATTCTCTGTCCCGGCTTCACATGCAGATTAAAATCTTCAATCAGCTTCTGCTTTGGCACATAAGAGAAATACACATGCTCCACATCTACGCTTCCGTCCGCAGTCACAAGCTCATACGCATCCTTGCAATCCGCCGCTTCGGCAGGCTCCTCAATCAATTCGAAAATTCTTCCTGCGCATGCAAGCGCATTCTGCAGCTCTGTCACAACACTTGAAATTTCATTAAAAGGCTTTGTGTACTGGTTCGCATAGCTCAAAAAGCATGTCAGCCCGCCAACGCTGATTCCGCCGCGGATAGCGGAAAGCGCGCCGAACAGAGCAACGCCTGCATACACCAGATTGTTTACGAATCTGGTAGAAGGATTGGTCAGACTTGAAAAAAAGATTGCACGCAGAGAATACTTTCCCAGCCTCTCGTTGATTTCGTCAAACTGTTCCAACGCTTCATCCTCGTGGGAAAACGCCTGTACGACCTTCTGATTGCCGATCATCTCCTGTATGAGCGCCGTCTGCTCTCCTCTGGTCTTTGACTGCAGCATGAACATGGAAAAGGTCTTCTTTGCGATAAAGCTTGCCACAAAAAGAGAAAGCGGAGTTACCACAACGACAACAATTGTAATTCTTACATTCAAAGACAGCATAAACAAAAGTGTTCCGACAATCGTCGCCACGCCGGAAAACAACTGCGTAAATCCCATCAGAAGACCGTCTGCAAAGGTGTCTACGTCCGCGATGACGCGGCTTACGATATCACCATGCGAATGGCTGTCGATATAGGAAAGCGGCAGCCTCTCCAGCTTGTCGAATGCATCCCTCCGTATGTCCCTCACAATCGAGTAGGTCATACGATTGTTACAGATATTCATCAGCCACTGTGCAGCCGCGGTAAGAAGAGCAACAATTCCTGCCGTTCGAAGAATTGAGAACATCCGGGAAAAATCCACCTTTCCTTCCTCCAAAATCAAGTCGATTGCACGACCTGTAAGGATTGGGAAGTACAAGGTCAGCACAACGGCTGCCGCTGCAAATATAACGGAAAGCACCAACAGCGGAATATATCTCCGAATGTAGTGAAGCACTTCCTTCAGCACTGCGCTCTGACTTCTCTTTTTCATTCGCTCTCTCCTCCTTCCCCTGCCTTCTCTCTATTTACCGAAGCGGTAAGCTGTTCCTCTTTCTTAAACTGCGACTCGTAAATCTCGCGATACGTATCGCAGCTTCTCAGAAGTTCTTCGTGTGTTCCGATTCCAACCGCTCTTCCGTCATCAAGCACGATAATCTGATCCGCAAACTGGATGGAAGAGGTGCGCTGGGAAACAATAAAAATCGTTTGCTTTCCTTTTTCCTGCAAATTGCGCAGCGCCGCGCGAAGCTTCGCGTCCGTTGCAAAGTCCAGCGCGGATGAGCTGTCGTCCAGAATCAGAATCTCCGGTTTCTTTACCACAGCTCTTGCAATGGTCAGCCGCTGTTTCTGTCCGCCGGAAAGATTTTTTCCTCCTTCTTCAATCCTATAGGACAGACCTTCCGGTTTTCCCTTTACGACATCCGCTGCCTGCGCAATCTCAATCGCCTCCCAGAGTTCTTCCTCTGTGGCGTCCTCCTTCCCCCAGCGAAGATTCTCGGCGATTGTTCCCGAGAAAAGAACCGCTTTCTGCATGACGACTCCCACCTTATCGCGAAGTGTTGTAAGGGCATAGTCCCTGACATTTTTACCGTCTACAAACACTGCTCCGGATGATACGTCATAGAATCTCGGAATCAGGCTCACAAGCGTTGATTTGCCGGAGCCGGTTCCGCCGATGATTCCGATGGTCTGCCCTCTTTTCGCGGTAAAATCGATATCGGAAAGAGACTCTCCGGACGCCTTTGCATACGTCATACCGACATGGGAAAACTGCACGCATACCGATAAATCCGGCGACGGATCCGCGGCACACTCCATGTCTGTTTCCTGCATTGCCGGAGAGTTCTCTTGGCACTCTGCCTGCACTTTCAGGGAGGATTCTGTGTCAAGCACCTCGGCAATCCGGTTCGCACACGCCAGCGATTTGGTAACATTCACAATCAGATTTGCAAGCTTTACCAGTTCAACCAGAATCTGCGACATATAGTTTACAAGGGCAACGACCTGCCCCTGCGTCAGCACGCCGTCATAGACCTGTCTGCCGCCGATCCAGATTACGGCAATGATTGCAGCGTTCACCGCAATATATGTGAGAGGATTCGTAAGGGCGGAAATCTTTCCTACCAGAATCTGCACATCCGTAAGATGTTTATTGTCCTCTCCAAAGGAATCGCGTTCTTCCTCCTCCTTGTTGAAGGCACGAATTACTCTTGCTCCTGCAAGATTTTGTCTGGTGCGCCCGAGCACCTGATCCAGACTGCCCTGCACCTTTCTAAAAAGCGGCATCGTAATCAGCATAATGCCGAACACAATCATCGAAAGAACCGGGATGGTTACCACAAAGACAAGCGCCGCCTTCACGTCGACCGTAAAGGCCATAATCATCGCACCGAACACGATAAACGGCGAGCGCAAAAACAATCGGAGTACCATATTGACGCCGGACTGCACCTGATTGACATCACTTGTCATGCGGG
Organism: uncultured Lachnobacterium sp.; assembly: GCA_964614035.1. GTDB lineage: Bacteria > Bacillota > Clostridia > Lachnospirales > Lachnospiraceae > Roseburia. Next base: position 20,930 of record CAZTKM010000020.1, read on the forward strand.
TAATCAGCGTCGATGTTCCGATGGTATCCATCTCTGTAAACGAAAGTGTTTCGATGTGCGAAAAAAGGCTGTAGCGCAATTTCGTAGAAAAACCCACTGCTGCCTTCGCCGCAAAATACTGTGCGGTAACCGCACTCACTAAGCCGACAAACGCCAAAAGCACCAGCACTCCTGTCATTTTCAAGATGTAAGAGCGGTCCTCCCCTCCGATACCGGCATCAATTATCGACGCAACCACAAGCGGGACAAAAAGCTCAAAGGATGCCTCCAGCAGCTTAAACAGAGGCCCCAGCACACTCTCTTTCTTATAATCCTTCAAAAAAACAAGTAAACGTCTCATAATCTATTTCCTTCCGCCCTCTTTCATCTTCTTCTCAACAAGATGATATATGAAGCTGATTGCAAAACAGAGCATACCTGCGGCAAAGAAGCCGACTGCACGAATGAGATTGGAGCTGTAATAGATATCATAAATCAACAGCTTCAGAAGACTTAAACATACCAGTACCAATCCAAGGATCCGCACATTCTGATAATTTTTATAAAGCTTTGCCTGCATCACAAATCCAACGGCAATACAAAGGAAAGCATAGCAAAGCACAATAAGGCTCCATCCGGTTCTCTCTGCGCCGAGTCCTCCCGCGCTGGCAAGAAGAAGCACAAGCCATTTGATTCCGATATACAGAGCCGGCCAGGAACCGGTTTCATGCCTGATCAGATTCCACGAATTCATTGCGAAAGCGGCAGCCCCGATTGCAATGCAGGCAATGCAGTAGCCCATACTGTCTTCAACCAGAATCGAGGTAACAGTTGCAAACATAAGTAACACATTATAGATGCCGGTCGCAATCTGCAGGGCAGTTTCCTTCTCCCATGTAACCGGATTTTTTTGCAGAACCGGAAGCTTTGCAAAAAGGTAAGTTACGCCTACCGTAAGGGCAAGATGCAGCACATCCGCCAGCGTATAAAGCCGTAAATTGTCTCCGAGCAGCCTGATGAAGATATCGCTGATATCCCGAAGTAAAATCCACTGGACTCCAAAGAAAAAGACAACCTTATACCATGTATGATACTGGTCCTTGCGGATAAAAATCAAAATTCCCGCTGTTGCCAGTAAAATCATTCCAAAAACAGCGCGCGATATTTCATTTCCCACATAGAGCTGAAGCATAAACAGACAGGCATACACAAGTCCCGTTATCTTATAGCTTTTGCGTTTCCGAAGGAAACCATACACCAGAGCGCCTGTCGCAAGCATACATACCGTAACCGGCAGATCAATCTCATCATCAAAGCTTATCGCAATGCCTCCAAGCAGAACAAATGCCGTTATCTGCCAGATCAGTGCTCCTGCCGCTATTCTTCCATGAAAACGAAATTCTATTACAATAAGCCATACCAGCACCGCTGCAAGAAGGATGATATGTCTTAAAATATCCAGCCATCGCAAACCATCCGGAATCAGAATCTCAAGCGCGAAGATCATGGAAACGGTAAAAATGGAATTAAAGATACCGAATCCGACTGTTTTCTTCTCATCCAGCTTAAAAAAGGTTACCGACAAAATCATTGCCGCTGCCGTCAGAAGGAGCAAAAAAGTACCTGAAACAATCCCTGCGTATTCCCATACCATATATTCTAAATCTGCAAAGAAAAGAACCGGTATCGGCGAGATGGCAATCGCCGTAAAGCCAATCCAGTTCCTGTGATATTCCCTTTTCCCATCTACCGCAAAGAACAGAAACATAATAAGCACATAGAACGCAAGCACAAGAACGATGCGTCCTGCCTGTTCCGGCGCATAGGAGGAATCGTACTTATATTTATCATAATGCAGAGCCTCGGTCACAAGCATTCCAAAGACCAGCAGCTGACCGATGATCTGATAGACAAAGGAGTATTCCCTTGCAAAAATCGCGCAGAATGCGGACCAGAGCAATACCATAAGAAGTATCAGCCCAAACGATGCGATGTCAAACGCATAATGCGATACGAAAAATGCAATGTACATTAGTCCCGTTCCGCATAACGAAATGGACAAAAATGCCTTGTTATTCGGATTTAAAAATACCAATAACAGTGTACCGGTTGCCACAAATGCAATACACACAACATAAATCACTGCCAGCTTTGCCGCATCACTCAGTGTCGGAAATACCAGCATTGCAAAGAATAAAATACTAAGTCCGATGAAAATGGAGGCAAATACAGCCATCAGAATTTTTCCGACAGCTCCTTCCGTTTCACTCTTCCCCAGCGCTCTGTTTGGTTCCATATTTACTCTACCACCTTTTTATATGTTTTTTGGAATATGCCTTTTTTAATAATATATGCGTCCTGCAAATCATCCTTCCGCACCACAAGGTAATCTCCCTCCCTGCCGAGCATGTATTTTGAATCATCCCACGAAGTAAAGACCTTTACCCGATGGTCCAGCTTTTTCACATAAACTGTAACTTCTCCGGTAGGAGCGCAGGCTTTCGCATACGGAATAATTGATACGTTCCTGCCATCCACAACATCCCTTATGGTCGGCTCATACTCCCCTTCAAACAAATACGGTTCCTGCAGGCGCCTGTAGCTTCGCTCGAACTTTTCCCGTCTGTTCGGATATACTTCGCCCTGAATTCCAATCATGATATACGTATCATCCGTAACTTCGATATCCAGATCTCCCTCCAATGTTCTGACACAGACCTTTGTGCCAACCGGAAACATTTCCGCAGCCTCTACATAGCCGACCGTAAGTCGAACTTTTTGATATTTCTCCATTCCGGAAAGGTCGGCCACATATTCTTTCGCATGGATAATCTCGATGTCGTCAAAATAGTCAATCATCCGGTAATCCAGCAATTGACGGATTTCATGTGTGTCCAGAGCATCCTTCTTCGGCAGATTCATCTTCTCACAGTATTCCCGGTAAGCGCGGTTTAGAAGATCCATCTGAATAAATCCTCCGGCCTTCTCCAGATGCCCGCCGCCGGAACCGATTCCATCCGTAATGAACTCTGCAAGCTCGCTTGCCTTTACTTCCTTAATGCAGCTTCTGACCGAAATCTTAACGCCGAAAGGAAGCACGCTGTATACCAGACAGGTATCAACGGCGTCTACCTCCAGCATCAGATCGCTGATCATTCCGAGTATATTCGGATCACATGGCTTCGCCTCAACTACCGAGTAGCGATAGTCCTCATTATACGAATATGCCAATAGCGCATTTCCTGCAATCTCCAGCTCCGTAAGGGACAAATTCGAATTGCGGAAACGCGTAATTGTGGCGCGGTTGAATTCCGCATCATCCCGCAGGTCTTTATCCAGCGGATGCGAGATTTCCGTAAAATTGCCGGTATCTGTCAGAAGTCCGTAATACAACGCGGTTGCAAGATTGCTGTCGTCGTTGATATCGATTCCCTCCGCCTGCAAAAGCTCCCTTACCAGCGTTGAGCATGCGCCAAGATTGCTTCTGACATCCGACATCTTTGGAAGGGTTCCGCACACCTGGTGATGATCGATTACCGCGACATTCTTCGCCGCAAATTTCGTAACATTGCCCTCCCCATACTGACAGTCCACCGTTATGAGCAGATCCGGTTCCTCCAGCTCATCCACATGGGAAATCGGTATATGAAGTTCCGTTACCATAAGTACCAGATTGCTCTTCTGAATCCGGTATCTTCCGCCGTATACAAACGCAACCTTCTTTCCTTTATCTTTCAGATACTTATACACGCCGAAACCGCTGGCGATTGCATCTGCATCCGGATTGTCATGACACTGTACAACAATATTTTCATACTTTAAAAAATCGCTTAATTTAATCATTCCCTTTTGTTTTTCCCATTTTAACAAATTTTACATTTTCCGTCTTATTTTAGCACATATGAAAAAGTATGGCTATCGGCAAAATAGTAAGGTTATACTGGCTTTTTTCGCCTTTTGATGATATAATTATATAAATTTTGTATGATTGGGAGGGTATGTACATGCAAAATAACGAGTCCGCTGAAAATTATTTAGAGACAATACTGATTTTAAGTAAAAAGCTTCCGGTTGTCCGTTCTGTAGACATTGCCAATGAATTGGGGTTCAAAAAATCAAGCGTCAGCATTGCAATGAAGAACCTGCGGGAAAAGCAGCATATTACAGTGACTGACGCCGGATTTATATATCTTACGGACTCTGGCAGGGAAATCGCGGAAATGATTTTCGAACGACATGAGATGATTTCAAAATTTCTTGCCAAATTGGGAGTACCGGAGGAAATTGCCACCGAAGATGCATGCCGGATTGAGCATGTCATAAGCGCCCAGAGCTTTGCTGCATTAAAGAAGCATATCAATTCTCTTTAAAAAAGGAGCTGCATAAGTCAGCCCCTTTTTACTTTAGATTTCCTCTATGAAGGATTGCATAAATTCCGCTTTATTACAAGGTTTTCCGTAATAATATCCCTGAATGCAGTCCGGCGACAGCCGTTTGATTCTGTTCAGTTCGTCTTCTGTCTCAATTCCCTCAACACAGATTTTCAAATTTAATCCATGAACCATCTCGATTACATATTTCATGACACGATTCTCATAATCATTGTTCAGCGCCTTGACGGTAAATCCACGATCCAGCTTTACTATGTGCGGAGTCAGATTTCCGATACTTTGGAAATTCGAATAGCTTGTTCCGAAATCATCTATTGCAATTAACACGCCAAACTCTTTTAAATGCTCCCATACCTTCCGTACGGATGGCGTATTCTCCAGATAACCGCTTTCCGTAAGCTCCACAATGATACTATCCGGCGACAGCTGCGACGCGCTCATCATTGCGCAGATTTCATCCGCAATCGGACTCTTCAGAATCTGAATATAGGACAGGTTCACACTGACTCTGAAATCCGGTATCGTCCTTCTTACGGTCTTGCACATTTCAATTGCCCCTTCAAGCACCCACTTCCCTACCGGAATAATCAGTCCGCTATCCTCCAAAATCGGAATAAACTCAACCGGCGATATGCGTTCTCCCTCCGGTAAGGTGTAGCGAAGCAGCGATTCCGCTGCATACAGCTTTCCTGTAGCTGCATGCACAATCGGCTGGAAATACAATTCAAACCCGTCAAACTGATTCGCAATTGATTTTCTTAAAACGCTGAGAATCCTTCTTCTTCGAAGGAAATTCTCATAATCCTCCCTGTTAAAGAAATACAACTGATTTTTTCCTCTTGTCTTTGCTACGGACAACGCGAACTGGGAGGTCTTCATGACCTCCTGATAGGTCGGATGATCGAGGTTTTCATTTGTCAGCACTCCGGCGGAAATTGTATATACCGCCTCATAATGATTGGATTCGATAAAAGCGTCTATTCCGCACCGGATCGTCCGGTACAGACTCATAGCATCAGCGATTGTTCCATATACAAAATCCAGAATCATAAATTCGTCCGACTGAACGCGGTATGCAATCTGACCGGTCCTGAGTACCTTTGTAATGCATTCGCCGACACCTTTTAATACGTAGTCTCCGTAATCCATCCCAAAGCGCTCATTGATTTCTTTGAAATCATCAATTCCAATCCTAAGAAAGTATCCTTTTGTCCAGTTCTCACAGTAGTTTTCGATTATGCCGACCATGGCAGCACTCTCGAGCAATCCGCTGACGTTGTCCGCTACGGGCCGGCGGCCGATTTCGTTCACACACCCCACCATAAACTGCGGCTTCCCATCCGAACCGTTTATGATTCTGCCGCGGCAGTTAATCCAGATTGGTTCCTTATTCTTTCCCAGCCACCGGTACTGGATGTTGTGCTCTTCCTGCTCTCCTCTTGTCATTCTTCCGATATCCTCAATCAGCATGTCGATATCATCCGCATGGACAAACCTTTTATGCATTTCTGTGGCGTTTCCGAAGAAATTTTTTTCCATGTAAAAGCGGTCGAGCGCCTTCTCTGAGATATAATAGACATCCTTTCGCACGTCCAATATGTAAGGGTAGTCGTCCATACATGGGGAAAATTCCTTTATAAAGTCACAGATCTGATCAAACGTTTTTTGAGAATCATCCTTCCTTTTTTGTTCCATAATGTACCTCCGCGATTCCTATATCTCAATCATCCTGAATTTCTATCCTTTTTATAAAACGCCACTCCCACCGTATAGGGACCGGTATTTACCGCATTTGAAAACGACGCCTTCTGCATAATTACCTGCTCAAACGGATAACGCTTTAAAATCTCGTTCTTAATCATTTCCCGCTGTGCAACGTTCAACGATACGTAGGTAATACTGACCACCTTGGAATCAATTGCCTTTCTGTTCCAGAGAAGATTTCTGCAAAAAAGCTTCCATGTGTTCTCAAGATTTCCGATATATACCCCCATGATTGTGATACGGCCCTTATTCATCCGAAGAATCGGATGCATATGGAACAGTTCGCAGACTGCGGCGGTAACGCGGTTTGTATAGCCGTTCTGGTAGAACGTTTTTGCACTCTGCATAACAAATTTCGTTTCAACATTATGCTTTAACCTCTCGATGACATCGACAATCTCATCCGCGCTTGCACCGTCCCTCGCCATTTGCGCGGCCTTTAGCACAATCAGTCCCTCGCCGCAGGAAATATGCCCCGAATCGATTACCCTGACATGGTCAAAGCTTTTGGCTGCCGTAACCGCGATTCCATAGCTTTTCCCGCTGTTTGCCGCCAGCGAGATGTGTATCACGTTCTCCGCTTCCAATAATACTTTTGCAAAAAATTCCTCATATTCTTCAATCGTAACGCTTACCGTGCGCGCCCTCAACTTTTCATTTTCAAAGAAATAGGGAAAATTGTCGGAATCAATCTCCCTCGTATCCGTAAACCTGCCGCTCTCTGTACGGATATATAGGTACATGACCTTTATGTCATACTGCGAAATAATCTCATCCGACAGTTCGCAGATGCAATCCGTCGTAATACACAGCCTTCGCTTTTTCCGGTAAATCGCCGGATACACAGCCGCTCCTTCCGCCAAAGCCGCCTCCTCCAGGCGGTATTCGATCAACTCCTCCGGCAAAAGCTTCAGTATCTCCGCTTCCAACAGTTCGGCGCGAATCGGTTTTTCCAGATATGTATCAAAGCCATATTCGTCCACAATCTGCTTTGCGCTTGCGACGTCTCCTGCAGTAAGCAGAATTACCGGCGTATCGCGGCACAAGCCGTTTTCCTGTTTCCTAAGCAGTGAAAACGTCTCGGCTCCGTTCATGTCCGGCATCATATAATCCATCAATATGATGTTATAATATTTCTGCCCGGTCGCCTTTAAGCACTCCTCCCCGCCGGAGGCGGCCTCAATCTGGAGCTTGGTGTCTTTGAGAAGCTGCGTAATGACCATGCGGTTCATTGCGTTATCGTCGACGATGAGCACCCTTGCCTCCGGCGCCTCAAAGCTCTTCTCATAGTAGCTTTCCGCGTCGCTTAACGCGGCGTGAAGCAGACTAACCTTTCCGATTGGCGCCGCATCCACAATCTTCTGATTTAAGGTAATCGTAAAGGTAGAGCCCTTCGTATAAATGCTGTCCACCGTAATTGTTCCGCCCATCAGATCCACCAGCTGCTTCGTGATTGCAAGCCCGAGCCCGCTGCCTTCCACCTTGGCGTTTCTCGTCTGGTCGACACGCCGGAAGGAATCGTACAGGTTGTCCAAATCCTCCTTGCGGATACCGATTCCGGTATCTTTCACAGTAATCTTCATGGAATAAATGTCCGGATCTATTTTCTCTCCTTCAACAGACAGGCCGATATATCCCTCATTTGTATATTTTACCGCATTAGTCAAAAGATTTAAAACAATTTGTTTGATACGTTTTTCGTCGCCGAAAAGCGTCTTCGGAATTTCTTCCTCAATATCGATCTCAAAAGCAAGCTTCTTTTCGGTAGCGCGCACAGAAACCACCTGTGTCAGTTCGCGGAACATCTGCTCCGGAGAATAATCCATCGGCACAATGTTCATCCGGTTCTGCTTCAACTGCGATATATCCAGAATATCGTTCAGCAGGTCAAGCAAAAGCCGGCTGGCGCTCTTGATATTCTCCGCATACTCACGAATCTGCGGATTCGTCTCCTCCCGGAGAATGAGCTCGTCCAATCCGATGATGGAATTCATCGGCGTGCGGATTTCATGGCTCATTCCGGAGAAAAAAGCATTCTGCGCATCGTTCGTCTTCTCAAGCTCATCCCTCTGTTTTTCAGTCAATGCTCTCTCCGCCGCATACAGTCGGTTCTGGTAATGCATGATGATTCCGACCATCAGTCCGACCACAATGATTGACAGATAGGAATCCGCAAAAAACACCCTCCTGCTGACAAGCGTAAAGATTTTTTCCGGATGCAGATATCCATAGATGTATATGATTCCGTCCACTACGATATTCAATGCCAGAAAGAACCAGAACGTCCATCCCTTGAACATCATAAAAGTATAGAAAATACCTAAGATAAACCAGATCGGCGTTCCGCTTTCCACACCGCCTGTAGAAAAAAAGCTTTCCGGAATTACCACAGCAATGAGCGAAAATCCTGTCAGTATCGCCCCGAGCTCAATCTTGTGTTTTACAAAGGTAAGGTAAGCCGAGATGAAGAAGCAAAAGGTAACAATCACAAATGGCACAAGAGACAAGCCGAATCCGTTTATGATTAAATTTTCAAGCAAAATCCAGATTGCCGCTGCCTCTCCGACTATAACGATGATACGGAATAAATTTTCCTGAATTATCAAGTTTCCACTTTTCATCCATGTAAAAAAATTTTTCTGTTCCACCCTTATCACCTCTATTCTTCTCTCCTTAAACGTTCTCTCAAATGAAGGACAACTTCAACCGCAGACATATAATCCGCCATCTCCACCTTATGTACCACCGGCTCCAAGAAGTCTTTTAGATTTTTTCCGCAATAGGAATAGTTTTCCAACTCCGCCAGAATTTCTTTCATGGTCAGGCTGTCCAGCTCATACATAGCGTCCTCGAGCGCGATTGCGCGGCGCTCAAACTCCTCGTCCGAAATCTCAGGGAGCAGTTCTCTGGTATTCTCCCGCATCTGTGTTTTGCCGACCGCCGCGCTGATATTTTCAATGACACGTTTCAGTTCCTGCACCATATCCTCATGGTTTGCCTCGATAAAAGCAGTATCGCCTGCCTTTCCTGCCTCCTCAAGCGCCCTCGCCTTTTCCGACAGTTCCTTTGCTCCGATGGACAGCATAGAACTCTTTATGGCATGCAAAGCAATCGTATACTGCGCCCAATCCTTCTCTTTGTATATACGAAGAATATCCTTCCAGTTCTCGTCTCCCTTTCTTGCAAACTCTTCCAGAATGAGCTTATAGGCTTTCTCGCCGCCGCAATACATCTTTCCGGTTTCCATGTCAAGCCCTTTTACAAATAAGCCGCTATGCAAAACATCCCTGCTCTCTTCCGCGTCCTGCGGCTCCTCATCATCGAGATATATGATCTTATTCTGCGGGACATTATGTAATATCGTTTTTTTCAAAATGGACAGCTCAATCGGTTTTTCTACAAAATCATTGAAGCCCTCCGCGATCAACTGCTCCCTTGCTCCTGCAGCCGCGTTTGCCGTAAGCGCAATGATTGGAACCCTAGAGCAATAGCTTCCGCCAAGATTGCGGATGCGCTTCATGGTCTCCACGCCGTCCATCTCCGGCATCATATGATCCATAAAGATAAAATCAAAATCTCTGGAAGCAACTTTTCCAAGCGCTTCCATTCCGCTTAACGCGTGCACCACATTGATCCGGTACTTTTTCAGCAGCCCTTCCACGACCTTAATGTTCATCAGATTATCGTCTACCACCAGAACTTTCGCATCCGGAGCAATAAATCTGGACTTTTTCCTCTTTGGAACCACATTCTTCTTGCATCGGGCCGATTCCATGACCGAAGCGATGGACAAAATGGTAAGCGGCCGCTGAATCATGTAAATATTCGGATTGTCGATTTCGCAGCCGTCCATTGCATCGACAATGAGCACAAGGGAAGTTTTCTCGGACAGAGCGTCAAAAAATTCTTTCTCACGCCTGTATTCCACAAGCCCTGTAAAAGCGAAATCAAACCGGTCCTTTTCGGTACGCCGCTTCATTTCCGAAAGATTGCGGCAAATCGCAGCCCTGCCGGGTATCACATTGCAGATATGCTCCATAAGCTTTGCGCAGGCGTCCCGGATACTGCTGTCGTATTGCTCCATATCCAGATATGCGATAACCTGATTGTTCTCGCCCTCCTCCAGCAGTACAATCGGCTGTTCATCGATAATTTTCTGGGGAATCGCAACGCGCATGATTGTGCCTTCCCCCTGCTTGCTATTAACGGTAATAACCCCGCCCATCTGACGCACAATCATCTGTGAGATTGCAAGGCCGAGCCCGATTCCGCCTTCCTGCCTGCTGCTGTCCGCCTGGTTATATACGGTAAAAAGCTTCTCCATCGTCCTCTGACTCATTCCGATTCCGGTATCGCGTACGGTAAACAGAAAATTCACGCCGTAGTCCTCCCGGCGCGCTCCGAACTGAATACATACCCCGCCTTCATTCGTAAACTTAATTGCGTTGTCAATGATGTTCATAATCAGGCGCCGGATTCTCTTCTCGTCCCCAAACAGCGTTCTCGGGATCTTAGAGTCGATATCCACAATAATCTCCAGGTTCTTTTCCCCCTTCTGCGCCACCGTCATTCTGACAATGTCGTTAATTATGGATGTCACATCATACGCATCCTCGGCGATTTCCATTTTTCCCGACTGAAGCTCGGAAAAGTCGAGAATATCGCGCACCGCATTCATAAGGCTGCGGCTTCCTGTCTGGATGGCATAGATTTCTTCTCTCAATTTTATCGGATCCTGCTCCAGCAGAAGGATTTCGCTCATTCCGCTAATCGTATTGATTGGCGTGCGGATCTCGTGGCTTAAGTTTGCAAGGAACTCATCCTTCCCCTTCTCCGCTCTCTTCTGCCGTTCAATCACTTCCATCATGCTCCTGCGGCTCTCATTGCTCTTCTTTACCCAGATATTTACTGCCAGAATCGCTAAAAAAGTATTTCCGATCGGATTCGAATAATTGTATACATCCTCCACTGTGGTTACCGAAAAATGATGTGCCACCGGCCCATGATAAATCACAAAAAGCGCCCACACAAAAAAAGGATACTTTGTAAGATCCGAATACCCGTACAGGCCGGTTATGACCGCAATTGACGTCAACGGAAGAAGTGCAGACGTCACATCTTTGCTATGTACAGAATAAATAGTCAGCGCCGTATATACCATGATTAATGAAAATCCTGCCCTGAAGTGACAGGTCTTATATTTTCCCAGAAACGCCGCCCAGTTGAGGACAAATGTAATCAGAATTAGAGATGCAATAGCACTGTCCCACTTTTCTCTATATGCTAACAATAGAATAGAAAGCTGATGAATGGTATACAGCACCAGTATCAGTCGTTCGATTTTTCTGTCATTGATCTCCGGATTTGGTCTTTCTTCCATATACGTTCCCCTTAATACCAGAAAACCCGCCACTACGCTGTATGGCTTCGCAATGGCGGTTTCTTAAGTATATCTGGTAACCGGAAAACCCGCACAGCGGTTTTCTCCCATTAATATTTGCCGAAGCCCTCTCCTAAAGAGATGACCTGTTCATTTGCATCCTCTCTGTCTGCAAATCCTCTCTGCTCGTTCTCTGTTCTCTGCTCAGAGACCGTCTGCTCACTCAATTTGTATACTGCAAGCAGCTCTCTCATACGTGATGCCTGATTGGAAAGCTCTACACTGGCAGCCGCACACTCCTCGCTTGTTGCGGAATTTGTCTGAACCACCTGAGATACCTGCTCGATCGCCTGATTAATCTGCGCGATTGCGGTTGCCTGATAATTCGATGCTTCTGCAATTCCGGTAATAATCTCGCCGCTCTGCTTCGCGCCGAGGGTAATCTCCTCCAAAGCCTTTGCGGTCTTTTCCGCAATTTCGGATCCCAAACCAACCTTTTTGATTGAATCTTCGATCAGCTCTGCCGTCTCTGCAGCAGCCTGTGCGCTTTTTGCAGCCAGATTACGGACTTCCTCCGCAACTACCGCAAAGCCTTTTCCTGCCTCGCCCGCGCGGGCAGCCTCAACCGCTGCATTTAAAGCCAGAATGTTGGTCTGGAATGCAATATCATCAATCACTTTGATAATCTTGGAAATGCTCTCCGAAGATGTATTGATTTCCTGCATGGCAGTCATCATATCCTGCATTTCGCTGTTTCCGATATTTACATTTTCGATTGTTTTCTCGACAAGCTCCGCCGCATTCATAGACTCGGACGCATTCTCTTTTGTCTTCTTCGCCACATCGGCAATCGACGCCGTAATCTGCTGGATTGCACTGGCCTGTTCTGTTGATCCCTGCGCCAGAGACTCGCTTGCGCTTGCAACCTCTGAGGAGCTGGAGGATACCTGATAAGCGGCATCCCGGATATTGGAAAGCGAATGATCCGTACTCTCAACCATCTTAAGAAGCGCGTTGCCGAGCTTGTCCTTCTTGCTTCTCGGTTTAATGTAAATCGTCATATCGCCCGAAGCAACGGCTTCGGCAATTGCCGCCTGCTCTCTGGAAGCTTCCACCAGCTTTATGTACTCCTCGATTAGCTGACCGAATTCATCCTTGGATACGCTCTTAAGCTCAAAGTCTAAATTTCCGTCTGCAAGATCCAGCGTAGCGTCTGTAACCACCTTAAATCCTCTCCGGATTTTGCCCAAAATGGAAACCGCAAACATGCAAATGACTACAATAAGGAATACTGCAAAAACGATGCAAAAGATATTGTAATGCATTATATACCGATCCGCATCCGGGACTTCGGTGATTTTTTTTGCTGTCTGGTAGCCGAACACCATAGCAACCAAAAACATAAGCTCAACAAAAATCACAAATCCCCACATCTGTCTGTACAATGTTGTTCCCTTTTTTTTCTGCTGTTTCATATTCTTATTCCTCTCCTTCTTCTGTATTGCCTTCTTCTGCATTGTCTTCGCTTACTTTCTCTAAGGCACTTTTATCTTCATCATTTAACAGCCGGTCCGGGTCAAGCAATAACTTCACATCTTCGCCAACTTTTCCGATTGCATAAACATATTTATTCTGCGACTTATCCGCACGCCCGATGGAAGGAGAAGGAAGAATATCTTCCTCCTGGATTTCCACAACCTCTGCAATTTTTTCCACGATAAGACCAACCACAAGATTATTGAAATTGATTACAATAATGCATGTTCTGTCGTTGTATTCGAACGGCTCCTGTCTGAAACGGATCCGCACGTCGATTACCGGTATAATCTTACCTCTCAGGTTAATCAATCCCTTAATATAGTCTTCGCTTTCGGGGATTTCCGTAATCTCCTGAAACCCGATGATTTCGCTGACATACTGAATCTTCAGTCCGAAATATTCGTTCCCGGATTTAAAGGTCACATACTTCCCCTTTTGTGTATCAAATTCACTCATTATGCATTTTTCCTTTCGTTCTTATTCCATCAATCCCGCAGCATCCATAATAAGTGCAATGCTTCCGTCTCCAAGCTGTGTACATCCGGAAAGTCCTTTTACCTTTTTTACGTAGTCCGGAATAGGCTTGACGACAATCTCCTGTTTGCCGACAAGCCGGTCGACAAACAGACACATTTTCTTCTTATCCGCTTCTATGATAACCATCATACCATCTTCCACCGCGCTTGCATAGTTTCGAAGATGATACCATTCGCCGATTCGGAGAACCGGATAACACTCTCCGCGTATCATTACGGATTCCGCACCGCCGGGTTCATGAATCAGCATGTCCTCACTGACGCTTACAAATTCCTTGACCGTCCCTGTTTCAATGACAAAAGAGTTATTTCCGACTTCCATTACAATGCCGTCGATAATCGCAAGCGTCAGCGGAATTTTAAGAATCATTGAGCTTCCACGCCCCGGAATGCTCTCAATCTCAAGCGCTCCGCCTACTGCCTGTATATTCGATACGACAACGTCCATCCCGACTCCACGCCCGGAGTACTCCGTAACCTGCTTGTTTGTTGAAAAACCGGGCAGAGTAATGAACTGATACACTTCCTTATCTGTATAGGAATTTTCCGGCTTTCCGGGCTCAAGCAGCCCCTGCTGCCTTGCCTTTGCCATAATCTGTGCGCGGTTTAAGCCGGCGCCGTTATCGGTTACACTGATCCAGACTTTACCGGATTCTGTCTTGGCGGAAAGCGTAACCTTTCCTTTTTCCGTCTTTCCTGCTGCCATGCGCTCTTCTCTCGTCTCGATTCCATGGTCAACGGAATTGCGAACCAGATGCATTAACGGATCCGAAATGTGCTCGATGATATTCTTATCCACCTCAGTGGTATCGCCGATCATCTCAAACTCTACATCCTTATCCAGCTTTCTTGACATGTCAAAGACAATTCGGTTCATTTTCTGGAAAGTGGCGGTAAGCGGAACCATCCGCATACTCATGATGACATTCTGAAGATCGGTAGAAATCTTCGTCATCTGGCCCGCCGCTTTGTTAAAGTTATCGAGCAAAAGCCCCGGAACCTTCAGGTCCGGATTCTGAAGCACAACGGACTGTGAAATTACAAGCTCCCCAATCAAATCCATGAGCATGTCCATCTTGGCGATATCCACACTGATGAAGGTTGTCTTCTCCACCTTCTTCGGCTTGTCCTTTGCAAGCTTCGCCGCCTTGCCGGGTTCCTTTGAAGCGATGACGAAATCGCCGGGTGCCATAACCTTCTTCGGCTCCCCTTCGCCCTTTTCCTTCGCTCCGCTTCTCGCCTCAATCTCCTCCACGCTTGACTCCAAATCAATGCGGATTTCGGAACCGATACTGTCAAAGCCAAGCTTGTAATCCTTCTCGCTGCATTCGTACACATCGACCTTTTCAAGGTCATATCCGGGAGCGACAATCTTGCGGATGTCCTCCTCGGTCTTTTGCGTGCGGAGCATAATCTTAAAGCCGTTCTCTACGATTTCCTCGGACGCATGCTCATTCGTCAGAATATCATCCGGAGAATACATGACCTCCTCGGCAATCTCTTTTAATGCATACACCGTCTTATAGGCGTGCATGTTTGCCATCTGTATTCCCTTGTCATAAGTCAGATATATCTTATAAAATCTGGCGTTGCTGGATGCCGCCGGCGCAATATAGAACTGCGTCGGTTCCACATGTACATTTTCCTTTACCTCTTTTTCCTTATTTTTGCCGCCGCCCTTTATTTTATTTAAAAACGCGTCGATACCTGCTGCCAGCTCTGTCGCATCTCCGTCGGCATTTTCTCCTTCCGACAGCTTGTCAAGCTCCGCCGAGATAAAATCCGCCGTTTTAAGAACATACTCAATCAGCTCCTGATGAGGCACATGTTCCGGATGCGACTCTCTCAGATAATAGAACACATCCTCCAGCTTATGCGACGCCTTCGTAATCTCGTCGAACATCATAATTCCCGATGAGCCCTTGATCGTATGCATCGTTCTGAAAATCTCATTGATACTATCTTCATCGAAGCAATCTGCATCCTTCTGTTCTAACACAATATCCTGCAGGTTTTCAAGGAGCTGCTGGTTTTCGTAGAGATATACATCCAGCATATCGCCGGTGTTAAATTCTTCTGCCATACCTATTCTCCCCTCTTTTTAGATCAATCCAAGCTTTTTGAGCGCCTGCTCGAATCTTTCCTGATCAATCGGTTTACCGGAATATACGCTGCAGCCTAAGTCGAACGCCATCTTGACATTTTTCTCATCATTCAGCGCAGTAGTCATAATCACTTTTACCGCCTTCTCCTCCGGAATATTGCGGTCTTTCTCCAGATTGCGGATCCCCATGAGCGCCTGATATCCATCCATCACCGGCATCATAATATCAAGACATGCCAGATCGTACGGTTCTCCCTCCTCAAGCGCCATCAAAAACGCATCGACAGCCTCCATTCCGTCAACAGTCACATCACACTCCCCATACTTTGAAAGGAAATTCGTCATGAACTTTCTTGTCACATAATCATCTTCCGCTAATAAAATCTTCATACCATTTCTCCTTACATCTTATTTAATAACTGATATGTCTTCTTTGCTATGTCCGGAAGCTTTTCCTGATACTCCACTGCTCCAATCTCATAAGCCACTCTCGGCATCCCGTACACCACGCAGGTCGATTCGTCCTGTCCTATGGTGTGCGCCCCGGCCTGTCTCATTGCAAGAAGGCCTTTTGCACCATCCCCGCCCATTCCTGTGAGGATGATTCCTACCGCATTTTTTCCGGCAGCTTTCGCAACCGAATGGAAAAGCACTTCCACAGACGGACAATGCCCGTTCACTTTCGGAGCATTTTTCAAAATGACCTGATACTCCTGATTGGTTCTGATTACTTCCATCTGCCGGTCGCCGCCCGGAGCAATCAGAACCTGCCCCGGTCTGACCACATCTCCGCTTACCGCCTCCTTTACCGTAAGGCAGTACTGGTCGTTCAGGCGTTTCGCATACATATCGGTAAACCCGGCCGGCATATGCTGCACCACCACAATTCCGGGGATATCCGTCCCATATCCCTTTAATACATTTGCAATCGCTTCGGTTCCTCCGGTAGATGCCCCAATCGCTACGAGCAATTCCTTTCTGTAGCTTGAATTTCTCGAAGCCGCCTGTCCTTTTTCACTATCTGCCGCGTATTTTCTGGCTGTACCGACTTTGGCGATAGAAGCGATTTTTATCTTAATCGGCAGTTCATTCCGGATAAATTCTTCAATCTGCTTTATGTCCGAGCCTGCCGGCGGTTTTTCTGCGAAATCGACAGCGCCCGCATTCATCGCCTCGAATACCTTATCGCTCTTGGAGCTGATCATAACGACCGGCATCGGATACTGCGGCATCAATTTTCTTAAAAATTCTATGCCGTTCATCTTCGGCAGCTCTACATCTAATGTCATGACATCCGGTTTGTATTCGAGAATCATATCCCGCGCCTCAAACGGATCTTTTGCGGCTGCAACAACCTCGATCCCCGGATCTTCATTTAATTTTCTTACAAGAAGTTCCTGAAAAAGCATGGAATCTTCCACAACAAGCACTTTTATTTTCCGCAAAGTTATCTTACACCTTCCTGCTTACGAAATATTGATGGCTGTATCATTTGAAAAGGCGCCACCGACCGATCTATCGTCTCTGTTCTTCCGATAAACAGATACCCTCCGGGCTCGAGCAGGTCATACAGTTTCCGAACCAGTACGGCTCTTGTATCCGAGTCAAAATAAATCATAACGTTTCTTAAAAATATAACGTGCATTTTCCGATGGAACGGAAACGGATCCATCAGATTGAACTGGCGGAAAATAATCTCATCCTTAATTTCCTTTGTCATCTGATATTTGTCCTGTCCGGGAATTTCCTTCATAAATCTTCCTTTCCAGTACTCCGGCAATGCCTCTACCTGCTCCTGTGTATATACGCCTGTAATCGCCTGTCTGAGCATCTCCGTTGAAATGTCCGTTGCAAGCACTTTGGTATCCCACTTTTCCGCTTCCAGTCCGAAGAAATCTTTGAGCAGCATCGCCAGCATATAGGGTTCTTCTCCCGATGAGGAGGCGCCGCACCATATTGCAAGATCTCTGCTTTTTGCTTCTTTGTTTTTAAGATACGGAAGGACGGTATTCCTCATAAAATCAAAATGTTCAAACTCCCGCATAAAATAAGTATGATTGGTCGTCAGCAGATTGACCAGCTTTTTCTCCAGATTTCCCGTAATATCCGACTCCACCGCGTTTATATATTCCGTATAGCTTTTATACCCCTGTATGCGGACATAATTTTCCAAGCGTCCGTTCACGATTTCCTTTTTGTTGGACATATCTATTCCATACCGGCTTTTCAGGAAATGATAAAGCCTTTCGAATTCTTTTTCTGTCATATTCATAGATCTATACCATCCGATTTATACTAATTGCCGGTTGATTTTCTGTAATATGTTCAGGATGTCAGGGTTAAATTTTTTACCGGCTTCCTCAAAAAGAATGCTAAGAGCCTCTTCTTTTGTGAACGCGTCGCGGTATGCACGACTTTCTGTGAGAGCGCAATATACGCCCGCCACAGATACAATCTGTGCGGAGAGCGGAATGTCGCTGCCCTTTTTCCCGTCGGGATAGCCGGTTCCGTCCCAGTTCTCATGATGATAGCGCGCAATATCTCTGGACATGCTTATGAAGCCGTTAAAATCGCTGCTGTCCTCTATATCATTCAGTATTCTTGCCCCGACAATCGTATGCTGCTTGATCTGTTCGATTTCATCCGCCGTCAAAGAATCCTTCTTTTGCAGGATGTCTGTCGGAACTGCCACATTTCCAAGGTCGCAAAGCGGCGCCGCGTTCTCAATGGTATCCACAAACGTATCCGATATCTCATCTTCATATTGTGGGGAAAGCTGCATTGCCTCCGCCAGAATTCTACAGTTACTGCTCAATCGCTCCATATGCTTTTCATCATATGCGGCATTTTCTCTTGCCACGCGGATCAGCGCATATAACACGCTGCTCTTCTCCTTCTCAATCTGTCTGAGCTGCTCCCTGACCGCGGTCTGAAGCTTCCGGTTCGTTTCCTGCAGTTCCTTTGTGGACTCGGAAAGCTTCAGATGAAGCTCCACCCGCGCCTTTACGACTTCCGGAATAAACGGCTTCGTCACGTAATCCGCTCCTCCGATTTCGAATCCTTTAACAACGTCCGCCGGATTGTCAAACGCCGAGATGAAAATAATCGGAATCTCTCTCTTATTGACATTCGCTTTGATTGTCCTGCACAGCTCGTATCCGTCCATGACCGGCATTGCAATATCCGAAATGATCAGGGAAAGATCATAGCGCTCTACAATCTTTAGCGCCTGCTCTCCGTTTTCCGTCAGGATCGGCTGATACCCCATATCCATTATAATATCTTTTAAGACGAAGCGGTTCGTATCCACATCATCCACGATTAGTATTTTTGGTACTTCTGAATTTGCCATTCTTCCTCCACAATTATATCAATGACTGAAGCTTTTCAAATGCAGCTATACTCTTGTCGTAATCCCCTTTTTGTACGGCCATCTTTAATCGAAGCACCGCGCCTTTTATCTCCTGCGGAGCGTTCTCGGACAGGTTCCTTAAAGCATCCATAAACAGCTCCGCCTTTTCCCAATTATCCATCTCAACAGCCAGAACCAGCTTTGACATTTTCCGTTTTATCTCATCCCGGTTTTCATCTGTTCCATAAATCCAGACCTTTTGATCCTCCTCATCATTCAATAAATGAAGCGGCCCGATCTTCCCGCTGACCGGCATCTGCATCGCTGCGCCCTGCAGCTCGTCCTGCGGAATCTCTACCCAGATATAAAACGAGAACATCGAACCCTTTCCCGCTTCACTCTCCACATGGATACTTCCGTCCATAAGCTCTACCAGCTGCTTGCAGATATTAAGCCCTAATCCGGTTCCGCCATATCTTCTCGAGATAGAGGCGTCTACCTGCGAAAAGCTCTTGAACAGTTTTTCCTGTCCCTGCTTATCAATTCCGATTCCTGTATCAATGATAAGGAAAAAAAGTTCGATTCTGTTATCCATCTGTGCGGTCTTCACAACCTCAAGCACAATTCTTCCTACTGATGTAAACTTGCTGGCATTCGACAGAAGATTATTCAAAATCTGAACAATCCGAAATTCGTCTCCGATAATTTTCTCCGGGATGTCATCCGCAACCGTAACAATAAAATCCAATCCCTTCCCATGAATCTTATTCTTATGGTTGGATACGATATATTCAATCATCTCACGAAATGTAAACTCACGCAGCTCAAGCGTAAATTTTCCGGCCTCCAGCTTCGAAAAATCCAAAATATTATTGATGATTGCATTCATGTCCGCGCATCCGCGCTCAATCAGGGACAGAATTTTTTTCTTTTCCCTGTCCTCCTCCCTCTCCACCAGTTCTCTGGTATTGCTGAGGATTCCGTTTACCGGTGTCCGAAGCTCGTGCGTCACGTTTGCAATAAATTCTGATTTTACTTTCAGCGCCGCTTCTGCTTCCCGCTGTACCTGCTCAATCCGCTTTGTCAGAAATATTTTCTGTGATGCGTCATAGCCCATTGCAATATAGGAGCCGCCCGGCCCGATTGCAAACCGCACAGATACCGGAACGCAGGTCCTATTCCTTCGATACGCGTTTGTCTGAATCAGTTCCTCCGCAAATTCTATGTTAGAGTTTACTTTTCCATCCGAAATGCTAAATTCAGCAGGAAAAATATCCGTTATCAGACAATTCTCTACCATGTTGTCGTATTCGAGCAATCTTTCAGCGGAACCGTTCGCATAAGTGATTTCTCCGTTCGGTTCAAAAAAAAGTATAATTTCGTCAATGTTCTCTAAGGCAAACCGAACCGATTCCTCCATTAACATATACAGTCACCCCATTTTTCATAAAACCCTTTATATTATAGTAAAAATGACAAATGAAAACAAGTAAAAATCGCCTTTTTTTATGACTTTTTTCCTGCTTTTGGTCTGACAACAGAAAGGCGCATGGTTCCATGCGCCTTTCTGTGGGTATTCTGTTGTTAAATTATGGTTCATGCCAACTGCATGGCTTCGGCTTCAAGCTCCTTTCATTCTTCTAATGATATAGGCGTTTGCGAAACGCCACAAGCCGCATAAATACGGCATTTTTTCTTTAACAAAAACAAATAACTCCTCACCGGATATGGTATAATAGAGTTGTCAAGATACCATGTACCCGAGAAAGGAGTTCCAATGTTCTTCCGGCGTCATGTTCATATGCCATAGAAAATTTGTTCCGAAAATCATTTTCCATATGAAATTGTTATTCTTTTACACCGCCTGCGACGAGACCGTTCTGTATGAATTTTTGCAGACACATAAAAATAATCATAATCGGTAAAGAAGAAATCACAGCAGCCGCTGAAAACATGGTCCAATGCGCAGCAAACTGATCGCTGATAAAGCTTTGAAGTCCTAATGCCAGCGTCATCTTTCCCGGAGTCTGTAAAAACAGCGATGTAATCACATACTCACTATACGTTGCAATAAAAGAAAACAGGAAAATAACGGCCAGCTGCGGCGTTGCAAGCGGCATAACAATCTTATAAAACACTTGAAACGTATTCGCTCCGTCAATCATTGCCGCCTCGTCCAATTCTACGGGAAGACCGTCAATATAGGATTTTAATAACCATATATTATAGGCGCTTCCTCCGGCCAGAACGAAGATCAATGCCAATGAGCTATCCACTAATCCGAATTTGTAGATTAAAATATAGTAACCGGCTACAGCCATACTGTTAGGAAAAACCTGCAGGACCAATAAAGACATTAGTCCGTACTTTCTTCCTGCAAATCTCAGTCTTGAAAAAGCATAAGCTGCAAGTGATGTAAGAACAAGCTGAATCATCGCAACAATAAAACAGAATTTTAAAGAATTCAGAACCCATATTACAAAATTGGTTTCCCTGAATAAATCCGAGTAGTGCTTCAGGCTTAGCTTTTCCGGAAACAGTGATGACAGGAAAAAGCTGTCTCCGGCGGAAAAGGATGACATAATAATCCAAAGAGCCGGAAACATCACGACAACAATCGTAATCCAGATAACAATCCGGCTGATCCATAAATTCCTTGCATCGGAAGGTGACATTTTTTCTTTCTTCATCTCAGTCCGCCTCCTTAAACGCGCCGGACAAACGCATATTAATTAACGTAAAGGTTCCGACAATTATAAATATCAGAACACTAAAGGTCGCTGACAATTCATAACGGTTTGACCATGTTGTCATTTTATAGGCTGTGCTTGCCAGAATATCCGTATAGCCTGCAAACTGATTATCAACCCTCGCCGGTCCTCCCTGCGTAATCATATAGATATTTCCGAAATTGTTAAAGTTCGACGCAAATGATGAAATCACAAGAGGAATTGACAACTTGGTAACCATCGGAAATGTAATGCTTTTAAAGCACTGGAATTTCGATGCCCCGTCAATCTCGGCTGCCTCATAATATTCCGTCGATATCGCCTGCAGACCTCCAAGGCATACGTTCATCATATACGGAAATCCAAGCCATACATTTACCATTATAATTCCAAGTCTTGCCCAAAACGGATTCGTAAGCCATGGAATATTCGCTGCCATTCCAAGTGCATGCAGCATGTTATTAATTCCGCCGTACTGCTCATTAAACAGCCCCTGCCATGCAAGAATTGCAATTGTCGAAGGTAATGCCCATGGAACTATCAGTATTGACCTGTATATTTTCGATTCCTTCATTCTGGGATTATTCAAAAGTATCGCAAGAATAAGTCCCATCGCATATGATCCAGCGGTACTGATTACCGCGAAACAAAGCGTCCATCCTAAAACCGGGAAAAATACATTCCTTGTACTTCCGGTCAGAACCGTTATGTAGTTCTCCCATCCTACAAATGAAAAATCATTCAGATGATACATATTATAGTTCGTGAAGGAAAGTACAACGGTATATACAATTGGCAATCCGGTAACCAGAAGAATGGAAACAAGCGCGGGAGTCAGATAAACGTATGCTTTCGGATTTTTCTTTTTTCTCATAATCCCACTACTTTCCAGAGTTCATCAACTCTATTGCTTCCTTCAGTTGTGACACCATGTTTGCCGCTGCTTCAGACGGTGTAAGTTCCCCTGCCCACATAGCTCTTACGTTGTTTGTATGAATACTCCACAGCTGTCCCATTTCCGAAACGGTCGGCATAGGCTCTCCCTTATTAATCTGATTTATAAAAGCGATGGAGTATTCATTTGATTGAATCTCTTCCAGGTTCTGATCCGCCAATTTTGCCGGTATTCTGTCCCCGGCTTCATACAGGTCGAGCGCGCCATAATCAATCAGGTACGATACAAATTCCCATGCTTTATCCTGCTTATCGCTCTCCTTGCTCACAAAGCTTATCTGCGTTCCTACCGGAGTGACAAAATCCTGTCCATGAAAGGCAGGCATTTCAACAATATCAAAGGCAGTACCGGCTGATGTAAATCCATCAATATCCCATGGTCCGCCGATATAGAATGCACACTGGCCGTTCTGGAAATTACTTCTGGCTATATCCGCGGTTACATCTGCTGATATCAACCCGTAATCGTTGCATAAAGAGTTGATAAATTCATATGCCTGTACTGCTCCTTCATTATCAAGTCCTATATCCGAAGTATCGTATGCTCCGTCGGCATACTGAAAGATATAACCGCCACAGGCTCTTACAAATCCAAGGTCATAATATATGCTTGTAGCATCAAACTGTACTCCCCCGACATCCGCTGCCTGTTCGATAAGTTCCTCCCATGTGGCAGGTACTTCCGATACGAGACCGGTATTGTAAAACAGAGCTACCGTTTCTACCGAAAGAGGCGCCGCATACCTGATGCCGTCTACATAGCACGCCTGAATGGCTGCCTCCGAAAAGTCCGCATCTGAATATAAACCATCAGGAACTTCGGCTGCAAGACCCGCATTCACATAATCCGCCAGCTGGTCATTCGGAATTCCAATTACGGCGTCCGGTCCGTCCTCACTTTTTACTGCCTGGGCAAACTGCTGCACAGAAGGCGACTGATGAATGATTTCCACCTCATATCCGTTCGTTTGTCCCCATTCATCCGCATATTTCTGAATCGTTTCTGCTTCAACATCCATATTTGTCCAGATGGTAAGTTTCGTATCACTTTTCCCGGAAGTACCGCAGCCTGCCAGGATTCCGGCAACAAGGGCTGCTGAAAAAGCTGCCAATAATATTTTTTTCTTCATTGTTCATCCCTCACATATCTTTCAAATTCATTAATGCCGGATTTGCATTCCCGTTTGCATCAAACAATGCCTGATTCGCCATTGCGTTTCCCGCCTCAGCTTTGTCTCTCATATAAACGCGTCCGCTCTCCGTAGCCCATTTACATTCGGGAATCGGAAGCCACGCAGGTTCCCAGTAAAAAACACCGATACCTTTTTCTTTCTCAACGCTGCGGACGGTTTGAAAAAGGTCGTATAAAAATTTTTCCTGACCTTTTTGTGATGCCTCATAACCGGTTATTTTCTCCTGATCCATTCCGTAAACAATTCCCTTGCAGCCGAAAGTATCTAATGTGTATCCTATAGAAGTTTCGGCAATCAGAACCTCTTTGTTGTATTTTTGCGAAATATCATTCATATTATCCTTTAAAAGTTCTAAACTGCCGTTCCAATGCGGATAATATGACATTCCTATCACATCAAAGTCAAGCGCATATGGGGTAATCGAATCAAACCAGTCTCTATATAATTTGTTATCCGTACCAAAATCAAGGTGCAGAATTATTTTTGCATCCGGGCACTCCTCCCGAACACCTTTGATTCCTGCTTTTAGGAGAGCAGACATACCTTCCACGTTATTGATATGCCCGTCGGGCCAAAGGAGGCCTTTTGTGATTTCATTGCCAACCTGAACCATTGCAGGAAGCAATCCGTTATTTTTTAATGTCTTTAAAGTGTCAACGGTATGCAGATATACCGCTGTTTCCAGTTCCTTCCCATATAAGTTTTTCCACGCTTTTGGTTTAACCTGTTTTGCCGGATCCGCCCAGAAATCACTGTAATGAAAATCCACCAGAAAATTCATTCCGTTATTCACAGTTCTTCGCGCTATTTCCAGCGTTGTATTCAGGTCATTTCCTCCGCCTCCGTAGCTTTTCCCTGATTCGTCATACGGATCCGTCCATATCCGGATGCGAATCATATTTACACCGCACTTTTTTAGTAAAGAAAACAAATCCTCCCGCTCTCCGTTTAAATAATATAATGCCCCATGCTCTTCCAGTTCCTTTATCATGGAGACATCCATGCCTTTAATCAGTTCCATGACTACTCCTTAACAAGTGATATGTCATCTATTGTTCCCCAGCCGCCCGGAGCGGTACTTACTCTTACGCCAACCGTTATCTCGCCGTCCGTCGGTGTTATTCCGGTCAACTCCACCGTATACCAATTTACATAACCGTTAAGTTCGCCGTCCGCTTTCATCTGTTCTCCGCCCACAACGGCATAAAAATATACTTCTGCATTTTCATCGCCTGCAGCTTCGCCCTGTATATGCGCGGTAAGCTTATATGTACCATCCTCGAGACCTGAAACCGTCTGCTCGGCCATAAAATCCACATTATTGGAGCCGGAATAAAAATGCATGGACTGTGCGCCTTCAAAGCAATCCGTCTCACGCGTGTATACATCCAGTTCCTCTGTCACATTATCGATGTTTGTTACCGTCCATCCCGTAAAATCCACCTCCTCAAAACTGCCGTTGATCAGATAATTTCCGTTCTTGTCCGGTTCGGCCTTTCCGGATGATGCCGCCCCACAGCCAGACAAGACCAGAATCATTCCCACTGCAAGAGCCGTCTCTGTCATTTTCATTTTCCTTTTCATTTCCGTTTCTCCTTTTGATAACTTTTTTATCTGTTTATTAGTAAATAATTTACTATATTTTGAAAATAACATGCCGCACTCCATAAGTCAACGGATAAATATATTTTCTACATCCATGTTCAATTTTGTCGTTCAATTTTGTGGATTATGAACAAAAAGAGCATTCTCCTGAAGAATGCTCTTTTAACCTTATTCTTATATTCCTTAACAGCTTTTTCTTATTACCGGAGTCCCGTTTACAAATACCGATTTCGTTGTTTTTCCTCCATTGATTACTCTGTTTCTAAGCAAATCCAGTGCCGTTTCACAGATACAGGGAATATCAATATGAATTGTTGTAAGAGGCGGAGAGAGATATTTTGCTATGTTCACATCATTTATGCTGAACACTCCCATCTGCTCCGGTATCGCTACTCCTCCCTCATTTAGCGCCTGAA
The DNA here is from genome assembly GCA_964614035.1 of uncultured Lachnobacterium sp. GTDB lineage: Bacteria > Bacillota > Clostridia > Lachnospirales > Lachnospiraceae > Roseburia. The sequence goes on from CAZTKM010000020.1 coordinate 46,872, forward strand.
GAACGCCGACTGCCAGAGTATCGCTTGCAATGCATAATGCCTCGGGACGCTTTTCCCATTTTAGCATCTTTCGTCCCAGCCGGTATCCTTCTTCTACCGTAAATTTGTTTCCAATCAAAATGTACTCCTCATTCAGACAGTGATAATAATCCGCACTTTGCCGAAATGACCATTCTCTGATGTCCATTGCCGGCTTTCCCGTATCAATATTTCTATCCGGCCCGCCGATAAAACCCAGACTTTTATATCCCTTCTCCATAAAATAATCAACCATTTGCGTCATAAACGAATCCATATTTGGTCTTACCGCATCAAATAGTTTTTCGTCCGGAGATGTTCCGATAAAAACGCCGTTTTTGCATATCTTGTACAGCTTATTAATTTCTTTCCTTGACAGCCAGCCAATCGCCAAAAAGGCATTTAAGTTTTTGGGTATGCTTTCCAGTTCATCTTTATTGTTGCATATCTGCAGATGTACGTTCGTCTTTTTTGCCTGCCTGACAATCTCATCTCTGATTCCGATATAAAAAGCATCTTCCAGCTCATCCTCATTATCTGTCAGACACAGCAATGCAACGTTTTCTATCTTTGGATAGATAATTCTTTTCTTGTAGCCAAGCTTTTCCGCCGTTTCGAATATTGCATTTTTTGTTTCGGGGCTGACAGATATTCCCTCATCATAATTAAGAACTCTGGATACCGCAGCACTTGAGACACCCACGATCTGAGCTATTTCTTTTATTGTGGCCATCTGATTTCCTCCTGTTTTCATCCTATGTTCCATTATACATACTTTAGGTAAATTTTCTACTAAAATATTTACCGCATATGCTATTTTATGTACTAAGAATCAGTAAAAATGCAATGGCCTTACGTATCCAACGAAATCTCATACCAATCCGCTTCCTCACTGACAAGCCACTCCAAGCCTCTTCTGCGCTCCCAGACAACCTCCGGATTCAAGTCCCCAATCGGAGTCTCGGGATGTATTCTCTTTTCCACACATGCCCAGTGATAACGATAGTACAAATCCAGCATATCCAGAATTTCATCCACGCTTCTTGTATGGCACTGTTTCTTAAACTCTTCATAGGATTTGCAATGTGATACCAGTCCGATTGCCTTTTGGCAGTCGCATATCTCATTCGCTTCTTTTATGTCGTCCACCAAGCCAAGAGACCATACAACCGCCCAAT
>CAZTKM010000021.1:0-6223 GCA_964614035.1 uncultured Lachnobacterium sp.
TTTATGCATGAAGAGAGGGCTTTTCATATTGTCATACTCTGGCACTAGAAGAAGCGGAATACGCCAAATACTTTGCCTAAAATAGAACAATCCGGTACAATAATCGGATCCATGGTGTCGTTCTCCGGCTGCAGGCGGATATGATCTCCTTCTTTATAAAATGTCTTAACGGTAGCGGAATCGTCTACCAATGCGACAACCATTTCGCCGTTCCGCGCGGTGTCACATTTCTGCACGAGAATCTGATCGCCATCAAAGATTCCCGCATTAATCATACTTTCTCCCTTGACACGAAGCATAAACGACTCGGCGTTTGGCATATATTCTGCAGGAATCGGAAAATAGCTTTCGATATTTTCAACAGCAAGAATCGGCTCGCCGGCAGCAACGCGTCCTATCAATGGAACATTGACCATTTCACGTCTGGTCAGATTAAAATTCTCATCAATAATCTCAATCGCGCGGGGCTTTGTCGGATCTCTTCTGATATAACCGTTCTTCTCAAGAGTCTCCAGATGAGAGTGGACGGAAGAGGTGGATTTCAAATGAACCGCCTCGCAGATATCGCGGACGGTAGGAGGATATCCTTTGCTTAAAATCTGCTCCTTCATGTATTCCAAAATCTCTCGCTGTTTATCTGTAATCTTTCCGTATGCCATATAGCATCCTCCTTTGCAGAAACGTGTGTTCTTTTATATAAATTAAGTCTACCATATCTTTTGGGAAAAAGCAAACATATATTCCGAAAATTTGTTCGATTTTTTGATTGACAAACATTTGTTCGTGTATTATAGTATAAATAAGAAAACAAACATTTGTTCGCAACACATGTTCGGTTTGGAGGATACGAAGGATGAGAAGAGCATACAATCATAATTTATCGAAAGAAATCAATGAACAATTGGATAGAAGAGCGCAGATCGTCAGAAGAGAGCGCCGGTTTATCGCTCTTGCGGCTATTATTGTGATTGCGTTTGGTATTTTGCTGGGAACGAGTATCAAAGCGTTTGCAAGCTCTCAGAATCCGGCGGAATATCATAAGTATTATACGAGCGTCAGGGTGGAGAGCGGAGATACGCTCTGGACGATTGCCGATCAATATATGACCGGCTGCGATATGGATAAGCAGTCCTACATTGATGAGGTCTGCCGGCTAAACGGTCTTACGGACGGCCGGATTCACAGCGGAGATTACATTGTCGTAGCTTATTATTCTACCGAGCTGCAATAATATGTTTGAATGGTAAGTGAATTTCCGGCAGCATAGATTTCCTAAGAACTTTTACGCATAGATGAATTTTGTCTATTTATGTATTTTCTGCGTATAATATTTGTAATTTTTCGGATTTTTCTTTATAATAGTTTCTTGGGAGAGTTGCGTTATGTTGAATTTATTTTATGTGATTTTTTTTAATTTAAAGAGGGCGCCTTATATTATTTCAAAGATGAGATATCTGGCAAATCATCCGGAAAAGTATACGGCAGAGCAGCGATATAAGCTTGTTCATCACTGCATTTTTTTGATGAATCGCACAGGACATTTTACTACGATTGCTTATGGTACGGAGAACCTTCCGAAGGACGGCGGATATATTATGTATCCGAATCATCAGGGAAAGTATGATGTACTTGGCATTATTTTTACTCACGACAGGCCATGCTCTTTTGTCATGGATAAAAGGAAATCCCATACCATGCTGGTGCGGGAATTCATTGATTTGGTTCAGGGCAAAAGACTGGAGATTGACAATCCAAGACAGGGTATCACAATCATCAATGAAGTTGCGGAGGAAATTGCAAACGGAAAGATTTACATTCTTTTCCCGGAAGGAGGCTATCGCTTCAATAATAAGAATAAGCTTTCCACATTTAAAGCCGGAAGCTTTAAGATTGCGCTCAAATCAAAGCAGCCAGTCGTACCCGTTGCTTTGATTGATTCCTATAAGGTATTTAACAGTTGGCATTTCGGCCCTGTAACCACATATGTATATTATCTGGAACCGATATACTATGAAGAATATAAGGACATGAAGAGCCACGAATTGGCAGCCTATGTTCAGGGCAAAATCCAGGATAAAATTGATGAAGTATTAAGAGAACAAGGCGAAGAAGAGTAACGTGTGGCTATTGTTCCCTTTTTTCCCGCAGTTTCACAATCTTGGCGGCGGAACGTCTGCGGTCATCTGCCTGCTCCGCATAATGCTTACGTGTCGTATTGATGTCTGTATGGCCTAACACATCGGCCACTAAGTAGATATCGCCGGTTTCCCGGTATAGAGTCGTTCCGTAGGTACTGCGAAGCTTATGCGGTGTGATATTTTTCAGCGGAGTGACATGCTGTGTGTATTTTTTTACAAGATTTTCAACGGTTCTTACGCTGATTCGTTTATTCTGAAGAGAGAGGAAGAGCGCGTTTGTACTTCCCGGCTCGGCGATAATCAGTTTGCGTTCTTCAAGATAATCCAGCAAAGCATCCCGGACTTCATCGCCGAAATAGACGATGACTTCCTTGCCTCCTTTTCTGTGAATCCGAATTCCGTTGTTTTTGAAATCGACGTCTGTGAGGTCTAAGCCGATACATTCCGATACACGAATACCGGTGCCGAGCATCAGCGTTAAAAGTGCCAAATCACGTACTTTCGTTTTTTCATGGTATTTCTTCTGCTTTTCTGTTAATTCCTCCCCGGATTCGACCTGATCGAGCAATATAGCGACTTCATCAACCTCCAACCGCACAATATTTTTCTCGTGAATCTTTGGTAATTCGATTTTGACAGCAGGATTGGTATCAATCAATTCGTTGCGATAGAAATAATTATAGAATGTGCGGAGGGAAGCTAGTTTTCTTTTTTGCCCGCGTTCCTCGTTTGTACGTTCTTTCCCATCTTTTTCATACAGGCGGAGATAGGAAGCATACTCGTCAATATCCATAGGTGTTATCTCATCCAATAAAGAAAGAGGAAAATCTCTTACCTGCATCTTTTTGTATCTTGGGTTTTCGTCATGGATAAAGTTAAAAAAACACCCAATATCATATGCATACGCAATTCTGGTGCGGGAAGAAGTAGTAGCTTCCAAAGCGATAAAAAATTGTTTGCAGAAGAGCGGCAGCTCGTTGATTAAATTGCGGAGCCTTATTTCGTTTTCCTGCCTTACTTCTTCATAATATGCTTTTTCTTTCATCGTGTATAATCCTTTCTGATTCATATTGTTTCAACAGCATTGATTTAGTAAAATAGGTATATAGGTTGTATCATGTTATAAAGATAAAAAATCATTCTTGTTAATAATTTAACAATAGTATAGGAGAGTAATACCACATGAAATTTGTCATTCAAAGAGTACTGGAAGCTTCCTGCGAAGTCGATTCTAAAATTACCGGTCAGATTCGTCAAGGATTTTGCGTATTTATCGGGGTATCGGATATGGACACCAGACAAATCGCAGATAAGATGATTCAGAAACTGATCGGGCTTCGTATTTTTTCCGATTCGGAAGATAAAATCAATTTATCCCTAAAGGACGTCAATGGAAGTCTGCTTCTTATTTCACAGTTTACCCTTTACGCAAACTGTCGTAAAGGAAATCGTCCTTCATTTACGGAAGCCGGCAAACCGGATTTCGCAAATGAAATGTACGAATATATTGTTGCTGAATGTAAAAAACAAATTCCAAATGTGCAGACCGGAATCTTTGGCGCTGCAATGAAAATATCTTTGGTAAATGACGGACCATTTACCATTATACTTAATTCAGATGATCTGGCAATATCCTGATGCATTGCAATAGTAGTGCATGGTGTCAAAATGCCGGAATTCTATGTGTTGGAAGCGATATGGAATTATTCGCAAAACACAAGTTTAACGAATAGTTATACTTCGATTATAGGCGATATTCTGCCATTTTGCAAGTCTTTAACAAAAACCTCTTTGTTTTCATTGATCAGCTTCGTCAGCCATTCCGGGAATGTCATCTGGTATCTGTTAAACGGTATGTTTGCCACATAATCCGCATACAGTTTCACAAAGTAGTCCAATTCTTTGTCGCTCATTTCCAGACGCACATCATAAACGATAGACATATTATACCTCCAACATATAAATTGTAATCAAGCCAAAACTCCGTTTTGAGGTGTCTTAACAGGGCAGACATTGAGTTGCGCCGCGATAAAGGCATTGAATCATACTGCCGCGTGCGCTTGTGGTCATGTGACCCGCTGCGCTCTCACATCTGGCTCCCGGCATGTATGGCAGCTGTCCGGAGTGACATGCCGCGGCACCCTGAAGGGCACCGCCGCATGTCACTTTTTAGCCTTGATTCTCCGCCGGATTTTTTTTGACGGGCGGCTGACTGCTAATTCATTTACCTGCGCGTCCAAGCCGAGCCGGACGACGCTTTCTTCGTTGGAAATAAAGTTTTCCGCCATATTTTTAGACACAAGAGCAGTCGTATCGTAACATCTAAAGTCTCGGTCCCGGACGAACCACCAGCGGACTCCTAAAGAGCGGACATTCTGCGGGTTCATTCCGTTCTCATAATCCCATGCGTCATAAAGCTTCATCCTCTGGAAGCGCCAATACTTATTGCAGTCATACACATTGGTTGTGATCGAGCGCCAGAGCTTGTCTACCATAAAAAACCTCTGCGCACTGCACATACAGTACATATGCAGTTTCCTCTGCTGAGTAAGCGAATGCATAAGTGACAGAGGGAAAGACGCGAAGTTCCGGTTATTAAGCACGTTCTCAATCTCATCAATCAATACCACAGTACCGACATATTTATCATCCGGCTTCTCTGCAAGCTCTAAAAGCTGGTTAAAGTTGATCAGCGGAGTGTAAGGTATACCTTTAAGCTCATAATTAGATATAAAGCGCACAGAGCCGCCAAAACGTTTATAAATATAACGCGCCTTATGCGTCATGGAAAGCGTTTTTCCATGCCCGAACATACCAATATACATATCTATGCCATAATAGCGGTATTTGCGCCATGCGCGCTCATAAAAGAACATAAAGATATCCTTGACCGTATAGATACAGATATAGTGCAGATTAAACACAATACAACGCATCAAAGGTATGACCAGTATTAATAAAATGATAATCAGATATAACATCTACATCCTCCTGAAAAATATTAAAATCGTCGAGAACACGCATTTGATCAGAGTGCCGACAAGGTACAGACACACCATGATCCGGACAAACCAATTGACCAGATCGACAAGATTTGCGTTACTGTCAAGCGCAACGATTCCAAACGCTTCAAAAAACATTTCTACAATTTCCATAAATTCGGCTGACCCCCTTTAAAAAGATTTAGTAATGCCACCGTCACAGCTGTCAGCACTCCGATCAGAAGAAAAGCTTCTGTCAGCGTGTACGTTGACAGAGGTTTTGTTAAATCATCCACAACAGATACAGTACTTTCCGTCTCCAAAGCTTCGGTCTGGCTGTAAAGTGCAATATCATTTTCCACAGGTTCAGCCGGATCCGGAAGAACACTTTCATCAACAGCGCCATTTTCCGCAGTAATCGCATCCAATATCTGTTGGAGCAGTACGGTATCTTCTGCCATGGTTTCGGGTTCCGTTGATGTTTCCGTCTCCTCTTCCATTACTTCCGTTGTTTCAGCAGCTTCCGTTTCCATTGCTTCCGTCATTTCCGTTTCCGGCAGATCAGATGATTCCGCAGCTGCACTTTCCAAAATCAATTCTGTTTCCATTTAATCCCCCTTTATGATCGTAATCAGTGCCGTCAGCAGTATAAAAAGCACCATAGCTCCGACTAAAAAATGCCACCATGACACATCTTCATAAAACGGCACAGGTACGTTATTTAAAAAGTTATAGATATCAAGCATAAGTGTCTTGAAAAATTCCATCCGGCTACCCCCTTATAAAACGTATGATACCGACTAATACACCGAGCGTAAGAGACAGAGTGATCACCGTAACTACATCCTCCGGCAGAAACCAGAGCACGTCCTGAAAGAAGCCGAGTATACTCTCCGTCACAAGCGTATGGACGCTGTTATAAATATTGGTCAAAGCATTTACAATCCCTTCGATCATCTCACTTATGCCAGCCAGCAGGGCGGCTATAAAGTCTCCGATCGCACCGAGAAAGCCGAAGTCCCAGCTTGTACCACCGCCGTCACTGCCGGAATCGCTGCCACTGTCACTTCCGGATACGCTGCCACTGTCACTTCCGGATACGCT
>CAZTKM010000021.1:6323-47283 GCA_964614035.1 uncultured Lachnobacterium sp.
AATCGCTGCCACTGTCACTTCCGGATACGCTGCCACTGTCACTTCCGGATACGCTGCCACTGTCACTTCCGGATACGCTTCCACTTCCAGAGCCGCCGTCATCCGAACTGCCATAGTTGTATGTATAGTTGTTGATGTAGTTGTATACATTGCCGACGTTGTTTCCATTTCCCTGCACGTTCCCGTTTCCGTCCATATAGTTCTGGATGTCGGTATAAGTCGGGCTGTTATAATAATCCTGCGAAGTCATGGTCACAGACTGTCCGGTTGTCGTATCATCCTCAAAAAACTTTTCCGAGACATAGTAATCTTCGAATCCTAACAGATACTTGGTAAGCGACGTCTTATTGTTAAATACTTTGTATACTCCGGTCTTGCCGTAGGTGTATAACTGTTTGATAACACAAGAACTCTTTGTAATATCATTTATCGTCAGATACTCATCCGAGTAAGAAAAAGCTTCAAAACCGTTTAATGTACCGTCATAAACGTCCGGCAAATGCAGTTCATTACCTACAAAATAACTAAAATAATACCAGGGAACACTTTTTACATCTGCATTATCGTTATAAATAGAAAAGGTATACGATGTAGTTTTTTCTCCATTCGAAATATATATAGGACTATTTGTAGTACCTCCGTTAGCGCTAACAGCAAAATAAACACTATCAAGAGGGCAAAGACATATAGTATCGTTATAAAGCACATAATTAGAAGAAGAAGAATCCACACGTGATCCAATCAAAATTGCATTGGTATCCTGATTATCTTCAATAAATTTAAAAAACTTCTTCATCTGCTCAACATCTAGTTGTAACCCCAAAGAATATCCAGTATTTTTATATGTGCTTTCCGGAAACACAAGCGAAGGATTTGCTTTCAGATCCACAGACTGGATATACTTATACGGCAAATGTTTATCCGTATAGATTTTTACAAAATCCCGGTACGTATCTTTCAGCTCCGGTTTGATTTCCACCGTTGGTTCCGATCCGGGCACATCAACGACTACAAGCTTATCATGCATCCACTCCTCAAAGCTGTCCTGCAAAGGTTTTTCCCCATCCTGCACTAATATTCCTTGCTCGATCAGATAGGCAGCATACTCTTCCATGACCTCCAAATAAGAAGAATCCGAAAAGATTGCGCCGGATGTATGAAGCTGCATACTCTGAAAGCAATTCACAGCATTACGTCCGGCCCTTAGATCCTCAACAATCTCATCCCATGCCTTTTTGACTTCCTGCTTAAAGGTCTCTGTAGTCACAGTTTCGGCATACACATTTACTACAGAGGAAAAAGACATCAGCACAGCCAGCGCAAGCGCCAGCATTGGTTTTAACATTTTTTTCATATAACAACTCCCTTCACACAAAAAGGGAAAAGCTTACGCTCTCCCCTTTTGTTTACATTACATCACATCTTTTCATTGCGACGTCGCAACTTTTAATTGGTATGCAAAAACCGCTGGAAAAATCCAATGCCGATCCCCACAAACGGAATTGCAATACAAACGGCCAGAAGCGGATTCGACACACAATAATCGATCACAGTCGTTGTGATTTCCAAGAGTTTTGGAATACCGCCTACTACGTTGTCAAGTGCGTTCGTAGCAACATCATCTGCTAGTACCATCATAAGCGTAACCTCCTTCCCATATCTATTTAAAAAATTGATATGCTATTTTACCGATATCTTACGGAGATATCCGCGGCCGCCTGCAAAATCATAGTCACAGATGATCTCTTTACCAACCATGTCCGGCTGCATGTAATTCATCTGATCTGGCGGTGCAAAAAGTGTGTCAACAATCTGACCGACGTTTCCGTTTGACTTCTCATGATCTGTCAAATCTCTCAAAACAAATATCATGCAATACTCATTACCTGACTTTGCACTGGTTCCACGCTTGTACCCTAATACTTTCTGCATCATTCTTTTTACCTCTTCTTTCTCTCATTCTCTTTTCTAATGGGTTACAATTATAAAGTTTTCAATCTGCAACATTGCGTTTTCACTTGCTAGTATGGTATAATTACTCTGCTTATAAGTTATATATACTGTACTAGTAAAGTGTGAGTGCATAACCCGCTGAAGGAGTGTTATAAGGTTCTCATCCTATGCTACAGCATTTCTCAGAGGGTTACCCATGCACCCACAACAACCGCGCTTACAAAAACTTTATTTTATCCTAAAAGCACGCTGGAGCTTACCAGCATCAAAATCCGTAAACGGACGCACCCCACAGGGTTCTGCTAGTTTAAAATTACTTGCGTGCTTGCTAGAATAAGAAGTGTACTAAAGTAGTACTACTTATAAATTAGAATACTAAAGTAGTACTACTTTGTCAATATTATTTTTTATTTTTTTCATAAGGGGAAGACATGCCTAGTAACAAGCCTCAAATAAAAGCCTATACAACAGAGGAAGTGCTATACAAAATGAATTACATTTCCAAGAAAGAACATAGAACAACATCTAAAACGATTGAAATGCTATGCCAAGAATATATCATACACTACGAAGCCGAGCATGGTATTATCAACCTGCCCGATCAGGACACATAAAAAGAACCGCCATCTCTGGCGGTCAGTCAGTTGGGCGGATTGTTTGAACTCTCCGCCCTTTTTCCATATGCTAAGCTGTTTTTTCAGCTTTTTCTTTGTCCGGCTCCGGCTTATACTGGTCTTCCCCAGTTTCAATGTAGAGTAAAAAATCATTTATTTTCTTTTCACTCCATCCGGCAGCTCTCAAACCTAAAACCAATCTTGCATTTTCCTGCATGTTCATTTCTTCCATAGTTCTCCTTTCTCCCTTTTTACTCATTCCAATGTTTCTTTTAGATAATTATACCCTATTTTTCAATATTTCGCAAATATAGGACGTTTAAAATCATCCTGAAGAAAATAGTACTTTTGTATCATTTTCTCCTTAAATTTATTTATAACAGCGTCAAGATGCTACATACTTACTCATCAATTTTGATATGACTAACATTTGCCAACACAAAGTTTGTCAGATTAACCATGCATTGGACATAGAAGCCATGATCAACATTATATTTCGACAGCAGTGTCTGAAGACTGTCCTCATCCGGGAATGGAAGATCACTTTCTTCGGCATATGCATGATAAGAGTCAACACAAACCTCCTTAGCCAATTCGCACTGCTTCACATAACAACTTAATTCATATTGTAAAGAGCTGGCAAGCTTTCTTTCCTCTCTCAAATTTAACAATCCATATACTATATTTTTCATTTTCTATACCTCACTTTCAAAGGGAATATCATCTTTGTACAATTCTGCATCCTCAAAACCGTCTTTGTTCTCATACACGCCCCGGCGATACATTTTCTCAAATACCTGCATCTGGAATGACTGCTGGGGAGCTACGAAGCCGTTAGCAGCCAACTGAGCGGCAGTATATTTTTCAAGCAAATTAAGCATACGCTGGCTCTTCATGTATTCACTCTCATGGAATGCCCGATCCCACTTGATGCGCGTTTCATCCTCATCACTTGAAACGAAGTCATTCAGACTGTAGGAGAATTTACGCACCATGTACTTCATCCGGAGGTAATCCGGATCATGCGAGCAGTAGAGAAACCATTCATCTTCCTTGCTGTTACGGAAGTCCATACATTTAAGAGGCTTGGATGGATTGCTTATATCCAGCTCACACATATAGTCTTTAAAGTCCATAGTATCAATCTTTCCGTTCGGGATGATCAGGACGTGCTTATGATCTTTTTCAAATTCTCCGTTTTCGTCTACCTCTCCGGTATGCTTCACATAACACCAGTACTCAATTCGATGTTCCTTGACCCATGCATCAAGTTTCATTTTCAGGAATGCATCTGTATTATAGCTGATCGTGCTTATTGGTTTGGTCGACTTCATTAGCGCACTCCCCCATCTTTACACGACAGAACATGGTGTCTATCAGTGCCCTGATATACTCACTTGGAGACATTGCAATCTTAGTTGATTCCTCTATGACGAAATCAAGCTGTTCCTGCGTCAGTCTCAAATGCAGATTTTTTGTAAAATGGTTGTTTCGTTCGTACATTTTTAAACCTCACTTTCTAATCAAAAAACGACAAAAGCGACAATCTGAAACGACAAAAAAGACATTGATTGTCAAATTTGTGTCACAAATGTTCACTTTTTTCAGTCCCTATTCGTGGTAGGGACTGTTTGTCGTTTTTGTCCTTTTTGTCTTTTCACTTTTTTGTCCAGACATTTGTTCTAACATATTACCTCCAAACACAAAAAGACCATGAGTATATATAACCCATGGTCTAGTACTTTTTCGCTATTCAGTTTTTCTTTTCAAATTCCGATAACTAAGTTCGTTAAACTTAATTTTTTCAAACAGTGCTTCGAACTGTTCGAAAGAACTTAACAGTTTAACGAATAGTTGTAACGCTTTTTTCAGCATCTTATGCGCTTTTGTCATTTTACCCTGCTTGCGGGGCTTTCCATATTTATGAAAAGTCCATGGAACGTTGTTCCACAGACTTTTGACTGCTCATTCGTTAGTGAATGGTTCTGTATATGCAGTTTTTTATTTCGGAGCATGGAACAAATATACAGTCCATAAAAAGGAGCCCTTTGCGAAAAAAGAACTCCTGATTTTTTGGATTTTTGCAACAAATATATTTTATTTATTCATCAATTCCCTAAACTTAATAATCAGTTCAACACAATCGTCAATCGATAATTTACTGGTATTAAGTGTGAAATCATAACTGCGGGAATCTCCCCACTTTTTACTGGTATAATAATTATAGTAGCTTGCACGCTGCTTATCTTTTTTCTGAATCACATCCTTTGCCTTGCTTTCAGTAATGTTTAGGCGTTTGCTGATCCATTTGATGCGGTCTTCGTTCTCGGCATGCACGAAAATATTGATGCAGTCCGGGTTATCAGCCAATGCATAATCTGCACATCTGCCGACAATTACGCAGGATTCCTGTTCAGCGATTTTTTTGATTGATTCAAATTGAGCGAGAAATACTTTGTGATTTAATGGCATATCAAGAAATGGTGCGGAAGAATAACTTCCTGTAGAATAGGTATCCATTACGAGCGAATATAAAAAGCTGTTAGTAGGCTTTTCGTCGTGATTTTCAAAAATTTCCTGGCAAAAACCGGAATCCTTTGCTGCGCGCTGTAACAATTCTTTATCGTAAAAATTGATTCCAAGACGTTCTGCCAAGGCCTTTCCAACCTGCAGTCCACCGCTTCCGAATTCCCGTCCGATTGTATAAATTGCGTTTCCCATAATGATGCCCTCCGCTTCCATATAATACGATTTAAAACTAGCTTAATTTCTATTCAAATTATACAACAATTATACAGTCGGTTTCAACTTTTTTATTAAATTTTCAAAATATTCTGGCAGCGGTGCTTCAAATTCCACATAATTGTTTGTTCTTGGATGGATAAATCCGATCCATCTTGCGTGAAGGGTCTGTCCCTTTAAAGATGAAAACGAATGCTGTCTGCCGGAATACAGTTCGTCACCCAACAACGGATGGCCGATACTTGACATATGCACTCGGATCTGATGTGTCCGCCCTGTCTCCAGCTTAAACTGCATGTAGGTATAGTTTTTATATCGCTCCAACACCTTATAGTGTGTAACAGCCGGCTTTCCGTTGGATTCTACAACAGCCATTTTTTTACGGTCTTTCGGATTCCGGGCGATTGCGGCATTGACTGTGCCTTCATCGGATTTTACATTTCCGCAGACAATTCCCTCATAGATCCGATTGACAGAGTGTTCTTTGATCTGCCGGGCTATTTTCATATGTGCATCATCATTTTTGCACACAATGAGAGAACCGGTGGTATCCATATCGATACGATGTACGATGCCGGGACGTATTTCGCCATTGATTCCGCTTAATGAATCCTTACAATGATACATCACAGCATTTACCAAGGTTCCGCTGCAATGTCCGGCGGATGGATGAACCACCATTCCTTTCGGTTTGTTTACAATCAGTATGTCATCATCCTCATAGAGGATATCCAGAGGGATATTTTCCGGAACAATTGCAGTTTCAACCGCATCAGGAATCTGAACCAGAACAATATCGTCTTCCTTTACATGATAACTGCCTTTCTCCTGTTTTCCGTTTACGAAAATCTGTTCCTCTTTTATCAGTTTCTGGAAAAAAGAACGGGAAATGTCCGGATAAATTATACTTAAATATTTATCCAGACGCTCCCCTTCCTGTTCGTTTCGCACTTCAAATTCTTCTTTATTCATTGCAGCTCAATCCTTTTTCTTATTCTTTTTTGCCGGAAATATTGCTTCAAAATCGGCTTCTTTATAATAGAAAAGGCATAGAATAACGGTTGCAAAGGTTGAAACCGTCACATAGATGTCAGCAACGTTAAAAACCGGAAAATCAATCCATTCAAAATAAAAAAAGTCAATGACGTATTGATGAATCGAGCGGTCAATACAGTTTCCGATTGCGCCTGCAATAAAAGCAACCAGAATCCAATCTATAAAGCGAAAGCGCTTCGTGTTTGGAACCTTAAGATACAGCAGACATAAAAGCAGGATTACAATAACCGTCATTAGAATAAAAAAAGTCATTTTTGTGTTTAAAAATACATTTGGGTTGTTGGCAAAGATTTCAAAATGAAATATGTTATCCAGCAGCGTAACCGGATCGAGGGAAAAGGCCGCGCTGTCATTTCTTAAATAGCGAAGCACAAATACTCCGGGAATAATCGCAAAGTCCGGTTTCCCCTGCAAAAAGGAAGCCGCCAGCAATTTTGTGATCTGATCTAACAGAACAAGCGCTGTAATCCATACAACAGCAATACAAATTTCTTTTTTTGTCTTTACAATCTTCATAAACTATATTTCCTAAATTGCTTTTTCTACAAAATAAAAAGAGTCTGCCAGGAGACTCTTTAAAAATTATAACCGGTGGTATTAAATGAATCTACAAGGTTTAGAAAATCTCCGGATATATCAACATTCGCTGGCGTAATGATAAATATGTAATTTGATATCTTCTGTAGATTTCCACTGATTGCAAAACAAGAACCGGAAGTAAAATCGATAATTCTTTGAGCGATATCCATGTCGAGCCCTTCCACATTCAGAACAACCGTTCTGCCGTTTAGCAAGGTCTCCGTAATTTCTCTTGCATCTTCCACAGACGTTGGTTTAATTACGCATACTTCCATGCCGCTGCCCTGCTTTCCTTTGCCCTTTGAAATTGGTGTAATCTTCGGCGTCGTCTTAACGACCTTTTCCTTGGGCTGGTCCATCTCGTGCTCCTCCCGCCCGCGGGATTTGAAAACGCCTTTCTTCGCAACAGCTTCGTCGTCGATGTCATCATCATCGTCATAATCTTCGCTGTCAAAATCATAATCATCGTCATCATCATCCGGATTTAGACGCATCACATTCAAAAATTTATCCATTAAACTCATAATAGTAGTTCCTCTTCGTCATTTATTATAATTCATGACAAGAAAAAGTTTGCGAAGCATCCTTTTCCTTGTTTCGTTCACCAAAAATTCCTGTCCCGACGCGGACCATTGTTGCACCCTCTTCTATTGCAACCATGTAATCGCCGGTCATTCCCATGGAAAGAACATTCATAGATATATTATCTATGTTTTGACTTTCTATGTCAACAGATAATTCTTTGATCTGACGGAAATAGAGTCTGTTTTCTTCCGCATGCTCAACCATTGGAGCAATGGTCATAAGCCCCTGTATTTTCAGATGCGGAAGTTTTGCGATATCTTTCACAAGGCCTATGGCCTCCTCTTTTGTGGTCCCGAATTTGGAAGCCTCATTTGCAATATTTACCTCCACTAAGATGTCTGCACAGATATTTTTTTTAGCCGCCTGCTTTTCAATTTCTTCCGCCAGATGCAGACTGTCAACGGAGTGAATCAGAGTGGTCTTTCCGATGATATACTTTACTTTGTTGGTTTGAAGGTGCCCGATCATGTGCCATCTGATATCCTTCGGCAGAACTTCGATTTTATCGCACAACTCCTGTACTTTGTTCTCGCCAAATTCACGTATACCGGCGTCATAGACCTCCTGCAGCATTTCGACAGGCTTAGTCTTGCTGACCGCAATCAGTGTGACCTCATTTCTGTCCCGGCCTGCCTTCTGGCATGCACGTACAATATTTTCTTCAATCTGGATTAAATTTTCTTTTAACATTGCTTTTTTCCTTCACTTTTATTTTTGAATCAATTGATCTTCTTCCAGTTTACTACCATCGAGCGCAATGTGATCATATAAGGCTATTCCATAGGATGTCTTCGGTTCGACAATTGCGTACTCATCATTTTCATAAATGATGTTAATCTGTTTAAAAACAGCGTATCCTTTGTTGATATTATATACTCCCGTCAAAGAATCCACGTCTGTACCAATCACGTAAGTGCTTGATGAATCGGGCTTTTGGATGACGTCACCGTTTAAAACGGATTCGCTGTCAATATAATAATAGTCCTCGGTCTCATAATATATGGTAGGAGTAATGAAATCGACAATCGTTTTGGTTGTGTCCGGACTGATATTCTGCACCATGATTCCGCTCGCATCGGAATCTCCGCCCTTCACAAAGTATTCTTTCGGAATGGTAAAAAATTCCTTTGAAGTAATGGAAGATTTTGGAATTTTAAGTCCTGATTTATCATTTATCCCCAACTCAATATCAATGAAGCGGTCATTGATATACCGTACCATTGCGGTGCGGAGCGACAGATTCATAAAATGTTCTCCGTCGGCTTCAAACAATGTATAAGATGCGTTCGTGGAAAAGTCATCCTTGCAAAAACGGATTCGAATTGAAGATCCGTCGGCTAATGTGTCGGACAGTTCCTTGGAAATCGGAATGATAATATTCCAATCTTCACTTCCGATGAGCTTATAGACCGGAGCGTTCGCTGTAATCTGTTCATTTAGGTTTAAGTTGTTTTTGGCATAATTGACCGGAGAAAACCAGTCTTTTGAAAAATTGTCGACGGTATAGCCCTCATATCCGTCTACATAATAAGCAACAACTCCGGTCCTTGGGGCCGTATACTTGTAAAAGGTATGATTGGATTCCGCACTGACGATGGAATCCTGCAGCTGCTCCATTGCGATACTGTTAATGACCTGTGTGATTTCCGAACTCAGATCGGTCTTAAAGGTCGAGGCGTTCGAAAATTCTACGGCGTCAAAGGTAGTGGAAAAACTATCAATTTCCTCCGATACCTGAGAAAGCGCATGGTCATTCAGAAGCACTCCGCTTGAACCGGCGGACTGTATCGCGCTCGAAATCGATCCGTTCGTATCGACGGTATATATAATATCGCTGACCGATACTCTGGATGCGTTTTTCATATAGTAATTAATATATCCGCTTTTATCGGAGTAAAACACCTCTTCCTCCCGCAGAATCAATCCCTGATAAATATTGTTGGATGCGATAGAGCCCTGACTGACCTGATATTCTGCGATTGTGACTCTTGTTACATAGGAATACACATTAAAAACCACATATACAATGATAAAAAAGAAAATTACGATTCCTATATTTAAGTTGATTGGCTTTTTATATTTAACAACCTTATCAGACAATACTCTTTCACCTCAAAAAATTCTACCATCAGTTTATCATTCTTTTCTATGAAATACAATAATTCTAATTTTAGGAATATTTTCACGAAAAGAAAAGATACTATAGCTATATTATCAAATGGAGGATGAAAAAAATGAAATGGCTGGATAATATTTTACTTACACTTGCAATTATCGGATGTGTAAACTGGGGGCTGGTTGGCTTCTTCAAATTTGATCTTGTGACCGCTATTTTTGGGGATTTGACATGGTTTACCCGCATCATTTTTGCAATAGTCGGCTTGAGTGGTCTTTACCTGATTAGTTTCTACGGCAGAATCCGATCACAGATGGACTAAAAAGAAGGTGTATATAGAAAAAAAGGGTGTCGATTCGACACCCTCATACTTTCGAGAACTATAATGAAACAATTACTTTGGCTTTGGCACATTCCGGCAAGGCATCCTTATCCTTGGATACGCTAAGGATGAATTTTACTTTAAACTTTTCACTGATTACATCTAATTTTTCAATTGCGCGAACAATTTCGTCTTCGCTCGAAAGGGATGCGATGGTAAGGAAACTATCTAAATACATTTCTTCAAGATCGTTGTCCTGTGAAATAATTCCGCAGACAAATCCTAAAAACTCATCACAATTGGAAAGGGGATAATCTACAACATTAATCAGACGAACCTTATTGTTCAGCTCGTACATATGTTTCTGGCTTTTATCAAGATATACGACGTTGCCGTTTGCCGCTGCAACCGCCGAATTTACCTTGCTTAGAAGTTCTTTGGTCTTACCTTTTCCTTTTTCCCCGCAAATAATTTCAATCATAGTTCTTCCTCCTGATTACCTAATAGATTTCGAGAATCTATTTATTAAAATAATTATATTATATGTATATCGAAAAAACAATCACTAATTCGCAAAGCCGTCTAAAATCTCACTTGTATACAGATAGAGGTCGGAAGGACCGTCCGCTTTAAACACGATGCTGACCATATCATGCCCGGCTTCATTTTTGGAATACAGCACAAGGCAGTAGCCGGCTGCACCCGTAGTGCCGGTTTTCCCGCCAAAAACAGTTACAGAATCCGGCTTTTTCTTGGCACCGGTCAGGTAGCGGTTGGTATTGTTCCAGGATTTCTCCACCGGATTTCCCGCATTGTCAGTGTAGGCGGCTGTATAGGATGAAGTGCTTACGATGTCGACAAAAAGCTCATACTTGATTGCTTCCTTAAAAATCAGATACATATCGTAAACGGTTGTGTAATGGTCTTCATCCGGAAGACCGTTCGAATTCACAAAATGCGTGTTCGTAGCGCCAAGCGCCTGCGCTTCCTGATTCATCACATTTGCAAACGCCTCCTCGCTTCCGGAATAATATTCCGCCAGCACAATTGCGGCGTCGTTTCCGCTTGGAAGCAAAAGACCGTACAGCAGATCCAGAATACTGATCCGGTCGCCCTCCTTCAGTCCGCAGACAGACGAATCGGACGCCTGATTTACCGCATTCTCACTGACGCTGACCGTTTCATTTACATTGCAGTTTTTCAGAATGATATATGCGGTCATAACCTTGGTGGTGCTTGCAGGATACATCCGCTGGTGAAGATTCTGCGCATATTTGACTTCGTTGCTTGCAAGATCGAATAAACCGGACGCTTCGGCGACGAAGGAATCCGTCTGGTCTGTCCCGATTGTAATATCGCCTGCAACACACAGATTTTCCGCGAAAAAGGCAAAATCCTGCCGGTTATTTTCGAAATCCGTAACTGCGGAATCATGAATATCATATGGTTGAGTTAACGGAGCCGCTCCGCATCCGCTCATAAAAAGGGCTGCTACGCATAGAATCATGCATAGCAGTCGTTTGGTTTTATTATTTGTACATTTCACGCCAATCTAAATCTCCTCTGTCTAGTGACTTGATCAGAAGCTCTGCGGTAGCCAGATTCGTTGCAAGCGGAATATTGTGCTCATCGCAAAGACGCACGATACTATTCACATCCGGCTCATGTGACTTTGGCTTCAACGGATCCCGCAGAAAAATCACAAGATCAATTTCGTTGTGCTCAATCTGCGCGCCGAGCTGCTGGGAGCCGCCTAAGTGGCCGGCCAGATACTTATGGATTTGAAGATTTGCTACCTCCTCGATCAGTCTTCCTGTCGTACCGGTCGCATAAAGCTCATTTTTACAAAGAATTCCTCTATATGCAATGCAAAAATTCTGCATAAGCTTCTTCTTGGAATCGTGAGCAACTAAACCTATATTCATAAACTTCCCCCCTTGGTATATTTTTTCGGTTGTAAACCTACATTTAAAACAAAACCCATTCCGATATATAACGAAACCAAAGATGTAAGACCATAGCTTACAAACGGTAACGTAACACCCGTATTTGGCATAAGTCCTGTTGTAACACATATATTGACAAAGCTTTGAAATGCAACCAGCGACGCCATTCCGCAGCAGATCAATCTGCCGGATGTATCCTTTGCTTTTTTTGCTATCAGAATGCACTCCAGAACAATAAGCAGCAAAAGAACAATAATTGCGGCGCACCCGAGAAATCCAAGCTCCTCTCCCGCTACCGCAAAAATAAAGTCTGTCTGCGGTTCAATGATATAATTTGTATTATTCATTGATGTTGCAACGGAATTGTTCAGTCCTTTTCCCCACAGCTGGCCGGATCCGATTGCCATAATCGAGTTCTGCTGCTGTGTCGCTGAGTCTGCATACAACGGATTCGTGGGGTCAAACAAAGCCATGATACGCTTGAACTGATAATGCTTTTCCACCAGTTCTTCCGCATGATTTAGCATATAGGTTGTGCCCACAATCGACAGCGGAACCGAAATTCCTATCACACTTAAAACTATTTTATAACTTAATCCGGCAATAAACAAGAGCATACAGAAAATAAATGCGGTAATAATTGTTGTCGATGTATCCGGCTGATCTAAAATCAGATACAATGGAATTGCGATTAATATCAACGATACTGCTATGATTTTAAACGTATTGATTTTTTCTTCCTTTTTCATAAAAAAGTAGGAAAAGAACAGAATCAGAATGATTTTAACCAGCTCGGAGGGCTGAAACCGGAAAACTCCGTATATATCAATCCATCTTTGGGAACCGCCTGTTGTATCTCCTTTGATTTCTACCCAGACAAGAAGCCCGATTGCCAATATATAATACAACCATGAGAATTTTAATATGAAGGAATAATCCAGCAATGAGATTACAATCATGATTGCCAGTCCCATGAAAAATCCCATGATTTGTTTCTTTTGTACGGATTCATCTGCACTTCCGATTACAAGTATCCCGATAATCGTAAGGATGGATAAGTATATAATTAGTGCAAAATGATAATTTCTTAATTTGTATTGTTTAAACATGTGTACCTTATGCTCTTTTCTTTGTTTGCTTTAAGATGACATTTATCTCATAGTTTTCCGGATCAAGCTCGTAATATCTTGAAACAATATCGGATATCTCCTTCTTCATCTGCATCATCTGGATGGATGCGCCGTCTAAAGGATCCGATTCCACCATAAGCTTTAAGCGCTCCTTCGCAATGGAATCCGTTCGCTTCATGTTCAGCTTCATATCGTTATCTCCTCCCCGTACACCATCCTGTTCTCTTCCGCGGCAAGATTGATGGGATGCACTTTGGAGATCATCATGTTTCTTGAAATTCTATGATACGCTCTCGCTGCTCTGGATCTGTGAACGGAAATGACAGGCAGACCGCGGTTCTGACTGATCAATACCTTATTATCCACCGGAATATCGCCGATCAAAGGGATTCCGAGAATTTCTTCAATATCCGATGCGGATAACATATCATGCCGCTTCACAAGCTTTTCATCCGTTTCGTTTACCAGAAGCTCCACGTTATGGTAATGGTTCTGATCTAACAGACAGATGACTCTGCCGGCATCCCGGACAGCAGAAACATTTGGATTCGTGACCAGAACAACCCGGTCTGCCGCAGATATCGCGAAATGAAAACCGTCGTCGATTCCCGCAGGACAGTCAATCAGAACATAATCGAATTCCGTCTTTAAATTGGAGACAAGAATATGAAAATTTTCTTCATACTGTCGTATTCTTTTGTATTTTAAGGAAGCCGGAATCATATACAGATTCGCGTATCTTTTGTCTTTGATCAGACACTGATTCAGCCTGCATTTGTTTTCCAGAAGATCCATCAGATTATAAGTAATCCGGTCTTCCAGTCCCATAACAACATCCAGATTTCGAAGTCCCATGTCAGTATCCAGCATGACGACCTTTTTATCTAACTGTGAAAGTCCTACGCCGATGTTCGCAATTGTTGTTGTCTTGCCAACACCGCCTTTTCCTGATGTGAATACGATTGCTTCACCCATGAAATGCTAGAAACCTCCTGTTAAATATATTGTGAATAATTATCTATTTGAATCGCACCGTCAGAAAGATAAGCAATCTTAGGCTTACATTCCGATTTGCGCTTATTCAAACCAAACAAACCCTTTTCTTTTTTCTTTAGTATTCCGAGCTTTTCGCATATACGGAAATTCTCGGGATAAAAATGTGTAGCGTAAATTTTACTTTCCTTCTGGCCGTTCTGCCCCGCGATAGCCTGTCCGTACAGCGCTCCGATTACTACGACATGTTCGTCGGAAGAAACAATTGCGCCCTTTTCCACATTGCCGAATACAACTACGGTGTTTTCGGATGAAATGTGCTCGCCGGCCTCTAAGGTGCGGGGAATGCAGGTGCATACAGCCTCGCCCAGAAAATGATCGATTTCAAATTCCTCAGGATACAAATTTCTGCGAAGCGCCTCATTTGAGGCATATTCCTTAATCCGGTCATTCTCAATTACCGTTGAAATGGTAACCTGAGTATAGCAATCGATTGCATCCAGAATCTGAAGCTGCTCCTTTTCGGATAGCTTTCTGCCCTCAAACATGATTGCAATCGGCTCATTCAAAAAGAATTTTTCTGACATGCGGAATTTGGAAAGAATTTCTCCTAGCAGATCGGAAAATTCCATCTCTGAATCAAGCACTAACGTCAGATAATTCCTGCCGCCTTTCAAAACTACTGGTACTCCCATGGGTAACTCCTTAATCGGTAACTACATTTTCTACGGAAGCAGATGCGTTGCCTGCGTTTCCGGAAAGAATGTCTTCCAAAGAATATTCGCCGAAATAATATGCCATAATGTTTCGTGATACATCTGCCGCATTGTGTGACGTATATCCGTAGGCAATTCTTGTTGCAATGGAAATCTGCGGATCTTCATATGGCGCATATCCGATAAACAGCGCATGGTTTGGTCTGTTTTCCACCTGCTGGGCAGTTCCGGTTTTTCCGGCAATTGTAACATTCAGATTTTGGAAGGTTTCCATGTCTTCACATACCAGACGCATGCCGTAGTGAATGGAGTCCCAGCTGCTCTGTGGAAGAACATCCGTAATGACCTCGTATTTCGGCCGATAGCTTTCCAAAATATTTCCATCCTTGTCTACGATTTTACTCATGAGCTGATAATCAAACAGGCATCCGGTTGCAACAGCGGTCGTGTATCTGGACAAGGCGATTGTGGTAATATTGTTATCACTCTGTCCGATTGCGGCCATGACCGGATACTTGGTAGCGATTTTCGATGGATTTTCTTCGATTTCAAGACCGGTTTTTTGGTCTAAACCGTAAATTCTCGCATATTTTTGTATATAGGAAATACCGACCGGATCATCATAGTTTCCGGAATCCAGACAGCTTAATCCCATGCCGACCGAATAGAAATAGTAATTGCAGGAATCCCTCAGCGCCTCCGACAGATTAATCGAACCATGATTGCCCGGATAAATCCAGCAGGTAGGCGTATTACTGATATCCATGTATTTACCGGTACATGTAATTTCCGTTGCGGTATCGATGACGCCCTCTGCAAGTCCGGCTGTCGCAGTGACAATCTTAAAGGTAGATCCCGGTGCGGTTTTCTCCTGTGTTGCATAATTGTACAATGGATTGGACAAATCGTTCGTCAATCGGTTCCAGTAGTTGCCGTCCATACTGTTTGCCAGACGATTGTTGTCATACCCCGGATAGCTCACAAGTGCTTTGATTTCGCCTGTGCGCACATCTGTGATTACGCTGGACGCCGTACATGGATCAAGCGCAAGCTGTGCAGGGGTAATCTCAATCCGGTTGATCTCTTCAATCAGAAAATTATATGCGGTCAGCGAACCGTCCTTTAACTGGGCGACTGTTTCGTCGTCATACGGAATAATCTCCTGCTCAAACAGAATAAGACTTAGCTGCTTACCTGAGATTGAGCCGTCGGAAACCATATATTTATATACATTTTTCTGAAAATCCTTGTAATTGACCAGATCACTCTCAATCAGACTGCAGAGCGCGGCATATATTTCCGAGGTATCCGCATATTTGCTGTCGACATTTAGCAGGCTGATATCAATCCATTGGTTGGTAATGCAGTAATTTAAGTACTCCTTCGGGCTGATTTGTCCGTTTCGCCAGTCTACATACACACTGTCGTCTGTGTCAATGTTAGCGGTCAACAAAATTTCCTCATCCTTCAGGAAGGAAAATGCACTTGTAAAATAATCCAGCAGATCGTCCGGCATATTGTTGTTGATTGCCGGAGTATCGGAATACAGCTCCATAAGCACGTCATTTATTGCCTGATCTCTTCGGAGTTCAAACGCAGCATACACCTCTTTTTCCACTTCGGAAGCCTCCTCGGTGTGGAACCGGTCGATGTCCAGTACGTTGTTATTGATCAGTGCGAAATACACGTCCCCGATTGAAATATTTCCCTCTTTGATATTGGAATAGAGTATACTTGAAAGTTCCTGTTCCAGCATCTGATAAACGGCGGATTGTAAATCCGCATCAATACTGATATACAGGTCGTTTCCCGCAATCGGATCCTTATTGCTGATCACATCGGAAATTCTTCCCATGTTATCGACATAAACTTCCTTTTCTCCGTTTTTTCCGCGAAGATAGCTCTCGTAATAGGATTCGAGACCGCTTCTTCCGACAATGTCGTTTAACGTATAGGAGCTGTCCGCTTCCGACAGCGTGTCATACTCTTCCGTCGTAATCTTACCGGTATATCCGATAATGGATGCGAAATATTCGCTGTAATTGTACTTTCGGATATTATCCTCCTCAATTTCGATACCGGCTAACACGTCCGAATGTTCGCTCATGTATGCCACTGTGTGGTCGCCGACGTTTTCCGCGATGGTCGTTGTCTTATATTTGGTATAGCGGTTCTGAAGCATGGCGTACCGGATCTCTACGATTTCATACTCCATTTTCTTTGTAAACTCCGGCGCCTCCGCACCTTTATTGTAAATAAAAAAGCCGGTGGACTTATTGTACATCAAAAACTGCATGACCTGATCCGGCGTCGCGTCAGCCGTATTAAACCCAAACTCTTTGTTGTAATCCAGCAGGGAATAGGATGTCTTTCCGAATACATCCGCCAGAAAACGCTTCAGCGCGGTTCCGGATACGTTATAGCTGTATGTACCGTCATCATTGAAATCGATGGCAAAATCATTGGTAATGGTCTCTCCGTTTCCCTCGATAACACCGATTACTTCCGCAAGTTCCGAATTTAACGCCAGATTTTTCGCTCCGGTGCTGGGATATGAGCTTGAGTCCGATATGGTTACGGCATAGGCAAGTTCATTGTAAGCCAGCAGACTGCCCTTACAGTCATAGATATTTCCTCTGGAAGCATCAATGGAAAGCGTTTTCTGGATGCGGAGCGTAAAATTCTCCTGATAGGTTTCTCCACTGATAATCTGTAAGGAAAATACCCGGATTAAGGTAATTGCAAACATCAGGCAAAAGACCGCGCTCATCACGAACAAACGTGAGCTGAAAAATTTTTTTAACAGATCCTTTAGTTCATAGTTCAAATTTCTTTGCTCTCCTTTTTTCGGCCGCTTCCAATTTCTGATTAATCTTAAGCAGAATAATGTATAGAAAAATGGTTATTACCATAGTATAAACAAATTCCGGCATAATAATCGAAAAAAAGTAGTATCCGATATCAAATCTCCGCCGGAACAAAAACATGATAAAGTATACGACAAGATTTGATACGATGTCACTCGAGCCGATCAGCAGCATCGGCAGCTTGATATCGTCGGGATAGAATTTTTTCTGGAATATTCCGTTAATAAAACCGATATACATATAGATTAAAGCATATATGCCAAGATAAAAACCGCAAAAAATGTCTACAAGCAAACCGCAAATGAATCCGACCGTCATCCCGGTTTTCCTTCCTCTCATAAAACCGAAGGAGGAAACCACGATAATCAGCAGGTTCGGCGCAATTTTGGCAAAGGTAAGCGCTTGAAAGACCGTTGTCTGCAGTAAGAAGCATATCACGATAATCAATGCTGTAACAATTCTTCTTCTCATTGGAGAAATCCTTCTTCCTCTTCCGACAACAGTTTGTCGGCATCCTTTATATCCGTAATAATAAGAACTTCTTCGATATGCTCAAAATCTACAATCGGCGAAATCATGCCGGATTTTGTCAGATTATTTGAATCTGCCTCTATGGATGAAATGTAGCCGATCAGTATGCCCTGCTGGTACTGATCCGATACATAGGAGGTCACCACCTGATCTCCCACATGAACCAGATTGTCCTCATCCTTCAATCCGCTGAAGGTAATGACTCCGCCGGTATTCATGGTCTGCAGATTGCCGCTTACAATAATATTGTCCTGTGTGGAGGTAACCATCGCGCTCACCTTGCACGAATCATCAATGATGCTGCGGATTTTGGCATAATTCGGGCCGACGTCCGTCACAATTCCGACAAGTCCGCTTCCGGCAATCACGTTCATACCGGCCGCAATTCCGTCATTCTTTCCGCGGTCGACCGTAAACGTATCAAACCAGTTGCCGGAGTCTTTGGCTATGACATTCGCTGCCACTTTTTCATAGCTGGGATATTTTTCGTTTAGTTCAAAAAGCTCGCGGTAATTCTCGAGCTCATATCGTTCCAGCTTCAGGGTGGTAAGCTCTACGGTTAAATCGTCCACCTGTTTCTGCAGCCGCTCATTTTCCTCCAGGACCTCGCCAAGCGTCCGGAAATCATTCATCTTGGAAGAAAGGGTGCTTCCCGCCTTGTTGATTCCGCGCTGCATCGGAACAAACACATATCCGGCGATAGATTTTAACGGTCCGCCGGATATATTTAAGGTAAGTCCCAGAACAATAAAGACAAGACAGACGAAAGTCATAATAAACAGCAGATATTTGGTTGAAATCTGTTTTTTCTTACTTCGGCTGCGGTTTCGAAAACTTCTCATATATTCCTCAATTCATATCTACTTTAACAAATTGTTTTTGATGGTAAACGGCAATCTCTTATACTTGGAATCGGATACGATTTTTACCAGTCCGCGGACGGCGCTCTCCTCCGGTTCGTCACAGGTATTGATTTTAATGTTCGTGATTTGTTCGAACAGCTTATCTAAGTCGTAAATCTTTGAGCCGCCGCCTGTGATGTAGATTCCCGAATGAATGATGTCCTTTGCAAGCTCCGGCGGAGTTTTTTCCAGTATCATCTTGATGGATGTGCAGATAGACTCCAGATTGGATTTCATTGCAGTGTAGACAATGTCGGCGGAAATCTCCATCTCAATCGGCAGACCGCTTACCACATCCCTGCCGACGATTACCATGCTCTCGGTTCTTCCGGAAAGACCGGAACCGATGTTTTCCTTTAACGCCATAGCCGTTTTCTGTCCAATTACGAGATTAAATTCCTTGCGGATATAGCTGATAATCGCCTCGTCAATGCGGTTTCCGCCGAAATGCAGAAGCTCGCTTAGAACCAGTCCGCCAAGCGAAATGATGGAAATTTCCGTTGTGTCGCCGCCCATGTTTACCACCATGACTCCGGTCGGTTCATTGACGTCGATTCCGAGTCCGACCGCATCCGCAATCGGTTTTTCACAGAGAAGGACATTCTTAGGGCGCGCCTTGCTCTTTGCAAACACCTCGAAAAAAGCCCTCTTTTCGACATCTGTAATGTCGGTAGGAACTGCCACAATAAATTCTGCACCGCGGATTTTCCCTTTCATTTTTTCTTCCAGATAATCAAAAATGAATTCCTGTAAAAAATTAAAATCTGCGATTACTCCGCTTACAACAGGGAAAGATACCTGAATGGATTCAGGCGCCTTCTCATACATTGCGTATGCCCGGTCTCCGTATGCATAAATCTGATCTTTTCCAATAATCGCAATCGTATTCTTCTCTTTCAAGATTTTTCCGGTTGACTTGCAAAATATCTTAAAGTTAACCGTTCCAAGATCAATTCCGTAAACGTTGTTATTCATCTTACGTTCTCCCTTAAATAATTTATATATCGTTTTCTGCAAAGCTGAAATATCGGTTATCTCCGATGATAATGTGATCGCTCAGGCGTATTCCCAATAGTGCTGCGCCCTCCCGAATCCGCCTGGTAACCCGGATGTCATCCTCGCTTGGCGAGGGGTCTCCGCTTGGATGATTATGAATCATCACGATGCTCGTTGCATTTTTTTCCAGTGCGCGCTGAAAAATATCCTTGGGCGAAACATATGCATAGGTGGTGCTTCCGATTGAAATCCTTGAATCCCCCAAAAAAGTATTTCTTGCATCAAAAAAGGCGCACATCAGAAATTCTTTCTTCAAATGTCTTAGGCTTTCCATATAGTATGCCGCAATTGACCCGGGACATTTCATAGAAATATGATATCCACTATTTGTCTTTGCAATACGATTAGAAAGTTCGGCAACCGCTTTTAATTGAATGGCTTTCACTTTTCCGATTCCCGGAAACTTCATAAATTCTTCATAGGAAAGCTCGAATAAATTCAAGAGATTCCCATGTCCGCCATTTAAAAGCTGTCTGGCAATTTCCAAAGAATTCAGCTCCCTTGTTCCTGATTTAAGAATGATTGCCAGTAACTCTGCATCGGATAAGCTTTCCTCTCCGGATTTTAAAAATTTTTCATACGGTCTTTCCGACTCGGGCAATTGTTTTACTTTTGTGTGATTTGACATTTATTTCCTTTCTACTCTCACAAGGCACGTATGCAAACCACAAAACAAATAATCATATCGTTACATTTTATCACAGTTTCTACAGTTTCACAAGGTTGCGCTCATAAAGTTTCTGCAAAGAGGAAAGAATACCGAGCTTTGCATGATACCAGGTCAGACCGCCTTGTAAATATACGGCGTAAGGCTCTTTGACAGGACCGTCCGCGGAAAGCTCAATGGAGGAGCCCTGAACAAAGGCTCCGGCAGCCATAATCACATCGCTGTCATATCCGGGCATTGCCCATGGTTCCGGCGTCACATAGCTGTCGACCGGAGCGGCCGCCTGAATCCCCTCGCAGAACGCAATCATGGCATCTTTATTATGGAACGTGATTGCCTGAATAATATCGTGCCGGCTTTCCGTTCCGTCCGGGATTACGTCAAATCCCAGATTTTCATACAGCTTCGCCGCAAAAATTGCGCCTTTTAATGCCCCGCTTACAACAGTCGGTGCAAGGAACAGTCCTTGATAAAAGGATTGGATAACGCCTAACGACGCCCCAACCTCTTTGCCGAGTCCCGGCGATGTGAGCCGGTACGCCGCATTTTCGACACATTCCTTTGTGCCGACAAGATACCCGCCAATCGGGGCCAGTCCGCCGCCCGGATTTTTTATCAAAGATCCGACAATCAGATCTGCGCCAACCTCAAGAGGTTCTTTTTCTTCTACAAATTCACCGTAGCAATTATCGACCATGCAGATGATGTCCGGCTTGATGCCCTTGATAAAGGAAATCAGCTCGCCGATACGTGCGACGGATAGCGTCGGTCTGGCTGCATAACCCTTCGAGCGCTGGATGGTTACAAGCTTTGTCTTTTCGTTGACTGCCTTTCGGATTCCCTCAAAATCAAATCCGCCGTCCTGCAGCAAATCGACCTGGGTATACGTTATGCCGTACTCTGCGAGCGAACCCTTCGAAGGCCGGATTCCGATGACTTCCTCCAGCGTATCATACGGCTTTCCGACCGGAGATAAAAGCTCGTCTCCCGGCCGAAGATTCGACATCAGAGCGAGCGCCAGAGCGTGCGTTCCGCAGGTAATCTGCGGACGGACAAGCGCATCCTCCCCTTTAAAGCAATCCGCATAAACCTTCTCTAACGTATCTCTTCCCATATCGTTGTAACCATATCCGCTGGACTGGTTAAAGCATTCCGCGCTGACTCTGTTTTTCTGCATTGCTTCGATTACTTTCAGCTGGTTAAACTCTGCACGAGCATTGATTTCAAGAAATCGCTCCTTCAATTCCTTTTCCATCGCATTGCCGTATGCAAGCACTTCCTTTGAAATGCCAAGTCTATTATATTGTTCCTCCAAAAATGTATTCATATTTATTCCTCAAAAATTTGTTTTTCTCTTAATACGCTTAGAATTTCTTCCAAAATCCTGTCTTCCTTATAGGAATACTCTTTTTTATCAATCCAAATCACGTTGCGCTCTCTGCGGAACCAGGTCAGCTGGCGCTTTGCAAAATGTCTTGTCTCGCGTTTGATTCTATAAACCGCCTCCTCAAGCGTACATGTTCCGTCCAGATAATCAAACATTTCCTTGTAACCCAGTCCCTGCATGGAAACCATATCCTTACGGCATCCCATTGCCTTAAGCCGGGCCACTTCACCGACCAGCCCGTTTTCTACCATAAGATCGACACGTTCTTCAATCCGGTCATACAAATGCTGTCGTTCATCCGTTAATACAAAATAGGCGAAATTGTACGGCGATTCTTTTTGCTGTTCTTCTTCGTTATGTTCGGAAATCGGCCTGCCGGACTTCTCATAATATTCAATCGCTCTTATGACGCGCTTCACATTATTCTCATGAATTGTCTCATAAGAAACAGGATCGATTTCTCTTAATCGTTCATGGAGCGCGTGAGCTCCATGTTCAGAAGCATATTCCGAAAGTTCCCTGCGAAGAGCGGCGTCGCTGTTTTGCCGATCAAAAGATATATCATACAAAAGAGCCTGAATATAAAACCCCGTTCCTCCAACGATAATCGGAATCTGTCCGTTTGCATAAATTTCCTTTAAGGCTTCTTTTGCTTTTCTTTGAAACACGACAATATTAAAATCCTCTTCCGGCATGAGTTCATCAATCAGGTAATGCCGGATTCCCTGCATCTCATCCGGCATAATCTTTGCCGAACCAATGTCCATGTACTTGTATACCTGCATGGAATCCGCGGAAATAATCGCTCCGTTGATTTGCTTTGCAAGAGCAATCGAGCAGGCGGTTTTTCCGACTGCGGTCGGCCCGGTCAGAATTACCATCGGTTTTTTCTTCATCAGACAATCCTCTTAAATTTCTTTTCCAATTCATATTTAGACATCGAGATGATCGTCGGTCTGCCATGCGGGCAGTTATATGGGTTTTCGAGTGCCAGCAGCTCGTCAATCAGGCTTTCAATCTCTGAAAAACTGAGCGCGTTGTTCCCTTTTACCGCGGCCTTGCAGGACATGCTTGCCACTTTTTCCAAAATAAGTTCTGGCGTCTCCCGGCCCGTCAGATTGGAAAAATCATCCAGCATTTCGATAAACAAATCCTTCATATCCAGATGAAACAGATTACCGGGGATTCCGCTGATCATATACTCTTTCCCGCCAAAGTGCTCCACCACATATCCCAGCCGCTCAATCTGCGGACGATACTTCTCTAAGCTCTCCTCCTCTTTTGCGTCGAGGGAAATGACAAGCGGCGGATTCAATACCTGGGATGTAAATTCCTTTTTGGCAAGAGCCGCCATCGTTTTCTCATAAAGGACCTTTTCATGCGCCGCATGCTGGTCAATGATATAAAGCTTGTCGTCGTATTCAATGAGCCAGTAGGTCTTAAATACCTGCCCGATGATTCTGTGGCTCTTCTTTGCCTCCTGTGTCAAAAAATCAGGATGAATGTCTCCGAGCGTAAGCTCCTGATAGATTTCTTTTTTCGGCGGCACAGCCGCGCTCGTTTGTCTTTTTGCTTCATAGGCGCCGGCGGATTCGCTGACATGCTCCGCCATGGACGGCTTTATGTGTGAAGGATAGCGGATTTCGTAGGGGCTGTCCTTTGCGACGGCCTTGCGGATATCGTTTAATCTTCTGGTCTCAAAGGGTTCCGGAATCGGCTCTTTATAAACACGTTCATTGCCCGAAGACTCCTCATTCCCTACCGGAACGGAAGGAATTAAATCCCTGTGGGAAAGAACGGAAAATACCGCATCGCATAATTCCTTATAGATTTCCTGATTGTGGTCAAACCGAAGCTCCATCTTTGAGGGATGGACATTCACGTCCAGGGAATCTCCCGGAAACTCAAAATACAACACCGTAAACGGATACTGGTGATGCATCAGAAAGCTCTTATAAGCCTCCTCTATTGCTTTAGACAGAAGCGGGCTTTTAATGTATCTTCCATTGATAAAATAATTCTCGTAATTGCGGTTGCCGCGTGTAATGACCGGTTTTCCGACGAATCCGGTAAGCTGAAAAAATTCACTTGTATAGTTTACTTCCAATAATGCGGCGGAAATCTCGCGGCCAAACACATGGTAGATCAAATCCTTCCGGTTTCCGTTGCCGGAGGTATGCAGCTTTGTCTGATTGTTATTGATAAACTTAAAAGAAATATCCGGGTGCGACAATGCAAGCTTTTCAACGATATCGCTGATATAGGTGCCTTCTGTCTGCGCGGTTTTTAAAAATTTTTTTCTGGCGGGCGTATTATAAAAAATGTCTTTTACCAGAAATGTGGTGCCGTCCGGCGCCCCGATTTCCTCAAAGCCCGTCTCCTTGGAACCCTCAATCAGATAGCGCGAGCCGGTCAGTTCCCCGGCGGTCTTGGTAATCAGCTCCACTCTGGAAACGGCGGCGATGCTCGACAGCGCCTCCCCTCGGAACCCGAGCGAGGATACGCACAGCAAATCCTCGACATTTCTGATTTTGCTGGTGGAATGGCGGAGAAACGCCAGACGGATCTGGTCTTTTGGAATCCCGCATCCGTTGTCGGTAATGCGGATCAGGCTCGTTCCGCCGTCCTTAATTTCGATTGTGACGGCAGTCGCCGTCGCGTCAATGGCGTTCTCGACAAGTTCCTTTACAACAGAGCTTGGGCGCTCAATGACCTCGCCTGCGGCAATTTTATCGATGGTCTCCTGATTTAAAAGTTCAATGTTTGGCATATGTACCCCTTTTACCAACGGTTTTTCACCTTGTTTTGCAATTCATACAATTTGTTCAGTGCGTCAAGCGGCGTCATGTTTCCGATATCGATGCTGCGGAGTTCTTCGATAATCATATCGTCATCCGTCGTATCGAAGAGGGAAATCTGCGCTAAGTCTACCTCGTCCAGACGTTCCTTTTTCTTTCTCCGGCCGGAGGAAGTATCGACGGTAATGCTCTTTGCAATCTCACTGATATCATTTTCTAAGAGCTCCTGAATGATTTCCTTCGCGCGTTCCACAACGCTGTCCGGCAGCCCTGCAAGCTTGGCAACCTGAATTCCATAGCTCTTGTCCGCTCCGCCTTTTACAATTTTGCGCAGGAAAACAATGTCGTCGCCCTTCTCTTTTACCGCAATGCAGTAATTGTTGACATTGTTCAGCTTTCCTTCCAGCTCCGTAAGTTCATGGTAATGCGTTGCAAAAAGCGTTTTGGCGCCGAGAAGCTTCGGGTTGCTGATATGCTCCACAACAGCCCATGCAATACTTAATCCGTCGAATGTGCTCGTTCCTCTTCCAATCTCATCCAGAATCAGAAGGGAATCCGCGGTGGCGTTGCGAAGTATATTCGCAACCTCGTTCATTTCCACCATGAACGTGCTCTGGCCGGATGCGAGATCATCCGACGCTCCTACCCTTGTAAAAATGCGGTCGACAATGCCGATGTTTGCCGAAGCTGCCGGAACAAAGCTTCCGATTTGCGCCATCAGTACAATGAGCGCTGTCTGGCGCATATAGGTGGATTTGCCCGCCATATTCGGTCCGGTTATAATCGAGATCCGATGGTCGCCGTTATCGAGATACGTATCATTGTCAATGAACATATCGTTTACAATCATTTTTTCCACTACCGGATGACGTCCGCTTTTGATATCGATGACGCCGGATTCATTGATCTTCGGCTTACAGTAATTGTTTTGTGCGGCGACAACCGCAAGTGAGACGAAGACGTCCAGCTTTGCAATTGATTTTGCGGTTTTTAAGATGCGCAGAACCTCGGATGCAATCGTTTTTCGAATCTGATGAAATAATTCATATTCCAGACTGACCAGACGATCCTCCGAGCCAAGAATCGTATCTTCCAGTTCTTTTAGTTTTGGTGTAATATACCGTTCTGCGTTTGTCAAGGTCTGCTTGCGGATATAGTAATCGGGCACCTGATTCTTGAAAGAGTTGGTTACTTCCAGATAATACCCGAACACTTTGTTGTACTTAATCCGGAGATTCTTGATTCCGGTTTTCTCTTTTTCTTCCGCCTCTAACTGTGCCAGCCAGTTCTTTCCTTCGGTCTTTGCGCTTCTTAGGCGGTCGACCTCCTCATTGTAGCCGGTTTTGATGATATTGCCGTCATGCACCGAGACCGGAGAATCTTCGCTGATAGAAGCGTCTATCAGCTCACAGATATCCGTTAAACAGTCAAAATCTTCTTTGATTTCGTCTGCAAGCTCACAGTTTATGTCATTTAGAATCATCCGGATCGGAGGCAGCATCTTTAGCGAGCTGTGGAGCGCAAGGAGATCTCTCGGATTCGCCGTCTGGTAGCTGATTCGTGTAACCAGACGTTCCAGATCGTAGATTGGATTGAGATACTCACGAAATTCTTCCCTTGTAATCTCCTGTTTGTTTAACGTTTCAATCATCTTCTGGCGCTTTATAATCTCGGATTTTTCAATCAGGGGCTGCTCCACATAGCTTCTGAGCAGTCTTGCGCCCATGGCGGTCTTCGTCTTATCCAGAACCCAGAGCAGCGAACCTTTCTTCTGCTTTTCGCGAAGCGTTTCGACGAGTTCTAAGTTTCTTCTGGTAGAGCTGTCGATAATCATAAATTTGCCGATGGAATACGGATGAATCTCCAGAATATGTTCCAGAGAATTCTTCTGCGTCTCAATCAGATATTTAAGAAGCGCTCCCGCCGCAATCACGCCGCAGTCATAATCCTCAAGACCGAGCGCCTGCAAGGTATGTACCTTAAAATGGGAAAGCAGCGTCTCCTTTGCCAGCTCGTCTCCGAAATACCAGGCGTCCAGCGCCGAGACGGCAATGGAGAGACGGCTTTTCATATCATCAATGTCCGCTCCGCTCATATAGAACGCTTCGTTGCAGACGATTTCGGACGGAGAAAACTTATTCATCTCATCGATAAGCTTTCGCTCGCTGTCAACCTCTGTGACATAGAAGTCGCCGGTCGTGACGTCCGCGGTCGAAATCCCATATCTGTCTGCCAGATACACAATCGACATGATGTAATTGTTTTTGGCCTCATCCAGAGAATTCATGTCGATGTTTGTTCCGGGCGTCACAATACGGATGACTTCCCGCTTTACAATCCCTTTTGCGGTTTTCGGATCCTCCACCTGCTCGCAGATAGCGACCTTGTAACCCTTTGACACAAGCTTATTGATATACGTGTCCGCAGCATGGTAAGGAACGCCGCACATCGGCGCACGTTCTTCCAGTCCGCAGGATTTCCCCGTTAATGTAAGTTCCAGTTCTTTTGATGCAAGCTTCGCATCATCGTAAAACATCTCGTAGAAATCTCCCAGCCGGTAAAACAGAATACATCCCGGGTTTTCTTCCTTTGTTTTCAAATAATGCTGCATCATTGGCGATACTTCTTGCACTTTCGTTGACCTCTCTATTCCTTCGGCCTGGCATGCCGAGTAATAATTGCTTCCGCAACCTTCATTCCGTCCATAGCGGCAGACATAATGCCGCCGGCATATCCCGCTCCCTCGCCGCATGGATAGATGCCTTTGATTTCGCTTTCAAACTGCTCGTTTCTGAGAATCCGGACCGGCGAGGAGGTCCTGGATTCGATACCGGAAAGAATTGCATCCTCCCTTGAAAAACCGGGGATGATTTTTTCAAAATGACTCATTCCCCGCATAAACATATCTTCCAGCTCCCCGGACAAAAGTCCTCTCAGGTTCGAAAACTCTGTCCCTCCCTTTGTCTGGGACGCATATGCTCCATAGGAGGAGGAAGCGGTGTTTCGTCTGTAATCTCCATATAGCTGCTGTGGGATTTTTCCGTTGCATAAGGAAAATGCCCTGCGCTCCAGACGCTCCTGATAGCGCATTCCGGCGAGTGCATCGCCGGCTCCGAAATCAGACGTGTTGACCGATACGATAATGGCGCTGTTCGCATTGGTTCCGCTTCTGCCGGAGTAGCTCATTCCGTTTACGACAAGTCCTCCGTCATAGGAAGACGAATTTACGACATAACCGCCCGGACACATGCAGAAGGAATATACGCCTCTGTTGTCCGGAAAATTGGCTGTGACCTTATACGAAGAAGCAGGCAGATTGGAAGCTTTCTTTCCATACATCGCGCAATCGATCATTTCCTGCGGATGCTCCACGCGGAATCCGACCGCAAAATTTTTCGCTTCCATCGGTACCTGCCGCTCAAGCAGCCGCAAAAACGTATCTCTGGCGCTGTGGCCCAATGCCAGAACGACCAGGTTCGTCTCGTATGTTGTCTGTCCACCATATACGGCGCATATCTGCCGGTCCTGTATCTGAAAATCGGTTATCGGCGTCTCGAACAGGAATTTTGCACCTCTTTCGACCAGATATTCCCGGATGTGTTCGATTACCTGCGCCAGTATATCCGTTCCGATATGAGGCTTTGCATCGTAGAGAATATGTTCCGGTGCTCCAAATCGGACAAATGTCTCAAGCACAAAACGGTTCCGGTTTGCCGGATCCTTTACAGCGGTATTCAGCTTGCCGTCCGAAAAGGTTCCTGCGCCGCCCTCTCCGAATTGCACATTGGAGGAGGGGTTAAGAACGCCGGTCTCCCAGAATTGCTCCACATCCTTCCTGCGGTCGGCAATCCGCCTTCCACGCTCAAATACAATGGGTTGATATCCGCATTCGGTCAGAAGATAAGCACAAAAAATACCCGCAGGGCCCGCGCCCACAATAACCGGCCGTTGCCGAAGCGGTTGCTGACCGGACACTGGCATACGATATACGGCATCCTTTGCGGCAGTTACATTGGGAAGGTGTCTCCTTTTTAAAACAGACTCTTCGTCCGCCACGCTCACGTTTACGGTATACACATAATAGATGTCGGGCTTTTTCCTCGCATCGACGGATTTCTTTACAATCTGATAGGACAAAAGCTGCTTGTTATTGATTTTTAATGTTTTTATGATTTTTTCCTCCAGCGCTGCGCTGCTGTGCGAGGTCGGAAGATTTAACTGGTTAATTTGAATCATTTTTTTCACGTTCTATATGTATTTGCATAATTTCCTGCAACATGGCCGGAAGACCACGCCCACTGTAAATTGTAGCCGCCGCAGATTCCGTCCACATCCAGAATTTCCCCCGAAAAGAAAAGTCCCGGAACAAGCTTCGACTCCAGAGTATGAACATTCAGATCCTCTGTCCGTATTCCGCCTGCACAAATCTGGGCATAGGCAAAGTCCCTTGGCTTCTCCACCGAAATCATACGATTGCGTATGGTCTGAAAAAGGACGTTGATCAGCTCGTCATCCGGCTGATGTATGGCATCACATTCCTTTAAAGCATAGTTCTCAATTTCCCTTGATAGCTTTTGCGGAAGCAGTCCGTTTAAGAGTTCTTCGATTTTTCTGCCGCCGAAAGCTTTGGCGCGTTCAATCCGCCTTGCAAGCTCTGCCGCAAGCTCCTCATCCGAAAGCTCCGGCAAGAAGGAAAGCGTAACGTTTACACGCTTCTTTTCATAAAGCGCATAAGAAATAAACCTGCTGACCTGAAATACAGGAATACCGGAGATGCCGTACCCGGTAATCTGAAGCTCTCCCGTATCCTTTGCAGCCGGCTCGCCTTCTACAGAAACGCTTACGCACGCTTCTGTCCGGACGCCGGCGAGCGTCTGAAAATCGGCTCCTTTGCAGTAAAATCCACACAACGCAGGGACAATCGGCACGAAGCGGTGGCCGAGCTCCTTTATGATTGTAAACAGGGTGCCGTCGCTTCCAAGCTGCGGCGCCGCTTTCAGCCCACATGCAATCACGACGCTCTTTGCCGTATATCGTCCGTCTTTTGCGGCAATCTCGAAATTCTGCTTTCTTTTATCGATTTTCTCAATCTGAACCGTACATTTTATGAGAATGCCCAGACGCTGCATTTCCGTTAGAAGCGCATGGGCGACGGAGGAAGCCTGTCCGCTGTACGGATAGTAGTAACCGTTCTTATTCTTCGGATAGATTCCAATTTCCCGAAAAAAATCCAACGTGTCCTGTTTTCCAAACTGAGAAAGAACCGCATGTAACAGCTCGCGGTTTCCCCGGAAGCAATTGTCTTCCATGTATTCATTTGTAAAATTGCATTTTCCGTTTCCGGTTGCGAGAAGCTTCTTTAAGGGCTTGTCATTTTTCTCTAAGACAAGCACATTTGCTCCTCTTCTGGCTGCTGTAATCGCGCAGATACAGCCCGCCGGACCGGCTCCCACCACAATAAGATCAAACATGTTGTTCTCCTAAACTGCCTAAAAAACCACTATCTAGTCTACCATAGGAGAAGCAAACATGCAAATAAGAAATGGCGCGCGGCCATGCGGAACTGTTATTTGTTAACTGGAGTACGATTCCAGAAATTCAAACAATTCTTCTTCGGATTGAAAACGGATTCCCTGTGGAAGCATCTCCTTCCATTTGTCCGGCAAATGTTCGTCAGATACTCCGGAATTGAAAAACGGAGTCTTCCCGTCCGAAAAATAGACAATCAGTCTGCCGTCTTCCGAAAAAACAATATATTGAAATGCCTCTTCCTCTTTGCTGCTTAAAATGCTCTCTTCTGTCTGACTCTCCTGCTCCTCTTGGTTCAAGTGTATATTTTCCTGTTCCGGCGTGTTTGTCAAAAAAAGCCCTGTGCCAAACGTCACTAAGAACAGGAAAATGAAAACCAAAAGGCAGATACCAATTTTACGTCTCATAATCATCACCCATAAAAAGTATCTGCCGGTTCCGGAAATTCTATTCAGTTTTATTTACAATAATCGCATCTTTCGGAAAATTTTGACCAAAACCGCTCCTTTCGGAAAACGGAGTATTTCATTTTTGGTCAGCCCTTTCAGAATGAGCATGAGTATAAAATATACGATTACCGCGATAACCATGGATACAAGCATGGAGACGGCATTGCTGCTGCATACCGCATACATTCCTTTATAGACCAGAAAGGCTGCAAGCCCCATGATCGCGGAGCAGATGCCCGGAATGATAAACGTACGCATAATTTCCTGCCGATAGCCGCTGTACCGGACGAGCGCAATGTTATTTAATATACACATCATAATGGCAAAAAACATATTTGCAATCACAACCGCATAGATGTTCAATTGAAAGACCATCATAAGTACCACGAGCAGAATTACGTGAACCACTAATGTAATCGCCGCATTGATCACAGGGACTTTCAGGCGGTTAATTCCTTGCAATAAACCGTTCGACAAGGTGGATATCGAATAAAAAATAACTGCGGCGGCACCAATGTACATCATTTTGCATGAAAGATCAAGCGTATCAATTGTTCCGGGGAACAATAGGGTAAAAATCGGCTTTGCAAGAACGGCAAGTCCTACTGCACATGGAAAAGCGATAATCATGATAAAACGTATGGAAGAAGAAAGCTTTCTCCTCACATCCTTCATATCCCCTCTTCCAAAGGAAGCGGTAAGCGCCGGTACCGATGAAGCAGCTAATGCTGACGCAATGGAAATCGGAACGTTGATCATAAGCTTATATTTTCCGGTATAAACGCCCCACCATACGTCAATCTCATCACTACCGTAGCCTTGCGCATATGCCAGATGCTTGTATACGCCGTTGTCGATAAAACCGCATATATTGTAGATTGTCGTGCTTAAAAGCACCGGTACAATCGTTATAATCAGTATGCGAAAGGTCTCTCTGACCGGATCAAGCGCACGCTTTCCCTCGCGGATCATCTGTCTGCGGAAGGTAGAAATATACATTGCAAAAACAAATACCATAAAGAGAAGCGCCGCTACTGAGCCGATACTCGTTCCAAGCGTTCCGCCGGCAGCGCCGTAGGCCGCCGCATAATGCTCCGGATCGCCTAATACATTTCCGATTTTGGTTCCGTAATCAAACAGAACGTAGGCAGCCCACACGCTGACAATCGCGTTGACAATCTGTTCGATAATCTGTGAAACGGCGCTCGGAACCATGGTTCCAAGTCCCTGAAAAAAGCCTCGAATAACGCCTAATACGGCGACGATTAAGATTGCCGGCGCAAGAACGCGCAGCGCAAAGATGCAATTAGGTGTCTTTAAATATATATCAGCAAAGAATCCTGCTCCAAAGAAAACAATCAGCGCAAATATCAGTCCCGAAATGATTGCAAAAACCAAAGAACATTTCAGAATCTGATATGCCATCCGTCTCTTCCCCTTTGCCGCTTCGGCTGAGACAAGCTTTGATACAGCAATTGGCAGACTGTAGGAAGAAATCAAAAGCATAATACTGTATACTTCGAATGCACTGGAATAATAGCTGTTGCCGATATCGCCGATTTTATTCGTCAATGGAATACGATAAATTAACCCGATTATCCGGCTGACGATAGAGGCAAACGCTAATATTGATCCTTGTACTAAGAAATTCGATCCTCTTTTCTTAGACTTTTCCATTATTTACCCTCAAATTATTTTGCAGCTTTATAGTCATCGTAAGTTGCATAAATCTTGTTTCTTTCAGAGTAATCAACATCGGTAATATTGATCCATGTCTTACCCTGATTTAATACGATTTCATTTCCAGAGAGATCATAGTAATGTGTCACTTCGCCGTTGCCGGAGCAGCTCCACGTGATATCAATGGCTTTTCCGTTGGTAATATACTTACCGTTTCCCTTGCCGACAATATCGACATCTACACGATCATGGTTCTGTTCATCATAGTAGGCATCAATTTGTGTTTCCTGAATGATAATGTTCTTTACGGCAAGCTGTTCTCCGGTCACTGTATCCATCTGCTTTGAGCCGAACTCATATCTATAGTATAAGCCGTCTTCCTCATTATATTCAAACCATGGCTTCGGGTTTGACTGATATACAACTACGACTGCGGCGTCATCGCCATCCGGAACAATCTCGTTGTCATCATCCTCATTGAATGTAAAATTTCCGCCGTATGAGGCCGAATGGGTTCTGTCATAGCCCTTATATTCAATTGCCTCGTTAATACCGTCGGTATCGATAAACAGATTGTGAGGCGCTTTACAGTCACTTGCCCGATAGGCAAATTGCGAGCACTCTCTGTTAATATCCAGATTGTCTGCAAGTCCCAAATCAAAAATCTCGGTGTACGCCTCGATTGCGCCGCCGCAATGAAGAAGCATAGCGTCATAGGCGTTTGCGGTATACACAAAGTAAGGGCGGGTGCTTCGGATATTTCCGATTCGTTCCATATCACTGTAATCCTCGAAAAATTCCATGATACGGGTAATTCCACCCTCCGCTTCAATCTCGATATACAGGCTGGCGTTTGATGAATTGTAGGTCGGCTGTACAACGGAAGTATTCTCAAACATCATTGCAACCGGTCTTCGCATTCCGACTTCCGGGTCAACCCATTTGCCGGTCAGATAGCTTCTTACCATTCCGTCTGTGTCAATTTCCGTCTCGGTGGAAGAAGGCTCATTCTGCTCCAGTGTGCCCTGCAGAACACCTGTCTGATTATCCGAAGTACTGTTATTTGCGGATTCATCGGTTTTACTGCAGCCTCCCAGGATCCCACATATCATTGCCGCACAGACTACGACAGACAATATTTTTTTCTTCATGACTATTCCTCCTTATCGTCACGTAATATATTCAGATATGACAAAATCAGATTCTGCTTCTCTTCCATGGCTGCGGCCTCCTCCGGCGTCATATGGTCAAAGCCGAAAAGATGGAGCATGCTGTGCACAATTAGAAACGAATACTCTCTTTTTTCGCTGTGTCCGTACAAAGCGGCCTGTTCCTTTACCTTATCCACAGAGATCACAATATCTCCAAGCAAGGCCTCTCCGGTATCCGGATTAAAATCATCTTCTCTCTCCGCTTCCAGAAAAGAAAAAACTCCGGGAGTATCATAGGACAGAAGCGGAAATGACAGGACGTCCGTAGGTCTGTCAATTTTGCGAAACTCCCGATTGATACGCCGTATCCCCTCATTGTCCGTAAGCGTTACATTCACTTCCGCCTCATAGGGAAACTGCATATATTCCAAAGCATACGCCACAACCTGTCCGGCA
The DNA here is from genome assembly GCA_964614035.1 of uncultured Lachnobacterium sp. Classification (GTDB taxonomy): domain Bacteria; phylum Bacillota; class Clostridia; order Lachnospirales; family Lachnospiraceae; genus Roseburia. The sequence goes on from CAZTKM010000021.1 coordinate 40,549, forward strand.
AGCGCCTCTTCGTCAAACGGAAAATTTACTTCACATTCTCTTTCTAAAAAAAAACTCATATTATAACCATGTTTCCTTTGCTAAAAACTCTCTGACCTTCAGAAACTGATTCATGCTCATTCCTGACTTGTCATACATTCCCGAATTTGAAAATTCATTCAACGTCTGATACAGAATCATCTCCTGATTCCAGCTGCTTTTTTCGATATCCTCGGAAATCGCATTAAATTTGATGGTAAGTGCATCGACCATATGTATCAGTGAGGACTCCGGGGTTGACGGCAGGCACTCCTCGCCGTAATACTCACAGATAATCTGTATCAATTCGATCGGAAAACAAAGCTGGGCGGCCTTCTGCACCCCGTTCTGGACATGCGGTTCTCCCTGCCATTTTCCTATCCGGTAATAAAAACCGCCTGCGGCGCACAGCTGCTCATGGAAGCCCAGTTGCCTGGCGCACCGGAGCGCAATATCGGAAACACGCGCGGCATGCTCATAATCGGCAGGCATATAACGCTTTAACTCCCTGATCTGCAAATAGTCGTCCAACATTATATCAATCAGCCGGTTCTTCAATTCATTCTCGGTGTCTTTTTTTAAGGTTCTGTAGAAAAAGACCGAAAAAATGACGGCCAGCAGCGAACATAACGCAGAATATATCATGGAGAAAACGGTCAGCCTTCCGTTTGCCAGATAGTAAAAGATATTCGTCACGATCACGTTCGAACAGAACAAAACAACGTTGGTCAGGAAAAACAAACGTTTATCGGACAACACTTTTGCAAGTATAACACCAAGCAGAACCAAAAAGCAATAGCAGATCAGTTCATAATAATTATCTTGTCCGGCAACTTCGAACAGCAGCGCCATGTACAGGCTGACGCATAAGCTTACGCTCTCGTTGGAAAGCGCGCACATAATGAGAGGCAGGAGCATAAACGGCCGGAAAAATACCGGCAGAATATAAAAGAGGGCGACCAGAATACAGCAGACCGCATATCCGCCGGCGACTCTGGAGAACGTTGTGGAAGCATTTTTCGCAAGCTTCTTTGCTTTCCGCTCATATTCCAGTTGAAAAATCAGAATCATTAAAAAAAGCAGATCGATAAATACAACGCAAAACAGTTCGTCCCAGTACAATTCGTTCTGGAAAAACAAAATGGCGGTCAAGGCAGCCGTTGCGCCGATTATAATCAGAATTGGAATCAGCCGAAATACATGTACCTTATCTTTTACCATTGCTTTTCTCCTGTTTTGACCTCTTGGAAGTGCTCTTCTTCTCGTAATCATCATATGCCTGGACAATCTGCTGCACCAGAGGATGGCGTACAACATCTTTGCTTGTCAGGCGGCAGATTCCGATATCCTCAATGCCGGATAACACCTTTAGCGCAATGTCCAGACCGGATTTGGCTCCCGGAGCCAGATCCTTCTGCGTGGCATCACCGGTAACGACAACCTTAGAGCCGAAGCCGATTCTGGTTAAAAACATCTTCATCTGTGCAGGCGTTGTATTCTGTGCCTCATCCAATATAATAAAGGCGTTGTCAAGCGTCCTTCCTCTCATGTATGCAAGCGGCGCGACTTCAATCAGACCTTTCTCCATATTCCGCTGGAAGCTGTCTGCTCCCATAATCTGATGAAGCGCATCGTACAGAGGTCTCAGATACGGATCGACCTTACTCTGCAGATCTCCCGGCAGAAAACCCAGCTTCTCGCCGGCTTCAATGGCCGGTCTTGTCAGAATAATTCTGCCGACTTCCTCGTTTTTAAAGGCGGTTATCGCCATAGCCATGGCAAGGTATGTTTTGCCGGTTCCGGCCGGCCCCATGCCGAAGACAATCATTTTTTTCCGGATTGCGTCAACGTATTCCTTTTGTCCGATGGTCTTAGGCTTTACCGGTTTTCCGTTTATCGTATGACATATCACATCCCGGTCGATTTCTGCAAGGGAGCTTCCCATATGCTCCTTCTGAAGCGCCAAAGCATAATTTACATTCTGCTCGGTTATTTCATTTCCGCGCTTTGCAAGCTCATACAACTGGGAAAAGACCTCCCTCGCATCCCTGCAGGTTTCCTCGTTTCCGATGATTTTGATCTGGTCATCCCTCACCACAACGGTAACGCCGAGGGTGCGCTCAATCTTTTTGATATGAACATCAAACTGTCCAAAGATATTCGATATATCATCGGACGGTATCTCCATAGAAATTTCATTCATACTCATAATATCCAACCTTTTGGTTTGTATATACTTTTCCGGTAATCTCATATTGATTACCATTCTTTATCATCATAACATTTTTACGAATAATTGAAACCCCATTTTCTTCTAAATCGTCAAGAAAATCTTCAAATTGCAATTCTGCAATTTCCTTTGCGGCATTGTAGTCCAGATTCTGGAAACTCTGCTCCTGCTCCGCCCGGATGATTTTCCCATAGTAAAACGGAAGATACAGATTGTCAAACAGCTTTACCTGATGGTAATCATTATAAAGGTATGTTTTTTCGTAATTTTTGCTCCGGAATGGAAAATAAAAGCGTTTTTCCCCCACTCCGATATAATACTGGCATTTTTTCCTTCCGGTTTCCTGTACGGTTTCGTACACACCCGGAAGGGTGCCGTTATAATCGTAGGTCACATAGGCATAGATATCTGCGTCCGCCGGTAAGTACAGGTACTCCGCAATTTCGCCGGCGTCATCGACAATGGCTTCCTTCCCAAAGACCAGAACATCTCCTTTGACAAATTCTTCCCCGCTCTTAATGTTCGGCGTTCCGTTTCTGGTAATCATGGACATTACCGTTCCGTCGCAGTCCGCTACGATATTCCAGCAGCCTTCCGCCAGCTCCCCGGCGTCAAGGTTCTCCTTCACATCAATCAGGTTTTCCTGTATCTTTACGACGAGCTTTGTGCCTTCGACGTACGAGGAAGACCATATGACCTCATCGAAATCTTTTCGCAATGACAATTCCAGAGAACGCAGGTCAATCTCATTTTTCTTTGCGCCGTACCCGCATTCAAGGCTGTCGAGATAGTCGATGATACATTCGTCGGACAGATAGGAGTTCCCCTCGATTTCTATTTTCCATACATAATCCGTCATCCGGTAAATGCCAAAGCCGGCCAGCAGAAGGGAAAGCAAAAAAGCAATCCGGTAACGGTACAGATGAAACAGCCTCGGGAATCCGCTCTTATCCAGAATTTTCAGCTTTACATGCGTTTTTTTGCGGATGGGTGCCACAAGCAGATAATCGTCCATATAGACGGAAAACCGATATCTGTACTCATCAATGACAGCAATATTCCATAGTGTAATGCCTCTTTTTACACATAAGCTCAAAAAACGGGCTGCACCTTTTCCGTAAAGCTCAACGGACAGAACGCCAAACCAGAACCTGAGAATTCGTTTCATCATGTCCGGAATTCAATCCCTGCAATACTGCCGCAGATATGAATGAGATCCGGGTCAAACCGGGTGGCGCACAATCCTCTGCCGGTTATTATCAGTTGAACCTTCTCCGTCATAACAATGACTTTTTCCGAATCAAATAAAAGGAGCCCTCTATGGTTTTCTATCATAATTTCGTGATTTCCGACCATGTGAATATCCGTTTCCTTTAACAGCACATCTTTGGGTAATTCGAGGCTTGTTATGAAATTTTCCGCTTTTAATTTATGTTCCTTTTTCATAATAAACTATATGAAAAAATGACATGTACTATTCAAAACATCCGAATTTATTTGTGATACGGTTCGTGATGGATAATCCGGAAGGAACGATAAATCTGCTCCAACAGAATGACACGCATAAGCTGATGGGGAAAGGTCATTCTGGAAAAGCTAAGCTTAAGATCCGCTTTCTTTAACACCTCGTCCGACAGTCCCAAAGATCCGCCAATCACGAAATAGATATGGCTGGTTCCTTGTATGCCAAGCTGCCTGATTTCCTCGGAAAAGGAAACCGAATCAAGCATTTTACCGTCGATTGCAAGACAGATGACATAGCCGTCCTCCTTCAGATTTTTTAACAGTCGCTCCCCTTCCCTGCATTTGACGGCAGAGATTTCATTTACCGCCGCGTTCTCTTCCGTCTTCTCGTCCGCCGCTTCGATAATCTCCAGCTTCACATATCTGCTCAGCCGCTTCTCAAATTCACAGATCGCTTCCCTGTAAAATTTCTCTTTGACTTTTCCGACACATAATATTGTAATTTTCATAGATTCATTATACCATATAATTGATTTCTAGTAATAAGTTGCGGAGGACATGCGATGTATATCAATAACAAGGACAAATATGAGGACATCAAATCTACAGGCTGGACGTTTACGGTAGTCGGAGGAATCGGTCTGATTGCGGTAGTCCTTATGGATCTCGGCGTTTTTTCCTTTCAAATGCAGAGTCATTTGAAAATAATTTTTACCGTTGTAATGGGCGGGCTGTTTCTGTTTTTCCTGTTTATCGGAATCAAATCCTTCCTGTCTTTAAAGCGCGTCCGGGAGGAAGCCGGCAAGCAGGAAGACACCGAGAACGAAGTTATCGCATGGTTTTTATCCAATCACGCGGAGCAAATCAGGCAATACCGTTCGCCGGACATGGATGAAGGAAATGAGGATTCCCTCTATTTCCCGCGCGCGGAGAAAATGACGGAGCTCATTTCGGCGGAATACAAAAATCTCTCCGCCGATGAAATTGACCACCTGGTAGAGAGACTTTATTCCGAACTGTTTCAGGCTACGGATAATATTTAAAATACTGGCGGTAAATGCTGCTTGTCCGCTGTGTTCTGTTGTTTACACTGATGACGGACAGCACGTTATTCCCCTCCGGAATCGGAATCGGCTCCACATACATTTCCGATGAAAGATCCGGATCACTTCCGTCCCATGTATAATATGCACTGCATCCTTCCGGGACGCTTATTGTAACAGTGGCAGGTTCGCCGAATTCCCCTCCGTCCGGTGTAATGACCGGAGCCTTCGGAGTAGGTACGTAAATTTTGTATTGCTTTGTAATTTCATTACTGTAAATATTCTTCCCATTCACACATACCGCGCGGATGATGTAGGTTCCCGCGGACGTATATACAATCGGTTCGGTATACAGCTTTCCGTACAAAACCGGATCGCTGTTATCCGTTGTATAGTAGATATCCTCTCCGTTCGAAAACAATTCCAGCTCCAGATAATTTTCATACACGCCGGATTCTTCGGAAAAAATGGGATCATTTACCAGATAATCCGAGAACACGTCCAGAATATCCGGATCGGTAACGGTATCTGCCAGAGCAAGTATGGAATCGACGTCCTCTCTTTTTTCATAGATAAAAATCAAATTCTTATAGCTTTCCAGATTCGACGGATCTATTTGGAGTATTTCCAGATATAATACCTGCGCCTGGCTATATTCTGCAAGATTCATGTAAATGGAGGCAAGGCGGACGCGCAAATCCACTTCGCCCTCATTTAGCGCAATTGCATTTTTATAATACGTAATCGCATCTGCGATATGGCCGTTCATGTAGGCTTCCTGCGCTTTTGCCACCTGATAATCATAGGAAACGGCATGTTCCTGTTTTGTTTTATAGCCGAAATATAACACAATGGCGGCAACAATGAGTAAAGCGAGGATAGCAAGCAGAATTCCGTCAATAAGCATCCGCCTGCTTTTTGCCTTTCTTTCTCTCTCTTTCTTTTTGAAGTCATCTGCGCCGCTTTCATCGGGCATCCGGTTATTCGTTAAAATGGCCTTCAGATAATCGTCTTCCAGCACGTCTTCGTCCGGAACGATGACGACTTCCGTCCCGCAGACAGGACAGAACAGACACCCTTCTTTCAGTTCGGTTCCACATTTCGAGCAAACCATAGAAATCCCCTTTAATTACGAGTTTGTAGCTTCATTGCCTCAACACAATTCTTCATCAGCATTGCAATCGTCATCGGCCCGACGCCGCCGGGTACAGGGGTAATTGCAGAACACAGCGGTTCAACCTCATCAAACTTTACATCTCCGCACAGCTTTCCGCCTGCATTCCTGTGAATTCCGACATCGATTACCACTGCGCCCTCCTTCACATATTCGGCCGTAATAAACTGTGGCTTTCCGATTGCGACGATAAGGATATCCGCTTCTTTACAGATTTCCTTCAGATTCTGCGTTTTCGAATGGCAGACCGTAACCGTTGCATTTTCGCGGAGCATCAACAATGCCATCGGTTTGCCGACGATGTTGCTTCTTCCCACGACGACGCACCGCTTACCGGCAATTTCAATGTGACTTCTATGAAGAAGCTCCACAATTCCCGCCGGAGTACATGATACAAAGCCCTGCCCGCCAATGACTAAGGCTCCGACATTCTGCATATGAAAACCGTCCACATCCTTCTCCGGCGAAATCGCCTGCGTAATGGTATCCTCATGGATATGCTTTGGCAGAGGGAGCTGGCATAAAATACCATGGATCTGTTCATCCTTATTCAGCGTTTCTATGAGGGATAACAATTCCTCCTGGGTTGTCTCCTCCGGTAATTCATAAGATAGCGATTCCACTCCGATATAGGCGCACGCCTTCTTTTTATTTCCGACATATACGGAGGAAGCGGGATCCGCCCCGACCTGTATAACGGCAAGACAGCAGGATTTTCCCTGTGCCTTCAAGACCTCTACCTCCTTTTTCAGCTCATCCTTCAAATCCTGTGAAATCTGTTTTCCGTTTATTAAATCTGCCATTTT
>CAZTKM010000022.1:0-7719 GCA_964614035.1 uncultured Lachnobacterium sp.
TTCGGTCTTAAATTAAGAAAAGTTCCGAAGGATGAGATTAAGGCAAAGGTAGAAGAGGCTGCAAGAATCCTTGACCTTGAGAAGCTGCTTGACCGCAAGCCAAAGGCTCTTTCCGGTGGACAGAGACAGCGTGTTGCGATGGGACGTGCAATTGTACGTAATCCTAAGGTATTCCTTATGGATGAGCCACTTTCAAACCTCGATGCGAAGCTGCGTGTACAGATGAGATCCGAGATTGCTTCTCTTCATAACCGTTTAGGAGCAACCATCATCTACGTTACACATGACCAGACAGAGGCTATGACTCTTGGTACCAGAATCGTCGTATTAAAGGACGGCGTTATCATGCAGGTAGATTCTCCACAGAAGCTGTACAACGAGCCGAACAATCTGTTCGTTGCAGGATTCATCGGATCTCCACAGATGAACTTTGTTGACGCTACCGTATCTGTTGACGGAGCAATCGCTTCCCTTAAATTCGATAACTATACGGTTAAGTTACCGGAGAATAAATCCAAGAAGCTCATTGACGGAGGATATGCAGGAAAGACCGTTATCTTTGGTATTCGTCCGGAAGATGTTTCCGATGACGCTGAGACACTTGCTAAGTTTGCAGACAGCACAATCGAATCAGATGTAACCGGATACGAGTTATTAGGTGCAGAAGTATTACTTTACTACTCAGTAGCAGGAACCAACATGACCGCAAGGGTTGACTCTGATACAACTGCTCGTTATGGCGATCATATCAAGCTTGCATTTGATCCAACCAAGATTCATGTATTCGATAAGGAAACTGAATTGACAATTACCAACTAGTTCGATAGAATGAAATAGTTGTAAATTAGGAACCGGGTGTATAATTTACACCCGGTTTTTTGTTAGGGGTAAACGAATGAGATCAGATCAGAAGCTTCAAAATATCTTGGAAGAGATTAAGGAAATCACAAATTTGGATTCTTTGCTTTATCGCACGAAAGGAACGGTTGTGGCGGCGACAACGGAGGCGTCTTTGAACGAGGAGCATATTGTTGTGGAATTTGCAGGGAATTCGAAGAAAGAATGTATTGCCGGGGATTATCAGTGGTATAAGATTACATTGGATGGAGAAACTGAATATATCTATGGAGTTACTTATCTCGGCGGGGAATCAAAGGTAATCGGGAAAATGGCAGCCAGTCAGGTTCGGATGGCAGTCGAAAATTTTGAAGGACAGTTTGACCGCAATAATTTTATTCAGAATGTGCTTCTGGGAAATATGCTGACGGTTGATATCTATGCAAAGGCGAAGAAGCTTCATATAGAGCCGGCAAACCGGGTGGTATTCGTGGTAGATACCGGTAAAAAGAATAACGATGTGGCAATCGAACTGGTAAAGAATCTTTCCAACATGAAGACGAAGGATTTTGTGACCAGCGTGGATGAGCATTGCATTGCGCTGATTAAGGATGTCTCTAATTACAATGAGAATGAAATGGAAGCGGAATTGGAGAGAATCGCAAAAAGTCTTGTGGATAATCTTCACATGGAAGCAATGATTAAGGTGCGTGTGGGATACGGAAATGTGGTAAGACAGATTCATGAAATCGCCCAGTCATATCAGGAGGCCAAGATGGCGCTTGAAGTGGGGCGTGTCTTTTATGCGGAATACGATACGATTTCCTATGGAAAGCTCGGTATCGGCCGGCTGATTTATCAGCTTCCCATGAGCTTATGTGAAATGTATATAAAAGAAGTATTTGGGGAGAATGTGCCGGAGATCTTGGACGATGAGGAGGCAATGTCAACCATTGCAAAATTCTTTGAAAACAATCTGAACATTTCGGAGACGGCAAGACAATTATATGTGCACCGCAATACGCTGGTGTATCGTCTGGAGAGAATCGAAGAGGCAATCGGTCTTGATATCCGCTCTTTTGATGATGCAATGACATTTCGAATTGCGGTTATGGTTATTGCACATATGCGCGCTGAAAAAAATTAAGTATTTCTTTTTTACAAAAGTGTTCCTGAGAATGAATTTGCATATTCTATCGCATACACGCTTGCGCTCGGGACGGAACGTAGTGATACTAAATTCGTAAAAAGCACTCATTAAGTACCAACGTTCCTTTACGGTATGCAATTAGAATAGCAAAATTCATTCTCAGGAACACATATGTAAAAAGAAAGATTTATTGCTTGATTTTACGAACGTATGTTTGGTATAATAGTTGTAATAAAATTTTGATAGAGGTGTAATATGGCAAAAGCAGCTTATGATGAGAGCAGTATAGCGGTGCTGGAAGGACTTGAAGCGGTCCGCAAGCGTCCCGGTATGTACATCGGCAGTGTAACGACAAAGGGACTCAATCATCTGGTCTATGAAATTGTAGATAATGCGGTAGACGAGCATCTTGCAGGAGAGTGTGACACAATCTGGGTAACGCTTGAGAAGGACGGATCTTGTACCGTAGAGGATAACGGCAGAGGTATTCCGGTTGGTATGCATGAGAAGGGAGTCTCCGCTGCACGAATCGTTTTTTCGACACTTCATGCAGGAGGCAAATTTGATAATACAGTATATAAGACCAGCGGCGGCCTTCATGGCGTCGGCTCTTCCGTAGTGAATGCGCTTTCTACATACATGGATGTAGAGATCAGCAGAGAAGGGTATGTCCACCACGACCGGTATGAGAAGGGAAAACCGACGGTAAAGCTGGAGGGCGGTCTGCTCCCTAAGATTGCGAAGACAAAAAAGACCGGAACAAAGATTAATTTTCTTCCGGACCCGGAGATTTTTGAGCGGACGAGATTCCGGGAAGACGATATCAAGAGCCGTATGCATGAGACTGCATACTTAAATCCTTCGCTTACCATTGTATATGAGGACAAGCGGGGGGAGAGTACAGAGCATATAGAATTTCATGAACCGGACGGTATCATCGGATTTGTTAAGGATATCAATGCAAAACAGAATCTGGAAGGTCTGCATGACGTCGTTTCCTTCAAAGGCGAGAGCGAGGGAATCGAAATCGAAGTCGCGTTTCAGTATACCGATGAGTTCCATGAGAATATCATGGGATTCTGCAACAATATCTACAACTCGGAGGGCGGTACCCATATTACCGGATTTAAGACGGCGTTTACCGCAATTATCAACGGTTATGCGAGAGAGCTTGGTATCTTAAAAGACAAGGATCAGAACTTTAACGGAGCCGAAGTGCGAAGCGGTATGACAGCCGTTGTATCCATCAAGCACCCGGATCCGCGCTTTGAAGGGCAGACGAAGACAAAGCTCGACAATCAGGATGCAAGCAAGGCTGCCGCGAAGGTTACAGGCGACGAGATGCCGCTGTTTTTCGACCGCAATCTGGAGACGCTGAAGACTATTATCGGATGTGCCGAAAAGGCGGCCAAGATTCGCAAGGCGGAGGAGAAGGCGCGCACCAATCTTCTGACAAAACAGAAATTCTCGTTTGATTCCAATGGCAAGCTTGCAAACTGTGAGAGCAGGGACGCTTCCCGATGCGAAATATTTATTGTCGAGGGAGATTCCGCGGGCGGTTCTGCAAAGATGGCCAGAAATCGTGAATTTCAGGCGATTATGCCAATCCGGGGCAAGATTTTGAATGTTGAGAAAGCCAGCATCGACAAGGTGCTTGCCAATGCCGAGATTAAGACCATGATCAATGCCTTTGGATGCGGTTTTTCGGAAGGCTACGGCAATGACTTTGATATTACAAAGCTCCGCTATGATAAGATTGTGATTATGGCGGACGCCGACGTGGATGGAGCGCATATTTCAACCTTACTTTTGACGCTGTTCTATCGTTTTATGCCGGAGCTTATTTATTCGGGACATGTCTATGTCGCTATGCCGCCATTGTATAAGGTGGTTCCGCAGAAAGGCGAAGAACTCTATCTGTATGATGATGCCGCCCTTGAGAAGTACCGCAGGGAACATTCCACGCAGAAGTTTACGTTGCAGCGTTACAAAGGTCTCGGAGAGATGGACGCCGAACAGCTGTGGGAGACTACTTTAAATCCCGAGACGCGCATGATGAAGCGGATTGAGATTGAGGACGGAATGATGGCGTCCGACATGACGGCGCTCTTGATGGGCAACGACGTGCTGCCGCGCAGGGAGTACATTTACGCGCATGCGCATGATGCAGAGGTTGATACACAGGGCTAACAGGAGATAGGTATGGAAAGCAGTAATATTATACAAACAGAATATTCGGAACATATGCAGAAGGCGTTCATTGATTATGCGATGAGCGTTATAATTTCCAGAGCGCTTCCGGATGTCAGAGACGGATTTAAGCCGGTTCAGAGGCGTATTCTCTACGACATGAACGAGCTGGGCGTAAAGTTTGACAAGCCGTTTAAAAAAAGCGCGCGTATCGTCGGCGATACCATGGGTAAATATCATCCGCATGGCGATTCCTCCATTTATGGCGCAATGGTTGTTCTGGCACAGGATTTTAAAGAAGGTATGCCTCTGGTGGACGGTCATGGCAATTTTGGCTCCATTGAAGGCGACGGCGCCGCCGCAATGCGATATACGGAGGCGAGACTTAAGAAAATCACACAGGACGCTTATCTTGCCGATCTGGACAAGGATGTCGTGGACTTTGTACCGAACTATGACGAGACGGAGAAGGAACCTGAGGTTCTTCCGGTTAAGGTTCCCAACCTTCTGATTAACGGAGCGGAAGGGATTGCGGTCGGTATGACCACCAGTATACCGACTCACAACTTTGGCGAGTGTATCGACGGCGTTATCGCATATATGAAGAATCCGGACATTACGACAGAAGAGATGATGAAGTATATTCCGGGACCGGATTTTCCGACAGGAGGAATCGTTGCGAACAAGGACGACCTTCTTGAAATCTACGAGACCGGAGCAGGCAAAATCAAGATTCGCGGTAAGATTGAGGAGGAGAAGATCAAAGGCGGAAAGGAACGGCTCGTGATTACCGAGATTCCTTATACGATGATTGGAGCCAATATCGGTAAATTCCTAAACGACGTCGGCAGTCTGGTAGAGAGCCGCGCGACGTCGGATATTGTAGATATAACCAATCAGTCTTCCAAAGAGGGAATCCGTATTGTGCTGGAGCTTCGAAAGGGCGCTGATATCGAAGCGCTTAAAAATCTTCTCTATAAAAAGACAAAGCTGGAGGACACCTTTGGCGTTAACATGCTGGCGGTAGCGGACGGAAGACCGGAGACCATGGGGCTTGTTTCCATTATTCGCCATCATGTCAATTTCCAGTATGAGATTGCAACCAGAAAATACAAGACGCTTCTTGCCAAGGAACTGGACAAGAAGGAAATTCAGGAAGGCCTGATTGAGGCCTGCAATGTAATTGACCTGATCATCGAAGTCCTGCGGGGCAGCAAAAATGTAGCGGATGCAAAAGCCTGTCTTACTTCGGGAACGACCGCCGGTATTTCATTCAAGAGCAAAGAATCAGAGAAAGCCGCAAGACAGCTTCATTTTACCGAGCGTCAGGCAGCCGCAATCCTTGAGATGCGCTTATACCGGTTGATTGGACTGGAGATTGACGCGCTGATGAAGGAGCATGACGAGACCATTGCAAACATCGCAAAATACGAAGATATTTTGTCCCGTCGTTCTTCTATGGCAAAGGTAATTATCAAAGAACTTCAGGCATATAAGAAGGAGTATGGTTCGCCGCGCAGGACTGTAATTGATAATCTTGCAGAGGCGGTTGTGGTGGAGAAACCGGTGGAGGAGCACGAGGTCATGTTCCTTATGGACCGGTTCGGATACGCAAAGACGGTTGAACTGTCCACCTATGAACGAAACAGAGAGACAATCGAGGCAGAGAATAAATACGTCTTTTTGACGACCAACCTTGGCAGAATATGCATCTTTACCGATAGGGGGCAGATGCATCTGATTAAGGTAAAGGATCTCCCGGCGGCTAAGATGAAGGATAAGGGAACTCCGATTGACAATATCAGTAATTATGACAGTAAGGTTGAGCGGTTTGTTTATCTATGTGATCTCGCAGAGCTGTCGGGCAGAAAGATGCTGTTTGGAACGGCATTTTCCATGCTAAAGGTTGTGGATGGAAGTGAGTTTGTCGTCGGAAAGAAGACAACCGCAGCGACCAAGCTTACCGATGGGGATGAACTGATCTGTGCATCAATTGTAGAGCCGCAGGACACTCTCGTCATGCGCTCAAAGAGCGATGCTTTCCTTCGGATTTCCTGCGATCAGATTCCGGAGAAGAAGAAGGCGGCTGCAGGAGTGCGCGGCATGAAGTTATCCAAGGACGAGACGCTTGCGAATATCTATGTACTTAAAGACGGCGATAATGAGACGGTTGAAGTGAAGGGAAAACAGATTGCGCTTAACAGGCTTCATATCGGAAACCGCGATACGAAGGGCGTAAAGAAATAACGGAATAAGGAAGGGATGTGGCTGTTGTCATGTCCCTTCTTGCGGTTGCGGGTATAAAAGAACGGAGAAGCAGAGTAATATGGAGAAGAAACGGTGCAGATGGTGTAACATGAAGAATGAGCTTTATATCGCATATCACGACAATGAGTGGGGCGTACCCTGCTACGAGGATGATAAGATTTTTGAACTGTTGATTTTAGAACCATTCCAGGCAGGCTTATCGTGGGAGACGATTCTGAATAAGAGGGAGGCGTTCCGCGAGGCATATGATGGGTTTGATACGGCAAAAATTGCAGAGTATGGAGAAGAAAAGACGGCGGAGCTTTTAAATAATCCTAAAATCGTGCGCAATCGGTTAAAGATAGCGGCATCGATTAACAATGCCGGAATCTATCGGGAGATTCAGAAGGAATGGGGTTCGTTTTCAAAGTATATCTGGCATTTTACGGACGGAAAAATCATTTATGAGAATGATAAGACCTATTCGGATTTATCGGATCTGGTCTCCAAGGATTTGAAGAAGCGTGGAATGAAGTTTATCGGAACGACGATTGTGTATTCTTTTTTACAGGCAATCGGGGTAATCAATTCGCATGATGATGCGTGTTTTTTATATCATAGCGGAAAATAAATCAGATGAGAGAGGAAATGGTATAGCATGTTTGAAGAAATCCTGGGAAGCGAGTCATGGGAGAAGGTCGAGAAGATTACAAAAGGCTGGTCAAGCGATGTAAAGTACAGGATTACGACGATGGATGCAGAACATCTGCAGCTTCGTATTTCAGACATATCGGAATACGAGAAGAAAAAGAAGGAGTATGAGATAATCGGCAAATTTAAAGAAGCAGGATTTCGAATGTCGGCGCCGATGGATTTTGGAGTATGCCATCAGAACCAAAATGTGTATATGCTGCTGGAATGGATTGACGGAGAATCTCTTGAGGATGTCCTTCCGGGACTGTCGGAGGAAGAGCAGTATCGGATCGGGCGAAAGGCAGGAAAGATTCTAAAACAGATTCACAGTATCAAGGTTGATCCAAAGGATATTCCGACGAAAACGCGGGCAAAGAAAAAACTGGCGCAATTAAAACTGTACGAAGAATCGAATCTTAGAGTGGCAGACGACGAAGCCGCAATATTGTATGTAAAGGAACATATCGATCAAATCTGCAAAGAAAAGGCTGTATATACGCATGGAGATTTTCATCCGGGCAATTTAATCTATATGGAAGACGGCAATATCGGTGTAATCGATTTTAACAGATGGAAAGCCGGCGATCCATATGAGGAGTTCT
>CAZTKM010000022.1:7819-9671 GCA_964614035.1 uncultured Lachnobacterium sp.
AAGACCATTTCGTTTTCTTGTAAAGCCGGTAAAAGAAAGTGAATTTGAGCGTTGTTTTCTGGAAGCATACGAAGAAATTGCAGATGGGGATTATTATTTTAGATATCGCTATCAGAGAGTAAATCACAAAATTCCAATTAAAGAGATTCTCTATTTTGAGAGTCAAAAAAGGAAAATTTTTATTAGTGAAGATAGAAGAAGAATGATTAGTGAGCAATATTGCTCAATGGAGACTACATACCATGTCAATCTTTGAAGTATTGTTTGTAATATTAGATATAATTTTATCAGCTTTTTCAGTATATTTAATAAGTAAGCGTCAAATTGACTGCAAGGATGTCGGAAAATTCCCCACAAAAAGGAGATTAACATATTTAGGTGGGGAATTTGACGAAATAAGTGCAGAAATGGGCAGGAAAAATACTGCGCCTGCAATTATTTCTTCAACATCTGTTGCAGGATGTGATCCACATACCGGCGAAGCATCACGTCGGATGCACAAAAATCTTCTGAAAGTTCAAAATAGCCGATTTTATCTTTGTATTCTTTCTTGAATTCCGGGTTCATAATCGTGGTATATTGAGGTAGAAATTCGCCTTCCTTTCTGGTGTAGCAGGTGGAGGCTTTGGCGTTTTCGCGGTATCCTTTATCCACGAAGGTGGCTACGCTTTTATGGATTGCCATGTCCTCCTGTGGAAGATAGTAGTAGTCCCTATAATTCGGATAGAAATAGCGGAGCTCTCCTGTGTATATCGGAATACGAATGGTTGTGGTATCTCCCTTGATAATCATATAAAATTCATGCCATTGAAAGGAGACTCTTTTCGGGGCAAGAAAATCATTTTTGAGAGTAATCATAAGCTCTTTTTCGCGTGTGCCGTCGATTGCCTTATAGGTGCCGATTTCGGTCTGCTTTACGGCATATTGTCCATGAAAAAGCTCCTGATACGACAGAATAGGGAGCAGCTCCGGCATACCGATGATATCCTCGTAGTTGTGAAGAAGCAAAATCCGCTCTTTCTCTTCGTCAGGATGCTTTACATATTCGCGGTAGACGTTGATCAATTCGCCGCCGGAAAATTCATCCTCTCTGGTAATATCCAAAAAAGCTTCGATGGTCTTTTGCTTATAATTTGGAAGCTTTAGCAAAAATTTAAGTTCGGAAATCGATTTGAAAATATCCAGATAATGATAATCCTTGAGAGTCTCTTCAATTTTCAAAATATCGCATTTTGCCTTCACAAACGGAATGTCGAATCCGACTCCGTTGAAGGAAATGATTGTGTGGTATTCTTTAAGCAGCTCAAGAAACGCAGAAAGTATTTCCTTCTCTTCGGAAGGATTTTCTGCAAAAAACTGATCGGTGTACAATTTTTCGTCTTTTCGCCGGACGCAGCCAATCAGATAAATTGAGGAGTGCGCAGGGGAAAATCCGGTGGTCTCGATATCAAAAAAAATGGAATCCTCATCAAATAGTTGATCGGAAAGCCGGTCGCGGCGAAAATACAATTCTTCCTTCTGAATGTGCTTCATAAAAATCCCTCTTCTGTGAAATAGAACTTTAGGTATATTATATCACAAGTGTTGAATTAAGTACATTTTGTGTTATGATTTTAATGGAGTTTTGTGTAAAAGAGGACTACGATGAAGAAGAAAACGATAGCTGCAGGCATGTTTCTTGGTGAGATGGCGTTCCTGTTCTGCGGGTGTTCCCGCAAGGTGGGTATAGGTAAAGCGGATTTTCCAAAAGTGAACCGGATGGAAGAGAACGAAGCTGTTTTGCAGGAAGAAAAAGAAGCAGAAATTTTTTCAGAGGAGAAGAGTTATCCGGTATTGGAGGATTACGGTTCAA
>CAZTKM010000022.1:9771-42879 GCA_964614035.1 uncultured Lachnobacterium sp.
GCAGAAATTTTTTCAGAGGAGAAGAGTTATCCGGTATTGGAGGATTACGGTTCAATCGAGACGACGTATCAGTCTGTTACGGCTGAAAACGGCGATGAGATTTTCTATTATGAGATAGAAGAATTCTATTTTAATGATACTCATCCGGCTTCCTGGAATGAGACTTTACGCGGGTTTTATAAGACCATATATGAGGAGTATGAAAGAGATTACGCAGCTTACCGGCCGGATTACGAATCGTATGAAGCATATTATTTAGAAAACTTTGGATATGAGCCGGAGTTTTCCGTTGAGTACAACTGTGATCATGATGGCTTTTTTGTCAATTCGATGTCATGCTTTGATGACCAATATGTTTGCCTGCAAATGAATGACACGATTTATTTTAGTGGCGCGGCGCATCCGTCGTCCTGTTACATCGGATTTATCATGGATGTAGAAACCGGAAAAAGAGTTACGCCTCTTGAAGTAACCGGTTGTTCCGAGGAGGAATTGCTGCTTCTGGTCAATGAACAGTTATCCGAACGCGGATATGCAACCTATGAAAGCTATGAGGACTTTGCAAATGAGAACACCTGTTATGTGGAGGAAGACCAAATCATTTTCGAGTATTCCTTTAACACACATACAGAACCGATAGAACTTCCGCGGACAAAAGAGTAAGGAGCATACAGATGATTTATTTTATTGTAAATGAAACATCCCGCACAGGAAAGGGCGCAAACGCATGGAGAGAAGTGAAACGTCTGGCAGCGGAAGCGGGGGTGGATTATAAAGCATATAAGACGGAGCATGAAGGACATGCAACCGAGCTTGCAAACCGTATATGCAGCATGGAGGATGATGATTTGTGCCTTGTCGTGGTCGGCGGGGACGGCACCATGAACGAGGTAATCAACGGCATGGAGCATTTTGACCGGATACGCTTCGGCATGATTCCGACCGGCTCCGGCAATGATTTTGGAAGAGGACTGGGACTTCCAAAATCAATCGAAGAAAACTTTCAGATGATTTTATCCTGTATCAGGGAGGGAAGAGATTCCTATAAACCGATTGACATCGGGCAGGTGGAGTGGAACGGATGTCCAAAGCCCCGGCTGTTCGGAATCAGCTCGGGAGTCGGCATGGATGCAATTGTGTGTAAAAAGGCAATGCATTCCAAATTGAAAAAAGTATTGAACAAAATTCATCTCGGAAAATTGACGTATGTGCTGATTACGGTCTACACATTATTCCGCATGGACACATCGGACGCAGAGATTACCTATATGGATGAAAACGGTAAGACAATCGAGGTAAAGCAGCTTCCGAAGATGATTTTTTCGGCAGCCATGAATCTGTCCGCGGAGGGCGGCGGTGTTCCGATGGCGCCGCGCGGAAATGCGTTTGACGGCGCGCTCTCTGTCAGCAGCGCGTACAAGATTCCGAAATGGAGAACGTTCTTCTGCCTGCCGCTGTTGATGGCCGCAAAGCATGAGAGCTTAAACGGTTTTTTTGTAGGGGACGGAGCAATCGTACATATGACGCTTTCAAAGCCTATGGTGCTGCATGCGGACGGCGAGTATTTAGGAGATCCGACAGACCTGACCTTTACCTGTCTTTCCCGGAAAATGAGGATGTTAATGAAGTAGAAGGGGATTTTTACCGAAAGACTGGTTATGCAGTCGGCAGGGATTTGTGTTTTTATGCGAACTATGGTAAAGTAAATATGTATGTGCATCAAAGGAAAATTGGCGGAAAACAGAGGAAATTGCAGTATGCGAGTGGTAATTAAAATAGGTTCTTCTTCGCTGACGCATGAGGAAACGGGGAGAATGGATCTGCATAAAATGGAGCATCTTGTCCGGGCCTTATGTGATTTGAGAAACAGGGGAATGGATGTATGTCTGGTAAGCTCCGGGGCGATTGCGGTCGGCAGAGGCGCAATCGGTTTAGAGACGCGTCCGGCGGATATTGCGACAAAACAGGCCTGCGCCGCTGTCGGACAGGCAAAGCTTATGATGATTTATCAGAAGCTTTTTTCAGAATACAATCGTGTCGCAGGACAGATACTTATGACAAAGAATCTGGTATCGAATCCGGATTCAAGAACGAATGTGACGAACGCATTTGAAGAATTGTTCCGGCTGGGGGTTGTGCCGATTGTGAATGAAAATGATACGGTAAGCACCTATGAGATGCAGTATTTGATGCAGTTCGGAGATAACGATACGCTTTCCGCGATTGTAGCGGCTTTGATTCATGCGGATCTGCTGATTCTTCTATCGGACATTGACGGTCTTTATACGGATGATCCGCATAAGAATCCTGACGCGGAATTGATTTGCGATGTAGAGAAACTGGACGACGCTATTGTCGGGATGGCAAAAGAGACGACCGGAAGCAATGTCGGAACGGGAGGAATGGCGACAAAGCTTACCGCGGCCAAGATCGCTACCTATTCCGGCGCAGATATGATTATTGCGAACGGAAACGATATGCAGGTCATTTATGATATCTTTGACGGCAAATTTGTCGGAACAAGATTTCATGCAAACAGACAGGCAGACTTTAGGCTTGCAGATTTTATAAGAGAGAGCATCAATTGAGGAAGAATATGGACAGTAAGATTGATCGGATCAATGAACTTTACCGCAAGTCAAAAGCGGAAGGGTTAACGGAAGAAGAAAAAAAGGAACAGGCGATTCTTCGGCAGGAATTTATTGCAAATGTGCGAAGCAGCGTCCGAAACCAGCTCAACAACATCGATATGGTAAATGAGGACGGCTCGGTGGAGAACCTCGGAGAAAAATATGGAAATAAAAAGCAGGGTTCGTAAAGAGCATTTGAAGCTGCGAAACGAATTAAGCGCGGCGGATGTGATCGATAAGAGCGCGGCAATATGCGGACGAATCAGAAACAGCGCCTTCTATCGGGATACGGAATGTATTTTTGCGTATGCCGCGCTTGGAAACGAGGTCAACCTGACGCCGCTTATCCGGCAGGCGTGGCAGGACGGCAAGACGGTATGCTTTCCAAAGGTTTTCGGAGATGATATGGAGTTTTTTAAAGTGACAGGATTTGAGCAGCTTGCGGAAGGCTCTTTTCATGTATCGGAGCCAACGACCGGATGCGAATCGTTTCCTTTACAATCAAAAAATCATGATTTCGGACGGATTCTTATCTTAACGCCGGGCGTTGCTTTTTCCGGGAGCGGGGCAAGAATCGGATATGGGAAAGGCTTTTATGACCGGTATTTTCACAGATTGGAACAGGCCGGCTATGAATTTGTTCCGGCCGGCGCAGCGTATGAATTACAGATTACAAATGAATTTGAAGCAGAAGCTTTTGATTATAGAATGACAACTGTTTTTACGGAAAAGAAAGAGGTAAGGTGCAATGTTTAACTTGGAAGAAATATGTAAAAATGCTCACGAAGCACGATTAAAAATCGGTATTATGGATACCGACCTCAAAAATCAGATCCTGGAAGATGCGGCGGAGGCATTGCTCGCGCAGGAGGAAGAAATTCTGGCCGCAAATGCAATTGATGTAAACAACGGAAAGGAAAACGACATGCCCGCAGGGCTGATTGATCGTCTGAGCCTGAATCACGACCGTCTGGCAGGTATGGCCGACGGAATAAGACAGGTCGCCTCCTTAGACGATCCGATCGGGGAGGTGCTGTCCATGAAAAAGCGCCCGAACGGCTTGATTATCGGGAAGAAGCGCGTTCCGATCGGAGTTATCGGAATGATTTTTGAGGCAAGACCAAACGTGACGTCGGATGCGTTTGCGCTGTGCTTAAAGACGGGAAACTGCGTGATTTTAAAGGGCGGTAAGGAAGCCATCCATTCCAATATTGCCATTGTGAAGGCATTGAAGGGGGCGCTGGTAAAAAATCATGTGTCGGAATATGCGCTGAATCTGATTGAGGCGACGGACCGTAATACAACGAACGAATTTATGAAGATGAATGAATATGTCGACGTGCTGATTCCGAGAGGAGGAGCAGGGTTGATTCAAAGCGTTGTCAATCATTCCGCCATACCTGTGATTGAGACCGGAACCGGGAACTGCCATATATATGTGGATGCAAATGCGGATTTTGATATGGCAATCAAAATCATTAAGAATGCGAAGACACAGCGGATTAGCGTATGCAACGCCTGTGAATCCATTGTCGTACACAAGGATATCGCAAAGGAATTTTTGCCCCTGCTCTATGACGCGCTGAAGGAGAATCAGGTTGAAATGCGCGGAGATGCGCTTTCCGTAGAATATCTCGGCGCGGATCAACCATTGGTAAAGACGGCAACAGACGAGGACTGGGGAACGGAATATTTGGACTACATTCTGTCTGTAAAAATTGTAAATGACATCGACGAGGCAATTGCGCACATCAATAAGTATAATACGGCCCATTCGGAAAGTATTATTACGAACAATTATGATGAAGCCCAGAAATTCTTAAATGAGATTGATTCCGCATGTGTTTACGTAAATGCTTCCACGCGTTTCTCCGACGGAAACGAATTCGGATTCGGTGCGGAAATCGGTATCAGCACGCAGAAGCTTCATGCAAGAGGTCCGATGGGACTTGAGGCGCTTACCAGCTACAAATACATCATTTACGGAAACGGTCAGGTACGAAAATAATTTAAGGAAGATTTAATTTTATGAAAAATGTGGAAAATACATATCTGACAGGAGAAGAGGAGGCAAGACAGCAATACGAATTCATCGGGAAGGCAAAGTCTTATGTATCCGCAAAAAGCGAGGCGATCGGAAGGCCTCTTACCTACAAGGTGCATACCTTCGGCTGTCAGATGAATGCCAGGGACTCCGAAAAACTAATCGGCATCCTCGAACAGATCGGATATGTGGAGTGCGCGGACGAGCACGCAGATTTTGTGCTTTACAATACCTGTACGGTTCGTGAAAATGCAAACAATAAAGTGTATGGAAGGCTGGGATATCTATCAAATTATAAGAAAAAAAATCCTGATATGATTATTGCGCTGTGCGGCTGCATGATGCAGGAGGCAGCTGTTGTTGAAAAAATTAAAAAGAGTTACCGATGCGTAAATCTCATTTTCGGTACGCATAATATCTATAAATTTGCGGAATTATTATGTAATTGCTTCGAGTCAGAATCTATGATTATTGATATATGGAAGGATACGGACAAAATTGTCGAAGACCTTCCGATCAAACGTAAGTTCCCGTTTAAATCAGGAGTTAACATTATGTTTGGGTGCAATAACTTCTGCAGCTATTGTATCGTTCCATATGTGCGCGGGCGCGAGCGTTCCAGAGAGCCGGAGGACATCATAAGGGAAATCGAGAATCTGGTTGCGGACGGCGTGGTCGAAGTCATGCTTCTCGGCCAGAATGTAAACAGCTACGGAAAAAATCTAAAGCATCCGGTCTCGTTTGCGCAGCTTCTGCGCAAGGCGGATAAGATTGAAGGCTTACAGCGCATTCGTTTTATGACTTCACATCCAAAGGATTTGTCGGATGATCTGATTTATGCGATTCGCGACTGCAAAAAGGTCTGCCGGCATATGCACCTGCCGCTGCAATCCGGAAGCACGAAGATTCTGAAGGATATGAACCGCCATTATACGAAGGAGTCCTATCTGGAGCTTGTGGAAAAGCTTCGCAGGGAGATCCCTGACATTGCAATCACGACAGATATTATCGTCGGATTTCCGGGGGAGACGGAGGAGGACTTTTTGGAGACGATGGATGTTGTAAAAACTGTCCGGTATGACAGCGCATTTACATTCATTTACTCGAAAAGAACCGGAACTCCGGCTGCCATAATGGAGAATCAGATTCCAGAGGATGTAGTCAGGGACCGCTT
This sequence comes from uncultured Lachnobacterium sp., assembly GCA_964614035.1. GTDB lineage: Bacteria > Bacillota > Clostridia > Lachnospirales > Lachnospiraceae > Roseburia. The sequence goes on from CAZTKM010000022.1 coordinate 15,620, forward strand.
CGACCGGCTGCTTAAAACGGTGCAGGACATTTCAACCGAGAAATCCATGACGCTTACCGGCAAAGTAATGCCGGTGCTGATTGAGGAAATTAACGAGCAGGATCCGTCTTTGGTAACCGGAAGATTAGAGAACAGCTCTGTGGTTCATGTAAAGGGAACAAAAGATATGATTGGCAGACTGTATCCGGTCAGACTGCGGGAATGTAAGGGATTTTATTATCTTGGAGAGATTGTTGAATGAAAAAGAGATTTGGAAAAAATGATATCATTTTCCTGGGAATCATTGCATTGCTTCTGATTGGAATTCTGACATGGTTTTATGTGATTCATCCGACGGGCGGAGAGTTTGTCACAATTACGGTAGACGGAGAAACATATGGTGTCTACACATTGGATACGGAGCAGGAAATCCCTATTTTAAACGAAAAAGGGGAGATATCAAATATCCTTTTTATTTCTTCCGGGAAGGCTAAGATGATTGAAGCGGACTGTCCGGACAAGCTGTGTATGAAGCAGCATGCAATTTCTTTGAATAATGAAAATATCGTCTGCCTGCCCAATCGTGTCGTGGCGACAGTAACCTCAAAAGAAAGTGATGAGATTGATGCAATCGCGGAGTAGTATCAGGAAGAAAACCGCATATATGGGATTGTTTTTGGCGCTGGCTTTAATCTGCAGTTATGTCGAAGTGCTGATTCCGATCAATTTCGGGATTCCGGGGATAAAACTCGGACTTACCAATATCGTGATTGTTCTGACGATGTACTGTATCGGCGAGAAGGAAGCGTTCGCAATCTCGGTTCTCCGGATTTTTTTATCCGGTCTGTTGTTTGGCAATCTGTTCAGCATTCTGTTTTCCATGGCGGGCGGAATATTAAGTTTTGTCGTCATGGCGCTTGGAAAAAGAATTCTGAAACTGAAATGCATTGCGGTAAGCACGTCCGGCGGTATCGCGCACAATGTGGGGCAGCTGGCTGCGGCCGCGTTTGTCGTGGACAATTTCTCGGTGTTCTATTATATTCCGGTGCTTCTGGTCTCGGGTGTGCTAACCGGACTTCTGATTGGAATTATCGCGCAGGAATTGGTGCTTAGAGTAGGAAAATTAATCAGGTTTTAATTTATTTGAGACACTGGAAACGGAGGAGCGCGAGAATGTTTTCATATATCAAAGGCGAATTGGTTGAAGTAAATGCGGATCACATTGTTCTCGATGCAGGCGGAATCGGCTATATGATTTACATATCCGGTCAGGCGATGAGCGGGCTTCCGCCAATGAATACGGAATTGAAGTGCCATACCTACCTGTATTTACGTGAAGATATTATGATGCTGTATGGTTTTCTGGATAAGGATGAGCTGGAAATCTTCAAGCTTTTAATCGGCGTGAGCGGAATCGGGCCGAAGGGAGCCATGGGAATTCTTTCTGCTCTTTCGCCGGATGACCTGCGGTTTTCGGTCTTGTCCGGGGATGCAAAGGCGATTTCAAGAGCGCCCGGAATAGGAGCAAAGACGGCGCAGAGGGTTGTACTTGAACTGAAAGATAAATTATCTTTAGAGGATGCGTTTGAGAAGAAGACAGTGCACGCCGCAGGCACATCTGCTTTAGGTGCTAATTCGGTAAAAAATGACGCAGTTATGGCGCTTTCCGCTCTCGGATATTCCGCATCAGAGAGCCTTAAAGCAGTATCAAAGGTTGCAATTACGGAGGATATGCCGGTAGAAGATGTGTTGCGGGAAGCGTTAAAGCATTTATCATTTTTATAAAACGGAGTATGAATTATGGAGAAACGAGTGATTTCCACTCAACTTCTGGAAGAAGATTACAAGATTGAGACAAATTTAAGACCGCAGTCCCTTTCGGAGTATATCGGGCAGGAAAAAATCAAAGAGAATTTAAAAATCTACATCAAAGCTGCAAAGCAAAGGAAGGAGTCGTTAGATCACGTCCTTTTTTATGGACCTCCCGGACTAGGCAAGACAACCTTAGCAGGAATCATCAGCAACGAGATGGGAACCCACATTAAGATTACCTCCGGCCCGGCAATCGCAAAGCCGGGGGAGATGGCGGCAATTTTAAGCGGGCTTCAGGAGGGAGACGTCCTTTTTGTAGATGAAATCCACCGCCTGAACCGTCAGGTTGAGGAGGTTCTATATCCTGCGATGGAGGATTACGCAATCGACGTAATGATTGGAAAAGGAGAATCAGCCAGATCCATCCGTCTGACGCTGCCGGAATTTACTCTGGTCGGGGCAACGACCAGGGCAGGAATGCTGTCGGCGCCTCTCCGCGACCGTTTCGGCGTGGTATGCCATATGGAATACTACGCTGTGGAAGAGTTAAAAACGATCATTACTCATTCCGCAGACAAGCTGCATGTGCTGCTGGACGAGCAGGGCGCTTATGAGCTTGCAAGGCGCTCGCGCGGCACGCCGAGGCTTGCAAACCGGCTGTTAAAGCGGGTGAGGGATTTCGCCGAAGTAAAATATGACGGCAGGATTACATATGAGGTTGCTTCCTTTGCGTTAGATTTACTTGAAGTTGATAAAATGGGATTAGATCAGATCGACCGAAGTATGCTGCTGACGATTATTGAGAAGTTTCAGGGCGGGCCGGTCGGTCTGGATACGCTTGCGGCTGCGTTGGGAGAGGATTCCGGTACGATTGAGGATGTGTATGAGCCGTATCTGGTCAAGAACGGCCTGATCAACCGGACGCCGAAAGGCAGGGTTGCGACAGAATTGGCTTATGAACATTTTCATATAGCGCGTCAATAAATTCTTGCGTTTGTATTTGTATAATGATACACTATATCTAGTATTTGAACAAATGAAACACAGTAGATTTTGCGGAGGATGATAGAAATGTCTGCCAAGACAAGTGCCGAAGTTGTAATAGATGGAAAAGTATATACGCTAAGCGGTTACGAGGGAACCGAGTATTTACAGAAGGTAGCCGGCTATATCAACGATAAGATTGCGGAGTTTGATTCTTTGGAGGATTACCGACATTTTCCGCTGAACATGAAGGCTACTTTAGTACAACTGAACATTGCGGATGATTATTTTAAAGCAAAGTCCCAGGTGGAGAAACTTGAACGTGATCTTGAACTGAAGGAAAAGGAAATCTATGATCTGAAGCACGATTTGATTGCAAATCAGATTAAGACGGAGACGGCGGAAGCGTCTTTGAAGGATCTGGAGGCTCAGAACAGAGAACTGCTGCTAAACAAGGCAAGATTAGAAGCAACTTTGGAGGATTCGCTGCTGGACGGAAAACCTCCCAAGAAATCAGTAAAATAGTTAAACAAAAGGGACAGAAGAAGCTTCTGTTCCTTTTTCGTTACAATAGAAGACAGAGAAAATTTTGGAGAGCTTATTTATGAACAAAAATTTTGAAATACTGGCGCCGGCCGGGTCTTTTGAAATTTTAAAACAGGTCATAAACGCCGGCGCGGATGCGGTGTATCTTGGCGGTGAGATGTTTGGCGCAAGAGCATATGCAAATAATTTCAGCAAAGAGGAACTGCTGGAAGCCCTCGATTATGCTCATCTGAGGGGCAAAAAGATATATTTAACGGTAAATACGCTTTTAAAAAATCAGGAAATAGAGAAGATTTACGAATATCTTCTGCCTTTTTATAAAAAAGGACTGGACGCCGCTTTAGTGCAGGATCTTGGCGCGTTAAAGTTCATCCATGAGCATTTTCCGGATCTTCCCATCCACACAAGCACGCAGATGACGGTTACCGGAGCAGACGGAGTAAAGCTTTTGAAAGCATACGGCGTTACACGAGTTGTCTTGGCAAGGGAAGTCTCTATCGAAGAGATGAAGCGGATCCACGAAGAGACGGGAATGGAATTGGAGGCGTTTGTCCATGGTGCGCTGTGCTATTCCTATTCCGGGCAATGTCTGTTCAGCAGTATGTTAGGAGGACGAAGCGGAAACCGCGGCCGGTGCGCCCAGCCCTGCCGCCTGCCGTATACGGTATTGGACAAGGATAAAAAGACCATTTTAAAGGAATCCTACGTGCTCAGCTTAAAGGATTTGTGCGGAATCAGGCATTTGAAGGAACTCAAAGAGAGCGGTGTATATTCCCTCAAGATTGAGGGAAGAATGAAATCGGCGGAATATGCGGCCGGTGTGGTTTCCATGTATCGGCACTATGCGGATTTGCTTGAAAACAGTATGGATACGGACGGAACGGATGCGCCGTATGAGGTTTCGGATTCCGATATGGAAACGCTTCGACGGATGGGAAACCGCTGCGGATTTACGGATACATATATGAAATCCCACAACGGAAAAGAGATGGTAACCTTTGAAAAACCATCCTTCTGTTCTGAAATGGATTCGTTTTCGGTAAAGGAGCGTTACATTCCAATCAGTGGAACCGTAAAGCTAAAAGAAGGCGGGCCGTCAGAACTTACAATCCGGTGCGAAGAAGAGAAGATTTCCGTTAGTGTGACCGGACAGGCGCCGGAAGCAGCCAGAAGTATGCCGGTGTTAAAAGAGGATATCGCTGCAAGAATTTCAAAGACGAAAGCTACGGCTTTTTGGTTCGAGCAGCTTGAGATTGAAATGCCGGAGGATATCTTTATTCCGAACGGCACCGTCAACCAGCTGAAGCGGGATGGGATTTCCGCATTAGAGAAGAAAATCTTAAAGAAATATCATCGGACGCAGGAGAGGGAGTTTACAGAAAATACTGCCGGAGCGGATTGCGAAATGCATGAGGCGGGGGAGCGAAGGTATATCATTTCCCTCGAAAACCGGAAATTGCTGTCAGCTGCATGTGGACAGGCATGGGCGGACGATGTGTATCTTGATTCGACGATGTACGACAGGAATTCAATGTTTGAAAGCTTAAAATCAGACATTGCTGAGTGCCATAAGGCGTATAAGCGGGCGTTTTTGATACTTCCGTACGTTTTCCGCATGGATACGTCCGATTATTATAAGAAGAATCTTGAGCGTCTTCGTGCTCTTCCTCTGGACGGATTTGTCGCTAAAACCTATGAAGAAATCTTTTTTGTAAGAGAAAGCTTTCCGGATGCGGAGTTCATTGCCGACCACAGCATTTATTCCTGCAACGATTCGGCGGTTTCGGTTCTGAAAGACTGGGGAGTCCATAAAAATACGATGCCGCTTGAACTGAACCGGAGTGAGATTAAGAAGAGAGATAATCGGCTCTCCCAGATGATTGTCTACGGATATTATCCGCTGATGACGACGGCACCCTGTGTGCGCCGGAATACCGGAAAATGTGACAAAACGCCGGGAATCTGCTGCCTGAGGGATCGCTATAAGAAGGAATTTGCTGTCAGAAACTGCTGCGGCGATTGCGTAAACATCATCTATAACAGTGTTCCGACGCTGCTGTTTTCCTATTATAAGGAATTGTGCCGGGCGGGAGTCCGGGATTTCCGGCTGCATTTTTCCATCGAATCAGAAGAAGAGGCAGGACGGATCTGCAAAGGGTTCGGCGAGCTGATTCTGGAGGGGAAAGAATTCGTACCTTCGGAGCAGGAACCGGCCTATACGAACGGTCATTATAAAAGAGGAGTAGAATAATTTATGGTACATTTGCTTGTCCAGATGTCCAAATATGTGATGATTTTTTTGATGCTGATTTATACCTTTGAATGTTTTTATGTATTCCGGTATCAAAAAACAGACGAAAACAGAAAAGCCGTTTACCATATTCAGCGCATACTGATTTTCTTCATTCATTTTGACGCATATTTGGTTTTGTATCTTACAACTGAAAATGTTGAAATCGTGGCCTTCTATTTGTCGCAGCTGGTGCTGTTTATAACGATTATTGTCATTTACCGGATGTGCTACAAGGCGTCCTCCGATTTGCTGCTTAACAATATGGTTCTGCTCATGGTTGTCGGGCTGATTATGCTGACGCGGCTGTCCTATGAGAAGGCGCTCCGCCAGTTTGTTTTTATGATTGCCGGAACCGTCATTGTTCTGATTATTCCGATTATCTTAAAGAACCTTTCCATGTTTCGTAAGCTTACCTGGCTGTATGCCGTAATCGGAATCGGACTGCTGGCAGTCGTCGCCGTTGCAGGGCAGACAAGCTATGGGGCCAAGCTTTCCATTTCAATCGGGCCGGTGTCGCTTCAGCCGTCCGAGTTTGTGAAAATCATTTTCGTCTTCTACATAGCGGGAATGCTGTATGAAAGGCAGGATTTGAAGCGGCTTTGCGTTACGAGCGTCTGTTCCGCGGTTTTCGTTCTGATGCTGGTGGCATCGAAAGATCTCGGAGGCGCGCTGCTGTACTTTATGACCTATCTTGTAATGATCTATATTGCGACGAAAAAATTTTACTATTTTGCCGGCGGCTTCGGGCTTCTGGCAGCTGCAGCCCTCATCGGAGGCAGGCTCTTCTCCCATGTAAAAACCCGTATTCTTGCGTGGATGGATCCGCTGTCTGTGATTGACGATCAGGGGTATCAGGTGTGCCAGTCGCTGTTTGGCATCGGTACGGGCGGCTGGTTCGGGCTTGGATTAGGTCAGGGACGTCCGAAAAAGATTCCGGTTGTCGAAAATGATTTCATCTTTGCCGCAGTTTCCGAGGAAATGGGTGCGGTTTTTGCACTTTGCCTGATTATGGTATGTGTCAGCTGCTTTTTTATGATTATGAATATCGCGATGAAACTGAAAGACAATTTTTACAAGCTCGTAGCGTCGGGGCTTGCAGCGCTTTATGCAATGCAGGTGTTTTTAACGATTGGCGGCGTTATCAAATTCATTCCGTCGACCGGAGTGACGCTCCCGCTTGTAAGCTACGGCGGAAGCTCGCTTCTTGCCACGATGATTGTATTCGGAGTCGTTCAGGGGCTTTACATAAGAGAGGCTTCCTCGAAAGGAGGAGAACATGGAAAAGAAAAAACAGCGAAATGAGAACAGGGAATTTACGGTAATTACCTATTTCTTTTTATTCCTGTTCCTTGCAATGATGGGATATTTCGTTTTCTTTTTAACGCTGCAAAGCGAAACATTCATCAACAGTCCGTACAATTCGCTGCAGGACTTGTTTTCGGAGCATGTAATACGTGGAGAAATCCGCTCGGCGGACGGACATGTCCTTGCTAAAACAGAAGTAGATAGCGACGGAACAGAAGAAAGAGTGTATCCGTATGGGCGGACGTTTGCGCATGTGGCCGGTTTTTCCACAAACGGAAAGGCGGGGCTGGAAAAGCAGGCCAATTTTCAGCTGCTTCGTTCGCACGCCTTCTTTCTGGAACAGGTTGTAAATGACGTAAAGGGAGAAAAGAGCATAGGCGATAATGTAATTACGACATTAGATTTTGATATGCAGTCCATAGCGTATGATGCGCTTGGAGATTACGACGGCGCCGTCATCGTCATGGAACCGTCAACCGGAAAAATACTTTGTATGGTTTCAAAGCCGACGTTTAATCCAAATACAATCGAAAGCGACTGGGAGGATATTATCTCGGGCGACAGCTCCGTCCTGTTCAACCGCGCAACGCAGGGGCAGTACACGCCGGGCTCTGTGTTTAAGATTTTTACAACGCTGGAATACTATAGAGAGAATCGAAGCACCTACAACAGCTATTTTTTCGACTGTAAGGGTAAATTCCAGTATGAGAATAAGACTATTCACTGCGCGTCGAATCAATCCCATGGGGAAGAGAATCTGGCGGATTCATTTGCCAATTCGTGCAACAGCAGTTACGCGAATCTGGCGCTGGAAATCGACCAGGACGCTTTGCAGGAGCTTTGCGATTCCTTGCTTTTTAATACGGATCTTCCGATTGCATTTGAATCCGGAAAAAGCAGGGTAAGCGTCTCAAACGATATGGGGTACGCGGCAATCATGGAGACCGGAATCGGACAGGGAAATACGCTTGTCTCTCCGCTTCATATGGTGCTGCTGGCAAGCGCCATAGACAATGAGGGAATCCTGATGCGCCCGTATCTGATCGATCACAGCGAGAATTATAACGGAGTAATGGTAACTGAAAATGAACCGGCGGAATACAAAACGCTTTTTTCTCCCGACGAGGTGGAGCTGTTAAGGAAATTTATGGGCGCGGTTGTGGAGGATGGCACCGCGTCAAAACTGTCGGGAAAGTCCTACGCTGCATACGGAAAAACCGGTACGGCGCAGGTCTCCGATTCGACCGATCAGGAAAATTCCTGGTTTGTCGGCTTCGCTTCACAGGAGGGCTATGAGGATATCGCGGTTGCCGTTGTCGTGGAGGATTTTTCATCCAGAAATATTACCGGCGTGGATGTCGCCAAAAAGATATTTGACAGCTACTTTGCTGGTGGGGTATACTAAATTCAAGTTTTGTCCACACTAGAGGAGGTTGTGCAATGATTGAGGCAACAAGTTGTGGCGGTGTGGTAATTTTTCGTGGTAAAATTCTGCTCTTATATAAGAATTATAAGAATAAGTACGAAGGATGGGTGCTTCCGAAGGGAACAGTAGAAGAGGGCGAGGAGTTCAAGGAGACTGCAGTCCGCGAGGTGAAGGAAGAGACCGGCGCGAACGCGACAATCATCCAATATATTGGAAAAAGCCAATATACGTTTACGGTACCGGAGGATACGGTGGAGAAGGAAGTTCACTGGTATCTGATGATGGGCGAAAGTTATTATAGTAAGCCACAGAGAGAAGAGTATTTTATCGATTCCGGTTTTTATAAGTACCATGAGGCGTATCATCTGCTGAAATTTGCAAACGAAAAGCAGATTCTCGAGAAGGCCTACAATGAGTATCTTGATTTAAAGAAAAGCAATTTGTGGGGGAACCACAAGTATTATTAGAGGATTTCTATGAAGTGGTATGATGACCTTTATCTGGGCGAATCGGTTACCAAAAAGAAGGCAAACCGGATTAAATGGAAATTAAGTCATAACGCAGGCGTTCTTTCCTATTATGTGATAGCGTTTCCCTCCAATCCGGACAATCTGTTAGATTTGATTCCGACGAAGGAATTGAAGCAGAGAGGATATCCCAAGAAAGACATACATGTCATCGGCCTTGCAAAGGGCTATGACGAAGCGGTTGAAGTGGTTTTGCGGATTGTGGAGGAAGTATATCAGAACACCAAGGATGTTGACATACGGAAATACTTACAGGAATACCGGAGGAAGGATGAATGACTGTTTTTCTTATGATACTCAAGATGATCGGCATCATTCTTCTGGTTCCGCTTTGTACGCTGATTGTGCTGGTGCTTCTCATATTGTTCGTTCCGGTTCGCTACGAAGCGAGGGCTGTCTCGGAGGATAAGGTCAGCGTAAGCGCTTCGGTAACATGGCTGCTTCATCTGGTTCGGTTTTGCGCCGGATATCAGGATGAACGATCCATGAAGCTTTTTGTTTTATGCTTTCCAATCCGCTTTGGCAGGAAGAAGCCCAAAAAGGAAAAGGAGAATCCCGGCGAACCGGCCACAGAGCCAACGGCTCCGGAGACATCAGAACATACCGCCTCCGGCGAGGAGTATACCGATGAGAACGCGAAAGAAAGCGCGCCGCCGGAGCCCAAAAGAAAAGAAAACAAAGAGGCAGCGCCCGGAAAAGGAAACCCGATTCGCAGGGTAAAACGTATCTTTGCGTCGATATTGGACAAGATAAAGCATATAGACGAGACCGCCCAAAAGGGAAAGGCAATGCTTACGGACTCTCATAATAAGGCCGCTTTCTCACACATCAAGCGCGAGGCGTTTCTGCTGTTAAAGCGCATCTGTCCAAGGAAACTAAAGGCGGATGTGTCTTATTCGACCGGTTCGCCGGACACGACGGCATGGGTGTTCGGGATTCTTGCGATGTTTCCGGCCGGATACCAGAACCGATGGAAGATATATCCGGATTTTGAGGCGGATTCCCTTTATGTAAAGGGTACGGTTTTCTTAAAAGGAAAAATTTATATTTATCAGGTAATGTTTGCAGCGCTTCGGCTTGTTTTGGATAAGAACTGCAGACGTTTTATCAAAAAGATTATAGATTAGGAGGTTCTGTCATGGCAGAGAATAGCTTTAGCACAACAGTGGAGTCTTTATTTAAGGGAATGGATAGCTTTATTACAACGAAAACCGTTGTAGGGGACGCGATTCATATCAATGATACGATCATTCTTCCGTTAGTGGATGTATCATTCGGCGTTGCAGCCGGTGCGTTTGCGCAGGATAAGAAGAACAGCGGAGCCGGCGGCCTTGGAGGAAAGATTTCCCCGAGCGCCGTTCTTGTAATCTCAAACGGTACCACAAAGCTTGTCAACGTAAAGAATCAGGACAGCGTTACAAAGATTCTGGATATGGTTCCGGATTTCGTGAACAAATTCACTTCGGGAAAGAAAGAAGAGAAGATTGTCGTGGAGGAAGTGGATGACGCGGAGGAAATTATCCGGGAAGCGGAAGAAAAATAGAAGAAACGGGATAGAAAAAAAGAGCCGCATCAGCGGCTCTTTTTAAATTCTCTTTAAGCTCTCTCAACTTTGCCGGATCTTAAACAAGAAGTACAAACATATAACTTCTGTGGAACTCCGTTAACCTTGCAGCTGACACGCTTGATGTTTGACTTCCAGATTCTGTTAGATCTTCTATGAGAATGACTTACATTATTTCCGTAATGAACGTTCTTTTCGCAAATTGCACATTTTGCCATGATATTGCACCTCCTTGCCCATTTCTAAGCCTGAATATGTTCCCAAGCTCACAACATGGATATTCTAACAGATTCGGATTGAGAGTGCAAGCAGAAAATACAAAAATTTCAATTATTGTCCAATATCATTTGCTTTTTGCGGAAAAATGGGTATAATAATTCTAGCTATGTCACAATTTCATGGAGGTATGAATATGAAGGGACAGATGGAAACCCAATATGGGCAGATATTGATCGATGAAGAAGTTATTGCTACTTATGCAGGTTCCTTTGCCGTAGAATGCTTTGGCATTGTCGGAATGGCAGCTGTCAATGTAAAGGACGGACTTGTCAAGCTCCTCAAGAGAGATTACTTAACTCATGGTATCAATGTTACAGTTGATGAGAATAATAGGATTACGATTGATTTTCATGTTATTGTCTCTTATGGCGTAAGTATCGGAACCGTAACAGATAACCTGATCGAAACCGTAAAATATAAAGTGGAATCTTTTACGGGTATGACAGTTGGAAAAATCAATATATACGTCGAAGGCGTACGTGTAATTGATTAAGGAGGACTCTTACAGTGGAAATTACAAGTATTAATGCTGAAGTTTTAGCAAAAATGTTTCTTTCCGGCGCAATGAATCTGGAATCAAAAAAAGAATGGATCAATGAGCTGAATGTGTTCCCGGTTCCGGACGGAGATACCGGTACAAATATGTCAATGACGATTATGTCAGCTGCGAAGGAAGTTTATGCGCTTTCGAATCCGACGATTGAACAGCTTGCGAAGGCGATGTCATCCGGTTCCCTCCGCGGCGCAAGAGGAAATTCCGGCGTAATTTTATCACAGCTTTTCCGGGGATTCTGCAAGGTTATCAAGACGCAGGATGAGCTTACCGTAAGCATTATCAGCGAAGCGTGCCAGAAGGCCGTTGAGACAGCATATAAGGCTGTTATGAAGCCGAAGGAGGGCACGATTCTTACCGTTGCAAAGGGTGTTGCAGACAAAGCGCTGGAACTCTGCGATGAGACAGACGATCTGGTATATTTCATAGAAGAGATTATCAAGGAAGCGGATTATGTGTTAAGCCAGACACCGGAAATGCTTCCGGTATTAAAGCAGGCCGGGGTAGTAGATTCCGGCGGACAGGGACTCGTGGAAGTGTTAAGGGGTGCCTACGAAGCCCTGATGGGAAGAGGGATGGAATACCGGACGGAGGAGACCGGAAAGCAGCCGGAACAAGCCGTATCGGAACAGAAATTCGGATATTCTGCGGAGTTTGTCCTCATGGCAAAGAAGCCGCTCTCCTCTAAGGAAGAGGCAGAATATAAGAATTACCTGGAGTCCATCGGAGATTCTGTTGTGGTGGTATGTGATGATCATACGGTCAAGACGCGCGTACATACCAATGATCCGGGACTTGCAATCCAGAAGGCATTGACGCATGGCGCATTGACAAATATTAAGATTATCAATACAAGAGAAGAACAGCCAAAGAAGCTTTCAGGGGAGAGTGAGCCGCTTGCGGCAGCCGAGGTAAAAGCGGAAGCTTCTGTTGTGGAGACTTCGCCGGAAAAGACTTCTGCATCCGATGTAACAAAGACCGAGCAAAAGGATATGGGATTCATTTCGGTGTCCATCGGAGAGGGAATCAATGAAATCTTCCGCGGACTTGGCGTGGACTACATCATTGAGGGCGGCCAGACCATGAATCCGAGTACGGAGGATATGCTTACCGCAATCGAGCATGTCAATGCAGACCATATTTTCATTCTGCCGAACAATAAGAATATTATTTTGGCTGCAAATCAGGCGGCGTCGATGGTGGAAGACAAAGATATTATTGTTATTCCGACCAAGACAATCCCGCAGGGGATTACGGCGCTTGTCAATTTTATTTCCGATTACTCCGCAAAGGAAAACGAAGAGGCAATGAACGCGGAGATTTCGAAAGTAAAGACCGGTCAGGTAACCTATGCGGTGCGCGATACGGAAATCGACGGCAAGGCAATCAAACAGGACGACTATATGGGAATCGGAGACAAAACCATTCTTTCGGTTGGAACGGATCTTAGGACGGTTACATTGGAGATGGTTGATGCGATGATTGACGACGAATCGGCAATCGTAAGTCTTTACTTTGGTTCGGATTCCTCCGAGGAGGATGCGCAGGAGCTTGCTTCCGTTATACAGGAGAAATATCCGGATCTTGAGGTGGAGGTCAACGACGGCGGCCAGCCAATCTACTACTATGTCATTTCCGTAGAGTAATATATAGGAGATTTTATGAATAAGAGTTCATCAATCACTGAAATCAAGGGGATTGGCGACAAGACAAAGGAATTGTTTGAAAAAATGGGAGTATACACCGTAGGTGATATACTCCTTCATTTTCCCCGCGATTATGTACGTTTTCCGGAGTCAATGTATTATCCTTGTAAAGAGATACCGGCTGAGGGAATGTGCGCAATCCGGGCAATGGCGCCAAAGACGCCGACTGTCCGGAGCACGCCGCGCATGCAGGTCACTTTGCTTGCGCTCGGAAGCGGAGAACACCGGATGCAGTTCGTGTGGTACCGGATGCCCTATATAAGAAACACAATCGTGCCAGGCAGACAGTACGTTTTTTACGGAAAGCTGGCGCGAAAAAAGGGCGTTCTTACCATGGAACAGCCGGCGGTTTATACACCGGAAAAGTACGAAGCGCTTGAAGGCATGCTCATGCCGGTATATTCCCTGACCGGCGGCATAACCAATCATCTTGTGGCAAAAACCGTCCGGGCAGCGTTGGAGGACGATGCTCTATTTGTGGATTATTTACCTTCTGACATCCGAAAAAAACATTCGTACTGCGAATACAATTATGCAATCAAGCAGATTCACTTTCCGGACTCCATGGATATGCTGATCGAGGCGAGAAGGAGACTGGTATTTGACGAATTTTTCCTGTTTATCATGGGAATGCAGTACCAGAAGACCAGACAGGAAAAGGAAAAAAACGGATTCTGCTTTTGCGACTCTTCGGTGGTGGAGGAATGGATGAAATCGCTTCCCTATGAGCTTACCGGAGCGCAGAGACGAACGATACAGGAAATCGTGTGCGATATGGAAAGTCCGTATGTTATGCAGCGGCTGATTCAGGGAGACGTCGGTTCCGGCAAGACTATTGTCGCCTTTCTTGTCATGGCATGGGTTTCCAAAAGCGGATACCAGTCTGCGATTATGGCGCCGACCGAAGTGCTTGCAAGACAGCATTATGAAGGGTTTACGGCGCTTTGCAGCCGGTTCGGACTGACCAATAAGATCATTCTGCTGACCGGCTCCATGACGGCGAAAGAGAAGCGGACTGCCTACGAAGAAATCTTGCAGTCGCCGGACGCCATGATTGTCGGAACGCATGCACTGTTTCAGGAAAAAGCAAATTTTTTGAACCTTGCACTTGTGATTACCGACGAACAGCATCGTTTCGGCGTAAAACAGAGAGACGCTTTTTCGGAAAAGGGAACGCGCCCGCATATTCTCGTTATGAGCGCGACACCCATTCCGAGAACGCTGGCGATTATCATCTATGGGGACATGGATATCTCCGTAATCGACGAGGTTCCGGCAAGACGGCTTCCGATTAAGAACTGTGTGGTCAATACTTCGTATCGGGAAAAGGCGTATTCCTTCATAAGGGAGCAGGTAAAGGCAGGACATCAGGCATACGTCATCTGTCCTTTGGTGGAGGAGACGGAGAATCTGGACGCGAAGGACGTGGAAAGCTACTCGAAAGAGCTGCGTGAATACTACGGCGGAGAGCTTTCGGTGGGAATGCTTCATGGCAAGATGAAGAATGACCAAAAAAACCAGATTATGGAAGCGTTTACAAGAAACGAGATACAGGTTCTGGTATCCACGACCGTTGTGGAGGTCGGAGTCAATGTCCCGAATGCAACCGTTATGATGATTGAGAATGCGGATCGGTTCGGTCTGGCGCAGCTCCACCAGCTGCGGGGCCGCGTAGGCCGCGGCGATACGCAGTCCTATTGCATTATGATCAATACGGTTGACACGAAGACCGCAAAAAAGCGTCTGGAAACATTAAATAAATCCAATGACGGATTTTATATTGCAAGCGAGGATTTAAAGCTCAGAGGTCCCGGCGATTTCTTCGGAATACGGCAGAGCGGCGACCTTTCCTTTAGGCTTGCGGATATCTATCAGGATGCGGATGTGCTTAAAACGGCCTCGGAGGAGGTAAAGGAGATACTTGATGCTGACGCGGAGCTTGAACTGGAAGAACATCTGGGCCTAAAGCGGGAGATGGAGCGTTTCATGGCCGAGCAGATAAAGAAAATGAATCTGTAGCGCCCATTGCTGCAATGATTCTATTTCCCAAAACTGAAAAAATATTGATTTTGAGAAATAGATTTCATATAATTTAAGAAAGAATGGTACTTATGAAGCTGATAGATAAAATAGGTAAAACCTGAATAAACAATGCCGGGTAAGTTAATAATGGCAGCTCTGTTATCCATGTGCAAGCCTCTGGCGGACAATATGACATTGATCAATTATATCAGAGAAAATCAATGCAAAGGACTTACGGTGGAACAGGCAGTCGATGAAGCAGTAAAACAATGTATCGAGGAGAATGTATTAAGCGATTTCCTCACAAAGCACAGGGCGGAAGTGATGGATGTGTGTCTGACAGAGTACAATGAAAAAGTTTTTATTAACGGCATCCACGAAGAAGGCGAGGACATGATGGGTAAATTAGTCGGTCTGTTGTTATCAGACGGACACGTTGAGGATGCCCAAAGAGTCGCGACTGATAAAGAAGCAAGAAATAAAGAAGCAAGAAAACAGTTCTACCGGGAATATGGAATTATTGATTAACTGCATAAGAAATATCAGAAAACCCGCCACTGGCGGGTTTTCTGACAGGGGAGTTTTTGCACCCCCTCTTTTTTACGCGGTTAGCGTCTACTGCTGCCCAGCCATCTGCTTTTCCTGAGCCTCGATCATTTTCTTGACCATATATCCGCCGACAGAACCATTCTGGGCAGAGGTAAGATCTCCGTTGTATCCGTTCTTAAGTGGGACACCGATTTCGTTTGCTACTTCGTACTTGAACTTGTTTAATACACTCTTATTACTATTTCTGCTCATCATACTTTCCTCCCTTGTAAAAAATGTAACCTTTTGTGGTTACACTCATATTTTGCCCGGGTTCAGAAAGCATATACTGGTAAATTTTTGTTTATTTTTGAATAATTCCATGTATTCAATCCTCAACCTGTTCGATTCCGGTAATATCGGGATGAATCGTAAGCGAGTAGTTTGTATAATACACAACAAATCCCGGCGCGCTTTTGTTTGGTTTTTTCACATTTTTTTTCTGCAGATAATCGATTTCAATTTTATCGTTTTCGCGGCCCTTGGAATAAAAACCGGCAAGCCGTCCGGCTTCCTCGAATACCTGATCCGGAAGCTCTTCGTTGTTTGCTTTTACAATCACGTGCGAACCCGGGATTCCTTTCGCGTGAAACCACCAGTCATTTCCGGTGGCAACCTTGAAGGTCAGCTCATCGTTCTGATAATTATTTTTTCCGACATAAATATCATATCCGAGAGAGGAGCGATAGTGGAATGGTTTGCTTTTTACGCGCTCTTTTTTGGAATTCCGCTGTTTTTTTATAAAACCGTATTCCATAAGCTCCTGCTTGATTTCAACCAGATCCTCGGAGGACACCGCGATATCCAATGCGTTCTGGATGGACGCCAGATGGTCAATCCGGGCCTTCGTCTCAAGAATCAATTCGTTTAATGCCTCATAGGTGCGCTTCAATTTGCCGTATTTATCAAAGTATTTCCTGGAGTTCTCCAACGGCGATAGAGCAGGGTCGAGCGGAATCGAAATCATCTGATTATTGTCATAGTAATTCGGGGCTTCGAGCACCCTGCTTCCTTCCGGCAGACCGTAACCGTAGGTCTGAATCAATTCCCCATACAGCTTGTATTTTTCTTTCTTTTCGGCATCCTTTAGCTGCTTCAACTGAAGATCGTATTTTTTTATGTTTCTCTCCAGTGCGGTGTTCACGATTTTGCGCAGGTCGGCAGATTTCTGTCTGATACGGGAGTATATGTTTTTTTCCGCATAATATACTTCCAGAACCTTGGAAACGGATGCGTACTCCTGAATATCGAGATCGGCGTACTGCCTCAGCTGTACGCAGGAAAATTCAACCGGCTCCTGACCTTTCCGGACAATGCATGGGGTAAATTCGTTCCGCTTTATGCGCTCCATGAGCAGAAGAAAGCAGTTTGCCACATGGAGCAGTTCCTCTTCCGAAAAAGCCGCCGTAGGTGCGTCTGCGTCCGCGGATGAAAGATAACAGATTTCGTTTGCAATCAGAGGACTTATTCCGGTAAAAGAGGTATAGATTGCCTTCGATAAGGACATGGGCTTTTCTTTGATTAAGCCGCATACCTCGTCCGCAGATACCGATAAGGGATTTTTTTTCTGCCCCTGCGTGTCCGGCAGGAAATAATCCCGTCCGGGCAGAACCTCGCGCACAGAACTCATGGCAGAGGAGACATGCTTGATACTGTCAATAATCATACCGTCCCCATTACAGAAAATGATGTTCGAATGTTTTCCCATAAGTTCAACAATCAATGTTTTTTTGCACAAATCGCCCAGCTCATCCAGATGCTCTATGTCAAAGCGTATGATGCGCTCCATTTCCGGCTGATAGATACGAATAATCTTACCGTTTGCAATGTGCTTTCTGAGCACCATGCAGAAGGTAGGAGCAGTGAGGGGAGCCATCTTGTTATCCTCCGTCAAATATACGAACGGAAGCGAGGCGTTCGCGGAGAGCGACAGCCTGTAGGTTCCATGATTTCCTTTTATCGTCAATAGCAGCTCGTCGTTTTCCGGCTGCGCAATTTTGCTGATTTTAAGTCCGAGGATGGTGTTATTTAATTCATAAACCAGATTTGCAATTACAATTCCGTCAAAAGCCATATGAAAGTCTCCTTTTTTCGCAATACCATTATATCGGATAGAGGAAAAAATGCCAAGAGTATTTGACGAAAACAAAAAGGAGTTATATAATATATTCTATCTATGCACGAGAGAAGGTATTGATCAATGATTAAAAGCATGACAGGATTTGGACGGTGTGAATATGCGGATGAAAAACGCAGGTTCACTGTCGAGATCAAATCCGTTAACCACCGTTATCTTGATGTAAATATCAAAATGCCTAAGAAGCTGAATTTTTTTGAGAGCTCGATACGCAATCTCCTGAAGGAATATATGGAGCGGGGAAAAGTAGATTTATATATTACGTATGAGGATTATACGGAGGACAATTACAGTTTGCGGTACAACGCATCCTTAGCGGGCGAGTACCTGAAATATCTCCGGCAGATGGCGGAGGAGTACGGGCTGGATGACGACATCCGCGTCAGCACGCTTTCCAGATACCCGGATGTGTTTGTCATGGAGGAGCAGAGCATTGACGAGAAGAAGCTGTGGAGCGGATTGGAGAAAGCGCTGCGCGGAGCCTGTGAGATGTTCGTTGACAGCCGGATCAAAGAGGGAGAGAATCTGAAGAACGATCTGACGGCCAAACTTGACAAGATGCTTTCTTATGTGGATTATATTGAGGAGCGCTCCCCGATTATTATGAAGGAATACCGCGCGAGGCTGGAGGATAAGATTCAGGAGATTCTGGGAGACCGCCAGATGGATGAAGGCCGGATTGCAACAGAGGTTACGATTTATGCCGATAAGATCTGCGTGGACGAGGAGATGGTGCGATTAAGAAGCCACATTCAGGCGACGAAGGATGCGCTTGCGCAGGGCGAGGGCGTCGGCCGTAAGCTTGACTTTATTGCGCAGGAGATGAACCGGGAAGCGAACACCACGCTTTCCAAGGCGAATAATCTGGAAATCGCGGATATCGGTATCAATCTCAAGACGGATATCGAAAAGGTAAGGGAGCAGATTCAGAATATTGAATAGTCGAAGGTTAGTCATATGTCGGTATTAGTGAACATTGGTTTCGGAAATATGGTCAATCGCGATAAGGTTGTAGCGATTCTTTCGCCGGATTCGGCTCCGGCAAAGAGACAGATCCAGCAGGGAAAAGAAGAGAAAACCTTAA
Source organism: uncultured Lachnobacterium sp. (assembly GCA_964614035.1). Lineage (GTDB taxonomy): Bacteria > Bacillota > Clostridia > Lachnospirales > Lachnospiraceae > Roseburia. The sequence continues at coordinate 34,425 of CAZTKM010000022.1, forward strand.
TCGACGCGACACAGGGACGGAAAACCAAGAGCGTAATTTTTACATCGAATGATAAGATTATTCTGTCAGCCTTGTCGCCGGAGACGCTTACCGGCAGATTTAATCAGGTTGACACGTTAGCGGAACAAAAGGAAAATGGTGTATGAGCAAGGGTATTTTAGTTGTCATTTCCGGGTTTTCCGGGGTCGGCAAAGGGACTTTGATGAAGCATCTCATGGCATCCCATGGGGAAGAATACGGTCTTTCCATCTCAGCCACGACGAGAAAGCCGCGGGCAGGCGAGACAGACGGAAAGGAATATTTTTTTGTCTCCACAGAGGCTTTTGAGGAGATGATTCAAAAGGATGAGCTGATTGAGTATGCGCAGTATGTCGGCAATTATTACGGCACGCCGAAAAAGTATGTGTTCGATCAGCTGGAAGCGGGCAGGAATGTGATTCTTGAGATCGAGATTCAGGGAGCGCTCAAGGTAAAAAAGCAGTTTCCGGACGCAAGGCTTGTGTTTGTGACCGCGCCGAGTGCAGAGGAGCTTCATAACCGCCTTGTTGGCAGAGGCACCGAGTCGGAGGAGGTAATACTGAAGCGGCTGGGGCGCGCGGTTGAAGAATCCGAAGGGATTGAATCCTACGATTATCTTGTGGTAAATGACGACTTAAATGCATGTACAGACCGTTTGCATGCGATAATAACAAATGAGCGCACGAACCGGATGGACGACAATAAAATATACAGGGTTTCGTCCAATCTGGAATTTATAAATCAAATGCGAAGAAGCTTACAGAGCTTTTCGAAAGGAGAATAAAATGATACATCCATCTTATGTAGAACTTATGAAGGTAGTCAACGACGGTGTGGAAATCGGAGAAGAACCGGTAGTAAACAGCCGCTATTCGATTGTGCTTGCAACCGCAAAGCGTGCAAGACAGCTGATCGACGGAGCAGAGCCGCTTGCAGACGCGCCATGTAACAAACCGCTTTCCGTTGCCGTTCAGGAATTATACCGGGGCGAAGTAAAGATTGTGGCGGACGAGGAGAATAACTAGGAAAGACAAAGAGGAATGATACTTTGTTGTCATTCCCTTTTTTATCGTATATGAATATGAAACTTTTATTTATATCCTTAGGATGTGACAAAAATCTTGTGGACTCGGAATTTATGATTGGTATGCTCGAAAAGGACGGCGTTACCATTACGGATGACGAGACAAAGGCGGATGTAATTGTCGTAAACAGCTGCTGCTTTATCGGGGATGCGAAGGAAGAGAGTATCAATACCATTCTGGAAATGGCAGAGTATAAGAAAACCGGTACGCTGAAATCCCTGATTGTCACAGGGTGTCTGGCGCAGCGCTATGCGGATGAAATCCAAAAGGAAATACCGGAGGTGGATGCGATTATCGGAACAAATTCCTATGATGCAATCTGCGACGCGGTACACAGCACGATGAAAAACGAATCGTTCATCAGCTTAAAGCCGCTTACCGGACTTCCGGACACCAAGGCAGAGCGCATACTTTCCACCGGCGGTCATTTTGCATATCTAAAGATTGCGGAAGGCTGTAACAAGAATTGTACATATTGCGTGATTCCGTCCGTCAGAGGCAGATACCGCAGCGTGCCGATGGAAGAACTTCTTGCACAGGCCAGGGCGCTTGCAGAGGGAGGCGTCAGGGAACTGATTCTCGTCGCGCAGGAGACGACGCTTTACGGCGTGGATTTGTATGGCGAGAAGTCGCTTCATAAGCTGCTGGATGCTTTGAATGAGATTTCCGGTCTTTTCTGGATCCGGATTATGTACTGCTATCCGGAGGAAATCTACGAGGAATTGATTACGTCCATGCTGCAAGACAAGAAGGTATGCCACTATCTGGACATGCCGATTCAGCATTGCAACAATGAAATCCTCCGCCGGATGGGGAGAAAAACGAATAAAGAGGAACTGCAGAATCGGATTGCCAATCTTAGAGAACGTATTCCCGATATTACGCTCCGCACGTCGTTAATCTGCGGGTTTCCGGGCGAGACGGATGAGATGCATGAGGAATTGATGCAGTTTGTCAATGATATGGAATTTGACCGTCTGGGTGCATTTACGTATTCCAGGGAGGAAGGTACGGCGGCCGCCGGGTTTTCGGATCAGGTGGACGAAGAGAAGAAGAAAGAGTATCAGGCGGACATCATGGAACTTCAGGAAGAGGTTATCATGGATAAAAATGAGACGATGATCGGCAGGGAAATGTATGTCTTGATTGAAGGAAAGGTGGCGGATGACAACGCATATGTGGGCAGAACGTACCGGGATGCGCCGGACGTCGACGGCTACCTGTTCATCCGCACAGACAAGATACTCATGTCGGGCGATATCGCAAAGGTTCGTGTAACCGGAGCGTACGAATATGATTTAATAGGAGAGATTGTATGAATTTACCAAACAAATTGACGATGTTCCGCGTAATTTTAATTCCGTTTTTTGTATTTTTCCTTTTGGCGCCTTACTTTGAAGGGTATGGAAATTACATTGCGGTTGCGATTTTTATTATTGCCAGCTTAACGGATCTGCTGGACGGAAAGATTGCAAGAAAATACAATTTAGTGACGAATTTCGGAAAATTTATGGATCCGCTTGCGGACAAGCTTCTGGTCTGTTCCGCGATGATTTGTCTGATTGATCTTGGACAATTGGCATCATGGATTGTGATCATTATCATTGCCAGAGAATTTATTATCAGCGGATTCCGCCTTGTCGCATCCGATAACGGAGTCGTGATTGCCGCAAGCTACTGGGGCAAGTTTAAGACAACGTTCCAGATGCTGATGGTAATTGTACTGATGCTTGATATTACGCTGAATCAATATGCGTGGTTACATATTTTGGGCGTTGTACTTACTTATATTGCGCTTGCGCTTACCGTCATTTCGCTGGTGGATTATATTGTAAAAAACAAAGACGTATTGAAGGAACAAAAATAAGCTATGAGAATTATTGCAGGTTCGGCGAGAAGCCTTCCCCTGAAAACGATAGAGGGCATGGATACCAGACCGACAACGGATAAAATTAAAGAAACCCTGTTTAACATTTTGCAGGCGGATATTCCGGGATGTTATTTTCTCGATCTTTTTGCGGGAAGCGGGCAGATCGGACTTGAGGCAATCAGCAGAGGGGCGGGAAAAGCGGTCTTTGTCGAAAATAACAAAAAGGCCTGTGCATGTATCGAAGATAATATCCGGTTCACAAAATTTGAAGCGGAGGCATCTTTGATGACGATGGACGTCCGATCCGCAATCGCCATGCTGGAGGAAAAATATCAGTTTGATATCATTTTTATGGATCCCCCGTACAACAAAAATCTGGAAAAGGAAGCGCTTGCTTTACTTTCCCGTTCATCCATTGTAAAGCCGGATACGATTCTTATTGTGGAGGCTTCGCTGGACACCGGATTTGAGGATGTGGAAGAACTCGGCTTTGAGGTTACAAGGTACAAGAAGTATAAGACAAATGCCCACGCTTTTTTGCGTAGAAAATGAGGTGCATGATGAAAAAAGCAATTTATCCCGGAAGTTTTGATCCGATTACGTTCGGACATCTTGATATCATTGAAAGATCCGCAAAAATTGTGGATGAATTAGTCATTGGAGTGCTCAATAACAGCGCAAAAAATTCATTGTTTTCTTTGGAAGAACGTGTTAGTATGATAAAAGAGATGACAAAAGATATCCCGAATGTTACGGTATCTTCATTTAACGGTCTTCTGGTTGATTATATGCGGGAAATCGGCGCTACAATCAATATCCGGGGACTTCGGGCTGTCACAGATTTTGAGTACGAATTGCAGATTGCCCAGACCAATCATGTGCAGAATCCGGATATGGAAACGATTTTTCTGACTACAAATCTGAAGTATTCCTATCTGAGTTCGACAATTGTTAAGGAATTTGCTTCTTACGGCGGCGACATTTCCAAATTCGTTCCGGAACCGATTATTGAGAAGATATATAAGAAGTATCATGTAATTTAAGGAGAGTATTTATGAGCAGCAGAATGGAACAAATCATAGACGAGATTGAAGATTATATTTCAAATTGCAAACCACAGATGCTATCAAGTACCAGAATTATCGTTGATCGTGAAGAACTTGAAGAATTGATTGCAGAGCTTCGCAGTAAAACACCGGAAGAGATTAAGAGATATCAGAAGATTATCAGCAACAAAGAGGCAATTTTGGCGGATGCACAGGCAAAGGCCGACCAGATTATCGCGCAGGCGCAGATTCAGACGAACGAGCTTGTGTCCGAGCATCAGATTATGCAGCAGGCCTATGCGCAGGCCAATGAAGTGGTTATGATCGCGACAAAGCAGGCGCAGGAGATTCTTGATAATGCAACAAATGAGGCGAACAGTATTCGCATGGGCGCTATGAGCTATACGGACGGACAACTGAAAGGCGTTGAGGATATCTTAATCAATGCGATTGATACCTCCAAGACCAGATACGATAATCTGATTTCGTCGCTTCAGGGATTTTTGGATGTGGTTACGGCAAACCGCGCGCAGCTATATCCGGAACCGGCACCGGCGCCGCAGCCGGCACCGGCTGCCAAAGAGACCGAGAGCACCGATTACGGCAATATCAAGATTTCAACCGAAGGTCTGTTAGACGACTGACAGATAGATTGCCGTAAGCAGAATACATAAAAGCGTCAGCAGGACTTTTGCAAGGAAATATTTTTTTACCGACAAACCGGCCGGATGAATCATCGATGCCGTCTGTGCAAGACCGGACAGTCCGCCGAAGGACAATGACAGTATTACAAGATACAGCATCGCTGAATCGTTCGCGGCATTCGAACAGATAAACGAAATGGCGTTTGTTACCTCAAGACCGGATATTGCCAGCATCATGAGGCTCTGCGGCAGAATCGCAACGCGCTGTATCATGGATACGCCGATTGAGAAAAATACCATATATCCGCACAGCTTAATAAGTGTAATAAAACCATTTATAATACCGGCGTCAATGATTTTCATATCCATTTGAAAACCTGATGCCGTATTTTTATGCTCGGAAGCAAAATCCTCCGGCAGCGGAATACGAGCCTTTGACGGCGGATTAGCAGACAGCAGCAGAAAGACAACCGCGAGTATCAAAGAGGGAACATACAAAATCAGGCAGATCGGTACGGCGTAGCTCATGTGGTTCATCTGCTGCGTGCAGACGTAGCCGAGGACAAACGCAGGGCTCATATGGTTGGTAAACATACAAAGAATCTGCGCGTGCTTCTTTGAGATTCTTCCGGCCTGATAAAAATCGGCAGACAGCTTGCTCCCGATCGGAAAACCAAACAGAAAACCGGAGAGAAGAATGAACAGTTCCTCCGGCAGAACAGGAAGTGTCCGTTTGGCATTTGATTTGTGAAACAGGTCAAACGCATTGGACTGGATAACCCAGCCCGATAAAATGGTAAACGGCAGCAATGTCGGCAGGATTTGCTCAAACCACAGCGTGATGCCGTTCTTGCTTGCATGAAGCGTCTCGGTCGGTGCAACAATAAAAAAGAATACAATTATTAAAAAAAGGAAAACAGATAAAAATTTTTTCATAATACAATTTATGAAGACAAGGAGGATTCTATGAGAGTTTTAGAAGGCTTAGAGCCGCAAAAAGTATTTTTTTATTTTGAGGAGATTGCAAAAATCCCGCATGGCTCGCGGAACACAAAAGCAATCAGCGATTACATCGTCAATTTTGCAAGAAAGCATAATCTAAAGTACATGCAGGACGAACGGAACAATGTGATTCTTTTTGCAGACGGAACAAGAGGGTATGAAAATTCAGAACCCCTTATTCTTCAGGGGCATATGGATATGGTCTGTGAAAAAGAAAACGGTGTAGATATTGATTTTGAAAAGGACGGGCTTTCTCTTTTGGTGGAGGACGGATTTGTTACCGCCGACGGAACAACCTTAGGAGGGGACGACGGAATCGCGGTTGCATACGCGCTTGCAATTCTGGATTCGGATGATATCCCTCATCCGCCCCTTGAGATTGTTCTGACTGTGGATGAGGAAATCGGTATGCTCGGCGCGTATGATATTGATCTTTCGATGCTGAAAGGGAAAAAAATGTTAAACCTTGACAGTGATGTGGAGGGAGAATTTTTAACCGGCTGTGCAGGCGGAATGAGTCTGATTTCAAGGATTCCTGTGGAATATGTTACACAGACAGGACTTGCGGTAACGCTTACGGTTTCCGGTTTGCAGGGCGGTCATTCCGGCGCGGAGATTCACAAGGAGCGCGGAAATGCGGATATCCTCATGGGAAGGGTATTAAAAGCGGTCTTTGATGAGACTCCTTTTGGTATTGTTTCCATGGCAGGCGGCTTAAAGGACAATGCGATTGCAAGGGAATGCAATGCAGTCATATTGATGCCGGAAGAAAGCAGAGATCTTGTTTCCGATATCGTGTCCGAACTTGACCGGACGTTTAAAAACGAGTATATGGTGTCGGATCCGGATGTATATGTCTCCGTAGCTTTTGAGCATGTAAGGGAGGAGAACATGCTGGATTTTTCATCGGTAAATAAGCTGATTTACTTCCTTCGCGTCACTCCGAACGGCGTGCTAAATAAGAGTCAGGTCATGGACAATCTCGTAGAGACCTCGCTCAATCTTGGTATCCTGGAATTGCAGGAAGAGTGTCTCTATGCCGTATCATCCATACGAAGCAGCGTTTCTACAAGAAAAGAAGAACTGAAGGACCGTCTATGCCGGATTGTGGAAATGCTCGGCGGAGAAGTGGAAGTGGAAGGGGATTATCCCGCATGGGAGTATAAGCCTCAGTCTGACGTGAGGGAACTGATCGGGGAAATCTACAGGGATTTGTTTGGAGAAGAAGCCCGCTTTGCAGCGATTCATGCGGGGCTTGAGTGCGGCATTTTCTCGGAAAAAATTGAGGGACTTGACTGCGTATCCTTCGGACCGACCAACTACGATATCCACACGCCGAAGGAACGCTTGAGTACTGCTTCAACGGAAAGAATCTGGAAGTTAATTTTAGAGTTTTTAAAGAGATCGAAGTAGTATGAGACTGGATAAATTTCTGTGCGCCTGTCAGGCAGGAACACGCTCCGAAGTAAAAAGGTATATCAGGCAGGGGCTCGTCATGGTCAATGGAGTTGTGGCAAAGAAACCGGAGGATAAGGTAGACGAACATGCGGACGTCGTATGCTTTCAGGGCAGACAGCTCGTATATGAAGAGTTTTCCTATTATCTGCTCTACAAAGAAGCGGGGTATGTGACCGCCGTATCGGATGCAGCCCATAGGACGGTTATGGACGAACTGCCGGAAAGCTTGCGTTTTCTTACACCGGTCGGCCGTCTGGATCAGGATACGGAAGGGCTTCTGCTTCTTACCAACGACGGTGCGTTTACGCATCACATTTTGAGTCCGTCCCATCACGTGAAAAAGACCTACGAAGCCAAGCTGGATGCGCCTGTTCCCGTTACGGCAATCGAGGCGTTTCAAAAGGGCGTAAATATCGGCGATGATGCTCCGACGCTTCCTGCGGAGCTTGAAATTTTACCGGATGCTGTATCCGAAGACGGAACACATGAATTCTATGCGAGGCTGACGATATCCGAAGGCCGCTACCATCAGGTAAAGCGCATGTTCTATGCGGTCGGATGTAAAGTCATTGGCTTAAAGCGTCTTAGCATTGGCACATTGACACTGGACGGTCTTCTTCCCGGAGAATGCAGAAAGCTTACGCAGGAAGAGGTAGAACAATTGTATGCGAGGAATTAGATGAACGAAGGATTTTTACCGATTTTATCTCAAGAGTATTACAATCCCATGGCTATACCGTCGGAATCATAGCGCAGCCGGACTGGAAGAATGACGAATCTGATTCGACATACATATAAGGATATTCCGATTATTATCGGAGGAATCGAGGCAAGCCTGAGGAGACTCGCGCACTATGATTACTGGTCGAACAAGGTAAAACGCTCGATTTTATTGGATTCCGGAGCCGATCTGATCTCCTGCGGAATGGGAGAGCGGAGCATAGTTGAGATTGCGGACGCTCTGAGTGCCGGAATTGCGGTAAAGGATATTACCTTTGTGGACGGAACCATATTTAAGACGAAGGACAGGGAACTTATTTCAGACGCCGTATATGCGCTTCCGTATATGAGAACCTATCATCCATCCTATGAGAAAGAGGGAGGAGTGCCTGCAATCAAGGAGGTAAAGTTCTCCCTGATCAGCAACCGCGGCTGTTACGGCGGCTGTAATATCTGCGCGCTTACGTTTCATCAGGGAAGAATCGTACAGACCAGAAGCCATGAGTCGATTTTGGAAGATGCAAAAAAGATTATCGAAGATCCGGAATTTAAAGGATATATCCATGATGTCGGAGGACCGACCGCGAATTTCCGCGCACCGGCATGTTCCAA
>CAZTKM010000022.1:42979-44700 GCA_964614035.1 uncultured Lachnobacterium sp.
ATATCCATGATGTCGGAGGACCGACCGCGAATTTCCGCGCACCGGCATGTTCCAAGCAGATGACAAAGGGCGCATGCCCCAATAAGCAGTGCCTTTTCCCGCAGCCCTGCAAAAATCTGGAAGTAGATCACAGGGATTATGTCGCATTGCTTCGCAAGCTTCGGGAACTGCCAAAGGTAAAAAAATATTTGTGCGTTCCGGAATCCGCTTTAAAAGAAGCGATAGAGCTGGCAGAGTATCTGCGGGATCATAAATTATCTCCCGAACAGGTGCAGGATTTTTATCCGACGCCGTCTACCATTTCAACCTGTATGTACTATACCGGACTTGATCCGAAAACCTTAGAGCCGGTTTATGTTGCAACGAATCCGCATGGGAAGGCAATGCATGGCAGGAAATTACATTTTTAGGACATAGTCATACAGTTCCGTTTTCAAATATAAAAGGTTATGAATACATTCTGTTTTTGAACGCCCGCATCATGAAGAACAGCAATTTCCCAAAATATGCAGATTTTATGAATGAAAAGATCAATCTCTTATGGCTAAAGCCAATTACTTCAGAAGAATATGATGTTGTGGTTGAAAAGGAGTCGATTTTTATTTGAGAAGTGCAGAGGATGAAGATATTTGTATTTTTAAGTAGTTATATTATGATTAATCTCGCCTGTTGATCAAAAATTGATAATTGAACAAATGTTCGAAGCGTGTTATAATATTATTGTATAGTTGAAAGAAGCTCGGGTGTGAAGTTCTCATTGTTAGATGCCCTCTGGTTTTACGAAGGAGGGGGATGCCCTATGAACACAATAGAAGTGTTTACTTTGTTGTTAGTAATTTTTGCGGCTCTGTCTTACATAGACAATCATATAAACAAAAAGAAATAAGTGCCCGACACCGTCTAAAGTTAAGGCACTTATCACTTTTGATATCATATTAACTGAGGGCAAATCGGAGTCACATCCGGTTACCTTTGAGTAAATTGTACACTAGAGTGGTTGAAAAATCAACCACTCTTTTCCTTAAAAAGTGTCAAATCACAATCGGGATTTTGCAAACTGTTACTTATCCTCCCCCAAAACATATCTTGTTAGCCAAGGTATTCCTGCGGAAATGGTAATTCTTGAAGAACAGTCCACGATAACACAGGAAAATTTACAAAATTCAAAAAAGATAATGGATCAAGAAGGATATAAGACAGCGTTGATTGTAAGCGATCCGATGCATATGAAAAGAGCGATGCTCCTTGCAAAAGATATAGGAATTGATGCTTATTCATCGCCAACACAAAGTTCTGCATATCAGAGTTTGAGAACTAAAATACCGTTTGTGGCAAGAGAAACATTCTTTTATGTCGGATATAAATGGTATAGGGTATATAAATTGAAATTCAATAGCCTTATAACTTTTGAATTCTTTTAATGCGCTGGCGATAGACGTTTAATCTTTGGAGAACAGATAAGAGAAAAGTCCAAAGGTCACAACCATGATTTATCGGTTATGGAATATAAGGTGTTAAAAGAGGAAATTTGTTACAACGAATTGAAGGAGCAGGCTAATGAAAAGCAACCGGAGAATGAACTGTTGGAGCGTGAAAAGGAACAGCTTGTTCAGGAGTATGCCACCTTATCCATGCGGGTAGCAGTTAAGCAGATGGATTTGGAGGAGAAAGCAACGAAGCTGGAGAGAAAAGCTGAGATTGCGGAGATGGTTTATGATATG
>CAZTKM010000023.1:0-44440 GCA_964614035.1 uncultured Lachnobacterium sp.
GCTCCCAGTGCGGTCTCCGGGACTTTTTACGTCAAAACACTGTCAAAGACAGGAAATTACCACATTACTTCTCATATGTCAACATTTTTTTAGAAAAAGTTCCGTTTCCGGCGTTACTTATATAACCCCAAAAGATTATATTCAAGCGTTTCGATATCGCTCTGGTTCAAAGAATACACTCCGTCCGATAACTCAACTCTTACGGTCATTTCTTCTGCGTTCTCATATCCCGCATCCTGGACGGCTTCATTGATGCTGTCCTTTAATATAGTAAAAAGCGTTTCGTACAATTCCTCTTCATCCGGAAGCTCTTCTCCTGCGACAGCCTCCGCGGACAGTTGATTCGTCCACTCCTCAAGCTCTGTATCATAGTCCGCCATCGCGTTGCCGAACACATCCATTGTCTCATAGGTTACCGTAACGGTATAGGAACCGTCCTCCTGCTTCTGCGCCTCGCCGACCGTATATCGTACCTTCGAAAAAACGGCTGCAAACGTTTTTCTGTACTCTTCGGCCAATTCATCCGAAATCGTAACCGCTTCGCTTTCCCCGTCAATCAGAATATCGGAAATCGCATGCTCCAATCCCTGATTGTAAAGTTCAAGCGCCTCCTCCGCTGTTCCCAGCTTTTGTTCCACAAAAGCGGTCGAATCGTTTTTGTATGAATTATCCAGTAGTGCTTTTACATAAGCAGCCGCATCGAACTGCTCTTTGCATCCCCCAAGTAATCCGGTCGACAAAACCAGAATTACAAGAACCACAATTCTTTTTGATATTTTCTTCATAAAACCCATTCTCCTTTTGATAAATGACATTCATCAAATTATCATAGAGAAAACGTTTTGTCAACTTTCATCAGACAGGCTCTGCCGGAATAAACACGCGCTCATTCATGCCGGCGTTCATCTTAGGCGCTTCGGCTTCCGCCTCCTTTAAGAACTGCTTCTGCGAGTTGATAATCGCCTTTCCTCTCTTGTCGACGCGCTCATAATTTCCGTCTGCCAGCAGTACCCTTGCCTTCACCGTATCTTCCAGTTCAACTTCAAGTACATGTAAGGCTTTTTTCTGAAGTTCTTCATCTATCACCGGAAAAACAATCTCTACGCGGCGGTCGAGATTTCTCGGCATCCAGTCTGCGCTTCCCATGTAAATCTCCGATTCTCCGGCGTTTTCAAAATAGAAAATCCGGCTGTGCTCCAGAAAATTGCCCACGATTGAGCGCACATGAATGTTCTCGCTCACCCCAGGAATCCCTACTTTAAGGCAGCAGATTCCGCGCACAATCAGGTCGATTTTTACCCCATGGGCGGAGGCTTCGTATAAGGCGGCAATGATTCCGGCGTCACAGAGGGAATTCATCTTTGCGATAATTCTTGCCGGTTCCCCCGCATCCGCATGGCTGATTTCCCTTTTAATCAGAGCGACGAATTTGTCTCTGAGCCAGTACGGCGCAAGGATCAGTTCATTCCAGTGTCTCGGCTCCGAATAGCCGGACAGCATATTGAACACCGCTGTCGCATCCTCCCCGATGGAATCCTTGCAGGTAAAAATACCGCAGTCCGTATACAGCTTCGCGGTGGAATCGTTATAGTTTCCGGTTCCCAGATGCACATATCTGCGGATTCCGTCCTCCTCTTTCCGAACGACAAGCGCAATCTTGCTGTGTGTCTTTAATCCGACAAGTCCGTAGATTACGTGACAGCCGGCCCGCTCGAGCTTCTTCGCCCAGACAATATTGTGGTCTTCGTCGAACCTTGCCTTTAGCTCCACCAATACGGTAACCTGCTTTCCGTTTTCCGCGGCCTGCGCCAGCGAGCTGATAATCGGGGAATTGCTGCTCACGCGGTACAGTGTCTGCTTGATTGCCAGAACCTCCGGATCTACGGACGCCTGCCGGATAAAATCGACAACCGGGTCAAATGTCTGGTACGGATGATGCAGGAATATATCGCCCTTGCGGATTTCCTCAAAAATGTCGCATCCGCTCTCAATTCTCGGATGCTTCTGCGGAACCGTCGGCGTGTTGCGAAGGAAGTCATAGCCTTCTATTCCATACATTTTCATCAGAAAGGTAAGGTCAATCGGCCCCTCAATCTGGAAGATGTCTTCCTCCGCCACTTTCAGCTCACTCTTTAGGAAATGCAGCAGCTTTTTATCCATCTTGCTCTCCACTTCCAGACGGATGACTTCTCCCCACTGCCGCATCTTTAACTTGTTTTGAATTTCCTTTAACAGATCCGACGCCTCTTCCTCATCAATCGTCAGATCCGCATTTCTCATAATCCGGTACGGATATGCGCAAAGCACCTTGTAGCTGGAAAACAGCTTATCAATATTTCGCACGATAATCTGCTCTAACAGGACAAAGCAGGTCTTGCCGTCCTGCCCCGGTATCTGCACAAGTCTTGGCAGCACGCCCGGAACCTGTACCGTCGCAAAAACGGTCTCGTCCTGCGCCTCCTTATTTTCCTTCTTACCCTTTTTATTCAGCAGAAGCGCCGCAATATTCAGCGATTTATTGCGGATGAGCGGAAACGGTCTCGACGCGTCAACCGCCATGGGTGTAAGAACCGGATATACCTCCTCCATAAAATAGTGATCCACAAATTCCTGCTGCTTCTCGTCTAGATCTTCATGCGCATCATAAAGATAGATTCCCTGCTTTTTCATAAGCGGCATCAGGGAACGCATAAACGTCGTATATTGGCTGTCCACCAGTTCCCTCGTCGCCTTGTTAATCCTTGCAAGCTGCTCCGTCGCCGTCAGCCCTGCGATATCCTTCTTCTTATAGTTTGCATGCACCATATCCTTCAACGAAGCCACGCGGACCATAAAAAATTCATCCAGATTGGAGGAAGTTATGCTTACAAATTTCAAACGCTCCAGAAGGGGAATCGTCCTGTCTTTTGCCTCACTGAGAACGCGCTCGTCGAATTTGATCCAGCTGAGCTCCCTGTTCTCATAATAATCCGGATTTTCAAAATCAATTCTGGTATCCATAACTGCCTCCTTACTTATATACCCTCTTCTCCTTCAGTACCGGCTTCATACTAAACACGCTTTCAAAATAGGAAGTTTTTGCGTCAAAGAGCGTCTGTTCCAAAGAAATGTCATCCATCGTGTGCACCGTAATCACAAGATTGCGGCCCTTCAGATCAATCTTTATATCCTTAAATTTCTGCTTATGGCTCTGATCCAACGCATTCGCCACGCGCAGAATCGCAGAGAGTTTGGCAACCGTAATGTACGATTTCTTGTCCAGCTTCTCCGAAACCTCCTCATAGTCATCCAGTTGCAAATTGTTGTAAAGAACGGTCCGCGCTACGATTTCGCGCTCCTTATGCGTAAGTCCGATGATTTCCGAAGCCATAATAATCTCATATGCGCACCTCGGGCTGTTCGCCAAAGACACATACTTTCCGCAATCATGCAGGATTACCGCAACCTCCAGCAGAAGTCTCTCGCGGCTTCCCATTCCATGAATTTTTTTCATCGTATCAAAAATATTCTTGGAAAGCGTCGTAAGCGCGTCGATATGCGGGGAATAACTGTTAAAATGCATGGACAGATTATGCGCCGCGGAAATAATGTCTCCTTCAAAATCATGGTACACTTTGACCAGATTGTTTCTCTGCGCATAGTCAAACGCAATGCCGTCATTGATATTCACTCCGGGAACCCATACAATTCTGGCCTTCAGTCTTCCGACAAGCGCCTTAAACATCATAATCGACGGAATAATGAGCGGATCCCTCTCGTTCGACAAATTCAGCTCCGCGCAGACCTCTTCGATGCTCTTCTTCTGAAGCTTCTCAATGTACTTCATAAATTTATCCGCCAGAACAATATTGTCGCCGCCCTGACTTTTCTCCATACGGCTGACAATCTCCATGCAGTAATCGCTCATAAAAATCATGTTCTCGACTCCATCCGCCACATATAGAGAACGAAAGACCTCGAGCTTTTTGTTGATATACTCTTCCATTTCCCTCTCATACAATAACAGAGAGTGTCCGCGGTCGCTCAGAAGCTCCCGAAGCCGCACCGTCCCGATTTCCAGATGCTGCGTGGTCACAAGCTCCCCCTCGTTAAACAGCGTAATCTGAATGCCGGAGCCGCCGATATCGACCGCTGCCGCCGACGTTTTGATCATTTTCTCAAACTGCTCGCGTCCCGCCACCGACTTATATCCGATGAACCGATACTCCGAATTGCTGATTACCTTTACCTCAAACCCTGTGCGAAGCTTAATCTGATGAACGACAAACAGTTCGTTGTCCGCGTCGCGGAGCGCCGCAGCCGCATATACCTCGCTTGCATCCACGCGGTATCCTTTCATAATTCTCGAAAACTCGGAAAGTATATCGCACAAGGCATCCACTTTTTCGTATCCGATGCTTCCCTTCTGGTACAGATCCTTACCCAGATCGACGCGCGTCCGGATATGGTCTATCTCATGTATTTTTTTCTTTGATGACGATAGTTCAAAAATTTTAAGGCTTACCTCATAGGAACCGATGTAGATTGCTCCAAATGTCTGAATTGCCATAAGCTTCCCCTCCTTGCTTCCAGAAATGTATCATTTAAAACGTTCCCAGCACTCTCAAAGACGTCGTCTCCTCCGAAAGACCGCGGAGCGCATTCTGCACCGCGTCATCCTCAAATGTCCCTTCAAAATCAATAAAAAAACGGTATTCCCAGTTCTTTCCCTGAATCGGGCGCGACTGGATATTTGTCATATTGAGTCCGTTATAGATAAAATGGGACAGCATGTGATACAGCGAACCGCTCTCATGCGGAATCTCAAAGCAGATGCTGATTCTGGTCGCCGAGCTTCTGTAAACCGGCTTGCCGGATACGATAATGAATCTGGTCGAATTATTCTTGTTGTTCTGAATCGCTTCATCCAACACATGAAGTCCGTACAAATCAGCCGTAATACGCCCGGCGATTGCCGCCTGCGACCGATCCTGATCGTCGTCCACTTTCTTTGCCGCCATCGCGGTATTCTTTAAACTGATTTTCTCCCAGTCGCGGTGCTCTTCCAGATAATCCGAGCACTGCATCAGAGCCTGCGGATGGGAGTAGATGGTCTTAATATCGGAAAGCTGTGCATCCGCACAGCCAACCAGCACATGATCGATTTTGATAATCTGCTCCGCGACAATGTAGTTGTCATACTCTACAAGTAAATCATAATTCTCCGACACAATCCCCGCGGAAGAATTTTCAATCGGAAGAACCGCATAATCCGCATAGCCGTTTTTGATTGCTTCCATCGCATCTTTCCACGTCTCCACATGAAAGCTGTCGCAGTCCTTTCCGAAATACTCCTGCATCGCCTGCTGCGAATACGCGCCTTCCACTCCCTGAAACACAACCTTTGCGGATTTGTAATCCGGCTCCCCGATACAGGTAAACCGGCTTTCCTGAATGATCCCATGCTCCGTAAGAAGCTGATATTGCTTTTTCCGGCTCATCGACATAATCTGGTCAAAAAGCTCTCTGATGCCGTACCGGTTAAAGTCGGAATGTGTCTTTGCCCCCAAGGCCTCCAGCTTGCTTTTCTCGCGGTCCTTATCAAATACCGGCTTATGGTTTAAAATCTTGTATTCGGCGACATCCTCCGCCAGCTGCATTCTCTTTTCATAAAGCTCTACAATCCGGTCGTCAATCGCGTCAATTTCTTTTCTGATATCAAGTAAGTCCTTCATTGCCACTCCTTAGCGTTTTCATATGTTTCGCAACTATACAGAACCCTTCCCATGCATTCGCAAAAACAGCCTCTTTCTGAATAGTTACTTTTCTAACAAAATAATAGTACAATTTACCCACTCTTGCAAGCCGCTTGCAAGATGCTTTGGTAAAATATATAATAAATAAATGGAGGGTTTGCCATGAAAAAAATTATTATTCCTGTCTTAATCCTATGCCTGTTCGCAGTCGGGATTACATTATTTTATTTTCATTCAAAATCAGATCAGACGGTCTTTAACACCACATACGTGAACGGAAATACTGCGGGGAATCTGTACAACGCGGGTATGTTCTGTGAAAATAACGGTTCGGTTTTTTTCGCCAACCCGGACGACAAAAATTCGCTTTATGTGATGGATGCCGACGGCAGCAATATCAAAAAGCTTTGTAACGACTCCGCCCAGTTCATCAATGCGGACAGCAATTATGTCTACTATATCCAGAACACCCAGACCTCTTCCACCGAGTACGCCATCGACTCGCTTTACTCTTTCGATAAAAACTGCCTGTGCAGGATAGACCGGGATGGAAAAAACAAGATTATACTGGATAAAGATCCTTGCAATTACGCTTCGCTGATTGGCAACTATATCTATTATCTGCATTATGACGAAGAACATGCCTCTACTCTCTACAAGATTGGAATCGACGGAAAAAATAAAGAACAGATTACATCCGGTAAGATGTTTACCTGCAGCTCCTCCGGTCAGTACTTTTTCTACAACGGCATGGAAACCAACGGAAATATTTACAGGTTCGATACCGCAACGGATACCGCGGCTCCTGTGTTCGAATGCAACAGCTACAAACCGATCGTATCGGCGGACGGAGATGCTTACTATATCGATGTGAATGCGAATAACGCATTGGTTCATGCCGATTTGAATTCCGGTTCAACCGCTTATGTCTCTTTCGACAGCATCGATTTGTACAATATTTGCGGAAGTTACATATTTTATCAGAAATACGACAAGAACGGCGACGCCCTTTGTATGGTAAAAAGCGACGGTTCCGACGGAAAAGAGCTGGTTCTGGGAGATTATTGCTGTATCAATGTAACAACGAACTATATCTATTTTACAGACTATCGTACCGGTCAGGTTATGTATACGCCGACCGTAAATCCCGGCGAGCTTTTTACGTTCCACCCTGGTATCGATAAGTAATAAAAAGTACGCTTTGTAAGCTTTTCCTTGTCATGAATAAAAAGCTGTAAGCTTCATGTCCGACAACATGAATCTTACAGCTTTCTTTTATCTGTTCCGGATTGCCTGAATGATTCCCCATATATCCGCGATTACCCCGCCAAGAATAATCGCAAACATCACAATATAAGCGATTATCTTAATTACTATATTCGGCGCGGATGATACTCCCCAGACGCAAAAGAAAAACGCGATCAGAAATGCAACGGTACCGATGAGATAATTCCCCATCATTCTGCAGCAATACCACCATGCGGATATCATGCTGTAGACCAGCACGCCCATCAATATACTTGCACCGATACTCTGCTTTGTTCCTGTAACAGACGCAACTGCTATACTAATCAGCAGCTTAATAATACAACCACCCCAGCTAAACATTTTCATTTCCTCCTCTTTTGTAAAAATAATTTTAAATAATTTTTATGCTCCAAAATCAAATAGAGATAATTGATTGGATTCGGGAATATCGCCAAGCAGTCCGAGATCTCCCATCAGATCTGCAATGGTCTTCGATACTTTTGTTCTGTCCCTGAAATCATCCTTGGATAAGAACGGCCCATCCTTCGCCGCCTCCGCAATCGCAACCGCAGCGGTATCTCCAAGACCGTCGATACTGTTAAACGACGGCATCAGTTTTCCGTCAATGATCTGGAAACGCTGCGGTTGCGCCGAGTAAAGGTCAATCGGCACAAACTCAAAGCCTCTGGCGTACATCTCCTGAACGATTCTCATATCCTTTAACGTGTCCTGCTCCTTGTTGGTAAGCTCGTCCTTGCGCTTCTTGTAGTCCGCCAGATAGACCTCCAGCCGTTCTCTTCCCTGACACATGAGCTCGTACGAAAAGCCGGTCGCGCGAATCGAAAAATACGCCGCATAGTAGGCCAGAGGATAGAACACTTTGCAGTACGCGATGCGCCATGCCATCATGACATAAGCGGCCGCGTGCGCTTTCGGGAACATATACTTGATTTTTTCGCAGGACTGGACGTACCACTCCGGTACGCCATGATCCAGCATATCCTGTTTCCATTCCGGCCACTTATCGCACTTTCCCTTTGCAACGGTTCCTTTTCGCACAGCCTCCATGATTTTAAAGGACTCCTCCGAATCCAGCCCCATACTGATGAGATAAATCATGATATCGTCCCGCGTGCAGATGCAGGTTGAAATCGTCGCCTTTTTTTCCTGAATCAATGTCTGCGCATTTCCAAGCCATACATCCGTTCCATGGGACAGTCCCGCTATTCGGATCAGATCCGAAAATTCCTTCGGCTGCGTATCAATTAACATGCCCATCGCAAAATCAGTGCCAAACTCCGGTATGCCAAGCGCACCGAGCTGGCATCCGCCGATATCGTCCGGCGTAATGCCGAGCGCGGACGTATTCTGGAATAAAGACATGACCGCCCGGTCGTCAAGCGGGATACTTGTCGGATCAATGCCGGTAAGATCCTGCAGCATACGGATCATGGTCGGATCATCATGTCCGAGGATGTCAAGCTTCAATAGGTTATGGTCGATGGAATGATAATCAAAATGCGTGGTTATAATATCGACCGTCATATCGTTTGCCGGACGCTGAACCGGTGTGAACGTATCAATCTCCTCCCCCACCGGAAGGACGACAATGCCGCCCGGGTGCTGGCCCGTTGTTCTGTGAACACCCACGCAGCCGGAAGCAATACGCTCAATCTCACATTTCCTCTTATGTATGCCGCGCTCTTCAAAATAATTTTTCACATATCCGTACGCGGTTTTATCCGCAAGCGTGCCGATTGTTCCGGCCTTGTACGTCTGCCCTTCCCCAAAGATGACCTCCGTATATTTGTGAGCCTTACTCTGATATTCTCCCGAAAAATTCAGGTCGATATCCGGCTCCTTGTTTCCCTTAAATCCAAGGAAAGTCTCAAACGGAATATCAAATCCCTCCTTGGAGAGCGGTCTTTTGCATACCGGACATACCGCGTCCGGCATATCGCATCCGCCCCGCCCGGAGTAAGAGCGGACCAGCTCGGAATCAAAATCACTGTATTTGCAGTTTGTACACAGATAATGCGCATGCAGCGGATTTACCTCCGTAATACCGGACATGGTTGCCGCAAACGAGCTTCCGACCGATCCACGCGAACCGACCAGATAGCCGTCCTCGTTCGACTTCCACACCAGCTTTTGTGCAATGATATACATTACGGCGTATCCGTTTCCGATGATGGAATTTAATTCCCGCTCCAGACGCTCTTTAACGATATCCGGCAGATTGTCGCCGTACATTTTGTGCGCCTTGTTGTAGCAGATATCGCGGAGCATCTGATCCGAATTCTCGATTACCGGAGGACATTTGTCCGGGCGGACCGGAGAGATGCGCTCGCACATTCTTGCAATCTTGTTTGTGTTTGTTATGACAACCTCTTCCGCCTTGGCGGAGCCCAGATACTCAAATTCCTTCAGCATTTCCTCCGTCGTGCGAAGATAGAGAGGCGCCTGCATATCGGCGTCGTCAAACCCTTTTCCCGCCATGATAATTCTGCGGTACACCTCATCCTCCGGATCAAGGAAATGGACGTCGCAGGTCGCCACGACAAGCTTGTTAAACTCTTCGCCCAGCTTCACGATCTTCTTATTGATATTGATCAGATCCTCTTCGGAATTTACCGGACTGTCATCGTCGCGGAGCATGAACGCATTGTTTCCCAAGGGCTGAATTTCCAGATAATCGTAAAATTCCACCAGACGGCTGATTTCCTCCTCGCTTCTGCCGTTTACAATTGCGCGATACAACTCGCCCGCCTCGCACGCCGAACCGATCAGCAGCCCGTCGTGATATTTCAGGAACTCGCTCTTTGGTATGCGCGGCCTTCGATTGTAATACTTAATATGGGACAGCGAAATCAAATGATACAGGTTTGTCCTGCCCTGATCGCAGGTTGCAAGAATAATCGCGTGGTAAGTCGGAAGCTTCTTGATATTTTCAGCCGACGAAGCTGCAAGCGCGTTTACCGCATCCAGAGATTTTGCACCCTGGTCTTTTAACATCTGTACGAATTTCACAAAAATTTCTGCGGTGCATCCGGCGTCGTCTACGGCTCTGTGATGATTTTCCAGAGAAACACCAACGGCCTTTGCAACCGTATCGAGCTTATACCGATTCAGTTTCGTAAGCAGAATCCGCGCAAGCGCAACCGTATCGACATATGTAAAATTGTGCCTGATTCCGAGCTCATTGCAATTGTGGATGATGAAGCTCATATCGAAATCCGCATTGTGAGCCACCATCACGCAATCCTCGCAGAACTCCATAAACTGCGGGAGAACGACGTCAATCGTCGGAGCACCCACAACCATATCGTCATTGATGGAAGTCAGTTCTTCAATTCGAAACGGAATCGGGACCTGCGGATTCACAAACGTAGAAAATTTATCCGTAATTTTTCCTTCCTCTACCTTTACGGCGCCGATTTCGATAATCTTATTCACATTCGGGCTGAATCCGGTCGTCTCAATATCAAAAACGACATATTTATCATCAACGGACTGATTTTTGCTGTTTGTGACAATGTCCTTCAGGTCGTCCACCAGATAGGCTTCCACCCCATAGATTACTTTAAAATCACTCTTCTCGACGGTGTGATTCGCATCCGGAAAGGCCTGCACGTCCCCATGGTCTGTGATTGCAATCGCCGGATGTCCCCACTCCATGGCGCGCGTCACGATATCCTTTACGTCAGATACGCCGTCCATATCGCTCATCTTCGTGTGGCAGTGCAGTTCCACGCGCTTCTCCGGGCTGTTGTCCACCCGCTTTTCGACAAAATCGGAAATCTTCTTTATTCCGACAACCGAACCGATTGTAAGCTCTCCGTCAAATTTGTCCACATTTGCCATTCCGCGGATTTTTAAGAATGCGCCCGGCCGGACGTCCTTTACGATATCCTTCAGATTTTCATTCTTTACAAAAAGCTTGATTACCAGAGAATCCGTAAAATCCGTCAAAGAGAAAATCACAATGGTTCGCTCATTCCGGATTTCTCTCGTCTCAAGCGTCAATACTTTTCCGCGGATGGTAACCTCGCCGATCGGTCCGTCGATTTTTACGATATCCAAAATTTCTTCATCCTCGAAATCCCTACCGTAAACAACGTCCGGGTTGGAGGATTTTTTGAAGGAATCGTCGAATCTATGGCGGAATTCGCCTTTTTTCTCGAATCTGGATTTCGGATTTGCAAGACTTCCTTCACGTTTTGGTACTTTTGCATTATTTTTGTCTACACTACCTGTTGATTTTTCGGCGTTCTGCCGTTCCATATCTTGTGCATTTGCCCCATCCTCCGGTGCGCTTTCCACGCTGTCGCGCTGCGCGATTTTCGTCCGCTCCATGATGCTTTGCACTTCCAGTTGAATTTGCTTCTCCGCATTCTTGCGGTATTTGCTCTCCTTTGCCGGAACATACTCCATCTTTATCTTGAGATCCAGACCGCAGCGCTCGCAAAAGACCTTTGTCAGATATTCCTCGAGCTTCTGGGATCTTGTTTTTGCAACAATCGTCTTCTCCATTGTGAGCTTCATATCGGACGGAGACTCAAACTCGATCTTGGCGGTTCGGAAGAGATTGTATACCAGCACGCTGTACGCGTTTAACTCTTCCAGAATACTCTCCTTATACATCTCCATCACATGCTCCGCCGTATACTGCCCGGAGAGTGAAAATTTCTCTATGATATGTATAAAAATTCCCCTTTGAGGAAAAATCTGCTCTTTGATCAATTCCTCCAGCTTCCAGATCCGGTCTTTGGGAATCAATCGTTTTGCAAGCAGATAAATGCGAATATGACTTTTGTCATGATTCGCGCTTACCTTTGTTACTTCAGTAGTCTCCATCAAATGTGCAAGCTCCCCCTCCAGTTTCAGAGTCGGAAACACATCCGAAAACGGTTTATTCATGCTTACTCACCCCAGTGATCCAATTCATACTTTAATGCCGGAAGCAGTTCCTCCTCCGGCACCTTCTTATAGACCTCTCCATGCCTGATGATCAGTCCTTCTTTGATTCCTCCGGCGACTCCGAGGTCTGCTTCCCTCGCTTCTCCGGGGCCGTTTACCACACATCCCATCACAGCAACCTTAATATCAAGCGGATATTTCTCCGCCAGATTCTCCACCTGATTTGCAAGTCCGATCAGATCAATCTGCGTTCTTCCGCAGGTCGGACAGGACACAACCTCTATTCCGCCCTTCTTAAGACCGAGCGTGCGGAGAATCAGTTTCGCCGACTTGACTTCCTCCAAAGGATCTCCGGTCAGCGATACGCGTATCGTATCTCCGATTCCCTGACCGAGAATGAGCCCGAGTCCGACGGAGGATTTGACAGTTCCGCTTATCAGGGTTCCGGCCTCTGTGATACCGACATGAAGCGGATGGTCGGTCTTCTGTGCAATCAACTCATGCGCCTTTACGCACATGAGTACGTCGGAAGACTTGATGCTGATCACAAGATTATCGTATCCCATATCTTCAATCATTTTTACCTTATCGAGCGCGCTCTCGACAATGCCTTCCGCTGTAACTCCATGATATTTTTCAATCAGATTCTTCTCCAGAGAACCGCTGTTTACTCCGACGCGGATCGGGATATTGCGCTCCTTTGCAACGTCTACAACCGCCTTCACGCGCTCTGCGCTTCCGATATTTCCGGGATTGATCCGGATTTTATCGGCTCCATGCTCCATTGCCGCAATTGCAAGCCGGTAATCGAAATGAATATCCGCCACGAGCGGAATGGATATCTGCTTCTTAATCTCCGAAAGCGCCTGCGCTGCCTCCATGGTAGGAACGGCGCAGCGGATAATGTCGCAACCGCATGCCGCAAGCTTCTGAATCTGCCCTACGGTCGCTGCAGCATCTTCCGTCTTTGTATTCGTCATGGACTGAATCAGAATGGGATTTCCTCCGCCGATTACGCGGTCTTTAATCCGAACCGTTTTTGTAATTTTACGAGTCATATTCATGCTCATACTCCTCCTATGTCAGTTAAACAGCTTTCGAATATCATTAAACATGACAAGCACCATCAGTCCCATCAGAAGCGCAATGCCGATAAAATTCACATAGCCCTCCTTCTCCGGGTCCACACGCTTTCCCCTGATTGCCTCGACAATCAGAAAGACCAGTCTCCCGCCGTCCAACGCAGGCAGCGGCAGCAGATTCATCACGCCGAGATTGGCGGACAAAAGCACCGCAAAATAAAGCATGTTTAAAAAAGCGTAGAAGTATCCGTCGTTCGTGACCGATTCCTCATACACATCTCCCATTGCAGAGACAATTCCGACCGGCCCGCTCAGATCGTTCACAGATGCTCCGCCTGTAAAAAGCATTTTCAGACTTTGCAGCGTTGTGTATATAAAATAGCGCACCTCATAACACGCGTTCAATGCGCAATCCCATACATTTCCCTTGGTATACTCGGAATTTCCAATCAGACCATAGAGATACCGCCCGGATTCCTCGTCAAATTTCGGAGTCAGAGTCGCCGTATATTCTTCGCCGTCCCTCAGATACGTGATATCCACCGGCTCTCCCGCATGGAACATCGCATAGGAGCTTACCTCCCTGTAAAAATGGACGCGAAAACGATTCATTTTTACAATGGTATCCCCCTCTGCAAGTCCGGCTTCTTCCGCGGCATAACCGGGAATTACCCCGCTGATTGTCGGCTGGTCATAACCGACACAGCAGATAATGATAAACGCAAAGACAAACGCCATGATAAAATTAAAGAACGGCCCTGCGAATACCACGCTCATCCTTGCCCAGACAGACTTGTTCGGAAAGGCCCTCGGATTCTCCGAATTCTCATCCTCCCCCTCCATCATGCATGCTCCGCCAAACGGCAGAAGCTTGATGGAGTATTTGGTCTCTCCCTTCGTAAAACCCACGATTGTCGGACCGAATCCCAGACAGAATTCGTTTACCTGTATGCCGTTTGCCTTGGCAAGTAAAAAATGTCCCAGTTCATGGAATAAAATAATCACGCTAAAAATGATGATTGCTATAATAATCTTCAAATTACCACCTGCTATCTATAAATTCATATACTTCCCGTTCGGTATTTAAGATTTCATCCACATTGGGATTGCAAATAAACTTGATCCGTTCCATGGATGATGCAATAATATCTATAATTTCAAGATACGTAATCTTCCGGTTCAAAAACAAAGCCACCGCACGCTCGTTTGCCGCATTAAAAACAGTCGGGACATTGCCCCCTTTTCGCATAGCCTCATACGCCAGAGAAAGCCCCTGAAACGTATCGATGTCCGGTTCTTCAAAGGTCAGATTTTTCAGTTCAAACAAATCCAGCCGCTTCCCCGAGAGGCTTCTGCGGTTCGGATAGTACAGGGCATATTGAATCGGCAGCCTCATATCCGGCGTTCCAAGCTGTGCGATTACCGCGCCGTCCTCATATTCCACTGCGGAGTGAATCACGCTCTGCGGATGAACCACGACCTGAATCTGCTCCGGATTTACCCCGAACAGCCATGTTGCTTCCATGACCTCCAGCCCTTTGTTGACAAGAGTTGAAGAATCGATGGTAATCTTTCTGCCCATGCTCCAGTTCGGATGCTTTAATGCGTCTTCCACCTGAATATTTTGAAGCTCTTTCCTCTTTTTGCCGCGGAACGGCCCGCCGGACGCGGTAAGAAGAATCTTAGAAATCTTATTGTGCCGCTCTCCGTTTAATGACTGAAAAATCGCGCTGTGCTCGCTGTCCACCGGAAGAATTGCAGCATGCTTCTCTTTTGCGAGCGGCATGATGATATGCCCTGCCGTCACAAGCGTTTCTTTATTTGCAAGCGCAATGGTCTTTCCTTTCTCAATCGCGGCTATCGTCGGGCGGATTCCAAGCATTCCTACAATTGCGGTAACAAGGATTTCCGTTTCATCCATCGTTGCAATTTCAAGCAGTCCGTCCATACCATACGATACCGAAACATCCAAATCTCTGACATTCTCTTTCAGCGAAATCGCATCCTTCTCCTCCCAGACCGCTGCTTTTTTCGGATGAAATTTTCGAATCTGTTCTTCTAAAAGCCGGATATTTTTGCCGCATGCCAGTCCTACGACTTCGATATCCCCATGTTCCTTAACCACGTCAAGAGTCTGGGTTCCGATTGAGCCGGTAGAACCGAGAATTGCTATCTTTTTCATAAGCATCTCCTATATCAGAATAAAATATGCCAAATAGTACACAATCGGCGCAGTGATGATCATGCTGTCAAAACGGTCCAGAATTCCTCCATGTCCCGGAATCAGATGCCCGTAATCCTTGATATCATAATTGCGCTTAATCGCACTCGCAGTCAGATCGCCGACCATCGAAATCAAAGCTCCGACTGCGGAAATAACTGCCAGTATTCCTATTTCCTTTGCACGAATTTCCATCGGGCCGCGGAGTACATATGCATACAGCGCTGTCAGAAGCGCCGCTCCCGCAACGCCGCCGATTGCTCCCTCAATCGATTTTTTCGGAGACAGCTTCGGCGTCATCTTGTGCTTTCCGAGCAGTTTTCCCACACAATAGGCGCAGGTGTCGCAGCCCCAGGAGCAGAGAAACACTAAAAAGGTCAGATACAATCCGTTCTCCAGCATGCGGATCCGATACACATAGGACAGCATTCCGGCAACGTAAAACAGCCCGAAAAATACTGTCATAAGCTGTTTCGCATCATACTTCGGATAAGAAAACACATACACAAACATGAGCAAAATCAGAAAACCGAATACAAGAACCAGAATATCCTGCAGAAATGTAAATCTCATATCAAGAAAATAGAGGATTGCGGCGATATAGCCGACCGCTGCCAGCAGGGATTTCTCCACACCGACTACGCGGTAAAGCTCAAACATGCCGATGCAGGAGATTGCTCCGACAACCGCAAGCAGCACATCCCCTCCTAAAATGACAAACAGAATCGTAAGAATTACCAGAATAATTCCGCTCATCAGTCTTGTCTTGAACATCTTACGCTTCCTCCTCTTTGTCCTTTACTCCGCCAAACCTGCGATCACGATTATTATACGCTTCAATAGCAAGTTCCAATTCTTTTTTATGAAAATCCGGCCATGGAACATCGGTAAAATAAAATTCGCTGTAAGCCAGCTGCCACAGCAGATAATTCGACAAACGCTGTTCTCCGCTTGTTCGGATCAAAAGATCCGGATCCGGAATATCGGATGTGTCTAACCGCTTTGCAATCTCGGCTTCATTTACATCCTCTATATCCAAGCTTCCGTCCAGAATATCTTTTGACAGCTTCTTTACCGCGCGCGTAATCTCATCCCTGCTTCCGTAATTGATAGCAATTGTAAGATTCAGCCCCGAATTTTCTTTGGACGCCTCCTCCAATCTTAAAATGCTGTCCTGAAACTTTTCATCCAGTCTTGAAATATCTCCGATAATCCGGACGCGCATACGGTTCTTTTCCGCGGTCTTGATACAATTTTTCAGATAGCTTTCCAGAAGCTTCATCAACGCTTCCACTTCCGTATCCGGCCGGTTCCAGTTCTCGGTCGAAAAAGCATAAAGCGTCAGATATTTGACTCCCAGTTCATCCGCTGCGCGGCAGACGGTCTCGACATTTTTTGCGCCGACGGTATGACCATAGTTTCTTGGCATACCTTTGCTTTTTGCCCATCTTCCGTTTCCGTCCAAAATAATAGCAACATGCTGTGGAATTTTCATCTAATCTCTCCTATATGGCAAAAATGAGGACATGTCAATCTGCCATGTCCTCTCCTCTTTGCTTATTAAACAGTAAGAATCTCCTTTGTCTTTGCATCGATTGCACCGTCAATCTTTGCAACGAAAGAATCTGTAAGCTTCTGTACGCTGTCCTCCAGATCCTTTACTTCGTCCTCTGAAATATCTTCGCCCTTGCCTAATTTCTTCAAATAGTCCATTGCATCTCGACGGATATTGCGGATTGCAACCTTTGCTTCCTCACCCTTTTTCTTTACATCCTTTGCAAGCTCCTTACGGCGCTCCTCCGTAAGCTCCGGAAAAACAAGGCGGATGATTTTACCGTCGTTGGAAGGATTGATTCCGATATCCGAACAGAGAATCGCTTTCTCAATCTCCTTGACCAAAGACGGCTCCCAAGGCTGAATCATAATAACCCGGGCTTCGGGAACACTGACATTCGCAACCGTCTGAATCGACGAAGGTGTACCGTAATAATCTACCTTCAGCTTGTCAAGAACATGCGGATTGGCACGTCCTGCCCGGATAGCGGCATACTCTTCCTCCAAGCTCTTTACGGATTTTTCCATCTTATCCTGAAAACTATTTAATCTTGCATCCATCAAACAAACCTCCTAAATTATACGGTTACCCTCGTTCCGTTAAATTGCCCGCCAAGTGCCTTTACAATACTGTTTTCCTCATTCAGTCCAAATACATACATTGGCATCTTATTCTCCATAGCCATGATGGAAGCCGTCAGATCCACAACGGCAAGCTTCTTATCGATTACTTCCTGAATCGACACCTCATCATATTTCTTCGCATTTGCATTTGCCTTAGGATCGCTGTCGTAGACGCCGTCGATTGATTTTGCAAGCAGAATTCCTTCCGCATCAATCTCAATCGCACGAAGAACGGTCGCTGTATCTGTTGAAAAATACGGATGTCCGGTTCCACCCGCAAAAAACACCACGATATTATGCTCAAAGTATTTATTTGCGCGGTCTTTCGAGTACAGCTTTGTCATGGAACCACATTCAAAAGGCGTAAGAACAGCGGTCTTCATCCCGACGTAACGGAAAATCTCGGAAACATAGATACAGTTCATAACCGTCGCAAGCATTCCAATCTGATCCGCTTTCGTCCGGTCAATCGTCTCGCTCGTGCGGCCTCTCCAGAAATTTCCGCCGCCGATCACAATTCCAATCTCTATTCCCTGATCCACAAGCTGCTTTACCTGATTTGCAACTACCAGTACAGTTGCTTCATCAAAGCCATGATGCTTGTCTCCCGCCAATGCTTCGCCGCTTAATTTTAATACAATGCGCTTCATATCAGAATCGTCATCCTTCCGTCAACATAAGTATGTTTATTTTGCGTCAAATAATCCCTGAACATCAATATCTGCATAGCACTGTGAGCAGAAGCCCTCGATAACAGCACCATTGTTAATCTGTACCGAGCGGGACTTAATATTCCCCATGATAACAGCGGAAGTATCGACCACAACCGGCCCCTGAACATCGATATCGCCCTTTACCGCACCTGCAATAACAGCGGATGAAGCGGTAATATTTCCGATAATAACCGAACCGGTTCCGACTTTAACCGTTCCGGTAGATACAACCTCGCCCTCAATCTTGGCAACATCCGCAAAGAACTCGGCAGAATTACTGTTGCCGTTGATGGTTCCCGTTACGGTAATCTTGCCGTTACAGATGACATTTCCGTTGATGGTTCCCTGTATCTCGAACGATCCGGAAGACTGCAGATCGCCGGAAAGAATTGTGCTTGCTGTAATCACAGAGGTCTCCTCTGTAACTGCCTGTGGGTTGATTGCTGCTGTAACTGGTGTATCCATTCTTGTATTCTCCTTTGTAACTGTTCTCTTTTCAACTTCCGGTACATGAACCGGTCTCTCCTCTTCCATATGCATAGAAGTAAACTCTTCCACAAACTTGTCGCTTGCCGGCTTGCTCTGTTCCTCCACCTTCTCAAGCAGTCCGTCCAGCTTTTTCAGTTCGTCCTCGATATCAACCTTCTCATTTAAGGTATCCACCACAAGGGGATTACCCGCGCCTGTATCTTCCGGCTCTCCGCCGGGTACAAGTTCATTAACTGCCTGTGAAAAATCATCCTTAAATTCTTTAAAAAGTCCCATTTCGTTCCTCCATTTTATTCAACGCTATCCGCCTTTATGTACTGAATTACGTCTGTATTCTCATCAATCGGCAGTACCTTTGCTCCCATATCGTTCAACGCTTCAATGAGTGGTTCCAAGGCCTTTACCGTTGTTGACTTATCTTCCCCGTCATGCAGAAGCACGACAGATGTCTTATAGTTTGCAACGCCTTCGACTACATTATTGACCACATCCTCTTGTGTATAGTCAAACGCGGCGTCGCCGGCAGAGACATTCCAATCGTAGAATGTAATCTGTTCCTCATTCAGAATATGAACAAATTCCACCATATCAACGTTGCTGATTTCATTACCGCTTCCGCCTGGGAAACGATAATACTTACTTCTTATTCCGCAAGTTTCATAAAGAAAATCTGAAATTTGCCTGTAATCGTTGTAAAACGCATCGGTTGAAGTATAAATCGCGCTGTATTGATTCGAATAGGAATGCATTCCCAGCGTATGGCCGTCCTCCACAATCCTCTGATAAATCGGAATCAATTCCTCACTGGTATCGCCGGACACAAAAAAGGTCGCTTTAATCTGGTACTTGTCCAGCACATCCAGAATCTCTAATGTATTATCACTGACTTCACTGTTGAAGGTCAGATAAACCAGATGTTCATCTCCCTCCTGTGCCATGTTCTCAGGAGTATCGATGCCCCGGATGACATTCGCATATAAATCCTCGCTCTCAGTATCCGTATTCTCTGTATTCTCATCCTGTTCTATCATATTGTCCGCTACAGCTTCCGTAGAAATCTGCTGCCCGGCAAATATTCCGCTTTCTTCCAGAACACTCACTCTCTTATTCAGTTTTACCACACATACTGAAAGAATAATGATAGCCAGAAGTGAAACAATCATCCATAGTGAAATAGTAATTATAATACCGTTCTTTATTCGATTTACTCTTTTGCGTCTCTCTCGCTGCTGCTCCAATGCGTTCTGGGTCTCTGTACTCACATGCATACCTCCGCAGAACAATATCTTAATATATTTTATCACATTTCGAACAATTGTAAAGTAAAAAAGACCACCGTTTTATAACGATGGTCCGGATATTTATTCCAAAGGAATTAACCTAACTGTGCCGCAACCTCTGCCGCAAAGTCCTCATTCTTCTTCTCCATTCCTTCGCCTACTTCAAAACGAACGAACTTCGTTACGGTCAGATTCTTGTCTACGGATGCAAGATAGTTCGCAACAGTCTGCTTTC
Source organism: uncultured Lachnobacterium sp. (assembly GCA_964614035.1). Lineage (GTDB taxonomy): Bacteria > Bacillota > Clostridia > Lachnospirales > Lachnospiraceae > Roseburia. Next base: position 20,102 of record CAZTKM010000023.1, read on the forward strand.
CATCCTCTGCCTTAACGTAAACCTGATCCAGCAATACAACATCCTTTAACTGCTTGTTGATACGTCCCTTAACCATACCGGCCTTCACGTTCTCCGGCTTAGAAGCCTCCTTAGGATCCGCCTCAATCTGAGCCTTGATAATCTCCGTCTCATGATCAATATAAGACTGCTCAACGTCTTTATCAGAAATATACATCGGATTCAATGCTGCAATCTGCATTGCGATATTGGTAAGAGCTTCCTTTGCCGCTTCATCCGATGCTCCGTCAGCAGCTACAAGGACGCCGATTCTTCCGCCGCCATGGATATAAGATACAACCATATCTCCGGAAACCTTCTCAAATCTGCGGATTGAAAGCTTCTCTCCGATTGTGGCAGTCTTCTCAATCAGAGCGTCTTTTACCGAAGAAGTTCCGTCCGTATATTTCTGCTCGAGCAAAGTCTCGATATCTTCGCCGTTCTTGCCGCCGTTTAAAGAAGATGCGAGCGCAACGTTTGCAACATCCTGAACAAAGTTCTGGAATAACTCATTCTTGGCAACAAAATCTGTCTCGGAATTTACTTCAACGACAACTGCATTGTTTCCTTCGATTGCTGCGCGTGCAATTCCCTCGGCTGCAATGCGGCTTGCCTTCTTCTCTGCCTTAGCCTGTCCGTTCTTTCTTAAAAATTCAACGGCTGCATCCATGTCTCCGTTCGTCTCATTTAATGCTTTCTTGCAATCCATCATGCCTGCGCCGGTCATTTCACGCAGTTCCTTTACCATTGCTGCTGTAATAGCCATTTTCTTATCCTCCATCCAAAAAATGATGCAGGATGGCGAGTTTACCACCCTGCACATAAAAATCTTATTCTTCTACAGCCTCTTCATCTGCTGCCGCACTCTCAGCTTCCTCAGCCGAAACAAACGCTTCCTCGCCCTGCTTTGCTTCGATAACAGCATCCGCCATCTTGGAAACGATAAGCTTAACCGCTCTGATTGCGTCATCATTACCCGGAATCACATAATCCAATTCATCCGGATCGCAGTTCGTATCGGCAATACCAATCAATGTGATGCCAAGTGCCCGAGCCTCCTTAATACAGATATGCTCCTTCTTTGGATCTACTACGAAAATCGCATCAGGAATCTTCTTCATCTCCTTGATGCCGCCGATATTCTTCTCAAGCTTCTCCCACTCCTTCTTTAGAAGGGTAACTTCCTTCTTTGGAAGAACATCAAATGTTCCGTCAGCCGCCATTGTCTCGATTTCCTTTAACCGGTCAATACGTGTCTGGATGGTACGGAAATTGGTAATCATTCCGCCTAACCATCTCTCGTTCACATAGAACATTCCGCAGCGCTCCGCCTCAGACTTAATCGCGTCCTGCGCCTGCTTCTTGGTTCCTACAAAAAGGATTGTTCCGCCCTGTGCCGCAATATCAGAGATTGCGTCGTAGGCCTCGTCCACTTTTCCCACAGACTTCTGTAAATCGATAATGTAAATACCGTTACGCTCTGTGTAGATGTACGGAGCCATCTTAGGGTTCCATCTTCTTGTCTGATGTCCAAAGTGAACACCTGCTTCGAGTAACTGTTTCATTGAAATTACGCTCATTTTCTTACCTCCGTTTTTGGTTGTCTTCTTCCATGTGCTTCCTATTGATTATGCCACCGGAGGACGTAACTCCGGCACCGGCCATCTCCACACATGTGCTTATTTGTTTTTAAAGCCTTTGGAATTATATCATACCAAAGGCTTTCATGCAACACTTTTTTCATTCATTTTTCTACTTCATTTTTCTACTCAATAAGTATCCTTGCAATCTCTTCATAGGTGGATCCGCGCGGGATTTCAAACTCTCCGACATGAATAGAGCTCGCATAGTGATGATCTCCCATATACACGCGGAACTCCTCTGCATCCTCGACAAGACCGGCCTTTACCAGATCCTCCGCCAGCGTGCGGCACACTTCCCCTTTTACAACCGTTATTTTTACGACAGCGTCATCCTCCTGCCGGGAATCTCCCTGCTGTGGCGGTTCGCTCTGGCCGGTTTCTGATTCCGGTTCCGTCCCGATTCCGGACGCTGTGGATGCTGTCTCGGAACCGGATTCCGTTTCTGTCTCCGTCTCTGCCCTTGGTTCTGTCTCCGGTTCCGTTTCGGGTTCCGTTTCCGCTTCCGATTGCGTGTCGATTGTGTCAGGCGCATCATCCGGCTCCTGCTCGGCCCAGACCATACCCAATTCGCTTGCTCTCTTAACCAGTTCCTCTTCTGTAATATTGCTTCCATGGTTATGGTAAGCAACCATCATAATAATTGTTGTAAAAAGGATTCCAAGTCCGGCTCCTCTCAAATAATATTTAAAACGCACTGTTGTCTTCCTCTTTAAATAATCCGATTACCAGCTTCACTTCGCCGAGACCAAGTCCCAGCTCCTTCGCAATATCGACGTCGCTTTTTCCGGCAGAATGAAGGAACAGGATATCGTCATTATGATTTCTTTCGCTGTCCGTCATTGTAACGGCTGCTTCCAGCAATTCCTCCTTTGGCATAGGCTCCGCCTTCTCCACCTGAGTCTCCACAAAAGAGACCGTCTCCTCATAGCGCTTCTGTACCTCCGGCGTAACGCTCTTTAACGTATTCGGCAGGCTGGAAAGCTTCCCCGCAAGATCCGTAAGCTCTTTATGCTTATCGTTTAACATACTGTACAGGAACATGATCTCATTATGCGTCTTATTCATGGATTCGAGTACGGTATCCGAATATTCGCTGATTGCCATGATTTTTTCATTGGACGTCCGCTCCATCGTGCGCTCGGACACCAGCATTACTTCCTCAAGCTTCCCCTCAATCGCATCCTCCACCTTGGAATCGGCATTTTTCAATTTCTTTTCCACGATGATGTTAAGCTCTGAGTCGCTCAAGCTTGCCATCTTGTCAATATCCTTTTTTGATATTTTTTCCTGCAGAAAAAAGCTTACAACAATAAATATCATGCTGATAATAATCAGACTAACTTCAACTGCGGTCATCTTCCTGTTCCTCTATACTTTCATGTCGAAACCACCAACATCATTCTTATTGATCACTTTACCTATTGACTGCTTTTTCTCATTTTTCTTTTTCTTTCTGGATGAATAGCAGGCTCCCTTACCCTCGTCCTTTGCGTCCGCTTCATTGTTCGTCTTATCGGACGCGCTCGTATTCTGAACCTGATGCAGCATCACATTCTGATTCTGTGTAATCTGAGCCTGTATATTCTGCTGGTCAACAAGCGGTTTCGCATCCTGCTGGTGCTTAATCACTCCGATATCATCCGTTCGCTGGAGCATCCCATTCAATTCAATTGGTCGAATCATCCTCGTCTCCTGCCTGTATTTCTACATATTAACCGCTTCTATCTTACCGTTTTGCTTCTTAAATTTACAACAATTTCTCACATCTTTCAGGGAATATGATAAATCGGATATGGAAATCACTGCTCCCGGATAAATGCTTCTTGAAACAGCGACATACGCCTGATTGGCAGCCAGCATCTCGCTGTAAATCTGCTTGGCCTCCTCCTTCATCGGAACAAGCTCTTTCTCTTTCTCCTTATAACTGACCGCTGTCTTCTGGACAAACCGCATCTTATCCTGCGGAAGATACTCACCCTTCTTCAAGATGTCGCCGTAGGTCTTCAGCACGACGCGCAAATCCTCCAAATCCTGCTCATAGGTTTCAATCAGCTTATTCAGCTCCACATACCGTTCCTTCCGCTGCGGATCGACGCCAACCTCAATCTTCGTTGTCGTTCCCATGCTCGTCCCGATATTATCTGCCTCGACAAAATTTTTTGCGCGGATGATGCCGCCGTTGATCAGTCCCTTCTTCCCTTTTATGCGGACGCCGTCGTTCGCCGAGACATCGCAGTTCAGGATAATCTCGGACTCCACATATCCGCCCGCGCTGATTGTCGCATTCTCAATATATTTCGCCATCAGGTTGGTTCCGGCCTTCAGTATACCTTTATACATACCGTTCACGCCATGCTCGATGATGATTTGCGCGTCCGATACGACATGGGCGCCCTCCACGAGTCCCTCGATAATGATGTCCCCGGAAGCCTTCACCGTAAATCCGCTCTTTACGTTTCCATGAATCAGAACGCTGCCCTCATAATCGATATTGCCGATTGAATTGTCCACATCGGCGGGAACCTCCAGAATATTGGAAACAAATACCTTTCCGTTCACGAGGTTTGCATGTCCCGTCACATCGGAATAAATCTCGGTTTTCTCTTCGTTTATCGTGATATTTTTGCCAAAAGCAAGCTTTTCGCTTCTTACGCTTCTCGGGCGGATTTCCTCCCCGAACACATTCTGTCCGGATTTGCCCGGATCCTCCGGTATCAGCCGCGCCAACAAATCCCCACTTCTTACCTGACTGACCGTATTCAGTTCCTTGTAGTTTACACTGCCATCCTCATTCCGCTTCGGCTGAAGGCTCTTACTGGTATTAAAAAAATACTCAATCTTCGCGTCTCTCCCATGAACCGGCTGTTGTCCGATTGCAAAGATATAATCTGTGCAATACTTCCGCTCGCCCAGAAAGCTGGCGATTGCCTCCTGATTCAAGTCGGATTTTATCTTTCGGAATTTCAAATCATCGACGATATCCTGCGCAGACATCAGCTTTCCTCCTGTGGAAGGAGGATAAAAACGGCAGGTTGCTTTCATTTTATCCAACGAAATATTCACATCCATCATCTCGCGAATCTGCAGCGGCTCGCTGGTGCCGAGCAGAACCTCCGATTCATTCTCAAAGTCTGCCAACGCTTTATTCAGACCTTTTATGTCATAGTCATGAAAGGACTCCAAATCAAGATAAGCAGTCACTTCCTTAATAGAAAGCGGCGCACCACCCTCCTTCGGCGGAAATATATGTAGAAATGCCTGTCCCTCTCGAAAAACCAGTTGAAAATACTGATTATTCATCTGCTAGTCTCCCCTCTAAAATCAATCCGTCAATATATTCATATAGCTGCCTAATTTTTTGCGCATTTTAACCAAAGCTTTCGTATGAAGCTGTGACACACGCGACTCGGACACATCAAGAATCCTGCTGATTTCCTTCAGTGTCATTTCCTCGTAATAATACAATTCGATAACCGTTCTCTCTTTCTCCGTCAAAAGCGAAAGCGACTCCATGAGCATCTGCTTTAGCTCCGCTTCCTCCACCACATCCTCCGGTCTGGCAAAATGCGAATTGTGCGTCGCATCCATAACCGGTTCCGGCCCGGTTCCCTGCTCCTCAAACTCATTCAGGGAGACAACGTTCGTCACTTTCATCTGTGACTGCCAATTGAGAAGTTCCTCCTCCGAAAGCCCCAATTCGAGAGCGATCTCCTCATCTGTGGCATTTTTCCCGGTCTTCATCTCGATGGCCTTAATCGCATCATCGATTTTTCTCTGACGCTGCCTTACCGTTCTCGGAATCCAATCCATCTTACGAATCTGGTCAAGAATCGCTCCGCGGATCCGAAGGCTTGCATACGTCTCGAATTTCACATTTTTATCCATGTCAAATTTGTCGATTGCATCAATCAGGCCAAAGATTCCGTAACTGACCAAATCATCAAATTCCACATTATGACCAAGATACATGCTCAGCCGTCCTGCAACAAGCTTCACAAGCTGGGCATATGCAAGAATTAACTGTTCACGTAACTCCTGCGTTGGTTTTTTTTGATATTCTGCCCAAAGTTTTTCGGTATCAACTGCTTTCATTCAATCTGCCCTAAACATTATTCTTCTGAAGAATCAATATTCTCCAGCGGTGTATTCTCCTCGTCTTCGTTTTCGTCCTCGTCCCTGACTGCCTCTTTTTTATCCTCCAATGCCGTCATCGCCTTTTTCAAAATAAATTGAAGCAGACATCCAATCACATAGAAGATCAGCAGAACAAAAAGAAGCTGTTTCGTAAAGTCATACATAGAAAGATGATTCTTGAAACTTATTATACAATCCACCAGTCCCGCGCTTAGTGTAATAAGGGCAGGAACATAATTTGTCTTCATGTACTAAATTACCTTAATATCCTTTCCAACGGCCTTAATGGTATAATTTCCATTTGAACAATCCAGTTCCACCGTACGTCCGTAATTAAGTCCGGTATCTTCCGCTATCAGCGGAATCTTTAGCTGCGCAAGCATGATTTTTGCCTGCTCTGCATTTCTGCTTCCCACATTACCGACCTCCGAGAGACCGCTTACCTCAAACATACACGCCCCACCTGCAATCTTCGCAACCATTCTGCGCTGACTGGCTCCTGCTGCAATCATCCTCTGATACAGTTCTCTGATACCCGTATCGCCAAACTTTGCAATGTTTGTATTGTTCTTCAGCTTTGTGCTATCCGGAAGCATGTAGTGAACCATTCCTCCAATTTTTGCAACCGGATCATAAAATGTAAGCCCAATACAAGAACCTAGACCAAGTGTTGTTAAAACGTCAGGCGCTTTGGCGATATTCAAATCTGCCATACCAACTTTTATAACACTTCTCATAATTTTTCAAACCCCTTATATTGTTATTCCAAGAGATGACAAAATCTTTACATAAGAATCCTGCTCCGGCATCAGAATAAAATAACCGTTTACCATAACATCATCGCCAAACTCTGTCTCAATCAAAAGAGCATTATCTCCGTATTGGCCGAATTCAATCGCAGGAACGCTTAAAATCGCTGCAGCCATATCTACCGAAATATATGGAATCGACGGCGCAATCGTCAGATTCGTCATATTCGAAATCGCCGAAAGATAAGAACCTGCTATGATGTTGCCGATTTCCTTCAACACCGAAAGCTCCATCTCATCAAATGTCTGGTCATTCTCTTTATTCATCCCCAAAAGCTTGTTTACCAGATAGCGCGCCGCATCCATGCGCAGCAGGAACATCATACTTCCTGTGATATCCTTCGTAACCTCCAGAAAAATACCGACAATCGTCTCTTCCTCCGGGCAGATTGCTCCGCCAAGCTTCGACGCTTCCATCAATTCAACTTTCGGCACCTTCATATCGATCGTTGCATTGATCATATTGGCAATAGCGGTTGTCGCATTGCCCGAACCGATATTGCCGATTTCTTTAAATACGTCGAGATACATCTCATTTACATTATCCAGAGAAAACTCTCCCATATTACCTCCTAAAAGATATATAGTGAGGAATATAACCTCACTATATCTCGCTCTATAATTTTTACTGTTCCTTCTCGTCGATGATAGCGTTAATCTCAAATAACGAAATCAAAGACTCCCCGTTCTTGCCGATTCCGTTGATAAACATATCCTTTGTGTTCTTGGCGCCATTGCCAACCGGATCAATCTGTTCGGAAGAAAGAGTTACTACCTCACATACCTCATCCACGATAATTCCAAGCGCACCTTTCTCTTCAATCTTCAAAATAATGATTCTGGTAGCGTTTGTGAATACGTCGTCCTCCAGCCCCATCTTTGTGCGGATACTCATTACGGGAACAATCTCGCCGCGGAGATTGATAATTCCCTTAAAATAAACCTGGGACTTTGGAACCCGCGTAATCTTCTGCATGCGGACAATATTATCAATATACCCGATATCAATTCCGTATTTCTCACTTCCGATCCGGGCAACGATATACTGCTTTGTATCTATTTCAGTTGTTTCGATTCTATTCTCTGCCATTTTCGCCATCCCCCTCTTACATTAATGTGTTGACGTCTAAGATAAGAGCAACTTCGCCATCGCCAAGAATTGTCGCGCCGCTGATCAACTTGTTGCCGTTAATATACTTTCCGAGGGACTTGATAACGATTTCCTGCTGGCCAATCAGATTATCAACCACAAGACCGGCCAGATTGTCTCCGCGTTTTACGATTACAACCATGAGATTATCCGGTTCCTGCTCCATCGGCTCGATATCAAGTATCCGGTCCAGACGGACGATAGGAATAACTTTTCCTCGAAGATTGATGACTTCATTCGCCTGCACGTATTTGATATCGCTGATCGGAACGTCCTCAATGGTCTCAATCGCGCCAAGTGCAATCGCGTACTTCTCGCTTCGGATCTCAACCATAAGCGCCTGAATAATTGCAAGCGTAAGAGGAAGTCTGACGGTAAAGGTGGAACCCTCTCCCAGCTTCGTAGACACCTCGACGTCGCCGCCGAGCTGTTCGATATTGGATTTTACAACGTCAAGACCAACTCCTCGTCCGGAAATATCCGTAATCTTCTTTGCCATGGAAAAGCTTGGCAAAAAGAGAAGATTTACAATTTCCTTCTGAGTCATGGCGTCCGCCTGCTCATATGTAATAATACCGCGCTCAATCGCCTTGTTCTTTACCGCTTCCGTATCAATACCGTTACCGTCGTCGCCAACCTGGATGATGACATTGTTTCCTTCCTGGTATGCGTTGAGGAAAATGGTTCCCGTCTCCGGCTTTCCTCTCTCTGCACGAAGAGCTGCATCCTCAAGTCCATGATCCGCCGAATTGCGGAGCAAATGCTGTAACGGATCTCCAATCTGATCCACTACGGTACGGTCCAGTTCCGTATCTTCACCGGTCATCACAAGTTCCATCTTCTTGTTCAATGTGCGGGAAAGATCCCGGATCATACGAGGGAATTTATTTACAACGCTCTCGATAGGAACCATTCGTACCTTCATGACCGACTCATGCAGATTCGTGGTAATCCGTTCCAGATATTCAATCTGATCGTGGAAGCTCTGGCTCGCAAAGCTGCCATCCTCCGATGAACTGATGGAAACGAGCGAGTTCTTTGCAATGATAAGCTCGGACACCTGATTCATAAGTGCATCCAGCTTCTCGATATCCACACGCACCGTCCGGTTTGTTGCAGGTTTTCCGGCAGGCGCTTTCCTAGGAGCGGCAGCCTTACCGTTTGCCGCCGGTGCCTGGGCCGGAGCCGCATCCGCCTTGGCAGCCACTTCCTGCTTGGTCTCGGCCGCCTTCTCTTCCGAGGATGCCTGCATGTCGCCAATCTCGCCTCCGATTGCATTCTCAATCTCGGAAACGCCCTTTGCCGCGCTTACAATCTTGTCGAGAGGCTCCGAGGAGGAAATATATATGCTGAAATCCAGATCGAATTTCTCATCCTCTATATCCTGTGAGCTTGGACGATACACCAGAATCTGTCCCAGTTCCTCAACCGCGCGGAATACAAGGAACGCTCTTGCCGCCTTTAACAGACATTCCTTCTGAATGAAAATAGTCAGTCCGTACACCTTGTGTCCTGCTGCTTTAGCCTCTGTAATCGCTTTCTGCTCGCTGTCCGTAAGCTCGATGGAAGAATATTTCTCCGCGTCCGCAGCACCCTCGTCTGCGGTCTTGGCCGGAGCCGCCTCCGCTGCAGCTGCCGGAGCTTCCGCTCCCGACTCTCCGTTTGCTTTCGCCAAAAAGTCATTTAAGGATTTGATGATAATCTCATTATCCTCTGTACCCTCATCGGAGGTCGCCTTGATATTATTCAGATATCCCTCGATGGCGTCCAGACATTCAAAAAGAAGATCGATCATTGAACTGTCAACCTTAATTTTGTCGCTGCGCACTTCCTGGAACACATTCTCCATATCATGCGTCAGCTGCTGCATGCGCTTATAGCCCATCGTTCCTGCCATACCCTTTAAGGAGTGGGCGGCCCGGAATACCTCGTTAATCGTATCCTTGTTGTCCGGCTCATTCTCCAAAGTCATAATACAGTCGCTTAATGTCTGCAGATGCTCTGCACTTTCATCAATGAAAATCTCTAGATATTGGCTTACATCCATACTACTTTACCCCCACATTCTTTGTGATTGTTTTCGCTACATCTTTCAAAGCAACAACTTCGTCGACAACCCCTGCCTCCGCAATCGCCTTCGGCATTCCATAAACCACACTTGTCTCCGCATTCTGCGCAATCACGTGAACCGGTTTATGCTGGCATAATGATAAAATTCCGTTCGTTCCGTCGGCCCCCATCCCGGTAAGCACAACACAGATAATCTCATCAAACCCGGTCTTGGAAATGGAATCGAACGTAATATTTGCACATGGCCGGAGTCCGCCTATCGCGGGCATATCATTGAGTGCAATCCTGTGCGTTCCGTCCGAATTTTTCTTTACCTCCATATGCTTCCCGCCTGGAGCGATATAAACATGTCCATTCTGCAGGATGTCACCCTCCTCCGCTTCTTTCACAGCGATCGGGCTGATCTCATCCAGCCGATCCGCCATGGACTTCGTAAAGCCGGCCGGCATATGCTGAACCAGCACCATCGGCGCATCCATGTGCGGATCCAGATACGGAATCACATCCTGCAGCGCCTTTGGCCCGCCCGTTGAACAGGCAAGCGCGACAAGCTTATTCTTTCCGTTGCACGACGCAATCCTCTTTACCGGAGCCTTCGGCCTTGTATCCAGTAAGGATGAGGAAAGTGCCTTCGCACCTGCCGCCTCCGCTTTGTTTAACGTCTGCCTCTGCGTCTCGGCAGCCGTCGGATGCGGGCTTCTGGAAGAACTGCTCTTCGTATAAAAAACTGCGGACAGAACCTTAATCAGCCGGTTCTTAAAATCCTCGCCTTTTGCCTCGACAATATTGGTAGGTTTGGTCACAAAATCAATTGCACCTCTCTCCAACGCCCGGATGGTAACCTGCGCATCGATTGTAGTCAGCGTACTTACCATGACGACATTGGCCTTGATGCCTTCCTTCTGCAACACTTCCAACAGCTGCAGGCCGTCCATGCGGGGCATATTGACGTCAAGGATTACTCCGTCATAGGATTTTACCTTCAGTCTCTCATATGCTTCCTGTCCGTCCCCACAGGTATCAATTGCCTGAAAATTGTCATCTGAATTGATTATATCACAGATAACCCTTCTCATGAGTGCAGAATCATCAACAACTAAAATGTTTTTCTTCATTCTTCCATCTCTTTCTTTCGAATTTTACGTTCTTCCTCAAAAATATATCGAACGATGGCTTCCCGGTCCTTCAAATCCTTGAACAGGAATCGTCCGCGGACAATGGCCTTATCCGGGCTCTTCTGCGAGCGGAACGAATCCACAACCTGCACAATCAGAAAAAAGGTCTGGTCGATTTTCTCATTGCATAAACGCATCATCACAAGAATGCAGGAATTTACCGGAAGAATTTCATCCCCGGCAAACCGGATACCTCCGCCGCTCAGATCAACGGAAACCGCCTTGTTTAAATTCTCCATGCAGCCCGGCCGGTGAATCTCCGCATAGATTGCCTCCGTCGAGTCTTTCTCCGCAATTTCCTCGGAGACCTTCAGATACTTGATGTCCAGGTTCTGTTCAATGCGGAAAAACTCCCTTCTTTGGAATTTTTCCGGCTCGCTCGTCAGCAGAATCGCAAGGATAAAAAAGTTTTCCTTTTTATACCTTTTCTGCACGCTCCCATAGCAGGTATACATTCCCCTTTGCGTATAAAACAACAGCCTGCACCGCAGCCCGATCTGAAAGAGAACCATTCTGCCGTTTTCCGTAGGCATTGCAATTTCAATCTCCTTGTCCGTCCGGTAATCAAAAAGACTGCTCTTGTAAGTGCGGATTGGCTTGGTGCTCTCTCCCCGCTCCGCCTGCTCCAATTGCTGCACAAGCTGGATATCTATTTTGTCTCCAATCGTTGCAATCTGCTCAATTGACATAACATACTCCTACTTATTCTTGGCTAATAGATTTGAAAATAACTGCGATATTCCCCATTTCATCTGAACCTGATTGTTGGTTCCCGAAATCAGATTATCCGCAAGGACCTTGAACGCCTTTGACGCCATTGCGTTCGGATCGCTCAACGACACGATTTTCTGCTGCCTGACATATTTCTCCAGCGCCATATCCTGCGGTATCATTCCCACATAATCCAGACGTCCATGTAAAAACTGCTCGACAACAGATTCGAGTTTGTCGTATACCGCCTGTCCCTCCTCCTTGGAGGTAACCTTATTGGCGATCACGCCGATTGAGGTTTTCTTTATCGAAAAATTCGGATTCCGGTACAGGGCTTTCATCAGGGAATAGGTATCCGTCAGCGAGCTCGGCTCCGGAGTTGTCACCAAAAGCACCTCCGGGCTTGCCATGACAAATTCCAGCACATGGTCCGCGATTCCCGCCCCTGTATCTATAATAATAAAATCCGCAAGCTCATTCAATTCGTCCAGACTTTTCACCAGATCCAAAATCTGGTCATGGTAAAGATTGTTCAGCGCAATTACGCCGGAACCACCGGAAATAAACCCGATATCCATCGGGCCCGGAGTAATGATTTCCTGAATCGTCTTCCGTTTAAAAATCAAATCGGAAAGATTGTATTTCGGAATTGCCCCGAACATTACCTCGATATTTGCCAGACCGAAATCAGCGTCAAAGATAATTACCCGCTTTCCGGCCTTTCTGAGCCAGATTGCCAGATTCACTGCGGTGTTCGACTTTCCGACTCCGCCCTTTCCGCTTGTAATCGTAATTACGCGTGCAGTCTGGGAACCGGTATTTGTATTGGTACTGTTCCTGTTTTGTTTCTTTCTCGCATTTCTAAGCTGTTCTGCCTGATCCATATACGCTATTTGCCCCCCAAAAGCTGCTTTACAATTCTTTGTGTGTCAAAAAGCTCAATATCATCCGGCACGCTCTGTCCGTTCGTCACATAAGACAGCTCTGCACCCGAATATAGCCTTACATTCAAAATATTTCCGTATGTAGAGGTCTCATCCAGCTTTGTAAATATCAGATTGTAATTGCTGATAGCCGAATAAATATCTACAATCTCCAGAAGATCCTTGTACTTTGTCGTCGCGGAAAGCACAAGATACACTTCCTTCGAATAGGATGGATCCAATCCCTGAATTAACTCTTTTGTATCATTTTTCTGCGCTTCGTTTTTGTGTGAAAAGCCGGCGGTATCCACAAAAATCAAATCGCTGTCGCTCATTTTTTCCACCGCGGCCGTAAGCTCGTCCGCAGTGTACACGATGGACATCGGCGCGTCCAGAATATTCGCATATACGCGCAGCTGCTCCGTTGCGGCAATCCGATAGGTGTCCGCGGTAATAAATGCAACCTTTCTGTCCTGTTCCACCTTATACTTGGAAGCAATCTTTGCTATCGTCGTAGTCTTTCCGACTCCGGTCGGGCCGATGAAAAATACGACCTTCGGCTTCTTGCCCAACAGAGAGATCGGTTCCGGTCTGCCGAACAGCAGAATCATTTTCTGGTACAGGTTTGACAGAATCACATCCACGCTGTTTCCGGGGCGGATAAACTGCTCGATTTCCTCAACGATCTGATTCACGTATTTCTCGTCGACTTCGTTGTTGATTAACGTATTGTACAGAATCCGCACAAAATCCAGCTCCTGGGAGCTTGTCTGCTTTATTTGCTTTTCTTCCGGTTCCGGCGCTGCCGCGCCAAGTTTTTTCTCTAACATATTTGAAAGGTCGTCCAGCCTCTTTTCAATATCCTTTTCATCCTTTTTTATGCTCGGCTGCGTCTGTGCAAATGCGTTTGCCATCCGGGGAGCGGCGGCGCTTGCGCTTTCGCTGCCTCCCGCGGTTCTCGGTATCGTGATTGCCTCATCCGCAGCCAGATTTATATTGTCATGCAGCTTTTTCCGGGAATTTAGCACATTCACAGGCGTGACAATTGCCTCTTTCTCCTCAAGAGCGGCGGTAACCTCATAGGTTGACCTCCTGAAAATAGCGAAAAACCCTTTCGGCTTCACTTCCTTGATGTTCATGATTACCGCATGCTCGCCAAGCTCCTTTTTCGCCTTTTCAATTGCCTCTTCTTTTGTCTTTCCGATAAACTTATTGATTGTCATTTACGCTGTCACCATTCCGACCGACTGAAGCTCCACATTCGAATCCACTTCGTTGTAGGATACTACAATCAAATCTTTAAAATAATCTTCCGTCAATTTCTTAAAATACATACGCACGATTGGCGAAGTGATAACAATTGCACTCTTTCCCAGACTTTCGAGTTTTCCGATTTCCGTCTCGACCGAATCCATAATCAGCTTTGTCTTCTCCGGATCCATCGTCAGGTAAGCGCCGTTTTCCGTCTGCTTTACAGAGGACATGATTTCCTGCTCGACCTTCGGATCCAGTGTGACAACACTCGTTGTCTCGTTTGCAGGAAAATATTTATTAGAGATTGCACGCTTTAAGCTCTGCCGCACGTATTCCGTAAGCACGTCCGTATCCCTTGTCGTCTGTGCATGGTCTGCGAGCGTCTCAAAAATCGTGAGAAGATCCCTGATTGAAATGCCTTCCTCAAGCAGGTTCTGGAGTACCTTCTGTATATCTCCCATTCCCAGAAGCTTCGGCACAAGCTCCTCCACCAGAACAGGGTTGCTCTCCTTCAGATTATTCACAAGATTCTGGACATCCTGCCTTGTGAGAAGCTCCGCAATATGCGAGCGGATAATCTCGGTAAGATGCGTAGCGATGATGGAAGGCGGATCGACTACGGTATAGCCAAGACTCTCCGCGCGCTCTCTCTGCCCCTCTGTAATCCAGATTGCAGGCAGATGGAAGGACGGCTCAAACGTCGGGATTCCGGTAATCTCCTCCTCGACATAACCGGGATTCATCGCCATATAGTGATCAAACAGAATCTCCCCTTCCGTCACCTGAATTCCCTTGATCTTGATAATATACTGATTCGGATTCAGCTGAATATTGTCCCTCAGACGGATAATCGGAACCACCGTACCAAGCTCAAGCGCAATCTGCCTTCGGATCATAACGACACGATCCAGCAGATCTCCGCCCTGATTCACGTCGGCAAGCGGGATGATGCCATATCCGAATTCCAGCTCGATCGGATCCACCTGAAGCAGGGAGACCACATTTTCGGGTTTTCGGATTTCCTCCGCCTCGGTCTCCGCCTGCTGTACCTCCTCCTCGATGGTCTCCTCTCCGATCGTCCTGCTCATGCTTCTGCCCGTAATGATAAACACAAGGCCGAGCCCGACAAACAGCACAATATTCAGCGGCGTTACGATTCCAAGGAAAATCAGTACGCTGCCGACAATATACAATACCTTCGGCATACCGAACAGCTGCTTGATCAGAATACCGGAAAAATCGGCCTCCCCGGAGCCCTTCGTAACCAGAATACCTGTCGAGAGCGAGATTAAAAGAGAAGGAATCTGGGACACCAGTCCGTCTCCTATCGTAAGAAGTCCGTATGTAAGAATCGCAGTGGAAAAATCCAATCCCTGCTTCGTGATTCCCATAACCGTTCCTCCGACCAGATTGATCAGTGTAATAATCAGACCTGCCGTAGCGTCTCCCTTTACATACTTGGTAGCACCGTCCATGGAGCCGAAGAAGCTGGATTCCTTCTGAATCTTCTCTCTTCGTATCTGCGCTTCCTTGTCGGTAATCGCACCCGTATTCAGATCGGCGTCAATCGCCATCTGTTTGCCGGGCATTGCATCCAAAGTAAATCTTGCCGTTACCTCAGATACCCGCTCGGAACCCTTGTTGATGACAATAAACTGGATAATCACAAGAACAATAAACACGATTGCTCCGATTACCATATCGCCGCCGCCGACAAACTGTCCGAACGTTACGACAACGTTACCCGGATTTCCCGTCGTAAGAATCAATCTGGTTGACGATACGTTAAGAGAAATACGGAAAATAGTTGTAAAAAGCAAAAGGGTTGGGAAGAACGACATGTCCAATACCTCTTTTGCATACAGAACATTAAACAGAATAATCAGTGAAATGGAAATATTGATTGCAAGCATCACGTCCAAAAGAGTGGATGGAATCGGAATAATGAAAAATATGACAGCCGCTAAGATGTACAATCCAACGCCAATATCCGTTTTATTAACTGACATGATATCTCTTTCTCCTTTCCATAGCTATTCTTTATCCGTTCGGATGTTTCGCATTGTACAGCATTGCCAGTACTTCCGCTACCGCATGATACAGCTCCGGCGGAATTTCCGCGCCGATATCCACATTTGCGTAAATCATCCGGGCAAGAGGCTTGTTTTCCACAATTTCAACGCCATGCTCTTTTGCCACTTCCTTAATCTTCTGGGCAACGAACTCTTCGCCCTTCGCCAGCACGTACGGAGCCGGGCTCACTTCCGGATCGTATTTGAGTGCAACCGCAATATGCGTCGGGTTCGTAATAACGACGTCCGCCTTCGGAACGTCCTGCATCATACGCCGTCTGGAAGCCTCCTGCATTCTTCTTCTCTGCTGGCCCTTTACCTGCGGATCTCCCTCGGTATTCTTATACTCATCCTTTACTTCCTGCTTGGACATCTTCATCTCATCCCGGAACTTAATCCGCTGGTATATAAAATCCGCCAGCCCGACCAGCAGATACACAATGCTGATCATCAGCCCCGTATCGATGATGATATCGCCGATCAGACCGATTGCCTGATTCAGCGGCATATCGTAAAGAATAAAAACTTCATTTACCCTGTTTTTCAACCGGACAAACGCAACAGCTCCGATCAGCCCGATCTTTACGATGGACATGAGCAGATTGAACAGAGAATCCTTGGAAAAAATACGTTTAAACCCATTGATGGGATTAAACTTTGACAGCTTCGGTTCCATCGGTTTCGTGGAAACCTTCCACCCCACCTGAAAAATACTGATTAACAGCGTGATTGCAAACCCGAATATAAAAAACGGAAGCACAATCAGCATCCATTTCAGGATTACCGTCAAAAAGAGACCGGAAAAAGCCTGTGCGGAATAATACGCGCGGTTTACCATTACGAAATCGCTCATATTGCCGTATATATAGGAAAACACTTCCAGAAATCCGGTTCCGACATACCCTGCAAAAAATTTGAGCACCAGAAAAAGCACAATCAGATCGAATGCGGCCGTCAGTTCTTTGCTCTTGGCAACCTTACCCTCTTTTCTGGCGTCGTCCAACTTCTTTTGCGTTGCCGGCTCGGTTTTCTCGCCGCCCTCATCATTCGCAAACCATTGCAGATCATAAGGGAATATGTAGTTTAATTTTCTCTCATCAGTACATCGATTCAACAAACATAACCACCAGCTGTTTTATTTCGGTAAATACCATATCTGCAACGTTCGGCAGCATAAATATGGTCAAAAACATCACAGTCAGACCAAGCAGCAATTTAAACTGGATACCAACCGCAAACATATTCATCTGCGGAGCCACCTTCGCCATGATTCCAAGTATGCTGTTGAGCACCATCATACACGCGAAAATCGGAAGAAAAATGCGAAACGCAATCACAAACAAATCGCCCATGTATTTTATCATCGCAAGCATCAGATTGTCCCATTCGAACACCGCTCCTCCGACCGGAACCACAGAAAACGAATCGCATACCGCACGCAGCACATACACATGCATATTGGATCCGATTAAGAGCAGCATCACAAAATAGTAATAATAATTGCCGCTTATCGTAACCTGATCGTTCAATTCCGGATTGAACTCCGTAGCCATCGACAGACCGATATCCATATCGATGATATTTCCGGCTAATAAAACAATAGAATTACAGATATTTGCCGCGAAACCAATCAGCAACCCCGTAATTCCCTCAATTATCACATATACCGCATATCCCACTACGCTCGTATAATCAAGAGCGGGACGCGCTACAACATTATATAATAAAACGGTTATACAAAGCGATAAACCTATCTTAACCTGATTTGGAACTCCTCTTTGACCGTAGATCGGTGCAATATACACAAATGCGGTTATACGAACAAGAATCAATAAAAAATATTCAAAATTTTGTATATTAAAAGCATATTCAACCATAACAAATCTTTACAGCATACTCAGATAATAGCTGAAATTTGACCATAAATCCGTCATAAAGCCGGCCATATTGTTCAGCATCCACGAGCCTCCCAGCATCAGCGTCACAAACACGCCCAGAATCTTCGGAACAAACGTAAGCGTCTGCTCCTGAATCGAGGTTACCGTCTGAAAAATACTGACAATCAGACCGATAATCAGAGAGACCAAAAGGAGCGGTGTCGCCGTAACGATAATCGTATAAATTGCCTGTCTTGCCACATCTAAAACTACGCCTTCAAATTCCATATCTGTCCTCCTTAATGAAACGTCTGTACCACTTGAACGATTACCAGATTCCATCCGTCCGCCAGAATAAACAACAGCAGCTTGAACGGAAGCGAAATGGTCGTCGGCGGAAGCATCATCATACCCATGGACATCAGCACCGACGCAACAACCATATCAATGACGATAAACGGAATGTATATAAAGAATCCCATCACAAAAGCGGATCTTAGCTCGCTTAGAATAAATGCGGGGACAAGCGTTGTAAACGGAACATCATCATACGATTCATAGGTCTGTCCCGAAATCTCGATAAAGACGTCCAGATCCTTCGCCTCCGTCTCGCCGGTCATGAATTTTCTTAACGGAATCTCTGCCGCCTCCAGCGCTTCCTGCTGTGTAATCACACCGGCGTCCCATGGCTGGATTGCCGTTGTATTGATTTCCTGAAAGGTCGGCCACATGATAAAAAATGTCAAAAACAAAGCCAGTCCGACCAGCACCTGATTCGGCGGGGCCGTCTGCGTTCCGATTGCCGTCCTGACGAAATGCAGCACGATGATGATTCTTGTAAAAGAAGTCAGCATAATCAGAATGGAAGGCGCAAGCGTCAAAATCGTAAGCACCAGCAGCATCCGGATCGGAGTTGATACCGTACCGGATTCGTTATTGTACACAATCGAGAATCCGTTCGTGATATTCTCATCGGCATCCGCAGTCGCTCCGGTAGGCTCCGTAAAATCTTCCGTTATATCTGACGGTTCAAAGGTTGCGGCATAAGCCTCGGACGGACTATAAAAATGAAATCCAATTGTAAAAATAACAACTGCACAGGCAAAAAGCAAAGATGCTGCGCAGTAGATTTTCTTTATATTCTTTCTCATATTAACCCTGCTTTTTTGGAAATTTTTCTTTAACCTTCTTAAATACATCCTGAAAGCTCTCAGGCATAGGCTTCGCACCGCTGTCCAAAACAGGGGCTTCCTTCAATTCTTCCTCCGACAATTCGGCCAACAGATGCACCTCGTCCTTTCCGACGGAAATCACAAGATACTTTGTCCCTGCCTGCACGATCTCGACCATCTTGTTGTTGCCGACAGGTATTGCCTCGATTACGCGCAGATTCTTATTGTTCGAATGTATCTTCTGGAATCCACCCATCCACTTTGTCGTAAGATAAGTGATCAGAAGAACAAAGACAAATATGAGAAGAACCCCGACCAGCTGCAAAAAATTTTCCAAAGAAGATACTGCCAAAATATTCATATGCTGTTATCCGACTACTTTTTTAACTGCCTCAAGCACACGATCCGCCTGAAACGGTTTTACTATAAAATCCTTTGCTCCCGACTGAATCGCCTCGATAACCATAGCCTGCTGTCCCATAGCGGAACACATGATAATGGTTGCTGCAGGATCGTTTTCCTTAATCTTCTTCAATGCCTGAATTCCGTCCATCTCAGGCATGGTAATATCCATAAGCACCAGATCCGGATGAAGTTCATCATACTTTGTCACAGCGACCGCTCCATTCTCGGCTTCGCCGGCTACCTCATATCCGTTCTTGGTAAGGATATCTTTAATCATCATACGCATAAAAGCTGCATCGTCACAAATCAAAATACTCTTTGCCATTTTTCTACTCTCTCCTATTACGAATTCTTAATTCCGGAATTAACAATTTCAGTTATCCGTACGCCAAAACTTTCCTCGATTACAACAACCTCGCCCTTCGCGACATTTTTGCCGTTTACCAGTATATCAATCGGTTCGCCGGCGATTTTGTTCAGTTCAATAATCTTACCCGGACTGAAATCGAGAATGTCTGAAATTGACTTCGAGGTTCTTCCAAGCTCGACCGTTACCTCGAGCGGAACGTCCATAATTAAATCAATATTTTCCGGTACGAAGGCGTTCGCCATTCCTCCGGCAAAAGCTGAAAATTGTGCCGGCTGGACATTGACCGGCTGTCCCATTATCGGTTGTCCCATCATCGGTTGTCCCATCATCGGTTGTCCCATCATCGGTTGTCCCATCATTGGTTCCCCCATCTGTTGCTGTGGCTGCGGTGCCGCCTGCGGTGCAGGTGCGGATTGCTGCGGCGCCGGCGCAGGTGCTTCTTCCCTGATCGATCTGTTGTCCATTTCCATGTTTGCGGACACTCCTGCGCACATTTCCTTTGCGAACGAAATCGGATACAGTTGCATAATCTCGCTGTCTACCAGATCCCCAATCTCCATTCGGAATGAAATTCTGACAAACGTTCCGGATAAAAACTCATCAATGTTCGCCTCGTCAATATTATCCTTCAAATCCACGACATTCGCAATCGGCGGGCTGATATCGATGGTCTTGTTCAGCATGGAGGAAAGAGAAGTCGCGGATGATCCCATCATCTGATTCATCGCCTCGCTGATTGCCGAAAGATGCAGCTCTCCGAGTTCTCCGTCCACGTTCGTACCGTCCCCGCCCATCATCAGGTCCGTAATAATCTTAACATCATTCTCCTTCAATACCAGAATGTTGCTGCCGTCCAGACCGACGGTGTACGCGATTCGTATAAACACGCATGGTTTTTCATATTTTGATGAAATCTCATCCCACTCTGTCAGGGAGACAACCGGAGTCGAAATTTCAACCCGGCGGTTAACCAGTGAAAATAAAGTCGTCGCCGCAGTTCCCATGCTGATATTGCCAATCTCGCCGATTGTATCCTTTTCTGTATCAGACAGTGCCTCTTCCTTGCTGCCTGATCCGCCGGGACTATTTAGCAGTGCATTAATCTCTTCCTGCGATAATACTCCATCCATTCTCTATTGCTCCTCTCTAATCACCGAAATGACTCTTACTGCATAATCGTCTCCGGATGCACCCGGCATTGCAGTGAATTTTCGAATATTTCCAACATATACGTCCAATTCCTCATCAACCTTCCGATCCAGACGGATAATATCGCCCGGCTGAAGCCCGGCAAAATCGCTGACAGAAATGGAGCTCTTACCCAAAACCGCTTTCACAGGAATCTGCGCCCTTGAAATCAGGGATTCAATCGCCTCCGCATAATCCGTCTCATCCTGATTCTGCATATTTGAGTACCAGTATTTCGTATTCAGTTTGTCTATGACATCTTCCAGCGTAATATACGGAAGACAGACATTCATAAGACCTTCCACATCGCCAATCTTGATATTCATAGTCACAATGGCAATCATCTCGCTCGGCGAAATAATCTGTGCATACTGTGAGTTCGTCTCAATCCGCTCCAGATGCGGATTGACATCCACTACGTTGTTCCATGGCTCATGGAGCAGATTCACGCATACCACGTAAATCCGTTCGATAATCAAAAGCTCAATCTCGGAAAACTCACGAACCTTGTCGAGCGTGGCTCCCTGTCCGCCAAGCATCCGGTCCACAATCGCATAGCCGAGATTGGAGGCCATCTCTATGATGATATTGCCCTGCAGGGGCGCAAAATTAACAATTCCCAGAAGTACCGGATTGGAGAGCGCGTTCGAAAATTCCGAATATGTAACCGCCTCCGAATTCATAACCTCGACCTGCACCGCTTTTCTCAGATACACCGGCAGATTTGTCGACAGCAATCTGCCATAATGCTCAAAGATAATCTCCAAGGTTCGAAGATGTTCCTTGGAAAACTTCGATGGGCGGGCGAAATCATAATCCTTAACCTGCTTTTCATCATTGTCTTTAATTTCTTCTACGTCTAATTCACCGCTGCTTAAGGCCGCCAGCAAACTGTCTATCTCATTCTGAGATAAAACATCACCCATTCTTCACTCACCACCTAAACCTATGTAAGACTAACCACGCGTCTGTAGTTAGTCTTTCATTTTTTCCTATTCTGTCTGTTTGCTGGAGAAATTCACACCCACAATGTAATCTGTTCCGAACATACTCTGCATATCGTTTAGGATTTCGTTCTGTACAGTCTGTGGATCCGCGTCAAATTCTTCCTTGGTATACTGATTGATAATCTGGATGATGTCATTCTTCATAATGTCCTCATATTCCGCCAGTACCTCCGGCGAATATTTTGAGTAGTTTTCACTCTCTTTGTTGAGGGAAAGCGAGATTGCAAGCACCGCATAATGGTTCTTGCCGTCCGTCGATTTCAGATTGATCGGCATCGTCTCCCCGCCGTTGATTGCATACGTCTCAATCTTGTCAATCGGCAAATCGGAAAGCCCTGTGGAGGCGTCGCTCTGCAAATCAAGATCGATTGCCTTGCAGACGGAATCGATCAGCTGGTTTGCCTTCTTCGTCTCAGGAAGCACCGTAAAAATCAGCAAAGCGTTCATAACCAGATTTGCCAATGTAAGTGCCAGAATAATTACAGAAATCAAATTCTTCTTCATGGAAACATGCTTCTCCTATTCATTAATATTCGAATTATATGAATTGTAAATTTTAATTTCAACTCTTCTGTTTCTCGCTCTTCCCTCCGCGGTAGAGTTGTCCGCAACCGGAACGTAATCCCCTCTGCCCGAAGACTTGATATAAGCAGGATTCAAAGAGGTATGTGCTCTCACATAATTCGCAACCGTAAGCGCACGATACATCGACAGCACATCATTGCTCTCGTATTTCGAGGTGGAAATCGGAACGTTATCCGTATGTCCCTCAATCTCTATGATGTTCTTATCGTAAGCCTCCAGAATGTCAGCGATTTTATCCACAATCGGATAAGCGTCGTCGATAATCTCAGACTTACCGGAATCAAACAGAATCGCTCCGCTCAAAGACAGCTGAACGTATTCCGCATTGAAATCAACTTCAACCATGTCCTGTATTCCGGCGGTCTCTACTGCGCTCTGTATCTCCTCCGCCATCTGCTCGGATTCCGACAACTCCTCCTGCTTAAACGCCTCATATACGGTGTTGGAATCGTTGTCCGTCTCCTCCTCGCTCTTCGAATTCGCCATCTCATTGTAATAGCTGTCCAGAAACTCAAGCTGCCGGACGCCGGACGAAATCATCTCCCCGTCTCCGATCGTCTTTCCACCGGCGGGAAGTATGCTCATATTGCTTTGCAGGGAGGCGATAACCATCTGAAACTTCTCGGCGTCAACCGTAGACATCGAGTAAAGCAGAACGAAAAAGCACAGAAGCAGGTTCATCAAATCCGAGAACGTGGACATCCACGCGGGCGAGCCCTTCGGTGGATCTTCCTGTCTCTTTCTCGCCATTATTCCTCACCTCCGGGAGCTTCCTCGTTGACTCCGCCACGCTGTGAAGGGGAGAGGAAGGATTTTAATTTTTCCTCAATAACACGCGGATTCTCTCCTGCCTGAATAGAAAGAAGTCCTTCGATTGTAATACTTCTGAGTATAACCTCAGTATCATTATTGTCTTTTAGTGTAGTCGCAACCGGATTACACAGCCAGTTCGCAATCAGCGAACCGTACAGCGTGGTAAGAAGGGCGGTTGCCATGGCAGGCCCGATTGCGGAAGCGTCTTCCATGTTGTAAAGCATGATAACGAGTCCTACAAGGGTGCCGATCATTCCCCATGCAGGTCCAAGCTCTGCCCATTTCTCCCAGAACGAAATTACTTTCTTATGTCTGACCTCCATGCATGTGACGTCCGTCTCAAGGATTCCGCGGACAAGCTCCGGATCGCTGCCGTCGACCACAAGCATGATTCCCTTTTTCATAAATTCATCTTCGATTCCGTTGGCAGCCTCTTCGAGTGCAAGGAGACCTTCTTTACGTCCCACATTGGCCAGATCGATAATCGTCTTTATCGAATCCTCTGGGTTCTTTGTATTGTCCTTGAATGCATTCTTGATACATTTCAATCCGTTGATGAAGTCGGACATCTTGTTACTCGCCAGCGTACCGCTGATTGATCCGCCGATTGTGATAACTACGGACGGAAAATCCACGAAATACTCGAATGACGACGGACCTCCTCCGGTAATAATACCGAAGACGACCATCACAAGGCCGAGCACTGTACCAACTAAAGAAGCTATATCCACAAAAATCACCTTCCATTTGTATAAAATTAGGGAGAAAATGACATTTTCAGACATAAAACGCCATAAAACCCCTTTTATATGATTTTACTATTCTTTATCTTTCTTGTCTACTGACTTTTTTGTAAAAAACGAAAAAAAATATTGCAAAAAAATATTGGGGAACGGTGTCGTCTGTTCCCCCTGAGTTTTGAAGTAAATATCTGAAATAAATCCAGCAACCCCTTGTGGTTAC
>CAZTKM010000024.1:0-22613 GCA_964614035.1 uncultured Lachnobacterium sp.
TTATTATGATGCCGATGAATGCGGGTGTTTGTGGATAAAAGTACGGAAACTCAAGGTCAGCATCAGGATTGATGCGCTGCTGTCCGTATGGTAAAATAAAATGTGCTTCCGTGATTCGGGAAGCTTTTCACATACAGCTTTTCTCCAAGGGCGTCGGTGATCTCTTTGGCAATTGCAAGTCCCAGCCCGCTTCCCTGTGTTTCGTGAGCTTCATCCACCCGGTAGAAACGGTCAAAAATGTGTTTTTGGGCGTTCAGCGGGATTCCCGGTCCGTTGTCCTCCACGCATATTGTGACTGCGTTTTCCCCCTGCAATGAGTATATTTTAATCGTATCCCCTTTGCCGATATATTTGATGGCATTATCCATAAGCACATTAAAAACAGTAATTATTTTTTCCGCGTCCGTGTATAGAGGCGGAAGTGCATCGAGGAAAAGCCCGTCCGTCAGCAGCTTCAGTTTCAGGTCATAGCACAGCATCATGTAGCGGTCTATCTCAGGTGAAAATAAATCCACGACGGAAATGGCTGCCAAATGGTATTTAATTTCATGGCTTTGCAGCTTTGAGAGAATGAGCATATCGCCGATTAAGGCTTCTAAGCAGTCCGTCTGCTCAAGGATTCCGGCGCTGTAAGAGGCAATGCGGGAATTTCTGTTGATCTCATCGTGATATATGACCTCCGCCATTGCTTTTATGGAGGTAATGGGGGTCTTGAGCCCGTGGCTTACATTGGCAACCAGATTCCGACGCATTTTATTTAACTCATTCATGCGGTTCATGTAGAAAATCATGAAAATGCACAGTATCACGATCATAACGGAATAGCAGGAAGCAAACACCTGAAGTACCGCATCTAAATCGGGCAGATCCTTGAGAATCACAGAAGCATATTGTGCTCCATCGGGACCGGTATACACAGTGGCTGCACAGACGCCGATGCTGAAATTTTCCCGCATCTTTTTTTCGTCGATCAGTTCTTCCCCGCCCGTCTTGAAATTTACGGTTTCAAACACAGATGCTTCCTTAAAGATCCGCTGTATCAGCGTGTGATCGTCAAACAGTGTATCGGAGTCTGAGCGGAACTGCGGCATTTCCAATACGGCATTCCCTGAGGAGTCAAAGAGATAATATTCCATGCCCAGGAGCTTTGGATAGTCTACATAGCCATCGGAGAAATAAGAATCGGCATATACAAAGGTGGCATCGAGGAGATTAGACCTCCCATAATAAATCGGCTGATACCATATGAGGACGATGCCGATGAGAAGCCCTGCCAGATACACGGCCAGCATAATGAGAAAATATTTAACGGGTAATTTCATTTTCTTGTTCTTCCTTTTTTCCGGTAACCATATATCCAACGCCGTAAACGGAATGAAAGCATATGTCAGAGTGGGAAGAGATGAGTTTACTGCGGATGCGTGCGATTAAGGTATCGACTGCACGGACATCCCCATAGTAATCCTCGCCCCACACATTGTCTAGAATCTGATTCCTTGATACAACAGTCCCCGAATTTTTCATCAAATAAGATAAAAGGCGAAGCTCGTTGGGCGTCATTTTAATAATCTCATTGTCAACATATACCTGATAGGCGCGCGTGTCTATCAAAGTATTCCCTATAACGAGCGGAGAGGGCGTTTCCTGTGGGGGCTGGGATCGTCTCAGGATCGCCTTGGCTCTGATAGCAACCTCCCTGGGGGAAAACGGCTTTGTAACATAATCATCCGCACCGAGCTCCAAACCGATGATCCGGTCCAGTTCTTCCGATTTTGCGCTGAGCATTATGATAGGAATATTGCTTTTCTTACGTATTTCCCTGCATACATCTGTTCCGAAAAGCTTTGGCATCATAACATCAAGGATTACCAGGCTGATCTGTGAATTTTCATTCAGCATTTTCAGGGCATCCTCTCCATTGCAGGCGGAAATATACTCCATTCCCATTTCATTTAAATACAGCCCAATGGTTTCGTGGACCGCGCAATTGTCATCACATATCAGGACGCGAGGTTTGTTCATTATTCTATCTCCTTTTTTAGAAGCTTCCCCATTAATATAGTAAATATAATCAAAAAAGGCAAGATATTCAAGAGGATAATAGTAAATTTCACTAATTTTGACATTTGTGTAACATTTTTTCTGTATTATTGCAACAAACAGCTTATGAAGAAATGCTAGTATGAAAGCAAATACAAAGAAAACACAGGACAGGAGGGTTTCTATGAATAAGGCCATTAAGAATGTCTATGCGTGTACATCGGCCAAGCCGGATGGACTATACATTTCCAGAGCGGTCGTGGAGTATGGGGATGCGGTAAAAGCGGAAGACATTGCGGCGGACAGCTATACGGTTGAAAAGAGGACGGTAGAGGATGTATTCGTCTGCAATGAACTGGAAATCTATGAAAAGAAGGAGCAGGGAAGGTTCGTTGTTTTAGAATTGAGCGGCCAGGATGACGAGGCGACTGTTCAGATTGACAGAGGACCGGGAAGCGGCAGGCGCCCTGGGGGTCCGGGGGGTCCGGGAGGTCCCGGGGGCCCAGACGGACCGGGCAAAGACATAAGACCGCCGGAGGATGAGGTGGGAGTCCGGCCGATTCGGGTCGTGGTCAGGCAGAACAAAAACATCCGGCTGGCGGACGGGTCACAGGTGCTGGGAAGCGGGATTGGATATGTATCGAATAAAATCATCAATCCGGCTGCGGATGCTTTCCGGCAGATCCGGCTGGGCAGGATCGAGTTCAATCTGTTCATCCCGGAGGATTACAGCGAAGAGCAGAGCTATCCGCTGGTATTGTTTATACATGATGCGGGACCGTGCGGGAAGGATCCTATGCTGACGCTTTCCCAGGGAAACGGAAGCCTGATCTGGGCGTCGAAGGAGGAACAGAAGAAACATCCATGCTTTGTCCTCTGCCCGCAAATCCCGCGGGAGATTAAGCTCACGGATGACAGCTTCGAGGCGCATCCTGAGATTGAGACCATTAAGAAAATGGTGGATTTGCTTTGCGGGCAATACAGCATAGACAGAAGCCGTATCTATACGACGGGGCAGTCGCAGGGCTGCATGGCTTCGCTGGAGCTGGGCATCCGATACCCGGATTACTTTGCGGGATTTATGCTTGTGGCAGGACAGTGGGACGCCGCAAGAAGCAGCATTCTGTACGACAGGAATATCTGGATACTTGTTTCGGAAAACGATACCAAGGCGCATCCCGGAATGGATGCAATCGCAGGCGCCTTCGAGGGCAGGGGCGGTGCGGTCGGCAGATATAAGTGGGACGCAAAATGGCCGCCGGAAAGACTAAACGAGGAGGCAAAAAGGGCGGCGGCAGATGGGAACCGCATACACTATACAATCTTTAGCGGTGATTCCGTAGTACCTGCCGCAAAACAGCCGAATTCCCCGCTGAACCATATCAGTACATGGCCTGTGGCGTATGGAATAGAGGGAGTCAGGGACTGGCTTTTTACCTGCAAAAGGGATTAGGGTTTCGTAAGAGGAGGAAAATTATGTGGAAATACGTGATAAAAAGGCTCTTATGGGCATTTGTGATCATGCTTGGAGCCGGGGTGCTGATATTTTTGCTTACATATTTTACGCCGGGAGACCCGGTAGTACAAATGCTTGGTTCGGATGCCAGCCCGGAGGATATGGCGGCGCTTCGTATAAGACTGGGGCTGGACAAACCGTTTTGGCAGCAGCTTGGGATTTTTCTCTATGACTCGTTTATCCGGTGGGATTGGGGAACCTCCTGGACATACGGGGAGCCTGTGATGACGACAATACTTGCAAGGCTGCCGCGGACAGCAGTCATCGGACTGGGACAGATCATCCTGCAGGTCGGAATAGGGATTCCTCTTGGAATATTTGCAGCCAGGCATCAGGGGAAGTGGCAGGACTACGGGGTGCTTGGAGTGTGTATGCTTCTTGTATCGCTGCCATCGATGTGGGTGGCTCTCATGTTCGTTATTTTATTTGCCCTTAAGCTCCACTGGCTGCCGGCCTATGGTATCGGCGGATTCAGTAATTACATCCTGCCAATTACATCGGGGATCATGGGCGGAATCGCAAATCAGTCCAGACAGATGCGCTCCGGTATGCTTGAGGTGATACATTCTGATTTTGTGACGACGGCAAGAGCCAAAGGACAGGATGAAAATGTCATTATCCGGAAGCATGTTCTGCCCAACGCGATTATGCCGGTGGTAACAATGCTCGGCGGAAGCCTCGCCCTTGTGGTCTGCGGTTCTGCGGTGGTAGAGAAGCTGTTTTCCATCCCCGGCGTCGGGCTGTATCTTCTGGATGGAATCAGTTTTCGGGATTACCCGATTATCCGCGGGTGTACGTTATTCTTCGCGCTGTTTTCAGCATTGGTATATGTATTGCTGGATCTGGTATATGCGTGGATAGACCCGAGAATAAAGGCGCAGTATACAACGGGTAAAAGAGGTGGGAGGTAAGGACGATGAAAATGGAAAAAGAAAGACACCGCCATGAGAAGGACAGGAGAAAATGGCATAAACAGAGACATAATCCCGCACTGAACAACTTTATGGACATTTGGCACCGGATTTTTGCCAATCCGGGCGCAAAGGTGGGGGGAATCATGTTTTTGATTGTCATTATTCTTCTTATATTCGCGCCGCTGATTGCACCGTATAATCCTACAGCGATGGATTTGAAAAATACGTTTGCGCTGCCGTCCCTGTCCCACCTCTGCGGTACGGACAAGACGGGGAGGGATATTTTCTCAAGACTCCTGTACGGGGGGAGATATTCCCTTGCGCTTGCAATCGTAGCAGCCCTGACAGGTACCATTTGCGGGGTAGTAGTCGGCAGTATCGCCGGTTATTTTGGCGGAGTCGTGGAAAATGTCATTATGAGACTCTGCGATGTGTGGGGAGCGCTTCCGGGGACACTGATGACATTGCTTCTGGCCGCCACATTCGGAGCAGGACTCTGGCAGACGATTGTTGCCTTGTCCATCAGCGCGATACCGGGCGGTGCCAGAATGACGAGAGGCCAGATACTGGCGGAGAGACAGAAAGAATATGTGGAGGCGGCAGAGGCTTTTAACTGTCCGAAACGAAAAATTATGTTTAAGCACCTTTTGCCGAATGTAATCTCTCCTATGATTGTGAACACGACAATGAAAATCGGAGGAACCATCTCGCTGGTTGCAGGCTTGAGCTATTTAGGGCTGGGCATACAGCCGCCTACACCGGAGTGGGGAGCGATGCTCTCCGAGGGTGTTGGATATATAAACCAATATCCGCATTTGGTCGTTTTCCCGGGAATAGCAATCGCGATCTGTGTATTTGCGATCAATCTGATGGGAGACGCGCTTCGCGACGCACTGGATCCAAAGATGAGAACCTGATAAGGAGAAGAGTATGAGTGACAAAAAGTTTCTATCCGTAAGGGATATTACGGTTGAATACACGCAGGGCAGGGAAGTGGTCCAGGCGGTCAACGGGGTGAGCTTTGATCTGGAAAAGGGCCAGACCATGGGGCTCGTAGGGGAGACAGGCGCCGGTAAGACAACGATCGCAAAGGCAATCATGCGAATCCTTCCGATGCCGCCGGCAGTCTTTAAGGGAGGAGAGGTTTTCCTTGACGGTCAGAACCTGACAGCGTTAAGGGAATCAGAAATGAGAAAAATCAGGGGAAGTAAAATCGCAATGATTTTTCAGGACCCGATGACAGCCCTCAATCCCCTCATTACAGTTGGCGATCAGATTATAGAGGTCTTACAGATCCATGATGCAGCCCTCAAGCTGGAGGCAGCCATCGAAAAAACAAAAGTGCTTTTGGAGATGGTCGGTATTCCGGGGGAAAGATACAGGGAATTTCCGCATCAGTTTTCAGGCGGGATGAAGCAGAGGGTTGTGATTGCCATGGCATTGGCCTGTGACCCGGATCTGCTGCTGGCGGATGAACCGACGACTGCCCTTGATGTGACGATTCAGGCACAGGTGCTTGAGCTGATCAAGGAGCTGCAACAGAAAAAGAAAACATCAATGATCCTCATAACCCATGATTTGGGGATTGTTGCACAAACCTGCGATTCGGTTGCGGTTGTGTATGCCGGTGAGGTCGTTGAGTTTGCGCCAACGGAGGAATTGTTCTTAAACACTATGCATCCGTATACAAAGGGCTTGTTTACATCCATACCAAGACTTACAGGAGATGAAACAAGATTGACGCCGATACCGGGGCTTCCGCCGGATCCTACGCATTTACCTCATGGATGCAAATTTGCAAAGCGGTGTTCCATGGCGACAAAGGAATGCTTTAAAACAGAGGTTCCAATGGTGGAGGCATGTAAGGGGCACTACTGCAAATGCCTGAAGATAAGTCAGGAGGGGGAGAAAGATGGCAGAACCGATCGTTGAGGTTGTAAACCTGAAAAAATATTTTGACTGTCCGGGTGGGGCCAAAAACCATGCGGTGGATGATGTGACCTTCACAATCAACCGGGGAGAGACGCTTGGGGTGGTAGGCGAATCCGGCTGCGGAAAGTCCACATTGGGAAGGACCGTTATACGGCTTCAGGATTCTACGGAAGGTACAATTAAGCTCAATGGGGAAAATATTACTCATGTAAAGGGAGGCAGACTGAAAGAAGTGCATGAAAAAATGCAGATTGTTTTTCAGGATCCTTATTCCAGCCTCAATCCAAGAATGCCTATCGACTCGGCAGTTACCGAGCCAATGAAATATTCCAGGGTAAAGCGCTCTAAGGCGGAGCTTATAGAAGAAAGCGAGCGTCTGATGGAGCTGGTAGGCATTGATGAAAGACTGAGGCGGGCATATCCCCATGAGCTTGATGGAGGGCGCCGGCAGAGGGTTGTGATTGCGAGGGCGCTGGCGCTCAATCCGGAATTTGTTGTGTGTGACGAACCGGTGTCGGCGCTGGATGTGTCCATACAGGCGCAGGTTTTAAATCTGCTTATGGACTTACAGGATCAGATGGGGCTTTCCTATATGTTCGTAACCCATGATTTATCAGTTGTGAGGCTGATTTCCAATCACATTATGGTTATGTATCTGGGGCAGATGGTGGAAAAGAGACCGACCAAGGAACTGTTTATCCGGCCGCTGCATCCGTACACGAAAGCATTATTGTCGGCAATTCCTTCGACAGACATCCGGCATCCGATGAAGAGGATTCAGCTGAAAGGGGAAATCACAAGCCCGATCAATCCCAAACCCGGCTGCCGCTTTGCGGCAAGATGTCCCTATGTATGTGACAGGTGCGGCGAGCCGCAGCAGCTTAAGGAGGTTTCGGAAAATCATTTTGTGGCATGCTGCCGCGCAGAGGAAATCAATCAGTGACCAGGCTCTTAATTTGGCCAGATTGCACAAATAAAAATAAAAAAAGAGGAGAGAAAAAGATGAAGAAAAGAAACAACAAAATTGCAGCGTTGGCGGGATTGCTTGCAGCATCTCTGGTGCTTGCGGGCTGTGGCAACGGTGCCGCACAGACCAGTGGTGGGGACGTATCCGGCGACGGAGGAGAGAGCGCCAATGTGACGGAAGCTGCAGATGCAGCGGGCAGCGCATCCGCAGAGGATATGGCGAGCCAGTATGGATGGACGCTGCTGAGCGATGTTGCGCCGGAGGCCGGCAGGGATACCGCGGAGAGCACGGGCACGCAGAAGGATTATATTTGCGTAGGTTTGAGAACCAATCCGAACTCCCTGAACCCATACGACTTCGGGGCATCTACAGAGCTTTGCGCAGAGGTGTTTGAAACCCTGGTGGTGGCAGACGGGGATGGCGATTTCCAGGGGATTTTGGCGAAGGATTGGGAGTACACGGATGATGAGGAGACCACCCTGGTGGTAAACCTCTACGAAAATATTTATGACTCCGCTCAAAACAATCTGACAGCGGAGGATGTCGTCTTTTCGTTTGACACCTATGTAGCGTCAGGAAACGCGAGGGATTTTAATTACTATGATTACTCGGAGGCAACCGATACCTATCAGGTGACCTTCCACTGGACGGAGAGAATCACATCCCTGGACGGCTTTGACAATATGATGGCAAACACATACATCTGTACGAAGGCAGCCTATGAATCGCATAACTTCGCGGTGGATCCGGTTGGAACAGGCCCGTATAAAATGACGGCGTTTGAATCAGGCGCGGGATTTACGCTGACTGCGCGGGAGGATTACTGGCAGTCAGCCGATTTGCTCCATCAGAGTCAAAAGGCAAATGTGAAAACCATCGAGTATCAGTTTATTTTAGATAACGCCATGAGACTGATCGCTTTGGAGGATGGAAAGATCAGCTACTGTGAATTGGCGGACACCGACCTTGATACCTTCGAGACAGGAGATTATGCAGGGCAATATAACCTGTACTGTTATCAGGATGCGCAGGCGCAGACCATACTTCCGAATCTGAGCGGTAATTCCATCATGGACGACATCAATATGCGCCTGGCAATCTTCTACGCGATCGATTCCGAGGGCTTTGCGGATGCCCTTGGATCAAGGCTCTACTATCCGTGCATTGTAGATTCGGCGCCTGTGGTTGGGGACTACCAGGAGGAATGGAATTCATGGGATACCTATCAGACGAGCTACGACCCGGATCTTGCGATGGAATATCTTGCGAAAACGGATTACAACAATGAAGAGCTTGTGATCCTCAACGAAAATAACGACGAGAAAAATACGATTGCTCTGGTTCTCCAGGGGTATCTTGAGGCAATTGGAATCAAATCAAAGGTGGAGACGCTTGACCATTCCTTGATTGATACCACAGCAGGCGATTCGACACAGTGGGATATTTTCATTTACTCTGTGGCGGACAGGGATTATACGATTGAGCGCTTTATGAAAACCTACTCAAGCAGACATGGGTATGCGCAGGGCTGCACCTTGAGCTTTAGCAGTGATGAAGCCTTTGAACAGATGCTGAATGACAACTTC
Source organism: uncultured Lachnobacterium sp. (assembly GCA_964614035.1). Taxonomy (GTDB): domain Bacteria; phylum Bacillota; class Clostridia; order Lachnospirales; family Lachnospiraceae; genus Roseburia. Next base: position 8,956 of record CAZTKM010000024.1, read on the forward strand.
TCGATTGATACCTACAGTGCGGACAAGACGACGGAAATCATGCAGTATATCTATGACAATGCCTATGGGTATGCCGGCTGTTATGCGGTTAAGGTGACAGCCTTTGACAAATCGATCGCGGACTTCTATACGATTGCGGGGACTACCAATATTGTCATGGGGGCTTGTGATTACTATCTCGATTAATCGGCTTATGTGTCCTGAAGGCAGTCGGCTTCGGGACACATTTTAGACAATGGAGGAAAAATCCGATGACACAAAACTATGTATTAAAGGTGGGTGCGGGTAAAAGCATCATTCAGTATCCCAACGAGCTCTTTCCGACACCCCTGGAGGTGTTTGACGGCGTACATGACCATCCGTCTCTCAGGGTTGTCGTGATCGAGTACAACAAAAGGGTAGCTATCATCAATATTGAATCCGTCAACCTCTTTGGAGACGCAAGAGCTTCTGTGGTCAGGAAGGTGGCGGAAATCACAGGCGTGGATCCGGAGGATGTATGGTATCACAATTCCCATGTGCTCTCTACGCCACATGTGTGGTCCTTAACCTCGAAGATGCCGCCGAGGACCGAGGAAGATACAGTAAAAATCGAAATGCTCCACAAATATATGATACAGGCGGCGGAAGAAGCAGCAGGCGAAGCTGTGGAACGGATGAGGGAGGCAGACTATGGATTTGGCATAGGCTGCTGCGAAGCGAATGCCAATCGGAACATACCGACAGCGCGGGGCTGGTCTACTGGTGCAAACGATGAGGGGGCTGTAGATCATGAGGTTCCCATCATCCGGTTTGATGACAAAAATGGGGAGCCGATTGCGATCCTGTTTTATTTTAACGCGCAGCCGTCTGTGCTTGACCAGACAAAAAATGAGGACGGGACAAGATGGATTTCGGGCGATATCGCAGGCTATTCATCCGCCTTTGTAGAGCGGGAATTTCCGGGAAGCGTGGCAATGTACTGCACAGGTGCGGGAGGGGACGAGGGCCCGTATCTGAGAGGGCAGTATACTCTGATCGGAAGAAACGGACGGGAGATTGAAAAGGATCTGCACGAAAAGGCTTTTTTGCTCTGTGAATTACTGGGAGAACGTATCGGTATGCAGGTGGTTATGGCGGCCGAGCGTATCCAATGTAAGCCGATGGACGCAGAGATCCGGCTTGTCCGAAGAGTTTTCCATTATGAAGGGCAGGAGATGGCAAGAGGAAGGGAGCCGGTTAAGGAGTTTGCATATCAATCTGTCGGGGACCGCACGCTGGAATTTTCTGTCCTGCAGATTGGGGATATCGCGCTTGTGGGTCTTGTCCCGGAGATATGCGCAAGAACGGAAATGAAGATCAGAAAGGAAGCGCCCTTCAAAAATGTTGCCGTTTCCACCTTTACTGGCAGCGGCCCGATGGAGTCAGGGAATGGAAAATATCTGGGGGAAGCGGATTATTATGACAGCATCACGTTTCAGGCAGTGAGCAGTGCATATGCAAAGGGAACAGCGGAGCGGCTTGTGGAGGATGTGAAGCGTGTCATGTCTGAGATGCAGAAAGGGGAAGGCGGTATCCTGCACATGACAACGGTGACGGAACCGTCCTTTGACGGCCAGAGAATCTGCGGTGCGATCATTGAATTCGACAAAGAGCTTTCCTGTGACAGCTTTAAAAAAGAAATGATAAGCATCCGGGAAGCCCCCATATTGGACTGCTATGTGAGCGATGAGGAGAGCTGTACAGGAAGAAGGGCGGACGGCAGATTTGTGATTGTCTCTCTTTCCTCTGAGGATGAAAGCACAAGGCTCATGCAGAAGGTATACATAGAGAACAGAGGTCCGGGAGGTCCGGGAGGTCCGGGAGGCCCAAAAGGTCCGGGAGGTCCGGGAGGCCCAAAAGGTCCGGGAGGCCCGGGAGGAAAACCCGGGGGCAAAAAGTATATTGGCATGAAAAAACAGGATGTCCGGCTCCATCTCACATTGCGGGAGCAGCTTCCCTGCGCAGACAAAACCTTTATCGCTCCGTTTGGCGGAGAATATTTGGGAGACAGGGAATTAGATCTGGTTGTGAATCGGTTTGAACACAGAAGCTTTAAAGATCTGGAATACAATCTGTTTGTGCCGGATGATTATGACAGCGGGAAGAAGTATCCGATGCTTTTATTCATTCCGGATGCAGAGGGAAACGGCCCGGAGGCGGACAGAACCCTGATTCAGGGAATGGGTGCAACGATTTGGGCATCGGATGAGGAGCAGAAAAAGCATCCATGTATTATCATAGCCCCGCAAATCAATGGAGAGCCATTGACGAACAATGACCACACCTGTTCCCCGCTGCTGGATACGATCAAAGAGCTTTTGGATGAGATGGAGAAAGAGTATAGCATTGATGAAAACAGGAGATATACGACCGGGCAGTCGCAGGGCTGTATGGCGTCCTTCGAGCTCAATCTCAGGTATCCGGATTATTTTGCGGCCTCCCTCTTAGTCTCCGGGCATTGGGATGAGGATCGAATTGCGGAAAAACTGGCGGACAAGAAGCTTTTGATTTGCCTGAGCGAGGGCGGAATTGGCGAATTTGATTCCATGTCAAAGGTATATGAAAAGCTGAAAGCCCGAGGGGCAGATGTGATTGAAAGAAAATTCTTTGACGCAAGGCAATCCTCCGAGGAACTGAATAAGGATTTCAGGGAATTCCTCGCACATAGGGCAAACATCAAGATGGCTGTCTATACGAAGGAAAGCAGCCTGCCGGATGATGGGAAAACATATTTTAATATTATCTACCATCAGAGGGGCTGGGAGATCACATATCCGATTGAAGCAGTAAGGGATTGGCTGTTTGCGCAGATAAAGGAATAGGAAAAGATTATGGCGATGGAAAAAGCAAAAACAATATATGGAATGGTGCAGGGGGAGGCAGTGACAGAGACAGTTACAGCCTTCAAAGGAATTCCATATGCAAAAGCACCCATTGGAACGCGCAGGTTTCAGGCTCCATGTGAGCCTGAAGCGTGGAGCGGATGCCTGGAATGCAGAACCTTTGCTCCCATGTGTATTCAGAATGTGGACAATCTAAAGTATGAGGCAAAAACCTCGGAGGACAGCTTGTATTTGAATGTATATACGCCGGCTGTGGATGAGACGGAAAAACTGCCGGTCATGGTCTGGATATATGGAGGCGCATTCAGGGAAGGCGGAAGCACAGATCCGGAGTTTGACGGAACAGCGCTGGCTCAAAAGGGGGTTGTGCTTGTAACCTTTAATTACAGATGCGGCCCTCTGGGATTTTTCTTTAACGAGGAGCTGGAAAAGGTGTATCATGCAGTTCCCAATGCAGGTATCTATGACCAGTTGTGTGCTTTAAACTGGGTAAACAAAAACATAAATTTTTTTGGCGGGAATCCGGAGAATGTGACGGTGTTTGGACAATCGGCGGGAGGAATATCCGCCAGAATCCATCTGACAACCGGCAGGGCGAAAGGGTTGATTGCAAAGGCAATTATCCAATCGGGCGGAGGCTTAAATGAGGCGGATCTGATGCGCCCTAAGGAGGAATTTCAGAAAATCTGTGATGAAATACTAAAAAAGCTGGGTTGGAGCACAGAGGATTTATTCACAAAGGACGCAGAGGAAATAAACGCCAGACTCACGGAAACGGCAAAGGAATGTATGAATGGATTTGAACTGGCATTTTTTCAGCCGTTTCTTGACGATGAGCTGATCAAAGAGTATCCGGGAGTTCGGATCGAAAGAGGGGACTATGAGGATGTTCCTGTTATGGTGGGAAGCGTATGCGGAGATTCGTGGATGTTCAGCAGAAAAATTGTAAAAAAGCTGTTAGAAGCAGGCAATACCTCCTATTACAGCGGGTTCGCAAAATCTCCGGGGCAGGCATGGGCACAGAGCCAGGCAAAAGCAGGGAAATCTCCCATGTATACCTATTATTTTGAATTAAAGCAGCCAGAGAATACCGGTTTTGCGCACAAACCGCATTTTGGCGCAGAAACGCCCCACGCCTCAGACATACCTTATGTGTTTGGAACGTTGGATGCCGGAAACGGATACCATGACAGGGATTATGAGGTGAGTGACAGGATGCGTACCTATTGGAGCAATTTCGCTAAGACAGGAAATCCAAACGGAGACGGGAATGGCGAATGGCCGGCATATACAGCACAAAATCCAATGACGATGCATTTTACGGACGAATATGTCAGGGCGGAGAACATCATAGAAAATGAGGATGAGCAGAAGGTTATAGATTTTATAAAGAAGCATCCGGGCATGACAGTTACAGCGGAGGGGCTGCTATAGGAGGAAGCATGACAATACAGAAAGTAATAGACCGGTTAAAGCAATACCATCCGCAGGTAAATGAGGAATTTACCTGTGATAGATTTAAGACAGGCGATCCGGATGTGGAATGCTCGGGAATTATCATCACTACGGTGGTTACGATGGAGGTAATCAAAGAGACCATTGCAAAGGGCGCGAATCTGATTATCTGCCACGAGCCTCTGTTTTATTCGAATGCGGATGAAACGGACTGGCTGAAGGATAATGCAGTGTTTCAGGAAAAGAAAGCGCTGCTGGATGGCCACGGGATCGCGGTCTGGCGGGATCATGACCATATGCATGGCGGAAAGCCGTCGCCGATGCCGGTCAATAAGGATATGATTTTTTATGGAATTATGAAAACGCTCGGCTGGGAAAAGTATCTGATTGGAAATGAGAAAAAGCCCCTGTCCTATGAAATCCCGGAAACTACAGTTGGAGAGCTTGCGGGGCAGCTGATTGAAAAGCTGAATCTTAAGGGCGCAAGGGTAGTGGGAGACATGGATGCGAAAATCCGCAGGGTTTTCCTATGTGAGCATGTAACTGGAGCGAACTGGGGCGGGCATGATAAGGATTCCGAATGCATTGAAAAGATAGAGCAGAATGGATATGAGGTCATGCTTCCGCTGGAAATTGTTGACTGGACACTCACATCCTATGTCCGGGACGCGGCCCAGCAGGGACGGCCGAAGGCGTTGATTGAAATCGGGCATTTTAATCTGGAGGAAGCAGGAATGAAATACATGACCCAGTGGCTTCCCGAAGCAATCGGGATAAAGATACCTGTCGCATTTGTACAGTCCGGAGACGGATTTTCATACATCAGCCGTTCGTCGATGTAAAAAGGTACACAGAAAATGAGGTTGCAGCATAAATGGAAAAAAGAAAGACAATCATTATATATGAAAACAACGATGCTTTGCATCAAATCGCGCTGCTGACACAGAAAGGGCTGCTCAGCGGGGGGCTTTCGGACGCAGAATTATGTTGCATGGATGACGGCTCCAAAGAGACTGTCATAGACAGGCTTCTTGCGGCGGACAATGTGATTTTCGGTGTAAAAGCTGACTATGGCGATGTGTCCGCTCGTGTGTGGAGTATGGTTACCTCTGTCTTAGGAGGGAAATGCACAGGGAAGCGGGCGGCGGTGTTTTATCTGGCAGCAGGGACGGCGGACAATGTGGATGCGTTCAGGAGCCGCCTGAGTTTTTTGGGCTTTCGGCTGGATCTGCAGGATTTTTTTATTACAACCATACCGAATGAAGCGGATTATGCGAAGGCAGAGGATTACGGTTTTGGGCTGGCATGCAGCATACGAAGAGTGCCAAATCCAAGAAAACCGGAACTGGTCAGATGTCTGGTCTGCGGGGAAATCTTTGACGCTTCCCTCGGGATATGCCCGGTCTGCGGGGTGGGTCTGGAGCAATGCGTTCCGGTGGAGGAGGATGCTTCCACGTATAAAAAGAATACGGACAGGCAATATGTGATTGTCGGCGGCGGCGTGGCTGCAGTATCCGCAGCGGCGGCAGTCAGGCAGAGGGATGAGACAGGGAAAATTATAATGATTTCCCGGGAGAACGATCTGCCGGTCAACCGCCCTATGCTGACAAAGAACCTGGAGCTTGTGAACGCGCAGGATCCCACCCTCTTTATCCATGATATAAGCTGGTACGAAAAGAAGAATATACAGCTCACTCTTGGAGTGGCAGTCGTGAAGGTGGATGCTCTCAGACAAGAGGTTCATCTGGATAACCATGCTGTGATTTCCTATGATAAGCTGATCTATGCGGCGGGAGCCGAGTGCTTTGTGCCGCCCTTCAAGGGAAAGGATAAAAAGGGTGTTCTGACGATCCGGCATTTAAATGACAGCAAAAGCCTGTCCGCCTGCATAAAAAGCGGCGAAAATGCTGTGATTATAGGCGGCGGAGTTCTGGGGCTTGAGGCTGCAAGCGAATTGATGCGCTCCGGAATGAAAGTGACTGTTTTGGAGGCTTCCCCACAGATTATCGGCAGACAGGCGGATCGGCGCACGGCGGATAGGATCATGGAACAGATGCGTTCTATGGGAATTGCCTGTTATGAGGGGGTAACCATAGAGGAGATTGTGGGGGATGAGCACGCCGAAGGAGTCAGACTGGCGGATGGAACCGTTATCCCGGGAAGGTTCATCCTTGTATCCTGTGGAAACCGGTCAAATTCCGGGGTCTTAGCGGATGCGGGGGCAAAAACAGACAGGGCTGTGGTTGTAAATGCCAAAATGGAAACCAGCATTGAACACGTATATGCCTGCGGAGACTGCGCACAGCTGGATGGGATCAATTATCAGCTTTGGCAGGAGGCCTTAGCGCAGGGACAGACTGCGGGAGCAAACGCGGCAGGAGAGTGCGTGCTGTATAAAAAGCAAATGCTTGGCTTGTCCTTAGAAGGCTTTGGGATGAATCTATTTGCAATTGGAGATCCGGGGAAAAGGCAGGGTATGTCATATAAAACGGTAGTTGTGGAGGATGATGTCACCGGCAGATATGAAAAGTACTGGTTTTTTGGTGGAAGCATGGAGGGCGCGGTTATCATTAACAGTCCCGAAAAGGTCGCTAAGGTGTCAAAGGCTGTGACGGAGCATGGACGGTATGCCGAATTACAAATAGGTATTTAAATGGAGGAAATGCAAATGGAACAGGAAAAATATATGCCCAGGGTCATGGAGCTGCCGCGTCCGATTGAGGTGAAGTGCCCTTATGAGGAAGCATATGCCGCGGATGTTGTGGTGGCAGGCTGTGGTTTCGCGGGCTTAAATGCGGCAGTATCAGCGAAGGAACATGGAGCCAGGGTTCTTGTGATTGATAAGGGAAAACCGGGATATTCCGGGCTTTCCCCATGGCCGTCAAGCTTTCGGTGGTTTGACCCTGACAGAGGCGATGATGCGGAAGCGTTCAGGAAAGCTATCCAGATGGGCGGAGATTACCTTTCAAATTTAAAGTGGTATGAGGTCTGGATCAAGGAGTCAAAGGATATCTACAAGAGGCTGTCGGATTGGGGAATACTGGCACAGTATCCCAGCGCGTCAAAAGCCGGAAGATTTTATGAGAGGGAGGACTTCCTTGGATACAGGGAAACCTACGAGCGCTTTGACAGGCATAAAAAATGGCTGGAGGTGCTGGAAAACTATGAGATCCCCGTGCTTGAGCATACCATGGTTACGGACCTGTGCGCAGACGATGAGGACGGGAAAAAAGCTGTCCATGGTGTCATCGGATTTCATGTGCCCAGCGGACAGGTGATTTCTGTGAGTGCAAAGGCTGTGGTGCTTGCAACCGGCGGAGGAAGCTATAAGCCGACCGGTTATCCGGTGGGAGGCGATACCTTTGATGGAGAATATATGGCGTTTGAGCTGGGGCTTCCTATCACAGGCAAGGAATTTGAGGACTTCCATTCCACCTCCAGCCAGGCGCCGGGCAATGTGTTTTTAGATAATCACTGGCAGTACCTTGAGAATATCTGGCTCTGCGGCGGCGATGTTACCTGTGAAAACGCACAAAACTACGCAGAAAATAAAGGGAACATCATGGCACTTTCCAGGGTAAGAAAAGCAAAATTTGGAATGCAGCTCACCGATGGCAGTGAAATACAGGATGTATCCAATGCAAATTATACCAGGAGGGGCGGTGCCAAGGGCTACGGGGAGGATCCGGAAGAGATAAGAAGCGGAAAGCAGTCCACTCCTGTTGCAGCCAGCGCCCTGGCAGGTGCGGCAACGGGTATGTGCAGTCACCTTACAAGCGGAGTGTTTTGCGGATTGGACGATGAAAACGGGGAGACAGAAATCGGCGGATTATTTGTAGCAGGAGACGGCATCCATGCCACATCGCCGTCTGGGGCAGCCTATCCCTGCGGGGTAGGATTTACCTCCTGCTTTTGCTCGATTGATGGGGCACACGCGGGCAGCTCCGCCGCGGAATATTCCAAAGGAAAACAGCTGCATGAGCTATCCGTTAGTGTCATAGAGGAAAAGAAGAACAAAATCATGGCGCCGATGGAACGCGAAAAGGGCTTTGACGCGAACTGGGCAAGGGATGTCCTGCACTCGATCATGGCGCCTTACTGGGTAAGTACCGTAAAAAGCGAAGCCACGCTGAAAGCGGCTCTGACACAGGTAGAATATATGGAAAAACATGTAATTCCAAAGCTGTGCGCACCTACCAGCCATGACCTGCGGCTATGCCATGAGATGGCGCATAAGGTATTGTCCGCAAAGCTCAAGCTGCGGGCGGGCATTGAACGCGCGGAGAGCCGGGGAAATACATACAGGGAGGATTATCCGTATAGGGATGATGAGAATTATCTATGCTATCTGCTGCAAACGAAGGAGCCGGATTGCTCGATCCGGTTTGACCGGGTGCGGATACCCGATGCATGGGCTGGTGACCGGGCGTGCAGCTATGAGGAGAGATACCTGTATTATTATCCCGGTGAGCCGGAGGCTATGGGATTTCATGCGCAGAAAGCAGGAAATGGGGAAGAAAAGAGGGAGGAAGCGCATCATGAGCGTAGTTAGAGTGGATCTGAACAAATGTGTTGGCTGTGAAACGTGCGTTAGCATATGCCCTTTGGATGTATTTTACTTTGACGATATGGCACATAAGTCCGTGCTTGCATACCCCGAAAATTGTCAAAGCTGTGGACAGTGTTATTTGAATTGTAAGGGGCACTGCCTTGGGATTTCCAACGACACATATGGCTATCCGGTTACAGCATTCCGGGGAGCCGCAACCTCTGCGATGAACAGGGCAATCGTGACGGAGCAGGGCGTCATGACGGAAATAACGAGGGGAAGCCTGCCCACGTGCGGATAGGAGGATACATGAAGCAGGAGGAAGAAAAAAGGGGAATCACTTCACTGGATATCCGGATCGTGGTGTCAGCGTTGTTGTGCTGTCTGACGGCCACAGTGCTCAATCATTTTCAATTCAAGTTTACCTATGGGGAAATGCATCTGGAAATCATTCAGAAAATGACCTCGTGCATTGCCTGTCTGCTCTGCTGTCAGGACAATCTTTCCATAAGCAAAAAGGCGGGGCTGAACCGATTGATTATCACATTTATTGGCGGTCTTGCCGCTGTTTTGGTCGTACTGATTGACAATGCACTGGGAAAGGAATGGCTGTTTGTTGTGATGACAGCGCTCGGACTGCTGCTAACCCTGCTGTTATGCAAAGCGGCCAGAGTACCCTACATAAATGCGAGAATCGGCGGTGTTACATTTATTCTGGTGGCGTGTACCCTGACAGAGAATGCAAGAATTTTCTATGCGCTGTTCCGGTTTATCTCTACGCTGTATGGCGTGGCAGTTGTGCTTTTGGTAACGTGGCTGTGGCAGCTTGCGGAGAAACATCTATGCAATTCCTAATGCACCTCTAAGAATAAAAGCGGGTGTTTGGGAAGATGGAGGGTCAATAACTCTGGAATGAAATTAGTTAGGCACCTTGACAAATGCACGCAGGCGTGCTATAGTCAGGGTGCCTGTTTATTTTGTAAAGAAAGGGAGAAAAAGAGATTATGAGTGAAGCATACACGAACTGCAGCCGCTGTCCGAAGAGCTGTCCGCTCACCGCGCCAGGCTGCGGCAGGGGCAGGGAATATCTGGAGCAGCTCAAGGAGCAGGGCCTTGTGCCGCAGTCCATGGGCGCGGACGCTTCTTTGGGAGAGGCATCGGTCAGCGGATATGAGCATGGTGACGGACATGGATATGGCCATGGACATGGAGAGGGACACTGGGAAGGGCATGGCCACGGGGGTGGCTGCGGTCATAGCGGGCGCAAGGAGGAGCGCGAGCTTGCCGCATTGCTCAGTGCCTGCGGCAGCCAGATGAACCGCAGGGCGGAGGACTCTATGGGGCAGGGGAGGATCATGCACATTCTCTCCGGCCGGAAAGAAATCAGCCAGAAGGAGCTGCAGGATCTGCTGCAGATTCAGGCGGGTTCCATCAGCGAGACATTGAGCAAGATGGAGCAAAAGGGCCTGATCGTGCGCACGAAAGACGAGGAGGACAAGCGCAGATCCGTGGTGCGCCTGACCGAAGTGGGAGAGCAGCATATCGCCGAGTACCGGAGCCGGAAGAAAAGCAAAAGACTCTTCGGTGCGCTGAGCGAAGAACAGCAGGACAAGCTTCGTGAGCTTTTGTCCGTACTTTTAGAGAGCTGGGGGCAGGATGGCGCGGAGAATCAAAAAAAGGAGGAGGATTTATGAACCGTCGAACGGAAATTCTGGATCTGCGCACGGCGCTTGCCGTACTGCGTGAGGAGGAAAATCAGCTTGTGGAGACGGATGTGGAGGTAGATCCAAGGGCCGAGCTCTCCGGCGTCTACCGTTATGTGGGGGCCGGGGGAACGGTAAAGCGCCCGACACATGTGGACGGCCCTGCCATGCTGTTCCACAGGGTAAAGGGACATCCGGATGCGAGCGTGGCTATCGGAGTGCTGGCGAGCCGCGCGCGTGTCGCGGATCTGTTCGGCTGTAAGAAGGAGGAGCTGGGGCAGCTTGTGAGGGAGTGCGCCGCCCACCCCATTGCGCCGATTGTGACCGACGCGCCCGCCCCTGCGCAGGAGGTGGTGCATCTGGCATCGGATGCGGATTTTAACCTGTTCGACCTGGTTCCTGCGCCGACCAATACGCCTGTGGACGCGGGACCCTACATCACCCTTGGCATGTGCTATGCCACCCATCCGGACACGGGACTCTCCGATGTGACGATTCATCGGATGTGCATTCAGGGAAAGGACGAGCTCTCCATTTTCCTGCAGCCTGGGAGCCGCCATATCGGTGCGATGGCAGAGCGCGCGGAAGAGCTGGGGATCCCGCTTGCGATTTCCGTCTCCATCGGCGTGGATCCGGCAATCGCCGTGACGAGCTGCTTTGAGCCGCCCACGACGCCGCTGGGCTTCAACGAGCTGTCTATCGCAGGCGCACTCAGGCAGAGACCCGTGGAGCTGTGCCCGTGCCTGACGGTCAAGGAGCACGCCATCGCGAACGCGGAGTATATCATCGAGGGGGAGCTGCAGCCCGGGGTGCGGGTCGTGGAGGATCAGAACAGCCACACCGGCTATGCGATGCCGGAGTTTCCGGGCTACAACGGCAGGGCATCGTCCGAGTGCTGGCTCATCAAGGTCCGGGCAGTTACTCACCGCAGGCATCCGATCATGCAGACCTGTATCGGTCCGAGCGAGGAGCATGTCAATCTGGCGGGCATCCCGACAGAGGCAAGTATTTTGGGCATGATCGATAAGGCGCTGCCGGGAAAGGTGTTAAACTGCTACGCCCACCGCTCCGGCGGCGGCAAATATATGGCAGTGCTCCAGTGTAAAAAGACTGTGCCGACGGACGAAGGGAAGCAGAGGCAGGCGGCGCTTCTCGCGTTTTCTGCCTTTCCGGAGCTCAAGCATGTCATACTGGTGGATGAGGATGTGGACATTTTCGATTCCAGCGATGTGCTGTGGGCGATGAACACGCGCTTTCAGGGAGATGCGGACATTATCACGATTCCGGGGGTGCGCTGCCATCCTCTCGATCCGAGCAGCAGCCCCGATTACGCCCCGGGGATACGGAGCGTGGGCTGCAGCACCAAGACCATTTTTGACTGCACCGTCCCGTATGACTTAAAAGAACGCTTTGTGCGCGCACCGTTTCTGGAGCTTGACCCGGACAAATGGCTGCACGGCTGACCGATGGGAGGGTAAGGCTATGAAAAACCGGATTGTGATCGGGATGAGCGGGGCGAGCGGCGCTCCGCTCGCCGTGGAACTGCTCCGCCAGCTTGAAAGGCAGGAGGCATTCGAGACGCACCTGGTTGTGACAGAGGGCGCGATGCGCACCCTCGCGGCGGAGACAAAGCTTTCCCCCGAACAGCTCTTCGCGCTGGCGGACCGGGTGTATGACAACGGGGATCTCGGGGCGGCGATTGCCAGCGGATCCTTTCGGACCGCGGGCATGGCGGTGGTTCCCTGCAGCATGAAAACTCTTGCAGGGATTGCCAACGGCTTCAGCGAGAATCTGCTCCTGCGCGCGGCGGATGTCACGTTAAAGGAGCGCAGACGGCTTGTGGTCGTCCCGAGGGAAACCCCGATGAGCGTCGTCCATCTGCGCAATCTCTACGAGCTTGGCATGATGGGGGCGGTGGTGCTTCCGCCGATGCTGAGTTATTACCACCACCCCACGGAGCTTTCCGACTGTACGCGCCATATCGTGGGGAAAATTTTAGATCAGTTTTCCATCGACGGCGAGGGCTACCGCCGCTGGGAGGAGGAATGATGGAGGAATGGATGCGGGGGGAAAAACGCATTGAGGTGTCCCGCAGGGTACGGGGGCATCGCATCACCGCAGCGCTGGAATGGCTGGACTGCGGTGTTTGTGTAACGATTTTTGGAGGAGAGCGCTCCCATATCGGGGCATCCGTACTCGCGGACAAAAACGGACTTCATACGGTCGAGCTTTTGGGGCATAAGGAGGGGCAGCTCTGTGAGCGCTGGGCACTGGCACTGTTTGCCGCGATCGGCGAGCCTCTGGCGGTCACCGCAGGCGTGCACTATGACCATCTGGATCATGAGGGGCTTTGCGCCGTCATGCGGGAGCTTGATGCGCTCTTAGAGGAACTTCTGGGGAGGCTGGGGCAGGGCGCCTGCGCCATGTCTTAGCGGGATTCAGGCCGCAAAGCCCGCATATTGCGCCCGATCCAAACCGGACCCGGAGGTCTTTTTAAAAGGGGTGGAATTTTTGGGCGAAAAGCCGGAGGACTGCCTGGTTGTGGAAGATGCGGAGGCCGGGATAGACGCTGGAATTGCAGGCGGCATGAAAACCGCGGCAATCGGGGACGCTTCAGGCTGAGGCAAAGCGGATTATGTTCTTGACATGTTTGCTGATCTGCTTAAAATAATAAGCTGATCATATGCAAAAGCATTACGGGTTAAGAAAGAACCAAAAAGGATTATACAGTTCTGGCGGCTATCAGTGAGCTTGAAAAAATAACCGCAGTAAAAAACAGCGTGGAGGACAATCGGAAATGATTGTCCTTTTTTCGTGTGGAAAACGGCTTCTTGAAAACTCCGCTCTTTTGTCCCTAAAATAAGGTGGGAGATGCCACGACATATCCAAAAGTGATAACAAATGGGAGGAAAAGGCGCATGGAGCTGTTTGGAAAGCTTGTAGGAAAAAACAGGAGGGGCATCACGAAAAAGCTGCTGGAGGGGTTCCGGCAGCATCTGGTCTGGGGGCAGATTTCCGCTTCTTGTTAAGATTATTGACGCAAAGGAGGACCTGAGTATTCAGGTGCATCCGGATGATACATATGCC
>CAZTKM010000024.1:22713-41458 GCA_964614035.1 uncultured Lachnobacterium sp.
TATTGACGCAAAGGAGGACCTGAGTATTCAGGTGCATCCGGATGATACATATGCCACAATGCCAAAAGCCGGGGCGAACTGGCGCAGATGATTGAGAAAGGGCAATGGTCGGACCTGATTCGCGAAATTCCGGTAAAGAAGGGAGATTTCATCCAGATCGATCCGGGAACCGTTCATGCCATAAAGGGCGGGATTACCGTTCTGGAAAGCCAGCAGAACAGCGATGTGACATACCGGTTGTACGATTACGACCGGCTGAGCAATGGCAGGCCGAGGGAACTGCATATCGCCCGCAGCATGGATGTGATTACGGTTCCGGCAAAACCTTTATCGGACAGTCTGGTGCCGGCGGACCACAGCAGACAAAATTCGTGTGTAAGGCTGATTGCCTCTGCCGCTGCAGAGACGTAAAAAAGATACGGCTACATTTTGCTTGCATATCTTTGTAAATTAAAATAAAATAAAAAAAGAACTAAAGTAATTGAAGAAACTGCCGATATAGAAAATGGAGTTGTTTACATATTATAGGAGTAACGCGATATGGTAAAGGGTTTATATACTGCCCATACAGGCATGGTAAACGAGATGAAGCGTCTGGATGTTCTGGCAAACAATCTTGCGAACGCAGACACGAACGCATATAAGAAAGAGGGAACGACTGCGCGGACTTTTGCGGACGAGCTCGCAATTAGAGTCAAGGATTCTTCTACCTACGGACTGGTAAGGCGGCTCGGGACAATCTCTATGGGCGTTCATCTGGGACAGACCTATACAGACTGGACGGAAGGAAGCTTTAAGGTAACGGACAATTCGACGGATCTCGCAATAGACGGCAATGGATTTTTCGCAATTTCCTTTACGAATAAGGCGGGAGAGACCTCCTGCAAGCTGACAAGAGACGGAGCGTTTACGTTAGATGCAAACGGCTTCCTGCGCACCAAAGACGGAGATTATGTGCTAAATGCAACCGGGGCATTAAACGGCGATCCGGCGGCAGCAAATTATATTCAGCTGGATCCTGCACAACCTTTCGAAATCAATGAACTGGGCTATATCTACCAGAACGATGCATTGGTAGGAACCGTTGGTCTTGTGGATGTGGATAATTACGATTATATCTCCAAATACGGAGAGAACTTATATGATGTTGTAGAGGGAGGCAATCTGGTTGCCGCTGACGCATCCGTCATACCGGGGGTTCTCGAGACCGCCAATGTGAATGTGGTATCGGAAATGGTCAATATGATTACCATTCAGAGAGCCTATGAGGCAGGACAGAAAGTGATTACCTCGATTGACGGCACATTAGAGATTGCGGCAAACAATGTAGGAAAAGTATAACAGAGATACCAGGAGAGGAGAAGAATAGCATATGATGCGAGCACTCTATACCGGAGCAACCGGCATGATTTCGGAACAGACAAATGTAGATACAATTGCAAATAATCTTGCAAATGTGAATACGACCGGATATAAGTCAGAGCGAACAGAATTTAAGTCGCTTCTTTATCAGACATTGCAAAGTAAGACAACTACCGCGAACGGCGATCCGAAGCCGGTAGGAGCACAGGTGGGACTTGGAACAAGAGTTGCATCGAACACGTCGATCTTTACGCAGGGTTCTCCGAACGCTACGGAAAAGTCGACGGACTTTGCATTAGACGGAAAAGGATTTTTCTCTGTCAGAGGAGTAGACGGGGAAATCTATTACACCAGAAACGGTAATTTTACATGGAGTCTGGATGCAAACAACAACATTATTCTTGCTACGCAGGAAGGGTATCCTGTTCTTGCAAATGACGGAAACGTGATTCAGGTTCCAAACGGCGTTACAGCAGAGGCAATGGTATTTACCGATGACGGACAGATCGGATATAAGAATGCCGACGGAAATGTGACTCTGACGAACCGCTACTTTGGCGTGTACCAGTTCAATAATCCTGCCGGACTTGAAAAGGTGGGAAAGAGCCTGCTTGAGCAGACCGAGGCGTCCGGCGTTGCAATGAATGAGCGTACCAATGCAAATCTGGAAAGAAGTGAGGTTATGCAAGGATATCTGGAAGGCTCCAACGTATCTGTAGCGGATGAGATGGTCAATCTGATTATTGCGCAGAGAGCTTATCAGATGAACTCGAAAGTGATTACAACATCCGATTCTATGTTAGAAACCGCAAACAACCTGAAGAGATAATGGAGTGATGGACAATGGATTTTTCTTCGATTAACGGACTGTCATATCAGGCAGCACAGGCAAATGTAAATTCGGCAAGCGCAAATTCGCTATCCGACTCGGTCAGCAAATTATCCTCTGAGTCTACAGAGGATGAGTTAAAAGGTGTTCTGAAAGATTTCGAATCCTATTTTGTAGAACAGGTTCTAAAACAGATGAAGGAAACCTTTATAGACGACGAGGATGAAGATGCAACGATGTCGCAGTACAAGGATTTGTACATGGACAAGGCGATCGAAATGGTTGCGGATGAGATGGTAGATCAGATGGGCGAAAATGTTACCCAGCAGCTCTACGAGCAGATGAAACGGAATTACCATATCGAGTAGGAAAAAATCAAAAAGCCATGCAAGAGAAATCTTGTGTGGCTTTCTTTTTTCTAGTATACTTATAAAGGATGTTGGATATTTTGGAAGAGAAGGATTGAGTCGGACACATTGGAAACAATAAACGGTTATGTAGAGAAAATAAAATTCAGATCCCCGGAAACCGGCTATGCCGTATTATATCTGACGGTTGGCGGGGAGGAAGTTACCAGCGTGGGAGCCTTTACCGGAGTGGAAGAGGGCGCCTTTTTGGAGATTACAGGCGAATATGTCGAGCACCCAAACTACGGACTGCAATTTAAGATGAGTTCTTTCGAGGAGAAAGCTCCGCAGGACTCGCTCGCCATCGAGCGGTATCTGGGATCCGGCGCAATCAAGGGCGTCGGGATTGCCCTGGCAGCCAGAATTGTGCGCAGGTTTAAGGAAGATACCTTCCGTATTATAGAGGAGGAACCGGAGCGTCTGGCAGAGGTAAAGGGAATCAGTGAGCGAATGGCAATGGAAATTGCCGATCAGGTAAACCAGAAGAAGGATCTGCGTCAGGCCATGCTTTTTTTGCAGCAATACGGAATCCATACGGCGATGGCAGTCAAAATTTATCATACATACGGTTCGGAAATTTATACGATTCTAACAGAAAATCCTTACCGTCTGGCGGATGATATTGAGGGCGTGGGTTTTAAGACTGCGGATGAGATTGCGGCGAGAGCAGGGATACGTACAGATTCGGATTTCCGCATCCGAAGCGGTATTCTGTATACGCTTATGCAGGCGTCGGGAGAGGGGCACACCTATCTTCCGATGCAAGAGCTTTCCAGACGTGCCAGTGAACTGTTAGGGGTGGAAGAAGCCCTGATTGAGGTTCATTACATGAATCTGGCGATGGATCGAAGGCTTGTGATGCAGCAGAAGGATGAGGTTACACAGATTTACGCAGCGTCCTTTTACTATATGGAAGCAAATACCGCCTCAATGTTAAAGCAATTAGATATAAGCTACGATGTGCCGGATATTGAAATCGAAGCAAGAATCCGGCGGATTGAAAAGCAGACGGACATGAGTCTGGATGAGCATCAGGCAAATGCGGTAAAAGAGGCTGTAAGAAACGGACTTTTGGTTATTACCGGAGGACCCGGCACCGGAAAGACAACGACAATCAATACAATTATCCGGTATTTTGAACTGGAGGGCATGGATATTTTTCTCGCGGCGCCGACAGGACGCGCGGCGAAGAGAATGAGCGAAGCTACCGGTTTTGAGGCAAGAACCATTCACAGAATGTTGGAGGTAAATGCCGGAGCGGAAGGAAACGGCGGGTTTGAGCGCAATGAGAGGAATCCGCTGGAGACCGATGTAATTATCGTAGATGAGATGTCAATGGTCGATATTTCTCTGATGTATGCGCTTTTAAAGGCTGTTGCTGCAGGGACAAGATTAATTCTGGTCGGCGATATCAATCAGCTTCCGAGTGTGGGCCCGGGAAGCGTGTTAAAGGATATCATTGATTCCAATCAGTTCCATACAGCGAAGCTGACTAAGGTTTTCCGGCAGGCGAGCACGAGCGACATTATTGTAAACGCTCATAAAATCAATCAGGGAGAAAAGATAACGCTTGATAATCAAAGTAATGATTTTTTCTTCTTAAAGCGGTATGATGCCGATAAAATCATAAATGTAACGCTTCAGCTGGTAAAGCAGAAGCTTCCGAAATATGTGAATGCATCGGAATATGATATTCAGGTGCTTACGCCGATGCGGAAAGGTCTTCTCGGCGTCGAGAGATTAAATCAGATTCTGCAGATGTATCTGAATCCGCCGGATAAGAAAAAGCGTGAGAAGGAGCATGGCGGGACGGTCTTCCGCGAGGGGGACAAGGTCATGCAGATTAAGAATAATTACCAGATCGAGTGGGAAATCCGGACAAAATTCGGATTATGCGCGGAAAAAGGAACAGGGATATTTAACGGGGACACCGGAATTATCGAAGAGATTAACGAGTTTGCGGAGACAATGACGATATCCTTTGATGAAGGAAAACTGGTAGAATATTCTTTTAAAAATCTGGAAGAGTTAGAGTTGGCGTATGCCATCACGATACATAAGTCGCAAGGATCAGAGTATCCGGCTGTGGTCATGCCGCTTCTTAGCGGCCCGAGAATGCTTATGAACCGAAATCTTTTGTATACGGCGGTTACAAGAGCAAAAAGATGTGTTACTATTGTAGGGGACGAGGCAACCTTCAACAGGATGATTGAGAACAATTATGAGCATAGACGGTATAGCGGACTTCGCGACAGGCTGATGGAAACGATGGAGTCTTTTTAGAGAAGGATTTGAAAGGATACGGAAGCGATGGAAGAATTCAATATAACGTTAAGAGAAAAAATGAAGCAGTTTTTCGAGGCGCTCAGGCGCAGTCAGGCGGACGGACAGATTACGGAAGCGGAAAGAGAAGAACTGCAGAAAAAGGAAGCGCAGATGCTGCAGGAGGTGCTGCGCGGAGTATATCTTGTTCCCGCAAGAATGCAGCAGAACATGCCGCCGGAGTTTGGAATCCTTACTTCCGGAAATCCGGCACAGGAATGGTTTCCGGTATTTACCGATATCGCAGAGCTGCAAAAACTGTATGACACAAATCAGTGGACGGTGCTGACGCTGAACTATGATCAGGTACTTCAGGAAGCGGGAGCAAAAGGCGTGGTGGTTGATCCGGCAGGATACAATTTCAGAATTACGGAGCAGAATAAGGGATTGATTGATTCATTCCGGGAGAATCTGTCTGTTCAGAAGAAGGAAGCGCCTGCGGTGCAGCAGGAACCGATTGCACAGCAGGAACCGGCAACACGCGAAGCGCCAACGTTTTTCGCACCGATAGATACGGACGCGCATTTTGCGCCGGCAAACTGTCCGCAGCAGATTGTTCAGGCGCTTAGAAATGCAATGGGAAGAATTCCGCAGGTCCGCCGCGCATATATGGTATCCATGCAAAGCAGGGGACATGCCTGCCTTCTTGCCGTAGTTGATACGCTTGGAGATCAGAAGGTTATTCTGGAACAGATTTACCAGAGTATCGCACCATGTCTGAATGGAATCGAACTGAAAATGCATGGCTCCGACGTCTGGGGACTTTCCGCGGTAAAGGGCGTCAAACCGTTTTACAAAAAAAGTCTTTTTTAATGGAACACTTAAGAAAATAAAGTGATTATTGAGATGCCGATGGGAAAAAGAAGATGGACATAAGAATATTGAACGGGCAGGAACTGCCTCTGGCGGTTGACCTGTCAAGATACACATTTGAATATTGCCTGCAGAGAAACATTATGCAGCCGAATCTGATTTCGGGATTCCGCCGGTATGCGTCGGCGGAAAATCTGTATGATCTGATGCGGTCCAAACGGATTATCATGTGGGGCGCATGGATGAACGGGCAGCTTGCCGGAGTATCCGCAATGCAGGCGGAAGGGCATATTACCATGCTTTATGTCGCGCCGTTCTGCCAGAGAAGAGGAATCGGAAAGGCAATGCTAAAAGAAATGCGAAAATTTGCTGCGGATGCATTATGCTGCAAGGTCGTTACCGTAAACGCAATGCCGCTTTGGACGAGCGCCTATTTTGAGAGGCAGGGATTTTCGCGGATTCAGATGCAGCAGATCGGGGCACCGTATGTCTCGCTTTCCGCTCCGGTAATCAAGGAAGTATCATATCCGGTCAAACCGATGAAGCCGGGGATTGTCGCGGCGGTAATCGGCGGATTCGTATTTTTAATTTTATTAATTTCATTTGGATTTATGCTGATTTGTTACTAAAAAACAGGTTGAAAAAAGGAAGCCGTTGTGATAGACTTTTCTCAATTTAGGGTAAATTTCTGACAGGGGATTGTGGGGTCCAAAAGCATACGAAAAAAAGAGTTCATCTCTTTTTTTTTGCTAAAAAGCAGACAGACAAGGATAGAAGGGAGAAAAGATGAAAGCGTTTTTAATACTTGAAGATGGCAATGTATTTACGGGAACGAGCATCGGATCAGCAAGGGAGGTGGTCAGCGAGATTGTATTTAACACCTCAATGACCGGATATCTTGAAGTTCTTACCGACCCATCCTATGCAGGTCAGGCAGTTGTAATGACCTATCCGCTGATTGGAAATTACGGAATCACACCGGATATGGAATCAAAGAAGCCTTGGCCGGACGGATATATTGTAAGGGAACTGTCCCGCATGCCAAGCAATTTCCGCTGTAAAGGAACCATACAGGACTTTTTGAAGGAACATGATATTCCCGGTATTGCAGGAATTGATACAAGAGCGCTTACCAAAATTCTTCGTGAGAAAGGCACCATGAACGGTATGATTACCACGAATGAGAATTATGATTTCAATGAAATTCTCCCAAAGCTCAAGGCATACCGCACAGGAAATGTCGTTGACAAAGTGACCTGTGAGGAAAAGCGCATTTTAAAGGGAAAAGGAAAGAGAGTGGCGCTTTTGGATTTTGGAGCCAAGAATAATATTGCAAAGTCTTTAAACGACAGAGGCTGTGAGGTAACCATATTCCCTGCGAGAACACCGGCGGAGGAAATCCTTGCAGCGAATCCGGACGGAATTATGCTTTCAAACGGCCCCGGAGATCCGAAAGACTGCGGAACCATCATTGATGAAATAAAGAAATTATACGACAGCGATGTGCCGATTTTTGCAATCTGTCTCGGACATCAGCTCATGGCGCTTGCGACAGGCGCAGACACGCATAAGATGAAATACGGACACCGAGGAGGAAATCATCCGGTAAAGGATCTTTCCACCGGGCGCGTGTATATCTCATCACAGAACCATGGATATGTGGTTGATACGGAAAAGCTTGATCCGAAGGTTGCCAGACCGGCATTTGTCAATGTAAATGACGGAACGAACGAAGGACTGGAATATATCGGTAAAAACATTTTTACGGTGCAGTTCCATCCGGAGGCCTGTCCGGGACCGCAGGATTCGGGGTACTTATTTGACCGCTTTATTCGGATGATGGGAGGAAAACAGTAATGCCGAGAAATTACGATATCAAAAAAGTTCTGGTTATCGGTTCCGGTCCGATTGTGATAGGGCAGGCTGCCGAATTTGACTACGCAGGGACGCAGGCATGCCGTTCGTTAAAAGAGGAAGGCATCGAGGTCTGCCTTGTCAACTCGAACCCCGCAACCATCATGACGGATAAGCAGATTGCGGATCAGGTATACATCGAGCCGCTTACGCTTGATGTACTTGAGACGATCATCGAAAAAGAAAAGCCGGATTCTATTCTTCCCACTCTTGGGGGACAGGCCGGGCTGAATCTGGGTATGGAGCTGGCGGAGAGCGGCATTTTGGAGAAATACGGCGTCAGGCTGATCGGTACGACAGCAGAGACGATTTTTAAGGCCGAGGACCGTCAGGCGTTCAAGGACACCATGGAGAAAATCGGCGAGCCTGTCGCTGCCTCTCTGGTTGTCAATACCGTAGAGGATGGCATTCGGTTTACCAATACCATCGGCTATCCGGTCGTACTTCGACCGGCATTCACGCTTGGAGGAAGCGGCGGCGGAATCGCCCATAATGAGCAGGAGCTCATTGATATCCTGACAAATGGGCTTCGGTTGTCCCGCGTGGGGGAAGTCCTTGTCGAGCGCTGTATTGCAGGCTGGAAAGAGATTGAGTACGAGGTAATGCGCGATGCGAACGGAAACTGCATTACCGTATGTAACATGGAAAATATCGATCCGGTCGGTGTGCATACCGGCGATTCCATTGTCGTAGCGCCTTCCCAGACACTCGGCGATAAAGAGTATCAGATGCTGCGAAGCTCGGCGCTTAATATTATCAACGAGCTTCAGATTACCGGCGGCTGTAACGTGCAGTATGCGTTAAAGCCGGACTCATTCGAATATTGTGTAATCGAGGTCAACCCGCGGGTATCCCGCTCATCGGCGCTTGCTTCCAAAGCGACCGGATATCCGATTGCCAAGGTTACCGCAAAGATTGCGCTTGGCTATACGCTCGATGAGATAAAAAACGCAATAACACAGAAGACATACGCAAGCTTTGAGCCGATGCTTGACTACTGTGTAGTGAAGATTCCAAGACTTCCGTTTGACAAATTTATTACGGCAAAGAGAACCCTTACCACACAGATGAAGGCAACCGGAGAGGTTATGAGTATCTGCGACAATTTCGAGGGAGCTCTTATGAAGGCCATCCGCTCTCTGGAACAGCATGTAGACTGTCTTCAGTCCTATGATTTTGCGCAGCTGACCAATGAGGAGCTGGATAAGCAGCTTGCTATTGTTGATGACCGTCGTATCTGGGTCATTGCAGAAGCAATCCGCAGAGGAATTTCCTACGACCATATTCATGAAATCACGATGATCGATCACTGGTTTATCGATAAGATTGCGATTCTTGTTGAGATGGAGAAAACTCTTATCGTATGTAATCCTGCCGTCGCCAAAGCAATGGGAACACATGAAAGAGAGCTTTCCGTAGAACTGCTGAAAGAAGCAAAACGCATCGAGTTTCCGGACAGCGTCATTGCGCGCCTTGCCGGAAGAAGCGAAGAGGAAATCAGACAGATGCGCTATGCAAACGGCATTGTAGCGGCATACAAGATGGTAGATACCTGCGCGGCGGAATTTGCGGCGGAAACGCCTTACTACTATTCCGTATTCGGAAGTGAAAATGAAGCGGCGGAGACACATCCGGACAAGAAGGTACTTGTACTTGGTTCCGGCCCGATCCGGATTGGACAGGGTATCGAATTTGACTTCTGTTCGGTACATTGCACCTGGGCCTTTGCAAAGGAAGGCTGGGAGACTGTGATTGTAAACAACAATCCGGAGACGGTCTCTACGGACTTTGACATTGCGGATAAACTGTATTTTGAGCCTCTTACCGCTGAGGATGTGGAGAGTATTGTAAACATAGAAAAGCCGGACGGCGCGGTTGTCCAGTTCGGCGGACAGACGGCAATCAAGCTTACGGAAGCTCTCATGAAGATGGGGGTAAAGATTCTCGGGACAAAGGCCGAGGATGTGGACGCGGCGGAAGACAGGGAATTGTTTGACCGGATTTTGCAGGAGACGGGAATTCCGAGGGCGGCCGGAGGAACGGTGTATACCGCAGAGGAGGCCATAGAGGTTGCAAACCGCATCGGCTATCCGGTGCTTGTCCGTCCTTCATATGTGCTCGGCGGGCAGGGGATGAAAATCGCATGGAATGATGAGGAGATTCGCGAGTTTATCGGAATCATCAATACGATTGCGCAGGATCATCCGATTCTGGTGGATAAGTATCTCATGGGTAAGGAAATTGAGGTGGATGCAATCTGTGACGGAACGGATATCCTGATTCCGGGTATCATGGAACACATTGAGCGCACCGGCGTACATTCGGGAGACAGCATCTCTGTATATCCGGCCCATACCATCAGCAAGAAGGCAAGGGATACTCTGGTGGAATACACCGGACGCCTTGCGAAAGCGCTTCATGTAATCGGTATGATCAACATACAGTTTATTGATATGGATGATGAGATTTATGTCATAGAGGTAAATCCGCGCTCTTCAAGAACCGTACCGTATATCAGTAAGGTAACCGGTATTCCGATTGTGGATCTTGCGGCAAAAATCATTATGGGTAAGACCATACGAGGCATGGGATATGAACCGGGCCTTGCTCCGGCCGCAGACTATATCGCAATCAAGATGCCGGTATTCTCTTTCGAGAAGCTCCGCGGAGCTGAGATCTCACTCGGACCGGAGATGAAGTCGACCGGCGAGTGCCTTGGAATCGCAAAGACCTTCAACGAGGCTCTCTATAAGGCTTTTCTCGGAGCAGGGATACAGCTTCCGAAGTATAAGCAGATGATTATGACCGTAAAGGATGCGGATAAGCCGGAAGCGGTGGAAGTTGCAAAGCGTTTCGAGGCGCTTGGATACAAAATTTATGCAACGAGAAGCACTGCAAAATATTTGCAGGAGCATGGGGTAAATGCGCTGCGTGTCAATAAGATTACGCAGGAATCCCCGAATGTGATGGATCTGATTTTAGGGCACAAGATTGACCTTGTTATTGACACTCCGACGCAGGGGAACGGCGATAAGACCAGAGACGGATTCCTGATCCGCCGGAATGCAATCGAAACCGGTGTGTACTGTATTACCGCAATGGATACCGCAAATGCGCTTGCACAGTCTCTCGAGACCGCAGACGGAAAACTCACTCCGGTGGACATTGCGACTGTGAAAAGATGAACCAATATCTGATTGACGAATTGATGAAAATTACAGAAGAAGAGCGGCAGATACTTGAAGGGGCGGCCGAGGTTGACAAACAGCTGTATCAGTCGGACGTAACGAAGAGCACATACGAAATTGACGCAAAAAGGCTGCTGGAAGCCGGAAAGCTGATTACCATTCGAAAGCACACCCGCTTTGTGCATTTCCCGGCCCATACGCATAATTATGTGGAGATCATCTACATGTGCCAGGGCACTACGCATCATGTCATCAACGGAACCGATGTGATGCTGCGGAAGGGGGAACTGCTGTTTCTGAATCAGAACAGTGTTCAGGAAATCTACCCGGCGGGGGAGGAAGATATCGCGGTAAATTTCATTGTGCTGCCGGAATTTTTTGACCACTCTCTCCGCATGATGGAATCCGAGAACAATCCGCTCCGCTCGTTTGTCGTAGAATGCATGACCGGCGCAAATCAGGATGCGGGATATCTGCATTTTAAGGCTGCAGACATCCTGCCGATTCAGAATCTTGTAGAGAATCTGATCTGGACGCTGATGAACCGGCAGCAGAACAAGAGAAGTATCAATCAGGTAACCATGGGACTTTTGCTGCTGCAGCTGATGAGCAACGTGGATGCGGTTGAAACGGATGCAAAAAGTGAAGATCAGAAACTTGTGATGACCGTATTAAATTACATTGAGGAGCATTACAGGGAGGGGGAACTGTCAGATCTTGCAGAGGAACTGCACTATGATTTTTACTGGCTTTCCAAGGAAATTAAGAAGCGCACCGGACAGACCTATACGGAGCTTGTCCAGCAGAAGCGGTTGTCTCAGGCGGGATATCTGCTGAAAAGCACAGCCATGAAGGTATCGGATGTTGCGGCGGCGGTAGGCTATGAAAATATAAGCTATTTTCACCGCATCTTCCGGAAAAAGTATGGGATGACGCCAAGAGCATACAGAGTGGGGGAAACAGTATTTCCTTGAAATCTGAGGTAGATAGAATTAAAATGATAGGAAAAGCTGTTTTCTAAAGTTGCGGGAAAAGGTAGAACGAATCAGCAAAATTCTATGAAGAAAAGAGGGAATTCCATGAGTGATTACAAAATGAGTACAAAATGCGTGCAGTCAGGATACAGACCGGGAAGCGGAGAGCCACGTCAGATTCCAATTGTGCAGTCTACGACGTTCCGCTATGAGACGAGCGAGGATATGGGAAAATTATTTGATCTTGAGGCCTCCGGATATTTTTATACCAGACTTCAGAACCCTACCAACGATTATGTTGCGGCAAAGATTGCGGATATGGAAGGAGGTACGGCAGCGATGCTTACTTCTTCCGGACAGGCAGCAAACTTTTTCGCCCTTTTTAATATCTGTGAGACCGGAAGCCATATCGTCTCATCATCTTCCATATACGGCGGAACATTCAACCTGATTTCCGTTACGCTTGCAAAAATGGGAATTGAGGCGACTTTTGTATCGCCGGATTGCTCGGACGAAGAGCTGGAAGCCGCATTTAAAGACAACACGAGAGCGGTGTTCGGAGAGACGATTGCCAATCCGGCTCTTACTGTTTTGGATATTGAGAAATTTGCAAAGGCAGCCCATGAGCATGGTGTGCCGCTGATTGTGGACAATACGTTCCCGACGCCGGTCAACTGCCGGCCGATTGAGTGGGGAGCCGATATCGTAACGCACTCTACCACAAAGTATATGGACGGACATGGCGTGGCTGTCGGCGGAGCAATTGTTGATTCGGGAAAGTTTGACTGGATGGCGCATGCGGATAAGTTTCCGGGACTCTGTACACCGGATGAATCATACCATGGAATTACCTATGCGAAGAAGTTTGGAAATGCGGGCGCATTTATCACAAAGGCAACCTCGCAGCTTATGAGAGACCTCGGATGTATTCAGTCTCCGCAGAATGCATTCTACTTAAATCTTGGGCTGGAATCGCTTCATGTTCGTATGCCGCGGCATGTCGAGAACGGACAGGCGGTTGCGGAATTCTTAGAGGCACATGATAAGGTTGCCGTCGTAAACTATTCGGGACTTAAGAGCGATAAGTACTATGAGAGAGCGCAGAAGTATCTGCCAAACGGAGGATGCGGAGTGGTATCCTTCGAGCTAAAGGGCGGAAAGGCTGCCGCAGAGGCCTTTATGAAGAATTTGAAACTCGCGGCAATCGAAACGCATGTTGCCGACGCAAGAACCTGCTGCTTAAATCCTGCCACTTCAACACATCGTCAGATGAATGAAGAGCAGTTAAAGGAAGCTGGTGTGCCGGCAGGACTGATTCGAATTTCCTGCGGACTTGAGGATAAGGAAGATCTGATTGCAGATCTCGCGCAGGCATTGGACGCAATCTGAATTTGTTAAGTCGTTTTGCGAATCCAGCGGTTGTTATTATACGAGAAGATGGTTGCCTGACAGTTTTGCTGAAGACCGTCGCCCCAATAGTGGGCAATGTCATTTCCCTCCAGGTAACACATGAGACCTTTGTTCAGCGCGCCATGCGCCACAATGAGCACGCGGGCATTTGCATGTTCCTTTGCAAGAGGTTCGATTACATTCTGAAGAAAATCCTTTGTGCGGGCGCAGACCTCTTCGAGGGACTCGCCATGCAAAGGAGCAATGTATTTGTCCGGATCTGAGAAGAAAAAATGATAGGGACAGCTTTCGTCTAACCATTCGTCATAGGTAGTTCCTTCCATGTCGCCGAAGCTGATTTCAATCAGCCGCTCGTCGATGATGAGGGGACAGTCCTGCTTCTCACGAATCAGAGCGGCGGTCTCCGCGGCTCTCTTTAAGGGGGAAGAATAGATCACATCGAATGGAATGTCCTTTAGCTTTTCGCCGAGCGCTCTTGCCGCAGCTCTGCCATTGTCATTCAGTTCAATATCGGCATGACCTTGTGCTCTGCCCTCGGCATTCCATACGGTCGTGCTGTGTCTTACAATGTATAATTCCATAAAAAATCCTCACGAATCAATAATGAATTATTATAGCAGAGAATCCGGTAAAAGAACAGTATGGAACCCTTTTTATTGCAGAAGGAATAAAAACATAAAGTAATGGAACAGGAAAATAAAATTTTAACAGGAACGATTTGGAAACAAGTGTTAATCTTCTTTTTTCCAATCTTATTAGGAACCTTTTTTCAACAATTATATAATACCGTAGATGCAATCATCGTAGGCCGGTTTGCAGGTAAGACGGCGCTGTCAAGCGTAGGCGGATCATCCGCGATTATTATCAATCTGGTGGTGGGATTCTTCTCCGGGCTTGGCGCCGGCTGTACGGTTTTGATCTCCCAGTATTTCGGTGCGAAAAAGGAAAAAGAACTGCAGAAGAGCTTACATACAACCTATGGGTTCGGAATAATCGGCGGAATCATCTTCGGCGCGATCGGCGTGCTGTTTGCACCGAATCTGCTGTCCTTGATGAACACGCCGGAAGAATTGATGAGACAATCCACGCTTTATATCCGCATTTATTTTGCAGGGCTGGTATTTGTTTTTTTATTTAATATGGGATCGGCAATTCTGCGCGCAATCGGAGATTCAAAAAGACCGCTGTATTTTCTGATTATTTGTTCTTTTGTCAACATTGTGCTGGATCTGGTGTTTGTGCTCGTGTTCCGGCTCGGCGTACTCGGCGTGGCGCTTGCAACCCTCATTGCGCAGGCAGTCAGCACGATACTGATTACGGAGTGCCTGATGCACCGGACAAACGGATTGCAGCTTCATTTGGCGGAAATACGCATACATCCGCAGATACTGAAAAACATGCTGAAGGTGGGATTACCCTCCGGAATACAGTCCTCTACATACAGTATTTCGAATATGTTTATCCAATCGGCAATCAATCTGTTTGGCGTAAATACCATGGCGGCATGGACGGCTTACGGAAAGGTTGATACTCTGTTCTGGATGATTAACGGCTCCTTTGGAATTGCGGCGACCACCTTTGTGGGACAGAACCTGGGAGCAGGAAATTACGAACGGGTAAGAAAAGGGACAAGAACGGTTCTTTGTATGGCTGTGGCGGCTGCAGTCGGAATGAGCATTATAATGTGCACAATCGGAAAATTTCTGCTCTATATGTTTACAACGGATACGGAGGTTTTGGAGATTGGGGCGCATATGATGACCATGATTTCGCCGGCTTATGCACTTTTTTCGTTTATTGAAATTTTCAGCGCATCGCTCCGGGCGCAGGGAGATACGCTGATTCCTACTGTGATTAACATTACCGGTATCTGCGCGCTTCGTGCGGTCTGGATATTTACACTATCGCCGCTCGGCAGTCTGGATATTATTTTGTACTGCTATCCGGTAAGCTGGCTGATATGTGCAATCGCAATGACCGTCTATTATATGCATCGACGAAAAGTGATGATGAAAGCGATGTAAAATACAAAAAATGGAGCGACAGAATGAAGATTGCAATTGTAGATGATGAAATAAGTGAGCAGGACCTTCTGGATAAATATATACATGAATGGGCTTTGCAGAAAAAAGTTTTGGCGGAGACGCATCGGTTTCATAACAGTGAAAGCTTCCTGTTCTCATGGGAGGATGACAGGCAGTATGATTTGCTGGTTCTTGATATTGAAATGGGAAAAATGAACGGTCTTGAACTGGCAAAACAAATCAGAAAAGAGAATGAAGAGATACCGATTGTTTTTGTAACCGGCTATGAAGAATATATGCAGTACGGATATGATGTCGCTGCGCTTCATTATCTGATTAAGCCGGTAAATAAGGAAAAATTCTTCTCGGTACTCGAAAAGGTATCAAAGAGTCCTGTGAGTGCGCCAAAGCAGTTGTTTATGACAAATGAGGGTTTAAGAAGTATCGGATTAGACAGGATTCTATATATTGAAGCTGCGGGACATGGCAGTATTCTCCATATGGAAAACGAAATAATAACATTAAGAGAATCATTTGGAAGCATAGAATCAAGACTGGGCGAACAGACCGGATATGTGAAATGTCATAGGGCATATATTGTGAATATGCAATTTGTTTCCATGATATTTCATTCCGAAGTCCAACTGGATAATAATGAGCGAATTCCTGTTTCAAGAGGTCAACTGAAAAATGTCCAGAAAGAATTTCTGCGTTTTTATAAGGGAGTATAAAAAGAAGTTCAATGAATACATTTGGTATAGTATACATTGTGATTATTGCAATTATTGTAATTATTGTAATTATAAATATCTGCCTCTGGTGTTTTTTCATACCATGGCTGGTGGATAAAAAGATCAGGCGCTATCAGAATGAACTTATGGACAAGCATTACGATGAAGTGGAAACGATGTATCGCAAGATGCGCGGCTGGCGGCATGATTACCATAATCATATACAGGTTTTAAAAGCACACATGGAATTTAAGCGGTACGAGGAAGCTTGCGCATATCTTAATATGTTAGAGCAGGATCTTCAGACGGTAGATTCTGTTTTAAAAACCGGAAATGTTATGGTGGATGCCATTTTAAACAGCAAGCTTGCGATGATGAGGGAGAGAGATATCCTTGTGGATGCGACGGCAATCGTTCCGCAAGATGTGCCTTTTTCCGGAATCGATCTGTCCGTTCTGAGAGGAAGGGGTATTTGCAACGGAGGTAATGCTGCCTTTGCTAACAGAGTAGGGACATCAATTGCCATTCATGCGTGCAGGGTTACCATTCATGCAGGAATGGCTTTTTACTTTTTGGAATGTGATAGTGTAATCCTGTAAGGAGGAGAGATGACAGATGAAGTATATCAGACCGATATTTAATATTTTTATGCCGACACTTATATTTTATATAGCATATAAATTGCTGGGGATTCTGCCTGCGGTGGTTTTATCATTGCTGATTAATGTGGTGCTTTTGATTGCGGACTATGCGAAAAGAAAGACCGTTTCAAACTCGCAGATCATGGGAATCGTGGGAGGCGTCTTATCGGCTCTTGCCATCTGGAGCGGCGGAAGTGAAAAATGGACATTTGTTCCGGCATTGATACAGAATGTGGTAATGTTGGCGTTCTTTGCTGTCCTGACCTTGAAAAAGCGAAGCATCTTAAAATACATTTTAGCGGATTTTCAGGTAAAGGCATTTGAAAATGTAAAGGAAGAAAATCTTCTGACAGTAAACGTGGTCTGGCTTGTATTTTTTACTCTCAAAATTATTGCTAAGATACTGGGAATCCTTGTGCTGGATTATGACAGTCTATACTGGGTTGTTTTTTTCATGGGAGACCCGGCGCTTATTGCAGCCGTAATCATTTCGGTTTTTATGATTCGAAGGTCAAAGGAAAAGGATTTGTTGGAGATGTATAGATGAATGATTCATATTATTTGTTTGCAGACAGGTATAAGAAAAGAAAATATAGTGTGCTGAGCAATTTTACTTTTTTGCAAAAGGAATTGTGGAGCTTTGACAAGCGGCTTACGGTCTCCACATTTGCGGTTGCGGTGCCGAATATCGCAATTGACTATATCGGAAATATCATGCCGGCAGCCATAGTTGCGGGATTGGGGCAGAATCAGACGATCGTTCAGATTGTGAGAACGGTTCTATGCTTAGGCATATTGCTTCTGCTTGCAAATGTCGCCACATATATCATGCAGGACTCATGCAACGCAAAGCAGCAGTTTTTCCACTTTCACTTGACGAAGCGGTTTATAGAAAAGAATGCAGAGGTGGATTACGAGCTGAAGGAATCGCAGCGCTACAATGAGATTTATTCGAACGCGTGGAACAGTGCCAATAACGGACGCGGATTCTATGAGGGGATCGAGCTTACAAGGGTACTTGTCGTCTCCTCCATCGGAATCGGCATATATGGGTATATATTAGGAAGAAAGAGCCTGCTGGTGCTCTTTTTGGTGCTGCTCAGTGTTGGCGTAAATCTGTACCTCTTGTCGGTGGCAAGAAAAGTCCATGGAAAATATTACGGTAAAATAAGCAAGTACGCCAAAGGGATCGGATATATTTCCGAAGTTACCATGGATTCTGCTGCGGGCAAGGATATCCGGATATACAATATGCTGGATTTCATACTGAAAAAGTATGATGAGAACATGGGACAGATCGGGAAACACTATGGCAAAATTCATAACTGGTATATGGTGCGGAATCTGTCAGGGGCGGTTTTGTGTTTCTTAAGGGATGCCGTCGCTTATATATATCTTGTCATGGTGCTTTACAACGGCAGGATTACGGCGGCCGAATTTGTGTTTTTGATCGGTGTAATCGCATCTTTAGCAGACTATTTTGAAAGCTTATTAAGGGTGTTGATGTCCTGGAATACGATGGACTCATCTGTCACGTATTTCAGAGATTATCTGTCTACAGAGAGCCGCTGGGCCAAGGAATCTGCGCTTAGTAAGGAACAACTGGCAGCGATGAAGAAGGATGGCGTTGAAATTGAACTGAAGGATGTCTCATATACCTATGAGGGCGCGGACAAGCCTGCAATTTCTCATTTTAACCTGAAAATCAGGGGCGGAGAAAAACTTGCGCTCATTGGTCTGAACGGCGCCGGAAAGACTACTCTGGTAAAACTGATTTCGGGATTGTATTTCCCGGATGAAGGAACCATCACAATCAACGGAATCGACAGAACAAGGTTCTCAAAGGAAGATTATTTTTCTCTGATGTCGGTAATGTTTCAGGATGCATATTTTCTGCCTGTGCCGCTGGATGAAAATCTTACGGGAGAAAAGGAGCCGGACAGCAGAAGACTGGAGAGCGCCCCTTGCTTTATCCGGCTTTGCAGAGGCATACGGAAACCTTGATCGCAAGGGGCAGTCCCGGATGATTAAAAAGCTGGAAGAACATGCGGTGGATTTTTCCGGAGGAGAGAAGCTTTATCTGGATCTGTATGCAAAAGCAGACAGCCAGAAGGATATCATCATGTGTGA
>CAZTKM010000025.1:0-41109 GCA_964614035.1 uncultured Lachnobacterium sp.
AAAAAAATCTCGGAAATATGCGGCGCTGGTTTTATCGTCCTCCGCCGCTTTTTTGTTGCCTCGGATTTCTCAAGAAGTCTACATATGTAGGCTTTCCGTATTTAAAAATATTCCAAACAGCGTCCTGCCACTTCAGTGTATGCATCGCGACGACAACTTTGGATACCTGATAACATACAAATAGCCATGATAGTTACCAAACGGTACTATCATGGCTATTTATTATGGCTGTTCTTTGCAGCCCTTTTGTTATTATATTTCGGTTTCCCGGCCGGATTAAGCCGTTATCAGCGTCTTTACATATGCTGCAAGCTCTGCATCCTTGCAGGATGCAAAGAACAAATCCGCGAATTTCTCTCCGGCTACAGCGCCCTTCACAAGCTCCTGATCCAGATCCGGTAAGATATCGATCAGTTTCCGATAAGTGGAACGCTTTACCTCATCAAGAATTTTCTTGTTGCGTTTTTCCGGAACAGCGCGCTCTCTTGGATATCCCTGTCCGCTCTCTTCGCAGAACAGTTTTTCAAAGATATACTCAAGATTTAAGTCTCCGCCCCATCCGAAGCCTTTTGCAAACGGAATCGCAATTGCATTTCCGTCATTGATCTGCGCAAATGTATAGGCATCCAGCGGATCTTCCACATGTCCACAGATGACTCCCGGAAAAGAATTGCACGCAAGCATTGCGCCCTCTCCGGTTCCGCAGCCGGTAATTACATAGTCTGCTGCTCCCGAATTCAGAAGAATCGCAGAAAGGATTCCAACCTGTACATACGTAAGCTGTGCGGTATCATCCGCCGTATACATTCCGTAATTTACGACTTCATGCCCCATCGGCTCGACAACCTTTTTAAGAGCATTCTCAATTACAGGATTCTTTGCTGCCTGACTGTTTTCATTAATAAGTGCTATTTTCATGTTCGCTATCCTTCTATTAGTCATTAACCTTGATATCCGGCGTCTCTTCAACCTCATCTGCAAATTTGGATGCATCCAGATTATTCGGATCCTGCCCGATATATGCGGAAATACCGCCGTCGATGTAAACTACCTGGCCGTTGATGAAGTCTGATGCCGGAGAAGCAAGGAATACGGCAAGTCCCATAAGATCCTCTGTATGTCCCCATCTCTGTGCCGGGGTCTTTGAACGGATGAAACGGTCAAACGGAGCCATTGATCCGTCTGCTCCCTTTGCACGAAGCGGAGCTGTCTGCGGGGTTGCAATATATCCAGGTCCGATAGCATTACACTGAATATTGTACTGTCCGTACTCAGAACAGATATTTCTGGTAAGCATCTTCAGTCCGCCCTTTGCAGCAGCATAAGCAGAAACAGTCTCGCGTCCAAACTCAGACATCATAGAGCAGGCATTGATGATCTTACCGCTCTTCTTTGCAATCATATCAGGCAAAACAGCCTTTGAGCAGATGAATGGTCCTGTAAGGTCTACATTAATAACCTGATTCCACTCGCCTACCGTCATCTCTGTCATAGGGATTCTCTTGATGATACCTGCGTTATTTACAAGGATATCGATCAGTCCGACCTTTTCCTTAACATCAGCTACAAATTTCTGAACCTGCTCTTCATTTGTAACATCACATACGGCACCATAAACCTCGATGCCTCTCTTTTTGTACTCCTCAAGACCTCTGTCAACGAGTTCCTGCTTGATATCGTTGAATACAATCTTTGCTCCTGCCTCATGATAAGCTACTGCATATGCGAGACCAAGACCATAAGAAGCCCCTGTGATCCATGCTACTTTTCCTTTAAGTGAAAATTTGTCAAGAATATTACTCATTATCGTTCCTCCAATTCATTTTTGTTATTTCTATTATAGTTTTTTGGGTTATTTATTTCATCGCACCGTCATATGCCAACTATGCAAAAACAACCAAATCATTATCTCAAATTGCGGAGATCCACATTATCCATGTCATCAAAATCCTGATTCTCTCCGACCATGCCCCAGATAAAGGTATATGCACAGGTAGCGCATCCACAGTGAATCGACCAGCTTGGAGAGATTACTGCTTCTTCATTTCTCATGACGATGTGGCGGGTTTCTGTAGGTTCTCCCATAAAGTGCATCATAACCGCATCCTCCGGAAGTTCAAAATACAGATAAACCTCCATTCGTCTGTCATGTGTATGACATGGCATGGAATTCCATACACTGCCCGGCTCTAAGTGAGTCATTCCCATCTCAAGCTGGCAGCTCTCAACCTGCCCCGGTAAAATATACTTGCAGATTGTTCTATGATTGGAAGACTCCAACGCGCCAAGCTCTACCTTATTCTCATCCTTTACAATCACAACTCCTTCTTCCGGAGTTCCTTCCGGCTTAATCAGTACCGTAGGATATGTCTTGTGCGCCGGCGCACTGTTGATATAAAATTTGGCAGGATTCTTTGGATCATCGCTCTCAAAGCTGATATCCTTTGCTCCCATTCCGATATACATGCCTTCTCTATGTAATACCTTATAAGTCTTTCCGTCGATCGTGATAGTTCCGTTTCCGCCGATATTGATTACGCCCATTTCGCGTCTCTGTAAAAAATACTCTGCGCGAAGCTCATCGCCTGCCGTAAGAACCAATTTCCTGGAGACCGGTGTAGCCGATCCGGTAATGATGCGGTCAATATGGCTGTATACCAGATAAATCTCATCCTCGCGGAACACCTTCTGAATCAAAAACTCTTCTCTTAATCTGTCGGTATCATAATACTTCACATCCTTTGGAGATGCTGCTGTCCGAAGCTCCATATTATTGTGCCCCTCCTTCTTTTTTCTCGTACTATTCAGCCCACCCATACATTCGCAAAACCAGCCTCTTACATGCAAGCATGCCGAATCTGTCTATCTTATTCTAAGGGGCTAAATAGTTACTTTTTGTTTTCAAAATAACGAAATACCGGCCGGTACAGATATACGCTTATGTATGCCGGAAGGCTGAACCCGACCAGCATCGCAAAGATAGATACATATTGGAACATTGCGGATCCAATCCATGGCAGCATAAAAAGAATCAGCATCCCAAGCGTTCGGAAAATACTGTAAAATCCCATTGCGAACGCACTTTTTAAGGTATTCTTTACCGTATCGTCATATCGGGCCGTTATCGGAAAAATGTAAATGAATCCAATCGATGCCAGAACCGTTACAATCCAGATGACCACCTGAAAAAACAGTGAAAAGCTTCCCGGATCCGCCTTATACATAATCACATAATCTCCGCCGATAACAAAAACAGCCAATAAGACAATCAGCCAGCATTTTGTTGACTGTTTGAAATTCTGCTTAAATGTCTTCCAAAATTCACTTATGATGTATCCCTCTTCCTTATTGACCATCAAATACAGCATGTGGTGCATGGCAGAGAACGCTGCACCGGCCGTCACAACCGGAATGCAGCAGATCATTACCATAAGGTTCAGAATAATTAAGTTCGTAAGTGTATCCATAAATCGGAAAAAAGGCCCATCTAAGCTAAAAAATTTCCCCAAAATTACACCACCTTAAAGTCTATCGCTGTACGCGGGCTCCTGCTCCGCCCATGATAGCTTCCACTTCCTTCTTGCTTGCCATTGTGGTATCGCCAGGAGTTGTCATGGCAAGCGCACCATGGGCAGCGCCATAGTTTACAGCGGCTTCCGCATCTTTTGTAGTCATAAGACCGTACACCAGACCTGATGCAAAGGAATCGCCTCCGCCTACACGATCCATGATTTCCAGTCCGTCATACTGCTTTGCCTTATAGATTTCTCCGTCCGCCCAGCAGATTGCCGACCAGTCGTTGACAGTAGCGGTCTTAACCTGACGAAGCGTTGTTGCAACAGCCTTAAAGTTTGGATAGGTTGCTGCCGCTTCGTTGATCATCTTCTTGTATCCCTCAAGATTCAATGTCTTAAGGTTCTCATCGTTTCCTTCAATCTGGAATCCAAGGCAGGCGGTGAAGTCTTCCTCGTTGCCGATCATAACATCGACGTACTTCGCAATCTCTTTATTTACTTCCTGCGCCTTCTCAAGGCCGCCGATTGCGCTCCACATAGAAGGACGATAGTTCAGATCGTAAGAAACAATGGTTCCGTATTTCTTAGCTGTCCTGATTGCTGCAAGAACGGTCTCGCAGGACTGCTCGGAAAGTGCGGCATAGATTCCGCCTGTGTGTAACCAGCGGACGCCAAGTTTTCCGAAGATATACTCAAAATCAAAATCTTCCGGAGTTGCCTGGGAGATAGCGGTATTTGCTCTGTCCGAGCAGCCCACTGCGCCGCGGATACCGAATCCGCGCTCTGTAAAGTTAATACCGTTACGGCAGATACGGCCGATACCATCGGTCTTCTTCATATAAATAAGATCTGTGCTGACGCCGCCCTGCTCGATGAAATCCTTCATAAGAAGTCCGACTTCGTTATCGGCAAAAGCCGTAATCACAGCGGTCTTCATACCGAAGCACTTGTGAAGTCCGCGGATAACATTGTACTCTCCGCCGCCTTCCCACGCCCGGAAAGATCTTGCGGTACGGATACGTCCCTCGCCCGGATCTAAACGTAACATTACCTCGCCAAGAGATACGGCATCAAACGTACACTCCTCTGCTGGTCTTAAATTTAATTCCATTTTCGTCTCCTTCCGCTACTTTTCGTAGCCTACACATTTTTTATCCGCGGATCTCCTTAACGATTTGTGCGGCTTCCGCGGTAAGCTCTTTGATTTTCTCAAAATTGCCTGCTTTGACAAGATCGCCCTTGACCATCCAGCTTCCGCCGCAGGCAAGGATCCGGTCATACTTTAAATAGTCCTTTACGTTCTCCGCATTGATTCCACCGGTAGGCATAAACTTCACTCCGACATACGGAGCCGCAATTGCCTTGATGTATTTCAAACCACCCGCCGGTTCGGCCGGGAAGAATTTTACCACGTCAAGCCCGAAATCCAATGCGGTCTCGACGTTACTTGGATTGCAGGTTCCCGGAGTAATCGGGATATTCTTCTTTACACAATACTCTACAACCTTTGGGTTAATTCCCGGGCTGACGATGAATTTTGCACCTGCTGCAACCGCGCGGTCAACCTGCTCGGTGGTAAGTACGGTTCCTGCTCCGACAAGCATATCCGGGAATTTCTCAGACATAATGCGGATAGATTCCTCAGCTGCCGCTGTACGGAACGTTACCTCTGCACAAGGAAGGCCTCCTTCCATAAGTGCGCGTCCCAACGGTTCTGCGTCCTTAGCATCATCAAGTACTACTACCGGAATGATACCGATTTTCTGAAACTGTTCTAATACTGCGTTCATTTTTTCTCTCCTTCTCTATTTTTTTACATGAAGCTGCGCCTCATGGTTGTATTATGAAAAAACATTACCTTAACAGAATGTGGCGGTTTCAGATATCAAATTTAAAATACCTTACCGCATTATTATAAGAAATATTCTTCACAATCTCTCCCAAAATATCATAATCCTGCGGGAACTCGCCGTTCTCAACCCATCCGCCAATCAGATTGCACATAATTCTGCGGAAGTACTCATGTCTGGTGTAGGATAAAAAGCTTCTGGAATCTGTAAGCATTCCGACAAATCCTGACAAATTTCCAAGGTTTGCGAGCGAAATCATCTGATCCTGCATTCCTGTCTTATGATCATTGAACCACCATGCGGACCCCTGCTGGATCTTGGCGACAGCAGTGGAATCCTGGAAGCATCCAAGGATGGTTCCGATTGCCTGATTATCATTCGGGTTTAAGCTGTAAAGGATGGTTCTCGGAAGTCCGCCTGCTTCATTCATTGCGTTCAGGAAATCTGCAGTCTGCATGGACGGCGCATAGTTGTTGATACAGTCGTATCCCGTATCCGGTCCAAGCTTATTGTACATGGTAGTATTATTATCACGCTTACAGCCATAGTGTAACTGCATCGCCCAATCGCGCTTTGCATATTCGCTTCCGACAAACAGCATAAATGCGGTCTTGAACTTCAGTTCCTCTTCTCTTGTAACCGTTCCTCCGGAAAGTCTCTTGGCAAAAATCGCTTCAATTTCAACATCGCCTGCCGGTGCATACATGACATATTCCAATGCATGATCGGACACCAGGCAGCCCATAGAAGCAAAGAAATCCATTCTGTTCGAGAGCGCTTTCTTTAAGTCTTCAAAATTGCGGATTTCCACGCCGCTTACCTTGGAAAGCTTTCCAAGATATTCGATGTATTCCGGCTTCTCGATGTTCATTGCCTTGTCCGGACGCCATGCCGGAAGCACCTTCACGCCAAAGCTCTCGTCTGCGGCAATCATTTTATGCCATTCAAGCGAATCAACCGGGTCATCTGTTGTACAGATTAGCGTCACGTTCGACTGCTTGATGATATTGCGGACGCTCATGGAAGGCTCCGCCAGCTTCTTATTGCAAAGCTCCCACACCTCCTCCGCTGTCTTTGCGGAGAGCGCGCCATGATACCCAAAGTATCTCTGAAGCTCCAGATGCGACCAGTGGTAAAGCGGATTTCCGATTGCTTTTCCGATGCACTCGGCCCATTTCATAAATTTTTCCTTATCCGATGCGCCGCCGGTAATGTAGAACTCATCCACTCCGCAGGAGCGCATGAATCTCCACTTATAATGATCGCCGCCAAGCCAGACCTGGGTAATGTTCTCGAACTGTCTGTCCTCCGCAATCTCCCGCGGATTGATATGACAGTGATAATCCAGCACCGGCATTTTTTCTGCATATTCGTGATACAAAGTCTTTGCGGTTTCGGTTTCAAGCAAAAAATCCTGATTCATAAACTCTTTCATGTTCTATTCTCCTTTTTTTCTGTGTTTTCCGGCTCCGACTCTTCCTGTTCCCTCAGTGCCTCTGTCTGCTTATCCTCAAAATCAGCAAACGTCCTGCTGTATAAGAATACGCACACATACGCAGGGAGAGATAATCCAAAAAGAAGATCGACCAGAATAAAGTTCGGTATATAGTAAGCTGCGACCCATGGCGCCAGTGTAACGGCAACCATAAGAATGGATTTGAAAAAAGCGTAAAACGCCATTGCAAGTGCATTTTTTAACGCACGCTTTGTCGTTGTCTCATAGCGTGAAATAATCGGAAACACATAGACCGCGCAAAGACATAACGTAAAAAACAGAGCATAGATTGCAAGCTTATAGTATGATGCAAACTCTAACCCTTTCTCCATAAAGATGTAGATGTCGATTCCAAGAATCCCGCCGACGAGCAGAATACCAAGCCAGATGACGGTTGCCTGCTTGAAATTTTTACCGAATTCCTTAAAGAAGTCCTTTACAATATAGCCCTCTTCATTCGTCCTCATCCGGTAAAGCTGTTTATGCATAGCAGCATAAGAAGCGCCAAACGTAACAATCGGGATTGAGCAGAATACCGCCAGTACATTCAGGACCAGAAGATTTGCTATGATATCAAGAGCCCGCATAAACGGACTCTCAAAATTTAAACCTTTGCTCATAGAGTAACACCCTTCTTAAATATTGCCATATCATGGAAGCCGGCGCGCTCGCTCGCTACCTTTTCTCCGGAAGCAACGGAAACAACATAATCGAATAACTTCTGCGCGGTCTCATCCATCTCCTGATCTTCCACCAGCACACCGGCATTGAAATCAATCCAGTTATTTTTCTTTCCTGCAAGCGTACTGTTGCTTGAAATCTTGACCGTAGGAACCGGAGAAGCAAACGGCGTTCCCCGCCCTGTCGTAAACAATACAATATGTGCGCCGCTTGCTGCAAGCGCAGTGGAAGCGACAAGATCATTTCCCGGCGCGCTAAGGAGATTTAATCCCGGCGTCTCTACGCGCTGTCCGTATGCAAGCACGCCCTTTACAGCAGAGCTTCCTGACTTCTGCGTGCATCCGAGTGATTTATCCTCCAGAGTAGAAATTCCGCCCTTTTTGTTGCCCGGAGACGGATTCTCATAAATGGTCTGGTTGTTATCTTTAAAATACTGTTTGAAATCATTGATTAATTTTACCGTTTTCTCAAACAGCTCCGGGGTCTCGCATCTGTTCATAAGAAGCGTTTCCGCTCCGAACATTTCCGGTACCTCGGTAAGAATGGTTGTACCCTTCTTGCTGATCAGCAGGTCAGAGAATTTCCCGACAAGCGGATTCGCAGTAATTCCCGAAAAACCGTCGCTTCCGCCGCACTTCATACCGATAATCAGCTTTGAGACACTGACTGGCTCACGCTTAAAAGAGGCCGCATATAAAATCAGCTCGTCAAGAATCGGTTCTGCGGCTTCCATCTCATCCTCTACTTCCTGACAAACCAGAAATTTTACACGCTTCTCATCATAATCGCCGATGTACGGCTTTAATACATCAATATTGCTGTTCTCGCATCCGAGTCCAAGCACAAGCACGCCGGCGGCATTCGGATGATTGATCAGATCGCTTAAAATTGTTCTTGTATTTTCCTGATCGCCGCCCATCTGCGAGCAGCCGTACGGATGAGGAAAAGCGATGACTTCTTCCACCCGTTCCCTTGTTGTCTCGTCCATCCCGGACAGCCGCTCATTCGCGGCCTTCGCCATTGCGGTTGCGATATTGTTTACGCAGCCTACCGTCGGCACGATCCAGATCTCATTTCTCACGCCGACTTTACCATCCGGACGGCAATATCCCATGAAGGTCACATCCCCGGTCGTCTCCTTCGGCGTCTCAACCGGATTATAGGTATATTCCAAAAGGTCGCCGAGCGCGGTCTTTACATTATGTGTGTGTATCCAGGAACCTGCGGCGATTGCCTCCTTCGCATTTCCGATGCGGAAACCGTATTTTATAACTTCTCCGCCTTCCGGAATGTCCCTGACTGCCATTTTATGTCCGGCAGGAATGTCGCTGAGGGCTTTCACGCCCTCCACAACCGTACCTTCTTTTATTTCCTGTAACGCTACGATTACATTATCCTTTTCGTGAATCTTAATGTGATCCTTCATATCGTTCTCCTTTATTTCAAGACGATTATTTGAAAGTCTTCTCCATGGCCTTTCTCATGCCAAGCTCTCTGATGTCGGTAAGATATCCTGCCACCGCATCCTGAACGCCGTCTATCGCGGTAAGATCCTGTCCCCAGAAATCCTCATTGGAAAGAGCAGCCTTTGCGTATTCTGCAGCCGGCTTGCCACTGTTTGCCGCACAGAATTCCAGAACGAACTTGTCGTCAAGAATCTGATACTCCTGCTCTCCTCTGTGTCCAATCAAAGCGCTGTCCCGGATTTCAGATCCGGTATAGAACGCCAGAAGGGCTGCCAGCGAGAATGTAAGGTGCGTCGGGAGTTTTCCCTCATTCTTTATGTAATCCAGAAAGCTAGGCATACATCTTGCTCTCCATTTGGAAACAGAGTTTAAGGAGATGGAAAGGTGCGCATGCTTTACATATGGATTGCTGAATCTCGTAAGCACCGCCTCGGCAAAATCCAGAAGATCCTGCTTCGGAAGCGTAAGCGTAGGAATAACCTCATCAAAAAGAGTTCCCTTAATAAAGTTCAGAATCAGTTCATCATTCATGGACTCCAATACGATGTCGTTTCCGCAAAGGTAGGAAGCGAGTACAAAGGAGGTATGCGCGCCGTTTAAGATACGCACCTTTCGCTGCTTATATGGCTTCTGATTGTCTGTAAAGATAACCGGAAGTCCTGCCTTCGGAAGCGGGAACTCATTGCTGATATCCTTAGGGCTTTCAATTACCCAGAGGGCAAACGGTTCTCCCGTTACAATCAGGTTGTCCTGATATCCGAATTCCTTGCAGAGCTGTTCCGCCTCGTCTCTTGGATATCCGGTTACAATACGGTCGACGAGCGTTGAGGTAAATACGCATGCCTCATTGATCCAGTCCACGAACTCCTTTTCCAGCCCCCAGTTCTCGACCTGCTTTAAAACGCACTCCTTTAAGTGAATGCCATTATCATCAATCAGCTCTACCGGAAGCATAATCAGCCCCTTATCCATCGCTCCGTTGAAGTGCTTATATCTCTCATATAAAAACTTGGTTAGTTTTCCCGGATACGACTTCGGAGGATTCATCTCCAATCGGTCGGATGCATCGTATA
The DNA here is from genome assembly GCA_964614035.1 of uncultured Lachnobacterium sp. GTDB lineage: Bacteria > Bacillota > Clostridia > Lachnospirales > Lachnospiraceae > Roseburia. Next base: position 10,081 of record CAZTKM010000025.1, read on the forward strand.
CGATTCCGGCCTCTGTTGTGTTCGATACGATAAAGCGAAGCGTATCCAGCTTTGCATAGCTTGCGTACTTCTCATACTCCTCATGTGCGGCAACCACATCCGTAACACTCGTTACGATCCGATTGATTCGTTTCGCCTCTCCGTCAACGATTCCTCGAAGCTGTACGGTATACTGGCACTCCTGCTTACGGAACAGATCCAATGTGCCAAACTCAATCGGCTTAACCAATACAATATCTCCGTCAAACTCCCCTGACTCATTCGCAATGTCAATCATGTAATCAACAAATGCCCGAAGGAAATTTCCCTCGCCAAACTGTAAGACCCGAATCGGTCTTTCTACCTTGCCTGTCTTTGCCTTGCTTAATAATTCCATGTTCCCCGCCCTTTCTCTTAATAAAAATATTGCAATTCCGGTTCTCCCCGAAAATGTAAGCGTTTACATTTATTATTTTTGCACCTTTTGAAAGATAAGTCAACTTAAATTAACCTTAATCTATAATTTCTATCTTTTACCCATATTTTAGCATATTTTTTTGTGTAATTCCACCAATATTAAATATTATCTGTTTTGTCTCATTGCATTTTTATCGTCTAATATTGTATAATGACCTTGAGTTCAATGTAACTGTTTACATTTCTCAAAACACTTGATTTTACAATGTTCAGGAGTTATGAAAATGCCACTTACAATTTATGACATTTCAAAAAAGGCCAACGTTTCCATTGCGACTGTCTCCCGCGTACTCAACGGAAGTGACAACGTTCGTGAATCTACGAGAAGAAAGGTAATGGATATCATTAAGAAATACGATTATACGCCCAATGCTTCCGCCAGAGCGATGTCCCTTCGTTCCTTAAAGACCATTGGTATTCTTTGTGCAGATTCTTCCGATATTTTTCTGGCAAAAGCAGTATATTATTTGCAGCAGGAGCTGCAGGCAAACGGTTACGAGTCGCTCCTATGCTGTACCGGATATAATCTGGACATCAGACAGAATTACGTGAACTTAATTCTTTCCAAGAAGGTCGACGGTTTAATCTTAGTAGGCTCGAATTTTATCGGTTCAACCGAGGAAGAAAACCAGTACATCATCGACGGCTCCGCGCAGGTTCCGGTAATGCTGCTAAACGCTTCTTTCGATTATCCGAATGTATACAGCACCTTATGCGACGATTCTTCTTCCATGCTTGAAGCGGCCATCGAAATGGCGGAATCCGGAATTCGGGATATCCTGTATCTGTACAATTCGGATTCTTACAGTGGTAAGAAAAAACTAAACGGATTCGAGATGGCAATGAAGAGTAAACACATTGCAAATTATGAGGATCTCATTGTCCGTATCCATGAGGATCTTACCCAGATTGAAGATATCGCAAGCCATATTGAAAAGTTCGAAAAAGCCGGTCATACCTTCCATGGCGTTATCACTTCTGATGATATGCTCGCCATTGCCGCGGTAAAATATGCACAGCGCACCGGCCGCAGCGTCCCGGACGATTTATCCGTAATCGGATACAACAATTCCGTACTGACCAGCTGCTGCACACCGGAACTGACTTCCATAGACAACCACCTTGAGACACAGACCATTCAGCTTGTCAAAACATTAATCGGCGTCCTTTCCGGCGCGGAAATGCCTAAGAAATCCATATTCTCCGGCAAGCTCGTAAAGCGTGGGACCACAAATTTCTGATACACATATAGAAGCAGGAAAGGATACCCCCCTTTTTATAATTTCATGGCTTCGAGTGTTAAGAGATTCTAATTTCATATCGAAAAGAAGCTCTAAACACCCTGCAGAAACGAACGCATAAAAAGAGGTATCCTTTCCTGTTCTTATCGGTTATCCGGCATACATCGTTTTAGCGGAATCCTGCTCTTCGCATTTCCGTATACGCCAGAAGGAACGGTCCGACGCCCTTGGCGTCATCCTTTACAATCGGTTCAGACATGTAATAGTCGTAAGTTCCCGGGCGATGTTCTGCACCGCCAAGCCCTGCAACCAGACAGATTCCATCCAAATGCAAATCCCCTTTTTCATCAGTGGTCAGATACTTATCGCAGACACCGTTAAATGCTTTTCTTCCGTATTCTGCGTATGTTTCCGGAAGATAGCCAAGACGGACGCCCTTTAACAGCGCATACGCCATGATGGAGCTTCCGCTGGTCTCCAGGTAATTTCTGTCCATTCCCCCAAAGTTTACAACCTGATACCACATTCCGCTCTCATCCTGATACTTCAGCATTGCCTCCATCAGGTCAACAAATGCGTCTTTCAGAAGCGTGCAGATTTTTTTCTCTGATTTGTCCGCCTTGTCCAGCGTATCCAGCAGTGCCATGGAATACCAGCCAAGTGCGCGAAGCCAGAAGTTCTGGCTTAGTCCGGTTACCTTGTCGCACCAGAACATCTCCCTCGAGGAATCGTACGCGTGATAATAGAGTCCGGTCTTTGGATCCCTCATGATTTCAATCACATTTTTAAACTGGTTATAAATATCATCATAATTTCTTTTGTTGTTGAATCTGGTCTCATATTCTATATAAAACGGCTGTCCCATATACAGTCCGTCCAGCCAGACCTGATTCGGGTAAATGTTCTTGTGCCAGAAATTTCCCTCTGCAGTGCGCGGCATGTCCTTTATCTGACTGTAGATCAGATTGATTGCCTTTAGGTATTTCTCTTTTCCGGTCAGATCATAAAGTTCGAACAAGGTCTTTCCCGCATTGACGTTGTCAATGTTCTTCTCCTCAGCCTTATATCCCTCGATGGTTCCATCCTCAAAAACCTTTGCATCAATAAAAGCATCCGCAAAAGCAAAGTATTTCTCATCTTTTGTGATGGTATACATCTCCATGATAGCCTTGATCATGCATCCGTCAATGTAATCCCATGTCGCTTTCTTACCGGCAAGAATTTTCTCAATATTCCAGACCGGACGCTCCGGCGTACTCTTTTCCATCAATTCCTCCATGTATTTTTCAATCTTGTCCATGCTATACTCCTTTATAATAATTTTATCTTTTTTCATCCGCAGCTATGGTATAATAAACTTGTCGCACATCGGTGCGTTCAGACAAAGCCCAACACAAATGATAGAAAGGATTGTCTATGAATCAAACAATCTATGTATCCAAAAACAATTCCGGTGCAGGCGTATTCCCCTGCGTAAGTGATGCGTTAGCATCCCTGAATGAATCCCCGGAGGTACCGGTTACCGTCGAAATTGCCCCCGGCATTTACCGGGAAAAATTAAATATACTCCGCGGCAATCTTACCATAACCGGAACAGGTCCGTCACCGGAGGACGTCGTCCTTACCTACGATGACTTTGCGTTCGACGAAATGCCAGACAAAACAAAGCGCGGAACATTCCGCTCGTATTCCGTATTCCTTGACGCAAACAATGTCACGATGAAAAATTTAACCATCGAGAATGCTTCCGGCGATGAGAATACACATGGTCAGGCAATTGCGCTCTATGCGGAAGGCGATTGCCTGTATTTTGAAAATGTCCGTCTGTTAGGAAGGCAGGATACCTTATTTACCGGCCCTCTTCCTCCGAAAGAGCTGCAGCCAAACGGATTTATCGGTCCAAAGCAGTTTGCTCCGCGCATCAACGGCCGCCAGCATTATAACAATTGCTATATCTGCGGCAACGTCGATTTTATCTTCGGAAGTGCGACCGCTTATTTTGAAAACTGTACCATAGAATCATTATCTCACAAAACGAAGCAAAATGGAATCCAAGGATATGTTTCCGCTCCGTCTACGCCAAAAGGCCAGAAATACGGTTACGTTTTCTGCGGCTGCCGGTTCGTATCCAAAGAATGTGCCGCATCAACCTGTTATCTGGCAAGGCCTTGGCGAGACTATGCAAAAGCCGTCTTTATCCGGTGTGAAATCGGACCGCACATTCATCCGGACGGTTTTCATGATTGGAATAAGCCGGCGGCGAGGGAACGGGCCTTCTTTGCGGCCTATGAGAATTATCGCCCCTCCTCCAATCCTTCCGATACGGAAATCTTTTTCCCAAAAGCTCCTTTTGCGAAAGAGCTTTCATCCAACGATGCGGTCAAATATAACAGAGACGAGGTACTCACATGAAAAAACAAACCACCATCATTTTACTTGCACTTTTGGTTCTCTATGCGGCTTTTACTCTCATAAACGGCCATCTGGAGAACAACACCATCAACGATTCCTCTTACCAGAAAGTGGATTTATCCGCCTGCTCCCTGGTAGAACTCGATGAAAACCGCGTTGCACTTACCATTCCTTCCGAATATGTATACGGCGCCACTCCTTCCGATCTGGAAAAAACAGCGGATGAACTCGGATATGAGTCCATCGTCTTAAACAAGGACGGCAGCGCGACCTACACTATTACCAAAGAGCAGCATCAGGCTATGCTCTCCGATCTTGCGGCCGGAATCAACGAAAAGCTTGCCGCTGTTCCCGGCTCCGATCAATATGACGACATTGCTTCCGTCGAAGCAAACGAGGATTTTACCGTTTTCAAGGTTTCCCTTACCACCTCAACCGCCGAGTTCAACGAATCGATGTCCGTTATGCTGTTTAAAATGTATGGCACTATGTACAACTGCTTCAACGGTGTTACCGACGAAACAATCGTAATGGAATATTACAACAAAAACGGCGACCTTGTCGCTTCTTATGATTCGACGCCAATCGAAGAATAGATATTCAAAATATGCTCTTTGGAGAATACCGCTGTTTCCGGTGTGGTATTTTCCAAAGTTGCATGAATGTACGGCTTTCTGTTTTTGATAAATGAAAGAACCTGCTTATAATTCATCTCCCCTTTGCCGCATCCGACAGAAATAAGCTCTCCGTTTTCCGCTACGAAATCCTTCAGATGAACTACCGCTATATCATCCCCAAGAAGCTCGATGGTCTCCTGAAAGACAGCTTCCCTGTCCTTATAATTGCTGATATCAAGGAGATTGACCGGATCAAAAATAATCTGGAGATTCGGCGAGCCGATCTCATCCAGAACTTTTCTTGCACGTTTCGCATTGCAGACAATATGCTTACAAACCGGCTCAATTGCCACGATAACGCCCATTTTTTCCGCATATTCCACAACCGGACGAAGATTACGGATAAAAATCTCCAACGCCTCATCCGAATAATTGCGTTCCTCAAAGGTATACGCTTCGTTGACGGCCCCGGTTTCCGTTCCGACCACCCCGACATCTAAGAGGGATGCAAAGCGGATGTGCGCCATATAGCGGTTGGTAATTTTCCTTAAGCTCTCCGGATTCGGATTCGCCAGATTCAAGTAACATCCAAGAACCGCCACATCCAGATGATTGCGCTCAAACATGTGCTTTATGTAGAGCGCCAGCCCCGGCGTGAGCGCACTATCGTCTGTCGCATACTCGTCAATTACCTTGCCGAGCGCAAGATGGCCGCATGTAAAGCCCTGCTTGTGCGCAATCGCAAGCCGCTCCTCGAGGGGAGCCTTTTTGATATCATGTAAACGAATTCCAATCTGCATAGTGTTTCCTCCATTCCTTTTTCCAATATTATTTGGCAATTGCAAAACTCTGTTTCTTCTACGATCCGTTGTACAATACAGACACTATGATTTGTCTATATTGTACAACTTCGCATTGATAATCGAGAGTTTCGCAATTACCTATCCTTTACCACTTCATCCACAGACTCTAAAATAACCGCGTCTCCATCCTGTCCTGCAATTTCTATGTTGTCCAGAATTATTTTCTTTACATTCTTTGCGAAAATGCCCTTCCTTGTACAGGCCTCCACACCGTTTGACATTGCGGGAACATCGCATTTCGGATTGTCGGCATAAGTTACTTTAATATTTCTCATGACAATCTCATCAATCTTCTGTTCCGGAAGACCTTCCAGATATGCCGCCGCGACATGACAGTTCTTTGCATCAATATCTTCAAAGATCAATGACCGGATATACGGCGTGCGGTCGTCCACCGGATATACTTCCCTGCTCTGGACATACTCCGTTTTTCCGTCCGGATCGCAGAAATAAAAGCTGTTGACAACAAACGGCGTCATAACGTGATCCATATCTATCCTTCGGAATACAATCGCATCCATAACCGCATCCTTTCCTCTTCCTCGTCTGGTCTTAATGCGGAGCCCCCTGTCGGTGTGGGAAAATACGCAGTCCTCTACGAACAGGTTCTTTACCCCGCCCGCCATCTCGCTTCCTACGGTTACCGCACCATGACCGTTCTCCATCAGGCAATGATGGATGCGAATGTCCTCGGACGGGCGTTTCCATTTCTTTCCCATATAGATTTTCCCGGATTTTACGGCAATGCAGTCATCCCCCAGCGAGAATTTCACGCCTGCAATTTCCACATGGCGGCAGGACTCCGGATCCAGCCCGTCCGTATTCGGAGAATCCGAAGGATTGAATACCATGACATTATAGAAGCCAAGATTGTCGCTGAAATACGGATGAATCGTCCAGCTCGGGCTGTTCTTAAGTGTAACTCCCTGCAACGATACGTTATTACAATGATTGATATAAAACAGTCTCGGACGATACGCACCGTTCATCTGCTTCGGATTCTTCCACCAGTCTTCCTTCGATGCGTTTCCGTTGATTGTCCCTCTTCCGTAAATCGTTACGTTTTGAATCTCCACACCGGTAATGATACCGGCATACATCGGAAGCGGATTTCCTTCCCATGTTCCGAGATTATATTCGCCGCTTCCGTCGCATAGCGGAATCGTACCTGCGAAAACCGGAAACTGACTGCGGTCGGCCAGCGCGCAAAGCTCCGCTCCTTCTGCAAGCTCAATATTGACATCGCTTTTCAGAAAAAGGCTGGTCATGCGATATACGCCTTTTGGAATCAGCACTCTTCCGTCCTTTGGGCAGGAAAGAATTGCGGCCTGAATGAATTTTGTATCATCCGATACGCCGTCCCCCTTTGCGCCGTACTGCTTTACGTTTAGCGTGACGGATTCGTGTTTTGTTGACACCAGAAGCCTTCCGCAGCTGTTTTGATTCGTATTTACCACGACCACCTCGTAGCTGTGATCCGGCTTTAAATCATATACGCTGGCGACAACCGTATCGGCATCCTGAAGCCTTGCGCCGTTTACATATACTTCGTATCCGGCTGTCGTGCGGTACAGTCCTGCCCCGCATATTTCCATCGTAAAGCTCCTCGCGGTTACGTGCAAAAGTTTAAGCGCCAGTTCCTCCTTCATTCCGGAAAAATCCCTCGTCTCCTGCTCCTTTTCAAAAAGGCTCTCCACATGCTCCTCCAGTAAAAAGCCTTTTTCGATTGCCCGATTGGCAAGAGCTGTAAGCCGGGCTTTGTGATCCGCTTCCTTCAAACAGGCACAGCCAGCCATCGCTTTAATTAAGCCGACCAGACGCTCCTGCAGGGAACGATATAATTCATAAATCTGGAAATCCATGACGTCAAGGGTGTCCGCAAGCGTTTCCATGTAGTCGAGCTTCTCTCCCCCTTCCAGTTCGCCGCTGTCTACCGAAAGAAGCGTTTCCGTAATCTCAATATAGCGGTCCTTCTTTCCTTCCTCCCGCTGCTGTCTCATGATCATTGGCATTGTTCTGTAATCCACATTTCCCATATGCCTTCCTCCAACTAAATTTCATCCTGCTGCTCGTTGTATTCAAATGCCAGAAAGCGTGCGATAAAAGGGTTCTCTTTGGCATATGCATACATCCCGACCAATGCGCCGGTAAAACGCTTTCCCATCCTTATCCCTTCATCGCATAAGTAGTACACATTTTTCAGTTCGCACACCTTTTCCCTGTTCTCATCCTGTGCCAGATAGAATTTTCTGCACAGTCCTGCGGTTTCGACAGAAAAAACGATATCCTTCCCCTGTGTCATCCCGACGTCGGAAAGCGTTCTGCTTACGCTCGTCTTACTTTCTTTTCCGATGTGTTCCGTTACAAAGACCAAATACTCGCCGGACTCTTTGGAAAGATACAGATTCACCCAGGTGTTTTCATCATAGTAGCAGGAGATTCCCACTTCCTGTCCGTCCTGCAATTCTTTCCAGCGCCAGACTGCCTTCGCGGTAAAATCAAACGCGCTCTGCCGCCTTAACAGTATGTTGCGCGCCCCTGCATCGGAAAGAGGCTTCCTGCCTGACATGATATAGAATCCGTCCTTTTGAATTTTGATCGCATCCGGCGGATCCGGCTCTCTTGGGGTCATCCATTGCCGTTCTTTTGTCTTTTCCTCGTCCGCTTCCCACTTTGGAAGCTTCGGATACGTCTGCAGAACGCTTGGCCCTTTCAAGTGATTTACAACCGGCCATCCGTCCGCCGTCCATGTAATCGGATCAATCGCGGTTTCTCTTCCGAGCATGCTGTATTTCTTTTCATATGCTCTTCCGCACAGATAAACCATGTACCAGTCCCCATGCTGTGTGCATACCGGTTTTCCATGACCACACCTTTGGATCGCAGCCTGTTCATCCGTCTGCCGCATAATCGGATTGTATGGGCAAGGGGTATAGTTCCCCATAAGCGTACTGCTTCTTGCCACCGTAATACGATGTCCCGGCCCTGTTCCCCCTTCCGCGAGGAACAAATAGTAATATCCGTCCTTCTTTAAAAGATGCGGGCCCTCCGGCGCCCTTTTGTGATCGCCGTAATAAAGCAGCTTCGCGTCGGAAATCTTTCCGGTGCAGTCGGAGGATAACTCAAAGATGCGTGCGCCCCTGTTCAGAAGCATATAGTGCCTTCCGTTTTCATGGAAAATGGAAGGATCGATTCCGTCCTCGTCGATGATCGCAGGCTTGCTGTACGGCCCTTCCGGTCTGTCTGAGGATACGACAATCTGCTTGCGGTATACCGTTCCTGAATCATTCAGCCGGTAAGTCGCCGTTATATAAAAAGTTCCTTGGTCATAGGAAATATCCGGTGCCCAGTAGCCTCTTCCGCCTTCCAGTCCGGACAGCATCGACCATTCGGGATTTGTAATTGCATGTCCGATGATTTCCCAATGAATCAGATCCTTCGAATGTGAAATCGGAATACATGGGAAAAATATGAACGAAGAATTGACCATATAGTAATCTTCCCCCACCCGCACAACGGACGGATCCGGGAAGAAACCTCTTCGAATCGGATTGTGATACATCTGCTCATACGGTGCGCCGACGATCGATTCATAATAGGATAAGAGTTCTTTGTCCTGCCGTTCCCATGCAATCTGATAAGGTGTGACCAGATTCTTATCTCCGGCAAGAATATCCATTCCCACTTTTTCGACAAGATACCGGTTTGTATCCACATTCCCCGACTCCGCCGCATAATGCAGAATCCCGCGGTTTTGCAAATCCGTAAGATTCATGCTTGCTCTGGTATATTCCACGATATATTTTACCATATCGGTATCGCATACCCGCGCAGCGTAAAGCGCAATCGGCTCTCCTTGATCCGTCAGTTCATCTATCCGGGTCTGATCTTCTTCGTTTATTCTTTTAAACCCCTCTAAATCATTTGCTTCGATAACCGCCTGTAAATCTGTCATTTTTTCTACCTGCAATTGCGGATTGCATCCACATGGATATATGCAAAATCCGCATGGCCACATACTTCCTCTTGCTTTTCCGACACTGCAAAAAAGCCTAATTTTGCCCCTACCCAGGTGTGGTCGGAAGGCACGAACGCGGCGCTCTCTTTCACTTCAACTCTCTCATCCGCTCCAATCTGATAGAACATCTTGAGCTTTGGTCCCTCCCTCATTTCAATCGAGAATTTCACACAGGATGCGTCCTTTACTTTTGCAATCGCAATCTCCTCTTCCCTCTTTGTCTTGTTCTCATCACGTGAAACGGTATATACAATCAAATTCTCATCATTTTCTCTTTTAACCGCCAGATAAGCATACTCGCCGCCCATCATAACCATGCCGGCCTTTTCCTGATTTTTAAGCGCACTTGCATCGACAGAACACTCTGCCGCAAAGGCAGGACAAACAAGCTTCTGTGTCAGCACGTTGCTGCACTCCCAGATAACCGGATTTTCTTTCCCGGACGGATTTCTGCTGTACAGCCTGAGGCTGCCCTTTTTATCTGTAAGCGAGTAAAAACCTTGCTTCGGATTTCCGAGCCACTGCCACATCAGGTTTAATTTTTCGGATGCAAAATCGTCCGACGCCTCAAGATAACAAATCTCTTCTCTGCATCCTGTATTGGGCTTCTGCCATGTAATTACAGGCTCGCCGCAATAACCGTTTCTGTTACATCCCATGACAGGCCACCCGTCTATCCATGTTACCGGCTGCAGATGAACAATCCTGCCGTACAAACCGCGATCCTGAAAATGAACAAACCATTCATCCCCATTTACGGTATCTACAAGACCGCCCTGATGCGGCCCGTTCACTGTCGTATTTCCCTGCCGCAGAACAATCATCTCTTCATACGGCCCATAGATATTCTTCGAACGGAGGGCTGTCTGCCATCCGGTTTTCACTCCGCCTGCCGGCGCCAGAATATAATAACATCCATCTCTTTTATATACCTTCGGGCCTTCAATCGTCGGCTGGCTTTTCAGACCGTCATAAAGAATGTGGTCTTCGCTTATTGCCTTTGTTCCGTCCTGACTCATTTCAAAGATTCCGAGAAAACTCTTAAATCCGATTCTGCTCTTTGCGTAGCCATGAATCACATATGCCTTTCCGTCGTCGTCCCAGAACGGACAGGAGTCGATCAGTCCCTTTCCTTCCAATACCAGAACAGGTCTATCCCATGCCCCGAGCGGGTCTGTTGTCTTAACCATAAAAATGCCTTCGTCCGGCATTCCGTAATATATGTAAAATGTGCCTTCGTGATAGCGGATTGCAGGCGCCCATACGCCCTTTGCGTGCTGCGGCACATCATATTTTTCATCGTCAATCCGGTCTATTGCATAGTTTACAAGCTTCCAATTTACCAGATCCTTCGAGGTCAGAATCGGAAGACCGGGAACATAATTAAAACTGGATGCTGTCATATAATAAGTATCGCCTGCCCGTATTACATCCGGATCCGAATAATCCGCAAATAGAACCGGATTCTGAAAAGTTCCGTTATTTAAATCTGAATTCCATAAACATTCCATACTGCAAACTCCAATCTTATAAGAAATGAAAAGGCCCATGGAGCTTACTCCTGAGCCAAAAGAACGTCACTATATATCCCACCTAATTCCTTTAGGCCTTCTGCGATGCAGCCCGCGTAATGTACTGCGCCCTCATATTTCAAATGCGTGTTGTCAGTAAGTCCGTCCGGGTAACCCGGATAGACATTTGCAGGTAAATGCATATACCATTTCTTCGTCTCTTCTACGCCTGCCTTTATCATTTCCCCGCGACTTTTCTCATTAAGGTCTATCAGTGGTACATTTAATTGTTTTGCAGCCTTTTTCATTGCCGCGACATATGGGCCATGTTCTCCCGGCCCGAGTGTGTTGTCTTCCAAAAAGCATCTTCTTTCCAGCGGTGTAATAAACACCGGAAACGCTTTTTTATTTCTTGCCACATTGACAAACTTCTCCAGATTTACCCTATACTCGCCTTCCGGTTCTGTATAGCGTGCCGGATCATTTACCTTTTCATCGTTGTGCCCGAACTGAATAAACAAAAAATCCCCCTCCGTAATATTGTCATAAATCAGCACCAGACGCGATTCATCGATAAAGCTCTTTGTGCTTCTTCCATTCTTCGCATGGTTCGCCACAACAATATCCGGCTTTAGGAACAGGTGCAGCACCTGCCCCATACCGGTTTGAGGATATGTCAATATGCTGTTATATTGCACTGTTGAATCAGAAGCCCAGTATATTGTTCTCATTATTCTTTTACAGCTCCGATGTTTACACCTTTAACAAAGTATTTCTGAAGGAACGGATATGCAACCATAAACGGAAGGATTGCAGCAATAATTCCCGCATTAAACAAAGTGGTCTGCGATACGTTGTACGACGTGGTCGGCGTATCGCCGTCCATAATCATGTTGCGCAGCTTATACTGGAAGTTCGTCTGTTCCGGAGAAGTAATATAAATCTTTACCGTTGAGTAATCATTCCAGATGGTTACTGCAAACATAAGTCCGATCGAAGCAAGAGCTGCCTTCGAAAGCGGAAGAACAATCTTATAGAAAATCTTCATCGGGGAACATCCGTCAATCTTCGCTGCTTCGAACAAGCTTTCCGGTATACCTTCAAAGAAGTTCTTCATAAGTACGAGGTTATAAACGTTGATTCCATGCTTTACAACAAGAATCCACATACTGTCAACCAGATGTAACTGCTTCATTACCAGGTACTCAGGAATCATACCGCCGGAGAATACCATGGTAAATAACAGGAAAAATGCAATTCCGTTTCGCCCCGGCATATCCGCCTGAGCAAGAACATATCCGCCGAGCGTACAAAGAACCAGTCCGAGCAATGTTCCAAGTATTGTCGTAACAATCGAATTGATAAACGGCTGATACAACTGCTTCGTCTCAAGAATGGTCTTATAACCATCTAATGTAGGTCTGTTCGGCCATAGCTGGAACTGATATACACCCACAGCGTTGAAAGAGTCTACAACAACCTTCCAGATCGGAATCAGAATAAATAATCCGATCAGAATAAATACAAGGTAGTTTACTACGTCAAAAACGTGTACTTTCTTTTTCTTCTTATATACATTTTTTGCCATATCAACACCTCCTACACAATTCCGCGGCCGCGCGTCTTCTTGCTCAGCTGATTACATACGATAACAAGGAAGCCGCCGACTAAAGACTTGAATAAACCAACTGCTGTTGAGTAGCCATAGTTCGGGAGTGCAACGGCAAAGGTCTGACGGTAAATATATGTAGAGATAACATCAGATACATCATAAACCGCACTGTTGTATAATACGAAAACAGACTCGAACATGTTCATAACCTTGGCAAGGTTCAGAATCAGAACGGTAATAATTGTGTTGGTAAGAGCCGGAACCGTTACATTCCAAATCTTCTGCATACGGCTGGCCCCGTCGATATCTGCAGCCTCATACAGTTCAGGGTTGATTCCGGAAAGTGTGGCAAGGAAGATAATGGTTCCCCAACCGGTCTCTTTCCATATATTTATAATGTAGAATATCGGTCTCCACCATGCTTTACTTGCAAGGAAATAGATACCGTTTCCACTTGGATCCAAAATTCCTATATCTTTCAATATTCCGTTTACCATACCTGTGCTTGTAGGAGAAAGCAGCATGGAGAAGATACCTGCTACTACTGCCCACGACATAAAGTGTGGTAAGTAAATGACTGTCTGCAATGTCTTCTTCGCCAAAAGATTGTTCATCTCATTCAGAAATACAGACGCTACAACCGCCGTAAGGGTTGTAAGAATGAGCTTCATAATACTAAGCTCTAAGGTATTTGTAAAAGCCGCCCAGAATGCGTCCGTCTTAAACATGGTCTGGAAATGCTTCCAGCCGACAAACACTTTTTCTCCGACCGGTTTATAATCATACCACGCAAAGCGGATACCAAGCATTGGCCAGTAATAAATCAGGAGCACAAAAATTGCAACCGGGATAAACATCAGGTAATATCCGCGGTAATTCCAAATTCTGGTAGATAATGGTGTCTTACGGATCGGCTGTCCGGAAGATGTCATAACTGGATTTTTCTGTTTCTTCATACTGTCACCCTTTCTTAAGGTAGCATGACCTTGCTGTCGCAAAAACCATAATTCTAAATGTAACGAAAAGCCGTCCTGCTGCGGCAGGACAGCTTTTCGAAAATCATTCGTTCAATTCACTAATCAGATATCGATTATTCTGCGCTGTTCAGATCAGCTAAGCTCTCCTCAACCATTGAACCAACAGTTGCAACATATGTTGCCATAGCGTCGTCAACAGATACGCCGTCGTTAACTACAGAAGCGATACATACTTCTCTTGCTGTCTGGATATCGCCGGCATAGTTTGTATAAATCTCAGAAGACGGAGATGTAGGAGCATCCTTCATATGGCTTGTAAAGAATGTATTTCCTTCTGCTGCAAGATCAGAGGTAGAAGTGAAATCAGCGTAATCTCCTACAAGCGGGCAGATAACGAGTGCCGGATCCATTGCGTTCTTCTTCCATACAGAGTTTGCATCGTTCGGCGATGGAAGTAAGTAGAACTGTCCTTCTTCGTATGGGCCGTATGTCTTCTCAGAATCGGTTCCCGGATTTGTTACGAATCCGTCCGAAGCCTTTGTTGACCAGTGAACATCCTCTGCACCATATGTCCAAAGTACCTGAACTCTTCCGCCGTCAAGCATGGTCTCGATAAAAGCGTCAAAGATTGCCTGCTCACGAGCGTCGTCTCCGTCGCCGTCGTCAATGATAGCCCATACAGGAGCTTCACGATTGATGTATGCGCCAACCTCAGCGATTGGCTCAAGCTCAACAAGCTCGGAATCAACTTCATTCTTGATAAGGTTGTCGGTCAATGTCTGATACCAGGTTCCTGCCCAGTATGTGAAGCACATAGCTGATCCATCCTGATTGTTAGAGAACCATGATTCACGAGCATCCTTGGTTCCGTTTGTAAGAGTGGTCGGGTCGATGACACCGTCCTTAACACCCTGAGCGATTCTCTCGATAGCTGCCTTGGTAGCATCTGTCTGGAATCCGTCATACCACACGCCATTCTCATCCTGAAGAAGCGCCGGATAAGCGTCCTGCCAGAACTCCGGTAAGTAATTGATATATGGAGCTTCATTTGAAATGTATCCGGCAGCGATTGTACCATAGTTATTCGGATGAGCTTCCTTCTCTGCAAGGAGCATGTTGTAGTAATCGTCAAATGTCTTGATTGTAGAAGGATCAATATTCAGCTCGTCTAACCAAGCCTTCTTTACATATGTAACACATCCGTTACCATATGCAGGTGCGAATCCGTAAAGTCTTCCATTCTTCTTAAGTCCTTCGTTTACTTCCGGATAAGCCATACGGCTCTGGAACTCAGCGTTCTCATAAGCATCCGTCATATCCCAGAGGATACCGGTTGTAGCGTACTGTGCATACTGGTCTGCAGATAAAATAATTACGTCCGGATACTCGCCGGATGCAAACAGACGTCCTACTGCATCAGTATATCCTGAGTGGTCAAGCTGCTTGATCTCAAGATCAACGCCTACGGCGTCTTCCCACTGCTGCTCGAATGCTTCCTGTCCGTTATCCACGGTAGCGGTTAATGTTCCGTTCACAACCATCGTAATCTTCTCGAGATTGTACTCTTCCGGTTCTGCAGTATCGTTGGTTCCTGCATTCTCGGTTCCGGTTGTGTCGTTTGTGTCTGCACTGTTGTCTGCCGCATCCTGTGATCCACAGGCTACCATAGACATTGCCATTGCAGCGACTAAAATAGCTGAAACAACTTTCTTCTTCATTACAATTTTCCTCCATATTAAAAATGTTAAAATGTTTTCGATGTAAGCGGTTTCACATCTTGGTTACATATTACCATGCTATGAACATTTTGTAAACAGAATTCTTTCCGAAAATTATCTATTTGTACCAATTTTACATTTTTTTCCTTTAACTTTTGTGCACATTGACCATTCTTGCGTTCTCTTTCGACATTATGTATAATGTAAGTGATTTCAAAAAAGTCACATGAAAGGAACGCTTACATATGGAGATTAGAAAAGCCGCGCCGGAATCAAAAGGGATTCCTTCCCTGCACATTCTGCAATTTCTGGACGATTTGGAAAAAAAGCATATTCCCATGCACAGCTTTCTGCTGTTTAAAGAAGACGGTATCCTTGCGGAAGGATATTATTCTCCTTATCAAAAGGAGACGCTGCACCGCATGTTTTCAATCAGCAAGAGCTTTACTGCGATTGCGATCGGAATACTTGAGGCGGAGGGAAAGCTTTCTTTATCGGACCCGATTGTCAAGTATTTTCCTGATAAAGTGCCAAAGGATGTTCATCCCTGGATTGCAGAGCTGACCATCGAAAACATGCTCCGGATGCGAACCTGCCACGCGTCCACAACATATAAAGGATGCAAAAGCGACTGGGTGGGAAGCTTTTTTACAACTCCTCCCACGCAAAGAAGCGGAACCGTCTTCCATTACGACACCTCCTCTGCACACGTGCTTTGTGCGCTGGCCGAGCGTCTTGGCGGAATGAATATGCTGGATTTTCTGAAAGACCGGCTGTCCGAGCTTGAGCTTTCAACAGAATCCTACATGATCGCCGATCCGGACAATGTTTCCATGGGAGGAACCGGTCTTGTTGCAACTTCTATGGATATTTTAAAGTTCGGGTATCTCTTATTAAAAGAGGGGAATATAGACGGAAAACAGCTTGTTCCTGCTTCCTTTATAAAAAGGGCGGTCTCCTGCCTGACCGAAACCGCGGTTACCGCCCCGCTTCCGAGCGAAGCCTGCGGCTACGGATATATGATCTGGCAGAATGAGAAGGGCGGCTATGTTCTCTATGGGATGGGAGGCCAGCTTGTGGCAATTTTCCCGAATGAGCAGCTCATTCTGGTCACGACCGCCGATACGCAGGGAATCTCCGGTGGAAACCAGTTCATCTACGATGCATTCTACCGGGACATCTATGAGCCGCTCCGCCAAAAAAAGGATTTTTCGATTTCCCCTGAGGCGACTTTTGCTTTGCAGGAACGGCTTCGGACGCTTGCAATTACTCCGCTCTCCTGCTTTGTCAGTCAGAAAGAGTGGTCTCTTTTCTCTCAAACGGCAAAACGCGTACATAGCAAAACCTACCGCATTGTCGATTCCTGTCCGAAAACCGGCAAACAAGGGGAAAATGTAAGCGTTTTCAATAGTTTTACATTTCTTTTTAATAACGAAAGCGAAAACGAGCTGCATATTTCCTGTCGGAACACTCTACATCATCTGACCTTTGGTTTCGGAAAACTGGCGGAAGGTATTTTTCCGATTTATCATTTAAAATATGCCTCCAGCGGTGTCTGGCTGGACGAACATACGCTCTACATCCGGTTCCATATCATCGACAAATACACCGGCTCGGTGCATATGCAGTTCTATTTCGGAGACGACGATCTGACCGTCTATATGAAAAAGGTGGAGGAGAGCTGCTTCGCGGAGTTTAACGGACATTTTTACGGAAAAATGATAAATTAGCTTTTTTCCAAAAAACATGCATGCTATACTTTTACCAACAGGCAGAAGAATATATAAACTATACCATACAAATCGGGAGGTTGCCCTATGAAAAAAGAATTTGATTTACTGTCACTTGGCGAAATCATGCTTCGCCTTTCTCCAACCGAGAACGAAAGAATTACCCGGGGCGATTCTTTCAGCAAGCAGGCGGGAGGGGCCGAGCTCAACGCCATTACCGGCGCCGCAATGCTCGGGCTCCGCTGCGGTATTATATCCAAGCTTCCTGCGAATGACCTTGGCGTTTATATCAAGAACCGCGTCCGTCTGTGCGGAGTCAGCGACGATTACCTTGTGTACGACGAGGATAATGACGCCCGGCTGGGCGTATACTACTATGAGAACGGCGCGTATCCGAGAAAGCCGCGAATCGTATACGACAGAAAAAACACCTCGATCAATAAACTGACCATAAACGATTATGACGACCGTCTGTTTGAAGCGACAAGATGTTTCCATACCAGCGGCATTACGCTCGCGCTCAGCCCGCAGCTGCGCCAGACCGGAATTGAAATGATCCGTCGTTTCAAGGAGGCAGGTGCGATTATCTCATTCGATGTGAACTTCCGCGGCAATCTCTGGACGGGGCCGCAGGCGAAGGAATGTATTGAATCCATTCTTCCTTATGTAGATATTTTCTTCTGCTCCGAAGATACCGCCCGCCTTACGTTCCTAAAGGAAGGGGATGCAAAAAGTATCATGAAGAGCTTTACCGAGGAATACCCGATTTCAATCATTGCCTCTACCCAGAGAATCGTACATAGCCCGAAACGCCACACATTCGGATCCATCATTTACAGCGCAAAGGACGACACATACTACGAGGAGACTCCATACAGCGATATTGAGGTGGTTGACCGTATCGGAAGCGGAGACGCCTACATCTCCGGTGTTCTTTACGGCTTGCTCTCCAAGGAGGGGGATTACCAGCGGGCTTTGGAATACGGAAATGCGGTCAGCGCATTAAAGAACACCATTCCGGGCGATCTTCTTTGCACCGACTTAAAGGAAATCGACAGTATCATCCGGGAACACAAATCAACCGGGCGCGTCTCGGAAATGGATCGTTAATAATAGGAGTTTTTCATGGAACAAATTAAGCCGCTTCGCGAAATGACTGTAAAAGAACGAATTGGATATATCTGGGATTACTACAAGGTTACCTTTCTTGTAGTAATCCTCTGCGTGGTCGTCTTCGGCGGACTGCTTTTGCACTATATCCGCTACAGGGAACCGGTCATGGAGCTTATGATGGTAAACGCCCATCAGTACGATACGACAGAGTTAGAGCAGAGCTTTGGGGATTTTCTGAGCGAAAACGGATATGACGCCGGAAAGGATGTCGTCTCAATCAATTCCACCATCAATTTAGATGTCCGTTCCGGCAGCGATTACGACGACCAGATTACCATGCAGACGCTCGTCGCAACCGGAACCTACAGCGGATTCTTCTCCGACGAATCCGTATTTGCGTTCTACGCGCCGGCAGGCTACTTCCGGGATTTGTCGTCCCTGCTTACCGAGGAGGAACTAGACCGCTTGTCCGATTGTCTGATCTATGGGCGAACCGAAGATGATCCCACAGAATATCCCTGCGGGCTGGTTCTTGATTCCTCCAACTGCAGCTGGCTGTCAGAAACCGGCTTCGACACCTGCTGCCTTGGCATTTTAAGAGGCGATTTAAGCGATGAACTTTCCGCCGCATTTCTCCGCTACATCCTGGATACGATTTAGCGATTCATAGCCCATATATCCGGGTACACCGTTCCGGGAAGCGGATACTCTTCCGTTTTTTTCTTATAGCTATATCCGCTCTCCGGCGTTGCAGCCGTCGGATATCCGTAACACGAATCTGCCGGCGTCCCCGGTGCCGGGGCATTTACCTCAACCGGATGAATTTCCCCAACCATGGAATGTTCAAGTGAAAACCTCTCCACTGTGGTCGTAACATACGGTTCGTCCGGTATGTACTCATAGTTCGTCGGACGCTTAAAGCGGTTCGTAACAAGCGCCACTCCGTTTAGCGTATTCGATCTTACCATATCAAAACCGGCATCATCCACGTCATCCAAGACGATGACATGCCGCTCATCCTCTTCCTCCACATTGAGCGTCACATTGGAAATATACAATCCCCGCACATGGCGCGCATACAGCCCGTATGCAGGCAGAATTCCCCAGTTGCTCGGCTCCGGATACACATCCGGCAGCTCCGGGACATTATATGGGTCGTCCGCCCAGACGCCGTTTTCCGCATCCCAGTCCACACGCGGAAGCAGTCCCTCATTTTTTGCAAAAAAAGGATTTACCAGCCATGGCAGCTGCTGTACCAACGCCTTTGTCCCGAACTGGCTGTATGTCCGGTCCGTAAAAATCTGGCGCTGCTCCACCGCCTGTTCCATCGTAATCCCGCCGCGATATGTTACCTCTACATTCTCAATCTCCACATGCTCGATCGGACTGTCCATAAGTCCCATAAGAAGAATCGGATATCTTGGATCCGCATCCAGAACCTTTACATTCCTTATGCGGATATTCGAAACCTCCGCCGGACTGTCATATCCGCAGGCGTTTGCATAGTAATATTCTTCTCTTTTTGCAGGGAGTTCGCGGTTATAATTCGGCACATATTTGCCAAGCGCCGCATCATAGCGGATCGGGTAGGTTTTTCCATTTTCCCGGACAAGATTTGCCTCGTTCACAAACGCCGGATTCTTATCGTCTACAATGCAGAATTCGTGTATGCCGTCAATGCACACCTTCTTCGTCTTGTTATAAGACGGCCGAAAACGCTTTGCCGGATATGACTCATAATCTTTGCTATTCGGAAGTATCCAGTTCCTGTCGTCCAGACGCACATTGCCCTCCTCTGCCGGAAAAATATCCTCCTCGCTGTTACCGGTAACCGGAAAACGCCCGCGCTCTCCTGCCCGGATAAAAAAAGGCGAGCTGCTGATATGCTTCATCGTACAGTCCTCAAATATAATGTCGGTAAGCGGCGCGCCGTCCACCGCCTCCAGCGCAAATCCTCTTGACCGGTCGAACACCGTTCTTCTTACGGTTACCCGCTCATATCCGCAGGTGGATTCCGTTCCGAGCTTCACTCTTCCTGTCGGGCCGCAGGCGTCGTCCGCCACCGTTTTCTCCGTAGTATACGTCTTATTGTATACGGTTCCCGCATCGTATCCGCTGACCACACAATCCTCAATCCGAATATTCTTTGAGCGGAAATATCGTCCCGCTCCATAGGAGGCCTTCACTACAATTCCGTCATCCGTCAGGGAATTAAACACCGAGTTTGTAACGGTCACGTTCTGACAGCAGTCCAAATCCAGCGCATCTCTGTTCGTATCCGCCAAAATACGATCCACCAGCAGATTCTCCACGCCTTCCGCAATCACCGCAAAATGTCCTCCGATTACAATGGAAAAATCCGCCAGTACTACATTTTTGCAATTGACAAGAGCGATTCCCTTGTTTCCATGCCAGCCGGCAGCATATCCGGGATCCGAACGTCTTTTGGGTTCCGCCGGATCGCAGCCGAGAAGCACAAACTCGCGCACCCCAGTCTCATCATCCAGGAAGCTCCCGTCAATCACACCTTCGCCGTAAATCATCACATTTTCCTGATGTTCTGCATAAAACAGACTGTTTGCAAAATACGAATGTCCATGGTCCTGCAATCCCAGATATGTATTCACTTCCGGGGCAAGATAGTTTCCGCCCTCGCCAATCTGCACAATATGCCTGTTCATATCGTGCAGATCCGCATCACACTTTGCTGCGCAAATGAATGCCCCTTTGTCCAAAAATAAATTGACATTGCTAAGAAGCACCATCGTATATGTCCGGTAATTTCCCGCCGGAAAAACCAGAGTTCCGCCTCCGGCTTCATGAAGCTTTTTTATACTTGCGTTGATGAGATTGGTACATTCTGCCGGAGATATGCCCTCGAAATAACCGTCCGCGTCTTTGATTCGCAAAAGATTCTTCTCTTTTAACAGTTCCTTTTTTGTAACGGATGCTCCTGTAGCTTCCGGAATATTTACTTTTGTCTTCAACAATATGCCGTTCCTTTCATGTGATAACACTTCGTTCCATCGTCTATGAATCTGTTTGCTGTTTTACATAAAGGCATTTATAAGTCTTTTGCCTTGTATACGGCATAACCTTCATAATAGTAACTATGGTCAATACCCTTCCTGTAAATTTTCCTATCTTCAATCTTATCTGTCAACCATAATCTGCTGTCCGCTTTCCTTTCAATTCCTTCCAAGGCAGAAATAGATTCTAGGTAATGCTTCTCTACCGCTGAACAACCGAAAGCAGATGCCTGCGGGCTTACCGCGCCAGCTCATAGTATAGTCCTTTTTTCGCCATCAACTGTTCATGCGTTCCCTCCTCTGCGATTCCCTTATTGCTGATATAAAGAATCCGGTCTGCATTACGGATTGTGGAGAGCCTGTGTGCGACCACAAATGCGGTCTTGTCCTTTATGAGAATTTCGAGCGCACTCTGAATCAGGCTTTCCGTTTCCGTATCGATTGCGCTTGTTGCCTCATCCAATATGATTACGGAAGGATTTTTCAGCACGATTCTCGCAAAGCTGAGAAGCTGCTTTTCTCCTGCCGAAAGCCCGGCGCCCTTTTCTTCCAGAACATGCTCATATCCGTCCTGGAACTTCCGTACAAAGGAGTCCGCATAGATTGCCTTCGCAGCCGCAATACATTCTTCGTCGCTTGCGTCCCATTTTCCGTACCGGATATTGTCCAGAATGGTTCCCTTAAATATAAACGGCTCCTGCATCAGGACTCCGACCTCCTCCCGAAGCGACTGTATGCGGATATCCCTTACATCGCATCCGTCAATCTTCACGCTTCCGGACTTCACATCATAAAAACGCGTGAGCATATTGATGACTGTGGTCTTTCCGGCTCCCGTCGGCCCGACAAGCGCGATGGTTTCCCCCGGAGTCACATGAAGGTCAAAATGCTCCAAAATGTTCTCATCATCCTCGTACGCAAAGGTTACATCCGAAAAATCCACCTGCCCGCGGACGTTCTTTAATGCGACCGCATCTTCTTTGTCACAGATTTCAACCGGATAATCAATGGTGTCAAACACCTGCTCCAAATTCGAGCTTACCTGTGCAAGCTCCTGGATGATTGTCGAAAGCTGGCTGATTGGATCCTGAAACGCTGCCATATAACTGGTAAACACGATAATCATTCCGGCTGAGATTACATTGTTTCCGGCTAAAATCAGCGCGAGCGACACTCCGTACAGTGCAATCGTTCCCGCATTCCAAAAGCCCATGACAATCGGAGAATTCAAGCGGCTTTTCTTTACAATCCTGAACCAGTAATCCGCACATTCCCCATGGATTTCCTTATAGGTTTCCTTATCTTTTCCGATCCGGTTGTAGTTCTTTACAATCCTCTCCCCCATAATCGCTTCCACCAGAAAGGCTGCGCGGTTGGAGTTCTTTGCCCTCTGCGCGCTGTACATCGGCTTTAGGCTTTTGCGGAGCAGCATGACAAGAATCATCATCGGAATGACGGTTGCAAAAATAATCAGCGTAAGCTGCGGACTCATGGAAAGCATGAACACCGTAACCACGACGATTTTTACGATATATATGATGAACATAACCACATAGTTTGTAAAAAAATCCGCCAGATTGTTGATGTATTCCGTCACACGCACCACGATTTTTCCGTCGGGCCTGTTGTCAAAATATTCAAATCCCAGCTGCTGCAATTGATGAAAAATATCTCTTCGGATCGTTGTGATAACCGAGAATCCCACGTTGCCCATGGCGCGTGTCTGGATGAAGGTTGTTCCGATCTCGATTACCGCGAGGAAAATCATTCCGAGGCCGACCAGCGCCAGCTGCCTGTAATCTTCGTTTACCACCACGATGTCTACGATGTATTCCAACATCCTTGGAGGCAGCAGGGAAACAACGGAAGCGACCAGCATCATACAGATAACCAGCGCCAGCACTTTTTTGTACGGCAGAATATAGCGCAGCGTTTTTCCGAGCTGGCGTATATCTATCTGTTTCTCAATCTTCTCATCTTCGAAAATCGTATTACGCTTCGCCACTTCCTGCACCTCCCTGCCGGTTTACCGGATAATTTTTCTTTTGCATCATCTGAATCTTATACACATGCGCAAAGTTTTTGTTCAATTTCATCAACTGTTCGAAGGTTCCCCGCTCTGTAATCTGCCCATCCTTCATATACAGAATCTCATCGCAATCCACAACGGAGCTGAACCGGTGCGCAGTTATAATTACCGTTTTCTCCGCAAAATTTTCCCGGATATCCTTCAGGAGCGCCTTTTCGGTATTTACGTCCAGCGCGCTGGTGGAGTCATCCAATACAAAAATCGGCGCATTTTTCAAAAAGGCCCTCGCAATGGAAACCCTCTGCTTCTGTCCGCCGGATATGCCGATTCCACGCTCCCCAATAATGGTCTTATACTGCTCCGAGAGTCTGTGAATAAACGAATCGGCCTGCGCATGGACCGCCGCCTCTTTGATGACCTTCTGGTCCGCATCCGGGTTGCTGAAGGCAATATTGGAGGCTATGGTATTTGAAAACAAAAACACATCCTGATACACATAGGAATACATGTTCCGCAAATTCTGCAGGCTATACTCCCTGATATCATGTCCGTCAATCCGGATTGTGCCAAAGGTAATATCTCTTTCCCTCGAAAAGGTTTTAAGAAGCACGCTTTTCCCCGATCCGGTCTCTCCGACAATCCCGATCTTTTTTCCGTATGGAATATCCAGATTGATGGATTTCAGTATCTCCTGTCCGTCAATCGTAAGCCCCACATCTTTGAGCACGATATTCGGCGTATCGGAGCGCAGACCTGAGGCCTCGTCATCCGGCACGCGGCTTTCCTTGTTCATAAAACGCTGCAATTCCAGACCGGACACCATCTGCTGCTGCATGACGAAAATGTGGTTGTTGATTGTCGTGATATTGTTCATCAGACGGAGCACATACGTGGACGACGCGAGAATGCAGCCGATGGACAGCTGTCCCTGCATTACGAGAACCGCGCCGATGATAATTGCGCTGATATACGCCAGCTGCCGGATAGAGTTGAGCGTCATATCAAATTTGGAAGAAATACGTATCTGATCCATGCGCGAGCGGTAGAAGTTCTGATTGACCAAATCAAACTTTTTCTCTTCCAGACTCTCATTCGTAAAGGAGCGCACAATCCGCACGCCCGCGATATTCTCCTGCGTGGCGAGATTCAGTTCTGCGCTTCGGTCACGAATCTCTTTAAAGTTTACCCTTGCCTGCTTCTTAAAGTCCATGACCGTCTTAATCAACAACGGAGTCAGAATAAGCGGAATGACCACAAACCGGATATCGATTCCCGCAACCAGAATCAGCGTGGTAATCACCATAAATACCGAATCCCCGAAATACGCCAGACGGTGTGCGAAAATCTCTTTAAATAGAATCGTGTCGCTATTGAGAATCTGAAGCAGTTCGCCGGAATTATAATCCGCGATTGTCTGCGAATCCAGTTTCATCAGTTTATCGTAGCTTGCATGCCGAAGATCTGTTTCGAGCCTAAGACCAATCCACTCCTGTATCAGATCCCTGATATAAATTAACACGATGCGAAGCAGAATCAGTATGCCAAAGACAATGGCAACCGAACAGAAAAGCCGCATCGAATGAACTTCCCCGTATTTTCCTGTGAGAAGGAAATGAAACATTCCGCCGCTTGCTTCTTCTACCTCATTCGACTGAATACAATAGTCCACCAGAATTCCCGACAGGAGAGGAAACAGCAGTTCCGCGTATATGCCGATAAAGCTTAAAATTTCCGCAAGGACGGCAAACGGCATACTTTTCTTGAAATATTTGTACCCAAACTTCAGGGTTTCCATTACGTTAACCTCCTCTTTTGCAAACGGGTGCAAAAAGGGAATGCGCCTTGGCACATTCCCACGCTCCACCTATATCATAGGCAAAATGATTTCATTTAGCAATACATATCATTGTCCGAACGGAAATTTAATATTTCCTCATTCAGCTCAACGCCAAAATCTTTCCCGATTCTGCGAAGGTCATCATCCTCAATTACCTGACGCGGCTTTTTTCCTCCGTTTGCGGCAAGCGCAATGGATGCAATCTGCGCTGCTTTTTCAATGGTATGCATCAGTCCGAACGCAATGTCAAAATCCGGTCCCGATACAAAAAGACCATGGAACGCCCAGATTGCCGCATCATATTTTTCCATCATCGCGCAGGTTGCTTTTGCAATATCCGTTCCGCCCGGAACCATCCAAGGCACGACGCCCACGCCTCCCGGAAATACCACGCAGCACTCGGTAGCGCTCTTCCAAAGCATTCTGGTAAAGACTTCCGATTTTAGCGGAAGCACATAGGTAAGCGCAATCACATATGGCGTATGCGCATGGTAAATGACACGATTTTCTCCATTTGTCACGCGCTTGCGAACCGAATGATTCATAAAGTGTGTCGGGAATTCGCTGGTCGGCTTTCCGCCGTTTTCAAGTCCCCAGACGATACGATAGCTGTCTCCCTTATCATTGATTTCTACGATACAGATATTGTTCTGCGGCTCAAGCTCAACGTTCGCAAGGAATTTTCCGCTTCCGGTCGAAATGAAATATTCACTTTTTAAGTTGTCGCAGGTCACGCCGATTGGAACCCATTCGCCGGGAACCGGCTTAAAATAAGTACGGCACTCTTCCGCCTCTTCCGGTTTCATGCGGTATGTAAGGTTGCCTCCGTTTCTCTCATGCCAGCCCTGACTTACACCGTTGCGGCACATGCGGATATACTCTTCGATTACTTTTACGTCTAAAATGCTACTCATTATCTTATCCTCCTGATGATTCTTGTTCTATCTTGTAATGACATCCACCGGTACATTGAAAATCTTTGCAACCTTAAGGATTGTGTCAATGTGTCTTCCGGCCGCTGCCGCCATATGGTGCGTCGGGCCTGCCTCGCTCCACTTGTTGCAGAACTCTCTTGCTCCGCAGGAGAAGCGCGTTCTCATATTGGTATCTCCGAACATGAAAATCGGGCCTTCCTCATTGACGCCTTCCGCAGCGACAAACTTGAAGTTTCCGTTCATATCCTGCGTGATTCCAAGATAGGTTACCGGCCCTGTCGGAGGATAGAACTGTGTCAGATATCCGCCTCCGGTCTTTCCATGGAATACCGGAACAATTTTCATGGTCGGCTTGTGCGCCAGCGAAATGTCCGCATCGCCGGAGCCGGAATGTCCGATGATGCAGATATCCTCGTTAAAGTCAATGGAGTACATCTCGGAAAGCTGACCGGTTCCCGCGATTGTCTTTAAGATCGACATTGCCATGGCAACCTTGATATCGCCTTCTACCGCGCAGGCGGTTCCCTGTTTAATCAGCATCGAGAACGCCGGGATTAACATACTGTCAAGCTTTCCGGCAACGCCCTGCGCATATCCGTCGTAGTGGGAAGCGACAAGTCCGAGCTGTTCATCCTTTACCCACTGCTCAAATGCAACCACATATTTTGCCATATCCCATACGGTCGCAATGGTTGCTTCTTTTCCGTTCTCATCCGGAGCAATCTCAAAGGTATCCAAAATATCCTGCGCCTTTGCCCTGATTGCGGCTTCATCCGTAATATCGTCGGCAATCGCCCACATTTTTTCCCAATCGAACTGCTTGGTATATAATCCCATTCTGTTGTAAAGGTTGGTCTCATCAATATAGAGATCCATCATACCCGGATACGGCCTTCCGATCTGTGCAATGTTGGTGTACCGGAATCTCCTCCTTACCTGCGCTGCCTTACACCAGTCGGCGATTTCCGCTGCGACAACATCATCTCCGCCTTCCACGACTCCGGTAATAACCGCGTGTCGTTTTCCTGCTCTCTCAAGGTCCGCAACCATCTCCCCTACGGCGCCGCAGGCATACAACTCCCCAAGCCACTTCGGCGTATCCGTATTTGCATAATCCGGAGCCTTCAGCTTCTGCACGTTTACCAATACGACCGGTACGTTTAGGTCTCTTACTGCCGGAAGCATATTGTAGCTTGTAGCATAAGTAAGAAGCTGTAAAATTACCAAGTCGACGTCTGCCGCGCGGAATTTATCCCCGGCTGCCATGGACATCTCCTTTGTGGTAACCATTCCGCCGTCGATGATTTCAACCGTATCCGGAATGGTCTTCTTAAACGCCTCATACTGGCTCTCAAACTCCGGTACTAAGGATGGAAACTGCGGCAAATACGCCCCGAGTGCAATGGAAAATACACCTACTTTTGCCTTTGTGTTTACTAACATAATTTTCTTCTCCTTTATCTTTTATTTTTTTAGGCAATTGCGAAACTCAGACTTTACAACCATTCGTTGTACAATATAGGTTCGCAAAACGGTTTCTTCTATATATTCCGGTATTCTTTGATTTCAAATGAATCAAAGATACATTTTCTGGCATTCTTTAAACCGGTAAGCTCGCCTGCGGCAATCATCTGCACCGCAAGATTTCCGATTGCGGTTGCCTCCGTCGGTCCCGTATAGACCGTCTTATCGCAGGCCTTTGCAGTCAGGCGGTTTAAGTAATCTGCGTTTGCGCCGCCTCCGACAATGTGAATGCTGGTATACTTCTTTCCGGTCAACGCCTCAATCTCCTCCGCCGTTTTTGCATAACATTCCGCAAGGCTGTTGTAAATTACAGACGCGACCTCCGCGATTCCCTCCGGAACCTGCTGTCCGCTCTCTCTACATGCCTTCTGCACTTCCTCTGTCATATTTTCCGGCGCAAGAAAACGGTCGTCATTTGCGTCCACGATCGAAGGGATTGTGCACTTGGACGCCTTCTCGCAGATCTCGCCAAAGCCCATGTCGGGAGCAAGTTCCTTTTTTACCGACTGAATCATCCAAAGTCCCATGATATTTTTAAGATATCGGAATCGGTAATTGTATCCGCCTTCGTTCGTCAGATTATGAAGGCGGCTTCCCCTGCTGCAGTCTGCGGCGGGAAGCTCTGTCCCCATCAATGACCATGTCCCTGAGCTGATGTATAAAACGTCTTCCTTATTGCTTGGCACAGCAACAACTGCCGATCCGGTATCATGTGTCGGAGGAAGGACAACCTTACAACAAAATCCAACCTCATTTGCGATTTCCGGCTTCAATTCCCCAAGCTCATATCCCGGCGTATGAACCTCCTGAAAAATCTTTCCCGGATATCCAAGCTGGCCGATCAGTTTATAATCCCAGTCTTTGGTGTCCGGGTTCATAAGCTGCCCGGTCGTTGCATTTGTATACTCCTGCGCCTTTTTCCCGGTAAGTAAAAAGTGAAAGTAATCCGGAATCATAAGAAGCGTCCTTGCCTTTTCCAGATGTTCCGGCCTCTTTACCTTGAGTGCCATAAGCTGGTAAATGGTATTGAACAGCTGCTTCTGAATTCCGGTTCTTCCATATAGTACATCCTCGGAGATAATCCGGTATACCTCATCATCCATATCCCTGGTTCTTCCGTCACGATATGCAACCGCATTGCCAATCCGTTCATCCTGCTCATCCAGCAGGACAAAGTCAACGCCCCATGTGTCGATTCCCATACTAACCGGAATTTTCCCAAGCCCGGCACATTTTTTCATACCGGTAAGGATTTCTGCAAAAAGCCGGTCTACATCCCAGATCTTCTCGCCGTCCTTCTCAACCATCCCATTTGGAAAGCGGTAAATTTCTTCAAGGATCATCCTGCCGTCTTCCATGTGGGAAAGCATGTGTCTTCCGCTTGAAGCCCCAATATCTACTGCCAAATAATATGTAGTCATCTTCTTCTCCTTTCGCATAAAAATGTCCGCGAAGTACCCTTGATACTATCAAGTATAAGCGCAATCAGTCAAAAAGAAAAGGACACTTTTTGTCTTAAAAAGTGTCCTTATTTGCCAGTGGCAATAGAAAAATTATATTTCTGAATAGTCTTTTTGGTGTAACTGCCTTTACTTCCAAAGTCGCATAATTAAAAACATTCCTTGTAACAATATAATATGCCAACAAAATTTAACTGTTTTAATTGAACATCAGTTCGATATGTGATATAGTTAAATTGTATAATTGAAAAGAAAGCAGGATGCGATTTTCCGATGGATGCCCTCTAGTCTTACGAAAGAGGGTGATGCCCTATGAACACAATTGAAGTGCTTACTTTGTTGCTAGTAGTTTTTGCGGCGCTGTCTTACATAGACCATCATAAAAAGAAATAAGCATCCCTACCCGTCCAAAAGTGAGGATGCTTAAATTCTTATAATTTTTGCTATTCACTGAGGGCAATCGGAGATTCAATTCCGATTACCTTTCTAAGTAAATTATACATGAGAGCTGCTTAATTTTCAAGTGGCTCTTTTAATTGTGTCTGTTGTTACTTTTGTTCTATTCCTCCACAATCTTCATTTCAAACGGCTGTAAGAAAAATTCCTTTGTTCCGTTACCGGTCCTTACCGTTGTGGTAAGCGCCTGATCGCTGTTGTTGATGACAACCAGCTTCCTGCTTGCCGGATAGTATGCACATTCCGCATCCTTTAATGCCTCGTTCTTTACGTCCTCAAAGTCAATAAATATTTGCTGCAGCATCCTCTTATTTATCAAAGCCTTTTGCTATGCATAATATCTTGCCTGTGCATTCCAAAGTTCTTTATACAGACCGTCCTGTTGTTCCAGTTCCTCATGGTTTCCGTGCTGAACCACTTTTCCTTTGTCAAATACCAGTATGTCCTCGCAGAACTTACACGAAGCCAGCCTGTGTGATATGTAGATTGCCGTTTTCTTTCCCACCATTTTATCAAATCCTTCGAACACCGCTGCCTCCGCTTCCGGATCAAGCGCCGCGGTCGGCTCGTCCATAATAACGAATGGCGCATCCTTATAAATCGCTCTGGCAATGGCAATCTTCTGTTTTTCTCCACCGGAAAAATTGACTCCGTTTTCATCAAAGCCTTTTCCGATATGTGTGTTTAACCCATCGGAAAGCTCCGCCAGCCTGTCATGCATCCCGGCTTTTGCTAACGCGTCTGCAGCCTGTACTTCATTTACATCTGTGGAGCAGGCCAGACTCTCTCCCAACGGAAAGTCAAAGATTGTAAAATCCTGAAATACGACTCCAAACAGCTTACAATATTCTTTGTAATCATATTTGCGGATATCTATTCCGTTTACCTTGATACATCCTTCTGTCACATCATAGAGCCTGCAGAGCAGCTTGATAAAAGTCGTTTTGCCGGAACCGTTTCTACCGACAATTGCCAGCTTTTCCCCTACCACAAATTTCAGGTTCAGATCCTTAATCACATAGCCGGAAGCTCCGGGATACTTGAAGGATACATTTTCAAATTCCACGGTAAACTTATTATCCCGCCGTTTTTCCATGGGAATTGTGCCCTCATGTTTGCGCTGGTTCAGATCCATGAATTCCACATACTTCGCAGCAAAAATCCCCTCATATTTGAAATCTCCGCAAACCTCTGCCAGCATGAACAGTTGATCCGCTACTCTTTTTATACTTGCAGCAAAGCTTACCACACTGCCCACACTTATGATGCCATAATATCCGTATATGGCGGAAAAAAGGAAAACCAGCACCGTAGAAACCGTCGAAATGGAATCCGTCTTCAGCGAGCGCTCATACATCAGCCTTGTCGACCGCTCCATAATATCATGGGCCTTGTTGTCCATCTCATCAATTTCGGCA
This sequence comes from uncultured Lachnobacterium sp., assembly GCA_964614035.1. Taxonomy (GTDB): domain Bacteria; phylum Bacillota; class Clostridia; order Lachnospirales; family Lachnospiraceae; genus Roseburia. The sequence goes on from CAZTKM010000025.1 coordinate 41,037, forward strand.
CTTACCATTTCTCCCTGGTCACACATGATGATATCCTTCTGGCTGTCTGCTTTTGCATACAGATCCAGATAAA
>CAZTKM010000026.1:0-38755 GCA_964614035.1 uncultured Lachnobacterium sp.
AAAGCCTATCAAGGCTTTGAGGAGATTTTTATGTGGTTAAGCTGTCAAACTCCCGGGAAGCCCGGGCAAAGGCATATGAAGCAGCCGGCTGGGTAAATTTCGCCAATAAATACATGAGACATGACATCGGAAAAGCGATAGATGAAGTGCCGCATAATCATTAGACAATCAAAAAAGGTGTGGAGTAATTTATATTCCGCCCTTTTCTTTTTGAAATTGTTATGCTATAATATAGTAGTTGCATACGGATTCAAAGCAAATGAACCGTTTGACAGGCAGGGTTAGTACATCGGTAGTATGCGAGCTTCCCAAGCTCGAGAGGCGGGTTCGATTCCCGTACCCTGCTTTTGGACTGTAGGACGACATATTCTCACGAGTTTTGCCACTGTCTCATCTGGGATGGTGGTTTTTTATGCTCTTTCGTTCCTAAGCCCCGGAACCTTAAAAACTAAGAGTTTGAGAACATATGCGGCAATACCGTACATGCATATAGCTATAGAATCCATTTGGGCGTGGAGCAGAAAAAAGAAGCTCTCACACCCAAATACAGGAAAAGGCGAGGAACCATTGGAAAAAATGTAGTCTGACAAGATCCCGGGATAGAAGAAAAAGTCAAGGAGAACCTCAGTAGAGATAGTCAAGGAGAACAGCAGGAAAGAATAATGAAAAAAGGTATTATTTTTGATATGGACGGAACCCTGTGGGATTCTTCCATACAGGTCTGCAAAGCATGGGACGCGGCAATTGAAAAGTGCGGCTGTCCCAGAGAGCCGATTACGCAGGAGGAGATGCAGAAGGTCATGGGTAAGACCATGGATGTGATAGCGGAGATTCTGTTTCCGTTTGCGCAGGGAGAGAAACGGAAACAACTTCTTGAGGTATGCTGCAGGGAGGAGAACGATTATCTGCGCAGGCATGGAGGCGAGCTCTATCCGGATATTCGCAAAACGATGGAAGCGTTGATACATGCGGGGTATCATTTATATATTGTGAGCAATTGTCAGTCAGGATATATCGAAGCATTTTTAGACTACTATAAGATGTGGGATCTTGTGGAGGATAAAGAGTGCTATGGCAACAATGATAAGCAAAAGGCGGAGAATATTGCACTTCTATATGAAAGAAACGCTTTAGATGATGCAGTCTATGTCGGAGATATCCAGGGGGATTATGATGCAAGCATGAAAGCGGGCGTGAAATTTATTCATGCCGCATACGGCTTCGGTACAATTGGCACAGAAGTACCTGAGATTACAACTTTTGCGGAACTTACCAAAGTGATACCAAAGGTGCTTGGATAAAACATACGTTAACCAAAGAAAATCAATTTGTTACCTTCCTCGTGCCAATTGCAGCGATTATTCCGGCGGCCGCATCTCCGGCGCAAACTGGCATGTCAAGCGCTATGTCGGGAGACTGTCCCGGAGGCATAATGCACCCCATCCGCTCTGCGGATTGGGGTGTTTTTGCGTTCCGGAAAGCCGCCTTGTACCGCGTCTTAGTCTTGCTTTCATTTTTTCGCCGTACAAAAACGGATCGTTTCCGTTTACGATGCCCCACTGCATAAGAGCGGCGCAGCTTCCGGTAACAAACGGCGTGGCCATGGAAGTACCGGTGCGTTCGGTGTAGCCTCCGCCCGGGGAGCAGGATGTAATTTCCACTCCGGGAGCGACCAGATCCGGTTTCGGCTGATTGGTGCCGTATGTGTTGCCCCGGCCGGAAAAAGAAGCGATGGCGCCGGTCGCCGAATCGTAGGCACCGACGGTGATAACTCCCGGAGAGGTGGACGGAATGGTAAGCGTAGTGTCCGGTGTAGGAAGCAGAAAGCGGGTTGCTTCATTCCGTACAGCGGATGCGGGCATCCACATTTCCCATTCGCCGGAGCGGATTTGGCGCGGCATGAGCGTAATATTCCATACGCCGGAATCTAGATACAGCGTATTCGGTATAAAGTCAATAAAAATTTCCTGATAGACACTGTAAGGAGCCGGTTCGCCGTAAAAAACGAGAAGGGTAGTATTTCCTAACGTATATCTTGCGGTTCCCGACGCCTCAGATATGGTAATCGAGCGGTCTGAAACCGGGTTATACAGGGAGAGAGAAAAATCATCTTCGTAATTTTTCCAAAGCTGAATACTAAGCGAGGGCGTAAATTCGCTTATGGCAAATTCTACGACTGTCGGGTTCTCCGCTGCCGGAGGAAGCAGCGAAAACCCCGAATCCTGTGTGCTGACCGGCAGGCTTCCGTTCGTGTGGCCTCCGCTGACACCCTCGTTTCCGCTTCCGACACAGATGGAAAGTCTGCTGTGATTGGAAATCTGTTCCAAAAAGGTCTCAATCAGGGAGGTGCCGCTGTGGGAGCCGTATGTATTCCCAAAGCTCAAATTGAGGGCGAGGGGCATATTCAACCGCTCGCTTTCCGCAATACAAAAATCTACGGCTTCCATGAGCTGGGCGGTTCCGGGAAAACCGGTGGAACTGAATACGCCAAGCTTTACAATGATTAAGGTCGCCTCGTAGGCTACGCCGCGAAAAACGCCGGCTGACGCAGCACCGTTTCCTGCCGCGATTCCTGCAACGTGGGTTCCATGACCGGAAAGATCTACGCTGGGGCAGATGTTGTAGCGCTCCGTCGCGTTTGGGGCGTAGAGCGCCTGGTTGATCGTATCGGAGGAATAAACCTCGCCAAGTACCTGATCCCATAAAAGAGCGATTCTTGTCGTACCGTCGGGATTTCGGAAGTCCGGATGCGCATAGTCGATCCCGGAATCAATGATTCCAACAAGCACGCCCTGTCCGGACAGGCTGTTCGGAAACAGCGTCTGTGCACTGTTTATGCAGGATACCTGCCTGCCATGGTAAGTTTCGAAAAACAGGCGTTTCGGCTTTTCGATATAGATGATCCGGGCGTCGGAGGAAAGCGTAAGAATGTTTTCCCTGCTTCCCCGCGCAATTCCGTATCCGTTAATTAAGAACCGGAAGGCGATGGCTGGATGCGCATCTGTAAGGGCTTCATAATTTCCGATATACGAAAAAATAATCTCCCAGATTAGCTCTTCCCGGGGAATGGAATCCGAAGGTGTTCCGGAATTGCTATACGAAATCGAAAATGTGCCATAAGAAAGCTCCGGAGATTTGTCTCTCTCGTCATCCGTCGCATCAAAGGAAAGCAAAAGTAAAGGTTCTATTTTCTGATTGTTATCCATATATACATCCATGGAATGCAGGTTTGCATTATCTTATTCAAAAGTGATGAAATTATGAAGACAAAATTAAGAATTTTTCTCTTGTCTTTTATGGGTACATTCGGTAAGGTTAATATATGAGAAAAAGGAAGCATCGAAGAAGCGGCAGCCTCGGAAAGAGGCTGTTTTTACGAATGTATGGGCAGGGTTCTGAGTAGTTACTGTATAAGGTCATTTCAAGCTTCGGTTTGTATTAAGAATAGGAGGAATATAGATGAAAAAGAGAACGACTATAAAGAGGGGAATCAGCCTTGCGCTTGTGGCCGCAATGGGGCTTTCCCTGTGTGCCTGCGGATCAGGTAAATCAGAAAACAGCAGCGAGCCCAAGCATTTTTACAGTGTGGAATACCTGAGTAATCTGCCGGCGTCCTTCAACAATGATTTGGGGACGGTTGAGATTTTCGGAGATAACATTCTCTATCAGGCATACAATGAAGATTATTCGGAAAGCTCCGTTTACATGTATAACATCGTGGACGGGACAGAGAAGACAATCTGGGAGGGCAAATCGGAAAAGCTTGAAGACGGAACCCAGATCAGCAACAGCAGTGTGAACAATTATGCGATGGATGCTGAGGGAAATACGTACATATATGTAAACGAGTCCAAGATCACAGAGGAAAGCTTAAATGCCGATTTCTCCAATGCGACATTAGACGATGTTATCGCACAGATCATGGAGATGTGGGAGGAAACGGAAGATGCTGCCCTAGAAGAGTGGAACAGCTGGTTTGCAGAGGAATATACCGATGAAGACGGTGTGGTAGACTACGAAAAATTCATGAAAAACGAATGCAGGGAATGGGAATCCTCCGAGCGTCTGGTAAAGCTTGATCCCAACGGAAACAGCGTATATGAAAAGGTAATCCGCGAAACGAAGCCGGACGAGGAAACAAAAGTATATGTGAACTGTTTCGGGATTACCTGTGACGGAGACGGATATCTTTACATGCTCATGAATAAATGGGACAGCGAAGGCATGAGTGATGAATATTATGCAGATGTCTATGATGCCAACGGAGAGCCGGCCGGACAGATTTCGTTTGAGGGTTATATCAGCAGCTTGTTTACGCTGCCAAACGGAAATGTTGCATACAGCGATTACAACGGTGAAAAAGCTATGCTTTATGAAATTGACGGAAAGACCTTATCGGTTTCAGAGGGTGTGGAAGCACCGAATGTGAATTTTGACAGCAGTGTTGTTCCCTATGACGAGGATAAGCTCCTAGTCCGAGAGAACGGAAGTCTGATGGTTTATGACATAAAAACCAACGAGAGCGAGAAACTTCTTAATTTTATGGATTACAATATTGCAAGTTCAAATGTAAATTCTATCGGACTTCTTTCGGACGGAAGAATTGCCGTATTTTCGAACAGTTACAACAATGCGCTGAATAGAAGCGCCGCAGATCTTGCGGTTCTTACCGAGGTGGATGAGAGCGAGCTGCCAAAGACCGAGCGGATTGATGTTGCCTGCATGTGGCTCGACTCGAATGTGGAGGCTATGGCAATCGAATTCAATAAGAAGCACGAGGGATATCATATCAGCATTACGGAGTACAATGATTCGGATGCGGAAACCTATGAGGATATGCTCCGCGCCTTTACTACCGCAGTAGCGTCAGATAAAAATATCGATATGGTAATCTTTAGTGATTATTCACAGGTAGTAAATTTTGCATCGAAAGGACTCATGACAGATTTGTACCAGTTCCTGGATGAGGATGCGGACATTACAAGAGATGCCCTGATGCCAAACGTGCTTACCGCGTGCGAGATGGACGGTAAACTGGTATGCCTTCCGACTTCTTTTTCGATACAGACAGTTGTGGGAAAGGCCTCCGATGTCGGAACGACTCCGGGCTGGACCATCGAGGATATGAGGGCGCTTCTCGATTCAAAGCCGGCAGGAACACAGTTGTTCTACGGTATGACAAGAGATCAGGCTTTGCAGTTGTGCTTAAACCTTGGATATAAGAACTTTTTTGACAATGCATCTGCAACCTGTCATTTCGATACACCGGAATTTGTTTCCGCGCTGGAGTTTGCAAATATGTTCCCGGAAGAATTCGAATGGCAGGAAGACGAGGACAGCACCGTACTGATGAACGAAGGAAAAGTGCTGCTCAGCGAGTTCTATCTGAGTGATTTTGCTGAAATTCAAATGTATGAGACGGTATTTAATGATAAGCTTACCTACATCGGATATCCGACCACAGAAGGAAACGGGGCAATGATCAGCTTAAACAATATCTATGGAATTACGAAGAACTGCAGCAACATGGATATTGCATGGGAGTTTATGAGACAGTTCTACCTGCCGACGGAAAGCGACTCCGACGACTATGTGGGCAGATATGGATTTTCTGTAAGAAAGGATGATTTCGAACAATTCTGTGAGGACGCCAAGAAACCGTTAGAAGGCGGCTGGTCCTGGGGCTGGGGCAATTTCGAGGTTGAAATCCAGCCGGCTACGGATGAGCAGGTTGATGCGATAAAAGATCTTGTATACAATGCTACCGCAGTAAACGGTGCGGTTACCAGCGATGTGTATAATATCATTAATGAAGAGGCTGCCTACTATTTCTCAGGCGAGCAGAGCGCTGAGTCGGTTGCGGATAAGATTCAGAGCCGTATGCAGATTTACCTTAGCGAGACAAAATAAACAGAGGTTTGTATTCAATGAAGCAATCAGTTTCAAAAGGAAGAAGAAAAAAGAGATCGGTGTCAGGATTATTTCTGGCACCGAGTGTATTGGGAGTGCTGATTTTTTTCGTACTCCCCTTTCTTGTTGTAATTTACTTTTCCTTTGTGGATAATCCAATTTCAAAAAGTTTTGTTGGATTCGAAAATTACATAAATGTATTTGAAAATAATGCGTTTCGGACGGCATTTGGAAATACGATGCTTTTTTCCGTAATCGCTGTGCCGCTGGCGGTCATACTTGCCATGCTGCTTGCGCTTATGCTGGATGCGGGAATTCCGATGTACAGCCAGCTTCGAAGCAGCTTTCTTACGCCGCTTATGGTTCCTACCGCGTCCATCGTGTTGATCTGGCAGGTTTTGTTTGATAATAAGGGCGTAATCAATTCGTGGATCTTAAAAGCAGGCGGGGAACCGGTGGAATGGCTGAAATCATCCTCCGGTATTCTGGTTATTATTTTGCTTTTTTTGTGGAAAAATCTCGGATACAATATGGTGCTTTTTCTGGCGGCCCTTGGAAATGTGCCGACAGATTCGGTGGAAGCGGCGCAGCTCGACGGAGCCGGAGGAATACAGATTTTCTTTCATGTAAAGCTTCGTTACCTGTCGCCGATGATTGCTTTTACAACGATTTTATCGATGATAAATTCCTTTAAGGTATTTCGGGAGGTGTATCTTCTGACGGGAGATTACCCGGTGGAGACTCTGTATATGCTGCAGCATTACATGAACAACACATTTGCATCCGCGGATTATCAGAAGCTGTCTACCGCGGCGATTTATATGTCGATTGTGATGATTGTTGTGATGGGGATTATGTTTGCGGTAGAGCATTGGTATGGAAAGGATTTGGAGGAAGAATGAGCTTAGGGAAAAAACGAAAGCGAATGATCATAAAGATCATTCTTACCATCGTTGCAGTGACGACTGCAGTCATTACGTTGATTCCAATCGTACTTACATTCACAAATTCCTTGATGGCTTCCTCGGAAATTACTTCCAACTACGGAATGATTTTTGAGAAGACGGAGACCGGTGGTAAGAAATATATTTCAGAGGCGGTAAACTTAAAATTCATACCGGATATGGTAAGCTTTACACAGTACTTTACAATTTTAATCAAGAGTCCGGACTATCTGCTTAAATTCTGGAATTCCATGATTTTGGTAATACCTATCGTGGCGTTTCAGCTCATTGTGGCATTTCTGGCGGCTTACGGCTTTACGAGAACAAAAGGAAAGCTGTCCGCAATCGTCTTTTTCTCTTATGTCATTCTGCTGCTGATGCCGTATCAGGTTACGCTGGTGCCGAATTATCTGGTCTTAAACTGGATGCATCTGCTGGATACAAATTGGGCGATATGGCTGCCCGGCATTTTTTCGCCGTTCTCGGTCTATCTGCTTACGAAATATATGAAACGTATACCGACGGCGCTCATTGACGCGGCAAAAATTGACGGCGCAAATGAATGGCAGGTTTTCAGTAAAATCTGCGTGCCAATCTGTAAGGGAATCGCAACAAGCTGTGTGATTCTGGTATTTATGGATTACTGGAATATGGTGGAACAGCCGCTGTTATTCTTCTCTGATACGGACAAATATCCGTTGTCCATTTTCCTGTCCAAAATCAATGCGCAGGAAATCGGGCTGGCGTTCGCAGCGGCGACGTTTTACATGGTTCCATGTCTGCTGCTGTATCTGTATGGCGAAGCGGAACTTGTGGAAGGCGTAGCATATCAGGGTAGTGTGAAAGGATAGAAAAATGTTAGAAGATAAGTCAAAAAGAAAAAATACAATCAAGAATATTGCTATCATATTTTTAAGCATCATGCTGGTACTCACTCTTTTTTCCAATACATTCATGAATTATTCTCTGGTAGAAGTAAGTACGCAGATGGTAGTAAGCGATTCAATTACGACAAAGGTGCGCGGAAGCGGCATCGTGGAGGCGAATGACAGCTATCAGGTAACCATAAAGGAATCCAGAAAGATCGAGACGATGGATGTAAGAACCGGAGCAGAGGTAGAAAAGGGCGATGTATTGTTTACGCTTCAGGATGCGGAGAGCGAGGAACTCATTGCGGCGAGAAAATCTCTGAGCGACGCGGAAAGTGCATATGAAACCGCGGTCTTAGATTCCGGCATTACGGTTGCGGAGAGACAGGCGATTGAGGCAAACAAAACGGGAACGCTTTCGGATAAGCAGAATGCGCTTGTGAATGCAAAAAATGCCGTAGATACCGCGCAGGCAGCCGTAGACGCACTTACCGCACAGATTGCGGCTATTTCGGATGCGGCGGTTGACACCAGTGCGGAAGAAATCAACAAACTGAATGCGAACCGCGATCTTGCTTCTGCACAGAAGACTTCCGAGGAGCGTGAGAATACATACGCGAGCGCGAAAGAAGCGATGAATGAGCGGAAGGCGGAATATGACGCGGCGCAGGCAAAGTATGACGCTGCCGCTGCGGCGCGCGATGCGGTTAATGTAGACGATATAAAAGATGAGAACGGTAATAAATATACGGAGGAAGATATTGCTAAACTGGAAGCCGCAATGGCCAGCGCCAAAACCGCAAGGGACGATGCGTACAATGCATACACGAAAGCGGCAGGAACATGCAGCGATGCCGCATATGCTTATTCGGAGGCATCGAAGGCGGTAGACGCGGCGAAGCAGAAGGTAGACGATATCCAGTATTCCATCGACCTTAAAACCTTAAATGCATCAACGGATGCTGCTGTGGCAGCTTTAAAATCCCAGCTGGCAGCTGCGAACGCCGCACTGACAACCGCGCAGACGAATCAGACCAACGCAAAGGCAAAGGTTATGGCACAGATTACGCTCGGGGCGCAGTACGAGTCTCTTCAGACGCTAAGGAGCGACGTAGCCGAGCTTGAAGCGCAGGCTGTGGATGCGGAGGTTCTTGCTCCGATAGCCGGAACGGTAACAGAAATTTTGTATACGGCGGGGCAGAGTGTGCCAAAGGATGAGACGGTAATGATGATACAGCCTGAGAACAAAGCGTTTGTCCTAAGCTTTACAACAACGGCGGATCTGGCCAAGAATATCAAAGTGGGCGACAATGCGAATATTTTAAATAACTGGTATGGGGATGACATTACTGCATCCGTATATGCAATCAAGAAAAATCCAGGCGACAAGTCAAGCGTCGAGGTGGTATGTGAGCTTTCCGGAGACGTAAGCGTGGGAAGCAGCTATACGGTTTCCATCGGAGAGAAGAGTGCAAACTACGATCTGGTTGTACCGACCAGCAGTATCCGAGAGGACTCCAACGGCAAATTTGTGCTTGTCATTGAATCCAAGAATACACCGCTTGGAAACCGGTATTACGCCAGAAGGACGAACGTGGAAGTCATTGCCTCGGATGATACGTATTCGGCTATCTCCGCGCCTCTGGAAGGATATGAGTACGTCATTACAACAACAACAAAACCGGTGGAGGAAAATCAGCAGGTTCGTCTGGCTGAGTAATGCTTTATGAATATTCGGAAGCTTTTTAACAAAGAAAACTTCATACGTTATAAAAGTCTCCTGCTTGTGGCGTTGTTTCTGCTTGGCGCGTTATGTGTCCGGATCTATGATTGCAATTATTGCAATCAGTTAGAGACACAGCAGTTTGCATCGCGCTGGTCGAAGAGCGGCAAGTATGCTCAGCTTTCCGTTTTTTTTGAAAGAGGAAGCGGGCTGACGGAAGGGGAAATCTATCCCCTTCGGAATATGCTTATGGATGCGGTCGAGGAAGCCTCTTCCGACGTGGAGGATGAGGGAAGAAAGGTGGTGGACGCATATTCGACGGAAGGCAGCCTTTATATTTCCTCGAGGCAGTCGGATACAATTGTGCGGGCATATGGAGTGTCTAAGGATTTCTTTTTGTTTCATCCGTTAGAACTGATATCGGGGACATATTTTACCGCAGAGGATGAATTGGAGGACGGCGTCATATTAGACGAACTTACGGCATGGAAACTGTTCGGTGCGATGGAGGTTGCCGGAATGCCTGTAAATATCAACGAGAAGACCTATATTATCCGCGGCGTGGTAAGAAGTGATAGCGGTCATTTTTCAGAGGCTTCGTCCGAGTCCGAGCCGACGGTTTATGTGGATTTTGATATGTTAAAGGAGGAACTGGGCGGGGAGGAGCCGACCATAGATTCCTATGAGCTTTTGATAGTCAATCCGGTAAAAAATTTCGGAAGGACGAAGCTTGTTGAGGCAATCGGCAGGGACGAGGAGTCTTATGATCTGGTGGATAACACCGGCCGGTTTTCTTTCGGCAGCAGAATAAAACGTCTGGCAAAATTTGGTACGCGAAGCATGCGAAACAGCGAAGTCTTATATCCATATTGGGAGAACCGGGCAAGGGGCTATGAAGATGTGGCAGATCTTCTGCTGGCTATGGAACTGATTTTAGTGATTTATCCGCTCATTTTTGCGGGAAGAAAGCTTGCTGCCGGTATCCGATGGCTGAAAAAGCAAATACGATTGTACAAAGATAAAAACAAGTCTAGTCTTTTGGAAAGTTTTCTAGTAAAATGTCATCAGAGAAGGTTTGTTAAGACAAAGGAGTAGATTATGTACGCAGACGAGAACGTAATTAAAATCAAACATGAAGTCTTGTATGAGGTGGCGAAGCTTGCGTTTGAGGGAAAAATTCAGGAGAAGAAGGAAAATATCCAGTATGATTTAATTCCGGGACCTCAGCCGCAATTCCGCTGCTGTATTTATAAGGAGAGAGAGATCATTCGCCAGCGTGTCCTGCTTGCAGAGGGGCAGACGCTTTACGGAAATGCGGAAGAGAATGTCATTCAGGTTATTCATTCCGCCTGTGAGGACTGCCCGATTTCGGCGTATACGGTTACGGAGAACTGTCAGAATTGTATCGGAAAGGCCTGCATCAACGCCTGTAAGTTCGGAGCAATCTCCCCGGGACGGCATCGTTCGCATATCGACGCCCAGAAATGTAAGGAGTGCGGAAAGTGTGCGCAGGCGTGTCCTTACAATGCAATTGCACATCTGGTTCGTCCATGTAAGAATTCCTGCCCGGTCGATGCGATTACATATGATGAGTATGGTATTTCTATCATCGATGAAGAGAAGTGCATCCGCTGCGGTAAGTGTATTCACAGCTGTCCGTTCGGCGCGATCGGTTCCAAGACGTTCATTGTGGATGTAATCGAGGCACTAAAGGCCGAGGATAAGAATGTGTACGCACTGGTTGCACCTGCAACCGAAGGTCAGTTCGGACCAAACATTACGATGAAGAGCTGGCAGGTTGCCATGCACGAGGTCGGATTTACGGATACGATTGAAGTAGGTCTCGGCGGAGATATGACTGCCGCATATGAGTCTGAGGAGTGGATGGAAGCATATGAGAAGGGCGAAAAGAAGGTTACTTCCTGCTGCCCGGGATTTGTAAATATGGTTCGTAAGCATTACCCGGAGCTTGCAGACCGGATTTCCACGACGGTATCTCCGATGTGTGCTGTCTCGCGTATGATTAAGGCCAAGGATCCGAATGCTGTTACCGTATTTATCGGGCCATGTATTGCCAAGAAATCGGAAGTAAAGGATCAGAAGATTGAAGGAAATGCAGATTATGTTCTTACATACAGTGAAATCCGCGCGATGATGAGAGCTAAGGAAGTCACGCTTAAAGCAAACGATACCTCTTATCAGGAGGCCTCGATATACGGAAAGCGTTTTGCAAATTCCGGCGGGGTTACTGCCGCAGTGATTCAAAGTATGAAGGAACTGAATGCAGAGTGCGACCCGAAAGTATGTCAGGCAAACGGCGCGGCCGAATGTAAGAAGGCGCTTCTTCTTATGAAGGTCGGAAAGCTGCCGGAGGATTTCATTGAGGGAATGGCTTGCGACGGCGGATGTGTCGGCGGTCCAAGCGCCTACAATGACCAGCTGTCTACGAAGAAATTCCGCGACGAGCTTCTTTCGCAGGCCGGCGATCGTGGAATTCACGAGAATCTTGAAAATTATCATATGGAAACATTCTCAATGCATAGAGAGTAATCGGAATGAAAAAAGACGCATGGTTGATACAATTTCCCATGCGTCTTTATATTTTATCTCACATAGTAGTTGTATCCCGCAGGGGAACCATGTCCGTTGGAAGAGTAGAATCGGAGAGAAAAAGCATGAGCGGGTTGAGAATGACTGTATTAAAGAGATTGTGTGACCGAGGACTTTTTCAGAATCAGAATGGGACGGTTACCTCTCTGATATCCCAAAAAGAGTTCTATGCGCGTCACAGCGAGCTGTATGTCGAGGAAGCATTTGGGGGCTCATTACCTGCTTTTTTGGCAGCATTTGGAACAAGAAAGAAACTTACAGATAAGGAAGTCGATGAAATCCGCAAGATTATTGATTCTATGAGGAGTTAAGCATATGTTGGAGCGGATTTTTCTGAAAGTAATTGATATGAACAGGGCAGCAAGCTTAATCATTGTGATTGTATTCATTGCGCGTATGCTGTTGAAGAGATTTCCCAAGTATATCTCCTATATGCTTTGGAGCGTTGTTATATTCAGACTTCTTTGTCCGGTCACACCGGAACTCAAAATCAGCCCTGTTCCGAATCTAAAACCCATATTCTATGAATATGAGACGGAAAAGGACGCTGTTTCGGCAGAAGAGACAGGCGGGTTTGCCGTTCCTTACACCGGAAGCGAAGCAAAGAACGTTCCGCAAATCGGACAGGATATCTCCATACAGGCTCATACGGACATTTCCGGGCAGGAGTTGTTTATCCTGTTTGGAAAGTATGCTGTCGTTTGTTCCGATGAGTTCTGGCCATGCGAATAGCTGATTGACAGGGCAGTTTGAAGGAGAGGGTTCCTTTCAGACTGTCCTTTATTTTTCTGTAAAATCGCTGGTATGACCAGCAGTACAGCTTTCGGGAAATGCGGATTAAGTTTGACAAAATCTTGACAAATAGCGGAATTATGTGTATGTTAAAATAGAATAGAAGATATAATTGGAAGTTCTGGTATAGCCACAAGAATAATCCCGGATATAACGATCGGATGGAATGATATTGTGAAAGCCTGAAAATGGGAGGTGCGAGGATGGATCGTGTGAAAATTATCGAAGTAAAGGCAGGGATCCTTGCGGACAACAGTGCGGATGCAGACAGACTTCGCGCAGAGCTGAAGGAAGACAAAACCTTCCTCGTGAATCTGATGTCAAGCCCGGGTTCCGGTAAGACAACGACGCTTAAACGAACCATTGCAATGCTGAAGGACGAGATGAAGATTGGCGTTATGGAAGCGGATCTTGATTCCGATGTAGACGCTGTTGCAATTTTGGAAACAGGGACTCCCGCGATTCAGATTCATACAGGCGGAATGTGCCATCTGGATGCAGACATGACCAGACAGGGTCTGGCGGAGCTTGGCTCGAAGGAGATGGATTTTGTCGTTCTTGAGAATGTGGGGAATCTCGTATGTCCTGCGGAGTTTGATACGGGAGCGACGAAGAATGTGATGATTCTTTCCGTTCCGGAGGGGGACGACAAACCGTTAAAATATCCGCTGATGCCTACGGTCTGCGATGTGGTGCTTGTAAACAAGTGCGATGCGCTTCCGATTTTTCCTGATTTTTCCAAGGAAGCGGTTGAGGAGCGGATTCATAAGCTAAATCCGAATGCGAAGGTTATGTTTGTGTCTGCGAAGACGGGCGAAGGCTTTGGGGAGTGGGCGGACTGGGTAAGAGAACAGGTACGCGCGCAGAAGTCAAAATAGCATGATTTTTCATTGCAGATGGGATGCTGCAATCGAAGATAGATAAGGGTAATAAAAGAGAGAAATACATAAGAAAAGGAGAAAAAACATGGAAGATCCATTAGGAAATTACGTACCGGATACCGTAAAGAACGATGAGCCGATGCGCGAGCCGATTGTAAAGCTTGGCAAGCTCATCACAGACCGGGCACCGATTATGCTTGGCCTTGAGAAGATTACAAAAGAGTCGCCGGAGTACTGGGGACTGGCGGGAATCTGTACGGATGAGCAGGCCGAAATCGCTCTTCGTATGGGAAAACGTAAACCGCGCACATTCGAGGAGATGAAGAAGCTATGCCCGGAATACAGCGAGGAGGATCTTCAGAAGCAGCTGGACGAGATGGCATATAACGGTCTGATTGAGTATAACTGGGAGAATCCAAAGCATTTGAAGCAGTACGTGCTTCCGATGTATGTACCGGGAAGCGCCGAGTTTGCGAATATGAATGATGAGGTTTTAAAAAAGCATCCGGAGATGGCGCGCTTTTTTGAGCGCATGAGCCGTCTGCCGCTGGAAAAGGTTACCTTTATGGTGCCGCCGGGAGGCGCGGGAATCGGAATGCATGTTATTCCGGTTGAAAAGGCAATCGAGACAACCAATAACTCCGTTTCGGTGGAGCATATTTCCCACTGGCTGGATAAATACGAAGGAAAGTATGCGGCAAGCCCATGCTCCTGCCGGAAGTCACGCGAGACCTACGGAGAGGGATGTGCGGACGATCCGGAAGGATGGTGTATTGCTGTCGGCGATATGGCGGACTATGTGGTTGAGACAGGAAAAGGCGGACGCTATATCACGAAGGAAGAGACATTGGAAATTCTGCAAAAAGCCGAGGACAACGGATTCGTTCATCAGATTACCAATATTGACGGCGAGAACAAGATTTTTGCAATCTGTAACTGCAATATAAACGTATGCTATGCGCTTCGCACCTCACAGCTTTTCAACACGCCGAACATGTCACGCTCGGCTTATGTTGCGCATGTGGAAAAGGAGAAATGCGTTGCGTGCGGACGCTGCGTGGAGTTCTGTCCGGCAGGCGCCGTTACCTTAGGACAGAAGCTCTGCAAGAAGGACGGAACTGAGGTTTCGTATCCGAAGATGCCGCTTCCGTCCGAGCAGAAGTGGGGCCCGCATATGTGGACGGAGGACTACAGGGATAAGAACCGCATCAATACGCATGAGACGGGAACGGCTCCATGCAAGACGGCATGCCCTGCCCACATTGCGGTACAGGGTTACTTAAAGCTTGCCTCGCAGGGAAGATATCAGGATGCGCTTGCTATGATCAAGAAAAATAATCCGCTCCCGGCAATCTGCGGACATGTGTGCAACAGAAGATGCGAGGACGCATGTACCCGCGCCACGATCGACGAAGCGATTGCAATTGATGAGGTAAAGAAGTTTATTGCGATGCAGGATCTGAATGCAGAGACCAGATATATTCCGAAGAAAGTCATTCCGAAGATTTCCGGCGAATTTGACCAGAAGATCGCCGTCATCGGCGGCGGCCCGGCAGGCATCTCCTGCGCGTTTTATCTGGCGGAAAAAGGATACCGTCCGACTGTCTTTGAGAAGAATGAGAAGCTTGGCGGTATGGTTGTGTACGGAATCCCTTCCTTCGTTCTCGAGAAGGATGTTGTCGCAGCGGAGATAGATATTCTCCGCGAGATGGGCGTAGAATTTAGAACCGGCGTGGAAGTCGGTAAGGATGTAACCATCCGGCAGCTTCGCGAGCAGGGATACAAGGCTTTCTATGTTGCAATCGGATGTCAGGGAGGCCGCAAGGTAGGTGTGCCGGGCGAGGATGCACAAGGCGTTATGACCGGCGTCGATTTCTTACATATTATAACAGACAATGAGGACTATAAGCTGAACGGAGACACCGTAGTCATCGGCGGAGGCAATGTTGCAATCGATGTGTCCCGCACCGCTGTTCGCTGCGCGGCTCCGAAGGTATATCAGGTCTCCCTTGAGACGCGGGAGATCATGCCGGCGCTGCCTGAGGAAATTGAGATCGCGGAAGCGGAAGGAATCGAGTTCCATGGCGGATGGGGGCCGAAGGAGATTCTTACAGAGAACGGCAAGGTAACCGGAATTGTATTCAAGAAGTGTACGCAGGTTAAGGATGCAAACGGACGCTTCAATCCGCAGTACGACGAGAATGATACCATGACCATTTCGTGCAGCAATGTCCTGCTTTCGGTAGGACAGGCTACCGTATGGGGAAATCTGCTGGAAGGGGAGAATGTGGAATTTAGCGGCCCGGCTCCGGTGGCAGATAAGGTAACGTACCAGACAACTGTCGCAGATATCTTTGTCGGAGGCGATATGCTTACCGGACCAAAATTCGCAATCGACGCGATTGCGGCAGGAAAGGAAGCCGCAATCTCCATTCACAGATTCGTCCAGCCGGGTGCAACGCTTACCATCGGTCGCGATCCTCATTATTATAAGGAACTCGATAAAAAGGATATCCGGGTGGAGAACTATGACAATACCGGCCGTCAGGTTCCGGGAAAGAAGGCGGATATCACAAAGGATTCTTTCCGCGATGCGAAGCTGACCTTTACGGAGGAGCAGGTTAAGAAAGAGACGGCCCGCTGCTTGGGATGCGGAGCAACCGTTGTCGATGCAAATCAGTGCATCGGATGCGGTGTCTGTACGACCAAGTGTGAATTTGATGCGATTCATCTGGAGCGCGATATTCCGGAAGCAAGCACTATGAGAAAATCAGAGGATAAGTTAAAATACATTCTTCCGAATGGCGCAAAGCAGGCAGTTAAGATTGCGTTCTCAAAGAAGAAATAACAGGCTTTATAAAAGCCGTCGCCGATAGCGGAGAAAGTTGCCGGCGGTGGCTTTTTATATTTCTGCGCGGTAATTCGACCATGTATGTATATTTTCGAACAAATGTTCATTTTCCTATTGAAAAATCAGCGGGAAGAAGGTATAATAGACAAGAACAAATGTTCGAAAGAATGGAGCGCATATGGCAGGAGCGACAGCAGAGTTAGGATTACAGGATAAGCTTAAAATATTGGCGGACAGCGCAAAATATGACGTTGCCTGCACTTCGAGCGGAGTCGGGCGTAAAGGAGACGGAAAGCATATGGGAAATGCATTCGGCACAGGAATTTGCCATACCTTCGCCTCGGACGGAAGATGCATTTCGCTGCTTAAAATACTGTTTACGAACGAGTGTATTTACGACTGCAAGTATTGTGTGAATCGTTCCTCAAATGATGTTGTACGCACGTCATTTACGCCGGAGGAGGTGTGCACGCTTACGATGGAGTTTTATCGGAGAAATTATATCGAAGGATTGTTTTTGAGTTCCGGCATTATACACTCGCCGGATTATACGATGGGACTCTTATATGAGACGCTGTTTTTGCTGCGCCATAAGTATCACTTTTATGGCTATATCCATATCAAGGGGATTCCGGGCGCTTCCCATGAGATTGTGGAGCAGATCGGGTATTTGTGCGACCGCATGAGTGTGAATCTGGAATTTGCAACGGCGGAAGGGTTGAAGGCAATCGCGCCGAACAAGGTGCGAAAGAATATTCTAAAGCCTATGCGCCAGATCCAGAACGGCATCAGGGAGAGCAGAGAGTATCATGGCGTGCATAGTATGCAGGCGAGAGTGAGTGTAGACGAGAAGGTATATTATGACCAGATGGCGGAGATTGCGGAAAGCCATGAGCGGCTGCTGGAATACCGGCAGAAAATGACGGGAAAGCTGGAGAGTACGAATACATGGAGCGCGGCGCGGGAGCTCGGAGAGACAAAAGACGAAGGAAATCCTATCCTCGTGCCTTCGCAGAGCGGCGGGAAGGGGCTGTCGCGCCCCTCGCATTATTTTGTTCCGGCGGGGCAGAGCACGCAGATGATTGTAGGGGCAACAGGGGAGACCGATTACCACATTATTTCTGTGACGGAGGCGCTTTATCAGAAGTTTGATATGAAGCGTGTATTCTATTCCGCCTTTGTAAATGTAAATCAGGACGAGACGCTGCCGGGCTTTATGGGAAAGCCGCCCCTGCTTCGGGAGCACCGTCTGTATCAGGCGGATTTTCTGCTGCGCTTTTATGGGTTTGCGGCAGGAGAACTGCTGTCCGAGAGGAATCCGAATTTTCACGAGCGGATCGATCCGAAATGCAATTGGGCGGTACATCATCTGGAAGAGTTTCCGGTTGAGATTAACAAGGCGGATTATTACACCCTGCTTCGTGTCCCGGGAATCGGAACGAAAAGCGCCGGGAGAATTCTTACTGCGAGAAAGCATGCGCAATTGGATTTTGATGATATCAGACGTATGGGAGTCGTATTAAAGAGAGCCCTGTATTTTATTACGTGCAGGGGAAGAATGATGTATCAGACAAAGCTTGAGGAAGACTATATCACAAGACATCTGATATACAATGAACGGCCTGCCGCAATGCTGTTATCCGATGGGACGGCGCAGACCTATGAGCAGATGACCTTGTGGGATACGGCAATGATTTCGCAGGCCTGATCCGGTACTTGCAAAAGGAGTGGATTTACGTTGAGTGAACAATTGATGTTAAAGTGCGAGGACTACATAACCGGGATTCTTACGGCGCTGTTCGATGCATTTGTATACAAGAATAAGATGCCGCAGCCATATGAGGATTCGATTACAATTGCAATCGGGGACTATTGTAGTCCCATGCTTTTTGCCAGAGAAATTGAGGTTGTTACCAATGAAGAGAAGGCTGCAAAAACGGTGTATGCCATACAGAGCAAGCTTGGTTTTTCAGTGTATCAGACGGTGTTCTATGCGCTATGCCACTTTGACGAGGACCGCGCAACTATGGTATTAGGCTATCTGGTGCGCGCGTTTTCCAAAGGGAGCAGGATTCGGGAGTATCTGGCAGATCCCTATGTCATGCGGGTAATGGAACTGTCGCGGAAGGTTGGCAATGAGTGTCAGAAACTGCTGGGGTTTACGAGATTTCGTGATACCGGCAAGTTCCTTCTGGCGGAAATCGAACCGAAATGCGATGAGCTCCCGGTCATGCAGGAACACTTCGCCGACCGGTTTCCCAATGAGAACTTTATTATTTTCGATAAGAAGCGGAAATATGCGCTGGTTCATCCGGCTTTTCAAGGCTGCTTTTTTGTGGCAGGAATTGAGGCTGACCAGAGGAATGAGACATTTTTTCAGACGTTCGGGGAGGAGGATGCCATGATACAGAAGGATTCCTATGAGCAGCTTTGGCGGACTTATTTTTCTTCCATGGCAATTGATGAGCGCTTCAATGAGAAATGCCAGAATACGCTGCTGCCGAAATGGTATCGCAAGCATATGCTGGAATTTTTGTAGCATCATAGACCGCAGGAACAGAAACGCTGCGCCCGGGTAGTATTTTGGTAAAAAAGTGCTACAATATAGTATATGGATTTCCGCACATATTACGGAGGCGGAAGAGTACAGAGGAGGGTATAAAAAGTTTTATGAGTCAGACATTTACAGATTTCAAGTCGTATTTGGAGAAGATGCAGAAGTTCTCACAGGTAACTACGCTTTTATATTGGGATATGGAGACAGGAATGCCGAAGAACGGCTTTAAGCGCCACTCGGATGCGCTTACCTATTTCTCGACAGAGGAATTTCAATTATCCACTTCGAAGGAATTGAAGGAATATCTTAGGATTTTAAATCAGCCTGAGGAATATAAGCAGCTGGATGCGGACTGGCAGTTTATTGCGAAGCGGATGCAGCGCGATATTGAGAGAGATTCCCGTATTCCGGTAGATGTTTTCAGCGCCTGTGTGCAGGCACAGGCAGAAGCCGGACGGGCGTGGCAGGAAGCCAAAAAAGCGGCGGACTATAGCATTTTTGCGCCGCATCTGAAGAAGATGATCGATATGCGGCGGGAGATTGTATCGTACACCGAACCACAAAGGGAAGTATATGATGCGCTTCTGGATCAGCATGAGGAGGGAATGGATTCTGCGACGATTGATCGTCTGTTTGAAGAATTGAAAGCGGAGCTGATTCCTCTGGTGCAGAAAATTATCGCGGCAGAGCAGCCGGATGACAGCAAGTTCCGCCGCTTCTTTGACGTGGACGCGCAGAAGAAGGTTCAGAAGCTTTTACTTGAGTATATCGGATTCAATTTTGACAAGGGAGCGGTCGCAGAGACTGAGCATCCGTTTACACTGAATTTTTCGTCTCAGGATGTGCGTGTGTCAAATCATTACTTTGAGCACGATCCGCTGTCTGCCATGTTCTCAGCAATCCATGAGGGCGGGCATGCAATCTTTGAACAGAATGTAAATCCAAAGCTTGACGGAACCGTCGGCGGAAGCTGCAGCTATATGGGAATCCATGAGAGCCAGTCAAGATTCTATGAGAATGTGCTTGGCAGAAACATCAATTTCTGGATTCCGATTTATGATAAAGTACAGGAACTTTTGCCAAATCTGCGCGATGTTACAATCGAAGAATTCGTAAAGGAAATCAACCACGTTAGAAACAGCTTCATCCGTACGGACGCCGATGAGGTTACCTATTGCCTGCATATCATTGTCCGGTATGAGATTGAGAAAGCAATTTTCCGCGACGGAGTTCCGGTGGAGGATTTGCCGGAGCTGTGGAATCGGAAAATGCAGGAGTATCTGCAGATTACGCCGCAAAACGATGCGGAAGGAATTTTGCAGGATATGCACTGGTCAGACGGCTCCTTCGGTTATTTCCCGACCTATCTGCTGGGAAGTATTTATGACGGAATGTACCGCGATGCGATAGAAGAAGAGCTTGGCTCCATTGACGATATTTTAAAAGAGGGCCGGATTAAAGACATCACAAAATGGCTCAATGAAAAGATTCATGTCTATGGCAGTACAAGACTTCCAAAGGAAATCATTGCTAGCGTATGCAAAAAGGAGGTTACGGCAGAACCATTGATTCGTTATTTCAAAGAAAAATATTCAAAAATTTATAATTTAAAATAGACTTTTCATTGGGGATATGATATTCTATCACTAGTTGCGATGGCAACATTATTTTTTTGGAGGTACACTTTCGATGAACAAAGGTACAGTAAAATGGTTTAACAACCAGAAGGGCTACGGATTCATTACCGGAGAAGACGGAAAAGATGTGTTCGTACACTACTCAGGACTTCAGATGGAAGGATTCAAATCCTTAGAAGAAGGCACTGCAGTTGAGTTCGAAATCACTGACGGTGCTAAGGGTCCGCAGGCAACCAATGTAGTAGTAGTTAAATAATTTTAATTGCTGCGTAGCTAATCTAGTTTCTATGTACCTTTTTCTTTGTTTAGAAATAAGATATTGGAATCAACGATTAAGAAAAAGAAGTCATGTATCTGCATGACTTCTTTTTTTAGATGCTTCCGGCAAAGAAAACGTCTATAATTCTTCAAATGCGATATGGTTCTGCGATAATAATTTCTGCACCAGCTTATCCCATGCGCCATCCAAAGATTTGTCCGTCGAAAAGATGCGGTAAGAGACGCCGGTGGTAAGGGTCAGAAGCTGATTCTGGTATTTGATATTGATGAACATTCCGGTAATATCGTTTGGAGTATACGAACTTTCAACCGAAGCGAGCGTTTTCTCCAAGTTTGGAGGAGAGAGTAAGAAGACGAATTTGAAGGAGGAAGGAGTTTTTTTCCCCTTGATCAGATCAAAGCAATTCCCCCGGAGCATAGAAAACGGAAGCATGGGATAATCTTTGATTCCGAGGCTTTCCGATTCTTCGTCAGAATAAAATCCCGGCGTCACATGACCGTCGATGACATAGGAGGCAGCTCCTTTGACTACCGCATCCTGCAAAAGAAAATGGTCGAAAGTCCCGGTCTTAAGCAGGGTATTCATAAATTCCTTTACATTTGTGATCTCGAGTGCAATCATGCATATCCTCCACGTATCTGAGTATCATCATATTGTTGAAATATCCTATCCCCATTGTAAGTGTTGAGGTTTTTCTGGTCAAGCGGAAAGGAAATGTTTTTATCAGGGTATTGCAATGGAAAATAATCTGATATAATACATGACAGTAAAAGCAAAATAGGTAATTGCGAAACTTTGTTCTGCTTTCTATATTGTACAACTTCTAATGACAAATTAAGAGTTTCGCAATTACCTAAGTAAAAGGAAAAAGGAAGCGAGGAATAACGTGATGCCGCAGAAAAAGAAAAACGAGCAGGAAAAACTATTTGATTTGCTGGAAAAAGCGGTTTCTCCGTTTTACTGCGTGTGCGCTGCAAAGGAGAGACTGCTTGGTAAGGCGTTTGAAGAACTGTCATACGGAAGCGAATGGAAATTAAAGAAGGGCGGAAAATATGTCATTGACCACCATGGAACAACGCTGTTTGCATTTACGATAGGAAAGAATTATAAGAATACAGATATGGTACGCCTTGCGGCGGCACATACGGATTATCCATGTCTGCGCATCAAGCCGAATGCGGATTTTCAGACCGATGCATATGCGCAGGTTAATGTGGAAGTGTATGGAGGACCAATTTTAAACACATGGTTCGACCGGCCGCTTGGAGTAGCGGGAAGAGTTGCGGTCAGAAGCAATGATCCGTTTGCTCCGAGAATGCTACTCTACAAATCCGACCGGCCGCTTCTGATTGTCCCGAACCTTGCCATTCATATGAATCGTGATGTGAACAAGGGCGTCGAAATCAATAATCAGGAAGACTTGATGCCTGTGCTGGACTGCCTTCCGAAGGAGACAAAGACAACGGACTATTTTCTGACGTTCTTAGCGAAGGAACTAAAGGTAAAGAAAGAGGACATTCTGGATTTTGAACTGAATACCTTCTGTATGGAAGCACCGTCCTATGTGGGAATCGACAATAGTATGATTTCCGCTCCGAGACTGGATAACCAGACCTCAGTGGCTGCTCTTCTTTCGGCGATTGAGGATGGAAAACGGACAGACGGAATAAACATAATAGTATTATTCGACCATGAGGAAATCGGAAACAAAAGCAAGCAGGGAGCCGCATCTATTCTGCTGCACGACATGGTAAGACGCATACTGGCAAATCTTGGGCAGACGACGGAGCAGATTGAGCAGTCCATCTATGGGGCAATGCTCTTGTCGGTTGATGTGGCGCATGGGCTTCATCCGAACAAGCAGGGAAAAATGGATATTACAAATCATCCGGTTCTTGGAAGCGGATTCTGCGTAAAGGAAGCCTGCTCCCAGTCCTATGCGACAGACGCAGAGGCGATTGCGGTTGTGTGCCAGCTTTGCGATACAAATAGAATTCCCTATCAGCGATTCGTCAACCGCTCCGACGTAAAAGGCGGAGGAACGCTCGGCTCGGTTGCATCCACACTTTTGCCGGTTAAGACGGTAGATATCGGAATCCCGCTTCTGTCCATGCACTCGGTAAGAGAACTCATGGGGACAAAGGATATGGATGCGTTGAAGAATCTGGTAACGGTATATTTCAGTTAGTCGGAACACACATGATAAAAAGCTATGCTTTCGTACAGTGATTTGAAAGTCAGAAAATGTACGGAAGCATTTTTTTGTGCGCGCAACGAAAAATAGTAGAAAAGGATATTGACATATCTGGTAATCTATGCTATTTTAATGTAGTAATGAATACTACTTGTAATTGAAAAAGAAAACCAATCTGAAAGTTTTATAAACTTTCCATAAAAATTTTAATTTCTAGGTTTGAAGGAGATAAAAAATGTATAAGATTGTGATTGATAGCTGTGGCGAACTTCCGGAAGATCTGAAAGCAGACGGACATTTCTGCAATGTTGCATTGGAGCTTGATATCGACGGATATCATATCAGGGATGATGAGACATTTAATCAGCTCGATTTTTTGCGTCGTGTAAAGGAAAGCATACATGGACCAAAATCCGCATGCCCGTCTCCGGAAAGCTATATGAATGCCTTTGAGGGAGAAGCAGAGCATGTATATGTGGTAACTCTTTCCAAGAGGCTGAGCGGCTCGTACAACAGCGCAGTTCTTGCTGCCGACCTGTACAGAGAGGAACACGGGGACAATAAGCAGATTTATGTATTTAATTCCAGATCCGCATCGATCGGAGAGACCCTAATCGGACTGAAGGTTCAGGAGTACGAAGAAGCCGGGTGTACCTTTGAAGAGGTCGTAAGGAAGACGGAAGAGTACATTGGCGGAATGAATACATTTTTCGTATTGGAGACGCTGGAGACGCTTCGAAAAGCAGGAAGACTCAGCAACATAAAGGCTTTTGTTGCCAATACCTTGAATATCAAGCCGGTTATGGCATCTACAAAGGAGGGCACCATCCAGCAGCTTGGTCAGGCAAGAGGCATGAAGAAAGCGCTCTCGAAGATGGTGGAGGATATGCTGGCAAAGACCAAGGACTGCGAGAATAAGATTCTTGCAATTTCCCATTGTAATTGCCCGGACCGCGCGGAATTTGTGAAAAAGACAATCGAGAAGTTTGCGCATTTTAAGAAAATCGTTATCGTAAATACGGCAGGGGTTTCCAGCATGTATGCAAATGACGGCGGCGTTATAATAGCAGTATAAGAAGGTTATCATAAGTAAGGCTCCATCCGATATATATCGGATGGAGTTTTTTCGTCTCCGAGAGGATACGCACTCATGTGAAAGGAAACCGGTATGAATATTTACAGCTATGAAGAGGTTATGAACAAAATAAATGATGCAAGACGATTTGGGAAGCTTCCGGGCTCGGAAGTAATGGGAAAGGTTATTTTGCAGCTTGGTCTGTCGGATTTCAGGATTCCGTACATCCATGTTGCGGGAACCAACGGAAAGGGATCGGTCTGTGCGTTTTTAAGCAGCATTTTCAAAGAGGCGGGGCTATGCGTCGGAACATTTACATCTCCGCATCTGATTGATTTTGAAGAACGTATACAGATAAACGGAGAGATGATTCCAAAGGAGGAAGCTTTAAGACTCGGCGAATTGCTATTGGGAAAGGATTTCGGGGTGGAACTGACCATGTTTGACTATTGTCTTGCTATGGCGCTTTTGTATTTTAAAGAGCAGAAGGTTGACATGATGGTAATTGAGACCGGACTCGGAGGCAGACTGGATTCCACGAATGCGATTGGCATACCGGATGTATGCGTGATCACAAAGATTGGCTATGATCATACCGCCATTCTCGGCGATACGCTTCGGGCGATTGCATCGGAAAAGGCGGGAATTATGAAGGAGGGGTGTCCGGTTGTGACAGAGCAGCAGGAAAAGGAAGCGTTGGAGGCGCTTACGCGGACATTTCGGGAAATAAATCGTCGGACGAAAGACACAACCGCAAAATTGTATATGGTCACTGACGAGGATATTTCATATACTAAGAAAATGAACCTGCGGATGCTCGGGGTGCATCAGTGGGAGAATGCTGCGGCGGCGATGACCGCGGCGGATATTTTTATGGAAAGGAATTTGAACCGGATTAAGTTCCGGTTCAAGGTTCAGACAAAGGAAGATCGGGAAAGAGTGATTCAAAATGGTCTGGAATCGGCTGTCTGGCCGGGAAGAATGGAGGTACTAAGCACAGATCCGTTTTTTATGGTGGACGGGGCGCATAACGGACATGGCGTTGCGGCTCTTTGTGAAAGCCTGAAAACCTTATATCCCGGAGAAAAGTTTGTCTTTTTTATGGCGGTCATGGCCGACAAGGATTATGAACAGATGGTATCGCAGATGCTTCCCATCGCGAAGCGCTTTCATACATTTACTCCGGAAAGCAGCAGGGCGCTGCAAAATACGAGCCTCGCTGCGTATATAAATCGTATGGGAGTGGAGGTGTCCGTTTGTGAACAATATGAAGATTTGTTTCAAAAAATAGATCCGGAAGCAAAGAATATTGCGTTTGGTTCGTTGTATTTTGTCGGAGACGTAAAGCAAAATTGGAAAAAATATGGGAAAACATAAAATAATTTGATGATTTATGCGATAAGAGTGTATAATGAAAAATAAGTGTTTTTAGCGAATCGGCTTTGATAGAATTCAAAAGAGAAAATTGTTAAAAGGTGTATGGGTATGACAAATATTTTGAAGATTATCTCAAACGACATGAAAGGGCTTGTGCGGAATAAGCTGGCTTTTGTGCTTGCGCTTGGCGTATGTGTGCTGCCGTCTTTGTATGCGTGGTTCAATATTTATTCGAACTGGGATCCGTATGGAAGTACTTCGAACATAAGTATTGCGGTCGCCTCCATGGATGAGGGGTATGTGGATGAAGACGGAGTCTACCAGAATATGGGAGATTCTGTGATGGACAGCCTGAAAGAAAACAGCAGCATCAACTGGGTATTTCTCGATTCAGATGCGGAGGCGATCGATGGCGTTGAAGCCGGAGATTATTACGCGGCAATTGTAATGGGAGCCGATTTTAGTCGGGATATGTTCAATTTTACAGAAAACGGTTTCGAGCATCCGTCCGTCATATACTATGAAAATCAGAAGAAAAATGCGATTGCTGCCAAGATTACCGATACGGCGAGGGGCACTGTACAGAACAATATCAATGAAGAATTTATTAGCGTTGTGATGGATACGGCAACCAGAAGCATGAATGGGATTGCGGAGGATCTTGAGGAATCCGAGTATGTGGACAGTCTGGTCGAAAAATTAAATTACGTGGGCGATAACCTGCAGGATTATATTGATACGCTGGACGGACTTATGGAGTGTAACGCCGAACTGAACGGAACTCTTTCCTCGACGAGCGGGCAGGTGCGAAGTGCCGGCAGCAAAGTCGGTAGTGCCACGAACGAAGTGAAGAGTGCAAAGACAAGCGCTGATCAGGCAGTTGCAAATGTGGAGGTGCAGCTTGACGAACTCGTTTCCCGTACAAGGACGGATTTGTCCAATGCAAGCGCATATCTTTCATCAGATAATGTATCTGCGCAGGAGGTAAAAGCGGCATATACATCTATGCAGTCCGCCGTATCCTCTCTGGAATCCATTAAAAGCGTTACCGGTAACATTGGCAGTTTAAGCGGAAACTACACGAATGAGGATATCGAAACACTTGTCGGAACAATGAGTGATTTGATTGATACGGGTTTGGACACACTTTCAACGATTCTGACCTCGGATGAACACGCGGAAAGAGCGGCGGCCGGAATCAATGACGCAGGCAGGGTAATTGCAAAATCTTTGGACTGTGTAAATGCAGTAATTCCGATTGCGGATAAGTATCTTACAGCGGAAGTGGAGAACGTAAAAAAAGAAATAAACAGTTCCTACAATAGTATGATCAGCTCCTTGAACAGCATGAACGCAGGCCTGCAGGGCACCGGAGTTGCACTGAGCTCTCTTGCGGAGACGGTTGACGCCGCAAATATCAGTGTGGATGAGCTTAAAAGCCTGATTGTCGATGCCAGAGAGGATGTTCTCCAGATTGTAGAGCGTCTGGATTCGGTGGATGATTCCGAGAGATACGACGAACTAATCCGCATCCTTTCTACGGATCCGGATATTATGAGCGAGTTTTTCTCCTCCCCGGTACAGATGAATACGGTAGAAGTGTATGCAATTGAAAATTACGGATCCGGAGTGACGCCGTTCTATACGATTCTTGCGCTCTGGGTTGGCGCGACGATTCTTGTATCCATCTTAAAGGTGGACGTGGAGGATAAGAAAGACCTTGTGAATGTCAAACCATATGAATTGTATTTCGGAAGGTTTTTCCTCTTCTTTATCATGGGACAGCTGCAGACAATAATCGTTGTATTAGGCGATATTCATCTGCTTGGGGTACAGTGCTTGGAACCGGGAAAATTCTATCTGGTTGCAGTATTTGCCAGCTTTACGTTCAATCTGTTTGTCTATACAATGACGGTTTCGTTCGGCGACATCGGAAAAGCGTTTGCCGTTATTGTCATGATTCTTCAGATTGCAGGTTCAAGCGGTACATTCCCGATTGAGATTCTTCCGAACTTTTATCAAAAATTATATATTTATTTCCCATTCCCGTACGCTATCAACGCAATGCGGGAAACCATCGGCGGTATGTATCAGAACGACTTTTGGAAATACATGGGGCAGCTTGGAATCTTTGTAATTGTTGCACTTATTATCGGCCTATGGGTGAGGCTGCCGTTTATCCGCGTAAATCATTATGTGGAAAAACGTATGCGGGATACCAAGATGATGTAAAGGGCGGATAGTCAAAGGAGAATGGATATGAGTAAAAAGGACAAAAAGGTCGCAGAAGAATCGCTCGACCGAATTATCGAGATTCAGCAGGCGGAACATAAGAAGAACCAGAACCGGATCAAATGGGGAATCCGATGGGTAATTCTCATTCCGATACTTTTTCTCATTCTGATGTTTACAATGCAGACCTCAAAGTATATCTACCTTACACTTTGGGTTGCTTCCATGTTTATTATTTCCGCATACCTGATTTATGTAGAGTATGCGGATTACAAGATACAGGAGACCATGATTGAACTTGGAATAAAGGATGATACCATCGAAGAGCTTCTTCCGGAGAATGTTGTGGATACAAGAATTACGGAATTGAGTGAAAAAATCGCGGAAAGCCAGCGGAGCATTGGCATATCGCTAAAGGAATTGTCCAAAAAGATTGAAGAGAACGCCCTGATGGAACTGGAGACGGAGAAACTGCCCCAAAAGGACAACAAGGAAGAGAAGAAGGGCGGCAAGAAGGGGAAGAAGGACAAGTCAGAGAAAAAAGACAAATCAGGGAAGAAGGATAAGCAGAAAAAGAAAGACAAATCCAAAAAGAAGGATAAGTCTAAAGATAAAAATAAGAAGGATAAAAAGGATAGGAAAGGAGAGAAATAAGGCATGAATATTTGGCGGATATTCGTATCGGATTTTAAGCGCTTAAAGAGAAATGTCGTCGCGGTAGTGATGATCTTAGGACTCTCCATCGTTCCATGCCTGTACGCGTGGTTAAACATTTTGTCAAACTGGGATCCGTACGGGCCGGCATCCACCTCGCAGATAAAAGTCGCCATTGCATCGGAGGATATCGGATATGAGCTTGCGGGCAGGTATATCAATATCGGGGATACCGTTTTGGATGCGCTGTCCGGCAATAATTCGGTCGGCTGGGTATTCCTTGATACGGAGGAAGAAGCGGTGGACGGCGTGTACGCCGGAGACTATTATGCGGCGCTTGTGATCGATGAGAATTTTACTCCGGATTTGTTAAGCTTTTTGACGGACGAGGTTTCTCATCCGCAGATTACATATTATTGCAATGAAAAAAAGAACGCGATTGCACCGAAAATTACGGATAAGGTAAGAAATACCGTACAGATTACGGTAAACGGTACGATTATTTCAACAATTGTCTCGACAAGTGCCGAGGTTGCGGAAACGGCTATCGAATCGGATATCATCAATGTGAATCCTTCTTCCGGAGAAGGAAATGTTGTGGATTTGATGATTGAAGAATTTGAAGAGGCGGATGCCGGGCTTGCAAATTATGAGGAGATACTGGATTCGCTCATTGTAGTTTGCGGCGGCGCGAATACAACAATTGAGGATTTCGAGGCCGTATATCCGAATTTCCACGAAGCGTTAGCCGACAGCCAGAACGCGCTGAACAATCTGGGGAAAGTAACCGGTTCCGGGCTCGGAACCCTGGCAGGGATGTCCGGTGCGCTTTCCTCTACATTTGGAAGCATCAGCAGCGCACTTGGTTCCATTTCAAAGGCATACACACAAATCAACGGAAATATGGCCGATTTTTCCGCGGTACTTGAACAGGGCGGAATCAGTCTGGAGGGAACAAAAAATGCGATTGTCGATGTGCGCGAAATCATTGAAGACCGCATCGAATTTTTAAACACGTTAAAAGAAAACAAAGATTTTGATATGATTGAACAGGTATTTTCCGCTGATCCGGACGCTATTGGGGAATTTTTGTCCGCGCCGGTTGCAATTGAGACGGTTGCAATTTATCCGACGGAAAACTACGGCTCCGCAATGGCGGCTTTTTATACGGTGCTTGCATTATGGGTTGGAGGCCTGTTTCTGGTCGCAATCATTCACACGAAGGTGCACCCGGAACCTGCGTTTGCCGGCGCAAAAATTTACGAGCAGTTTTTGGGAAGATATATGGTGTTCTTTTTCGTATCGCAGATTCAGGCTCTGATTACGGTGCTGGGAGACGTGCTTTTCCTGGGAATACAGTGTGAGCATCCGGTAATGCTGTGGTTTGCAGCCTCCACTTGCAGTTTTGTGTTTGGTTTTTTCATGTATGCGCTTACATTTGCGATGGGAAATATCGGAGAAGGTGTTGCGGTCATTGTCATGGTAATTCAGGTCGCCGGCGCCGGATGTACATTCCCTGTGGAGGTGCTTCCTTCCGTATTCCAGAAAATATACAAAGTACTTCCGTTTACATATGCCCTGGAAGCATTGAAGGAGGCCATTGTGGGCCTGTATCAGGAAACTTTCTGGAAGGATATTCTTATTCTTTGGCTCTTTGTGCCGATTTCCGCAATAATCGGAATCGGATTTTACAAGCCGTTCCATAAGTTTAACGAGATGCTCGAATATAACAAGAAACAATCTGGAGTTATGTTATAATGCATTGGCTGTTAAAATAAGTTATAGTATCTATAAATTTTTGAGATAGCAAAAACCGGATACGAAACTAGACAAATATTTTCGATTGTACTAGAATTAGTTTAATTTCAAATGCAAAGGAGCATAAGACGATGGAGAAGAAGAATCTTGACTGGGCCAATCTCGGATTTGGCTATATGGTAGCGGATTACCGATATGTATCGAACTATAAGGACGGAAAGTGGGATGACGGAGCGATTACGACGGATGCGAATGTCACATTGAATGAGTGCGCGGGCGTATTCCAGTATTCACAGTCCTGCTTTGAAGGTTTAAAAGCATATACTACCGAGGAAGGAAAAATCGTATGCTTCCGTCCTGATTTGAACGCACAGCGTATGAAAGACTCCTGCGAGAGACTGGAAATGCCGGTATTTCCGGAAGACCGGTTTGTCGATGCGGTAAAGCAGGTGGTTAAGGCAAATGAAGCATGGGTTCCGCCGTATGGTTCGGGGGCGACACTTTACATCCGGCCATATATGATTGCGACAAATGCGGTTATCGGCGTTAAGCCGGCAGACGAATACCAGTTTCGGATTCTTGTCACTCCTGTCGGTCCGTACTTCAAGGGCGGCGCAAAGCCGCTTACCATCCGCGTATCCGACTTTGACAGGGCAGCACCGCATGGTACGGGACATATCAAGGCGGGACTTAACTATGCAATGAGCCTGCATGCAATTGTGGATGCACATAAGAAGGGCTTTGACGAGAATATGTATCTTGATCCGGCGACCAGAACGAAGGTAGAGGAGACCGGCGGAGCAAACTTCATTTTCATTACAAAGGACGGAACGTTTGTTACACCGAAATCGGACAGTATTTTGCCGTCGATTACCCGACGCTCGCTTATGGTTGTGGCAGAGAAGTATCTGAACATGCCGGTTGAGCATAGGGAAGTGAAGTTTACCGAGCTGAAAGAGTTTGCAGAGTGCGGTCTCTGCGGAACCGCAGCGGTTATTTCTCCGGTTGGAAAGATTTATGACCATGGCGATGAAATCTGCTTCCCAAGCGGAATGGAAGAGATGGGACCGTATACGAAAAAGCTGTATGATACGCTTACCGGAATCCAGATGGGCAAGATTGAAGGCCCGGAAGGCTGGGTTTGCGTAATCTGCGAATAGGAGAACCGAAAGAACCTGCCAAGCTCCGGTGCACTAAGATGCACCGGAGCTTTTTTCTTGAGAGATGAATAGTTTCGTGGAAGTATACATTGAAAAAAGGCGCAAAATACCTTACAATAGACATATATGGTAAAAATTATCAGTGAGTTAAAAGAAAAACAGAATATCCGCAATAATTTGAGCGATTTGCGTGCGCTTATAAAGGATGAGAAGCAGCGTGCTTCTGTAAAGAGCATGGTGGAAAATGAGGACGCCTTGTGGCTTTCCTTTTTGAAAGACGAGGATGCCAAGACCAGAAAGAACGCAGCTCTGCTGCTGGGAGATCTTGCTTATGAAGGCGCACTGGATGCTTTGTGGGAGGCCTATCAGGCGGAGAATACGCTCTTTGTGCGAGGGGCGTACCTTACGGCGTTGTATCATCTGGATATGAGCGGTAAGCTTGCCGCGCTTCACGAGAGAATGGATGCGCTTGCGAAAGAAGAGGTAACTTCCGAAAACAGAAAGCATATGGAAGAAGAACTTCGGGCAATTCGCAAAATCCTGATCCGGTATGAGGGAATCAGCCGCCATGAGTTTGAGATGGGAGAGAAAGACCGGGAAATTATTCTTGTGACGAACCGGATCCACCGCGAAGTGGTAAGACGCGCGCTGCAGAATGAGAACGCAAAGCTTCATCCGCTGGGAGTCAAAGTGCGCACCGGGCAGATAGCAGAGCTTTTTTTAATCCGGTGTTTTAGGGAACTCTTATTTGAGATAAAGACCGCAGGTCTTCTTCCGGCAGAGCCGGAGGAGGCCGCCCGCATTCTGATGGAAGGAAATCTTCTCTCACTCCTTTATGAACTCCATTCCGGCGAAGGCGCCTTTTATTTTCGAATTGAATGCAGGAGCGGTATGAGTCTGGAGCAGAGAAGCAGCTTCACAAAAAAGCTTGCGGCGAAGCTGGAGCAGTTGTCCGGCGGCGCGCTCGTCAATTCGGCCGGGGATTACGAAGTGGAACTTCGGCTGGTGGAGAATAAGGACGGACTCTTCTATCCGGCGTTGAAATGCTATACGTTAAAGGACGACCGCTTTCGCTATCGGAAAAACAGCATTGCTTCGTCGATTCAGCCGTCTACAGCGGCGTTGATTATGGAATTGGCAAAGCCGTACTTAAAAAAAGATGCGCAGATTATGGATCCGTTCTGCGGAGTGGGCACGATGCTGATTGAGCGGAACGAGGCAGTCCCTGCAAAGGAAATATACGCGACGGATATTTTTGGGGAGGCAATCGAAAAAGGCCGCGAGAATGCAGAGATTGCAAAGATAGGAATTCATTTCATCCATAGGGATTTCTTTGATTTCAAGCATGATTATCTGTTTGACGAGATTGTGACAAACATGCCGACGCGGGGGAAAAAGACCAAGGAAGAGACGGATCGGTTTTACGGACGCTTTTTTATAAAAGCGCTTGAACTATTGGAGAAAGAATCCGTAATTGTTTTATATACGAACGAGATTGGATTTGTGAAGAAGCAAATCCGTCTGCACAAGGAGTTAAGTCTCTTGCAGGAGACTCTTATGCAGGAGAAAAACGATTTTTATTTATTAATCATTGGGGTAAAGAGGTAAACAGATGTCAGAGATGCAGAAGCAGGACAACAGAGAATCAGGGCTTATCGATGTGGAATTGCTGCAGAGATTTCAGACACACTTTTGCAAGGCAAACGGCATTTATCTGGTTTGCATTGGAACGGAAGAGGGTGTCATCACAAATTTGTACGGAAGTGAGGAGGAGCATACGTTTCTGCGCCGGTACCTGAATGAGGAAACGTATCTGTCTTTGCTCAGAAAGCTAAAAGGAAACGCCGTTGAGCATATGGTGGAGGAAGACACAAGCTATCCGTATGTGAGGCTGGGCGGAGTGTCAACCAATGTGGAAAACAAGACGCAGATTATATGGTGTGCGGCAGCATTTATTCAGGAGAATATTGACGGCGAGGCTGATATTCCGGATTACATTATGACAATCAACGAGGAAGAATACTATCGTTCCCTGGAATTTCTGGAATATTTGTCTAAGATGCTCATGGCGGTAAAGATGGATGAACTGATCGCGCAGGAGGCAATGCTGCTCAGCCGGCTGACAAAGGAGAGTGTGGAAAAGCAGCTGTACCGCTCGGAGTCTATGACGCAGGTTGTGACCATGCTTGAATCGGACAACGGATTCGGGAAGATTGTGGATGACATTTTAAAATTGGTCTGCACCTGTCTGGATATTTGCTGCGGCAGTCTGCTCCGGGAAAACGAAGAAGATCATACGGTGGACATGATTTGCGAGTATGCAAAGGAACGTGAATGGTACCGCATTGCGGATTTTCAGGCGAAACCGAAGGCGGAGGTTCCTTTTTTTAACGGAAAGCCTTATATGATTTCTTCGGATTCGGTCTGTCCGGCCGATTTTGATAAATTTTTCAAGGAGAATGGGATTACTGCGGCAATCTTCCAGCCGATTGAGGCAGGCGGTAAGAACATTATGTACCTCTGCTTCTATGAGATTGGAAAAGATCGAATCTGGGATGTCAATGATATCAAGTTCATAAACGATGTAAAACGTATTGTGCAGAGTATTCTGACAAAGCGTATTGCAAAGAATTCTCTCGCGAGTTCATTTTCATCTCTTGAAGCGATACTCGAAAATGTGGGATGTGGAATCTATGTTCTCGACGTAGACCGGAAAGCCTTGTTATATGCCAATCAGAAATTCAAGGAATTGTTTGCAAACAGCATCAGTTCGGGAAAAATCAACCAGATTCTTTATCAGGATAGCGATATGAATCAAACGGAGGTGCTGCGTGAAATCTATTCCGTAGAAGAAGACCGCTGGATGGATGTAAATAAGTCTTACATCAACTGGGTAGACGGGCGCAGAGTGGAGCTGTGCACAATCTATGATATTACGGACAAAAAGCGTTATCAGAAAAAGATTGAGCGGCAGGCAAACAATGACTTCCTTACCGGTCTGTTCAACCGGAAACGCTGCGAGGAGGATCTCGAACGCTACATAAGAATCGCTGAGTTAAGCGGCGTAGACGGGGCGCTTTTGTATATAGATCTGGATGACTTTAAGAATATCAATGATGGCCTCGGGCACCAGTACGGAGATGTTCTCCTCAAGGCAATCGGACATAGTCTGCAGAAGATCGAGGGCATTGAGAACAACTGTTACCGGATGGGTGGAGACGAGTTTGTTGCCATTGTAAAAGATACGACGGCATATTCGGTGGATGCCGTCTGCGACAGTATATTGGACATTTTCTCAAAACCATGGCTGCTAAAGAGCGAAGACTATTACTGCACCATGAGTATGGGAATTGTAAAATTTCCGTCGGACGGCAATTCGGTGGAGGATTTGATCCGCAAGGCTGACATGGCGCTTTTTACCGCAAAAAAGCAGGGAAAGAATCGCGTCGAATATTATAATGATACGGATGCCGAGGTTTCACACAGGAGACTGGATCTGGAAAAGAACATGCGGAAGGCAACGATGGATTCCTGCAAAGAATTCGAAGTGTACTATCAGCCGATTGTAGACGTATCCAAAGACGGAGATCCATGTTGCGGAGCGGAAGCGCTTGTGCGATGGAACTCATCGGAGATGG
Source organism: uncultured Lachnobacterium sp. (assembly GCA_964614035.1). Taxonomy (GTDB): domain Bacteria; phylum Bacillota; class Clostridia; order Lachnospirales; family Lachnospiraceae; genus Roseburia. The sequence continues at coordinate 35,143 of CAZTKM010000026.1, forward strand.
GCTTTGTTACCCCGACCGATTTTATTCCTCTGGCGGAATATCTGGGGCTGATTAATCCGATTGGCGATTATGTATTATGCCAGGCCGCAAAAACATGCAGATACTGGAACGAGATGGGACATCCCGATTATAAGGTCAATGTAAATCTCTCTGTGGTACAGCTGCTGCAAAGTGACATTGTAAAAAAAGTAAAGAATGTGCTGGAGGAAACAAGAATCTCCCCGAAAAATCTCACGCTGGAGGTTACGGAAAGTCTGGCGATTAACGATATGGAACGGATGAAAAGAATCTTAGGTCAGCTGAGGGAGCTTGGCGTTAAGGTGGCGCTGGATGATTTCGGAACCGGTTATTCTTCTTTGAATCATATCCGGGAGATGCCGATTGACGTGATAAAAATCGACCGCTGTTTTGTGGAACATATCGGCGAGGATGATTTCTCAGATGCCTTTGTAAAAATGGTGTCCGAGCTTGCGACGACGCTGGGAGTCGATATCTGTACAGAGGGCGTTGAGACTACGGAACAGTACGAGGCAATCAAAGCGCTCAACATACGGATGATTCAGGGGTATTACTTCAATAAACCGATGAAGCTGGAAGATTTTGAGCGAAAATACTTATAAGAACAGGCTGCCGTTTTTGCAAATGAAAATTTGTGAAGCGGCAGCTTTATTTATATTGCGCATCATGCGGGAAGAAAAAAATATTCCATAATAAATAAAAACGATTGACATAGCTTCATGTTATGTTATAATTGCATTAAACATATGAACAAGTGCTCATATGAAAAAATGAAATAATTTCAAAATGATGGAGGATATGACAATGAAGAAAACTTACAAAATCGAAGTGGACTGTGCAAACTGTGCAAATAAAATGGAGGAAGCTGCAAAGAATACGGCAGGAGTAAAGGAGGTTACGGTTAACTTTATGGCGCTCAAGATGATTGTAGTATTTGAGGATGGGGCGGATGCAGATATTGTAATGAAGGATGTGCTTAAAAATTGCAAGAAGGTCGAAGACGACTGCGAGATTTATTTATAGAAACAGGGATCATGAAGGGATGCATTATGAATAAGAAGCAGAAGAAGGTTTTGATTCGGATTATTGTTGCAGCAGTTCTGATGGCTGCACTGAAAATTGCTGCTGGCTATGTGGAATTAAATGATATATTACTGTTTGTGCTTTGGATGGTGCCGTACCTTATAATCGGTTATGACATCCTAAAGAAAGCATGGAAAGGAATCAGAAACAGGCAGGTCTTTGATGAAAACTTTCTTATGGCAGTTGCAACGGTCGGCGCAATTGCGCTTGCCCTGACAGAAGACGGCGATTATACCGAAGCAATTGCGGTTATGCTGTTTTACCAGATCGGAGAATTGTTCCAGAGCATTGCGGTAGGAAAGAGCCGCCGCAATATCAGCGAGCTTATGGATATCCGGCCGGATTATGCGAACATGGAAGCCGACGGAAAACTCACGCAGGTAGACCCGGATGAGGTTGCAATCGGAAGCATCATTGTGGTGCAGCCGGGGGAAAAGGTTCCGATTGACGGTGTGATTGAAGAGGGGAATACAACGCTGAACACAAGTGCCCTGACGGGAGAGAGCGTACCGAGGGAAGCAAAAGCCGGAGACGAAGTGATTTCCGGCTGCGTCAACATGACGGGACTTTTAAGAATCCGTACAACCAAAGAATTTGGGGAGTCCACCGTTTCCAAGATTCTGGATCTCGTGGAAAATTCAAGTTCTAAGAAATCACGCTCGGAAAATTTCATTTCCAAATTTGCCAGATACTATACTCCGGCGGTCTGCTACAGTGCACTTGCGCTTGCGCTCATTCCGCCGATTGTGCGTATGATTATGGGAATGCCGGCAGGATGGGAGACGTGGATTTACCGGGCGCTTACATTTCTTGTAATCAGCTGTCCATGTGCGCTTGTAATCAGTATTCCGCTCAGCTTTTTTGCCGGAATCGGCGGAGCAAGCCGCGAGGGGGTACTGATAAAGGGCTCCAACTATCTGGAAACGCTTGCAAAGACAAAGTATGTTGTATTCGACAAAACCGGAACAATGACGAAGGGCGTATTTGAGGTAAGCGGCGTATATGACAATACTATAGAAAAGGATGAGCTGTTAGAGCTTGCGGCACTGACCGAGAGCTACTCGAACCATCCGATCAGTAAGAGTCTCAAAAATGCATATAAAAAGGAAATTGATGCAGCCCGCGTATGTGAGGTGGAGGAAATCGGCGGACATGGCGTTACCGCAAAAGTGGATGGTAAGACTGTTGCGGCAGGTAACGCAAAACTGATGAAAAAGCTCGGAATCTCATTTACGGAATGTGATAAAACCGGAACCATTGTATATGTTGCGGCGGATGGCGCATACGCCGGAGCAATTGTAATATCCGATATGATAAAGCCGACCGCAAAGGCTGCAATCGCAGCTCTTCACAAGGCGGGTGTTGCAAGAACCATCATGCTGACAGGAGATTCCAAAGCAGTGGCGGATTCTGTTGCAAAGGAGCTGGGAATCGACGAGGTATACAGCGAACTCCTTCCGGCAGATAAGGTTGCGAAGGTAGAGGAACTCTTAGACGGGAAAGGTACAAAGGAAAAGCTCGCCTTCGTGGGCGACGGAATCAATGATGCGCCGGTTCTTGGAAGATCGGATATCGGCATTGCGATGGGTGCACTTGGATCCGACGCCGCAATTGAGGCTGCCGACATTGTACTTATGGATGATGATCCGCTCAAGATTGCAAAGGCAATCCGTATTTCAAGAAAATGCCTTCGAATCGTTTATGAAAATATATACTTCGCACTTGGCGTCAAGCTCATCTGTCTGGTACTTGGGGCGCTTGGTATTGCAAATATGTGGCTTGCAATATTCGCCGACGTCGGGGTAATGGTTATCGCAGTAATAAATGCAATCCGGGCATTGTTTGTAAAGAAGCTTTAGAAAGATGGGGAACAGAACATATGGCACATGATTTTAGAAATGGCGTTGATTGCTGCGAGACAACGGAAGTACACGAGGAACTGGTGCGTCTGGTGAACGAGACGATGCCGGATGAGGAGGAACTGTATGATCTGGCTGAACTGTTCAAGGTATTCGGGGATTCTACCCGGATTCGGATATTGTATGTATTGTTTGAGGCGGAGGTGTGCGTATGCGATCTTGCGGAAGCGCTTCATATGACACAATCCGCGATTTCACATCAGCTGAAGATTTTAAAACAGAATAAGCTGGTAAAAAGCAGACGCGAAGGAAAATCCATTTTCTATTCACTTGCAGATGATCACGTAAGATCGATTATTAATCAGGGAAAAGAGCATATCGAGGAGGATTAGAATAGTTACGATTATTTATATGTAATTTTGTTGCATGATAGCCCTTTTTATGTTGCAAGTTTGCCCGGATGTATTGCAAACGAAAAATCACTTGGTATAATAAAATCACGAAGTATATTCGGGATTTAAGAATTAGAAGGCAATTACGAAACTCTCGGTTGCCAGTGTGTAGTTGTACAATATAGACAAATCATCGCAGGGCGCTTTGGAGCCGTCGGTACTTAATGAGTGCTTTGCGCGAATTTAGTACCGCTACGAGCG
>CAZTKM010000027.1:0-37906 GCA_964614035.1 uncultured Lachnobacterium sp.
TTAGTGTCTGCTCATGAAGTGGGATATTTCCCACCTCATGGCAAAGTTTTAGTTTAGACCACATCATCAAAAATGATATAATTCTCCTTTTTCCGTCAATTCTATAGGGTATATTTATTTACTCTATAGAATATATTTTATGCGAATTTACTCTCTAGACTTGTTTTTCTTTTACTTTATAATAATCTCCTTTTTTTGTCAATTTTATAGGGTATGTTTATTTACTCTATAGAATATATTTTTATACGAATTTACTCTCTAGAATAAAACTATATTTGTATTATACAAATTATTAATATCACAAGTAAAGGAATCAACGTAAATGCTACCAGATAAAGATTACAATTTGACAGTCGGTCTTCGTATACGGGAAATACGTGAGGCTTGCAACATGACAAGAGCCGAATTTAGTGAAAAATGCGATATTTCGGCAGACTATTTTATTCGTGGACGCAAAAACGGATTTGAATCTGATATGTTGACAGAAATGTTTAGTTCCATGGATAAAAATTCTCGAGAAGCCGGTATACGCATGTTGAGAGAATATGTTAGTGCCATTAATCATCTTTCTAATCTAAAGTAACCATATCCCCTTGACTACTCATCTGTATGAGCATATGCTCCATTGGTTTTCTTTCAAAATCAATTTAAGTTCGCATAATACCATTACGCTTTTCATATTTGGTAATTTTTTTTCCTTTTTCCTCTCACTAAACTACGCTCATTATAATTGCAGCAAAGCAGTGGCAAAAAAAATAAAGGCTGCCTCTTTTCGATTTTTAATCGATAAAGAGACAACCTCATTAGCACATGTTTTAATTAAAATTTCAACGGATACTTCTCTGTGAGCGTCTTTACAATAGCTCTTGCATCATCAATTGAGTCTTCCCCATTCTTAATGATCATAGCGATTGCTTCTGCCGTCTTGTCGAAGTCCTCTTCCTTAAGACCTCTGGAGGTAGCTGCCGGTGTGCCGAGGCGGATACCGCTTGTTACAAACGCACTCTTCGGATCGTTCGGAATAGTGTTCTTGTTTGCAGTGATATGTGCTGCATCAAGCAGCTTCTCGACTTCCTTTCCGGTAAGTCCGAAAGGAGTAAGGTCAACCAGCATTAAATGGTTGTCTGTTCCGTCCGATACGATCTTGATTCCTCTGTCTTTAAGTCCCTTGCAAAGAGCCTGAGCATTCTTAATAATCTGTGTCTGATATTCCTTGAACTCCGGCTGTAATGCCTCCTTGAAGCAGACTGCCTTTGCCGCGATTACATGCATAAGAGGGCCGCCCTGAGTTCCCGGGAAAATTGACTTGTTGAGTTTATACTTATCCGCAAACTCCTGACTGCTCAAAATCATACCGCCGCGTGGTCCGCGAAGCGTCTTATGTGTGGTTGTGGTAACAACATCCGCATATGGAACCGGGCTTGGATGAAGCCCTGCAGCTACAAGACCGGCAATATGTGCCATATCCACCATAAGTACTGCGCCGACCTCATCTGCGATTTCGCGGAAGCGTTTAAAATCAATGGTTCTCGCATATGCAGACGCCCCTGCAATAATCATCTTCGGCTTGCATTCTCTTGCAATTTCCGCAACTTTATCATAATCGATGAATCCCTCGTCGTTTACGCCGTAAGGAACAACGTTAAAGTAAGCTCCCGAAAAGTTTGCCGGCGAACCATGCGTCAGATGTCCGCCATGGTCTAAGTTCATTCCCATAAGCGTATCGCCCGGCTGGAGTACTGCAAACTCAACCGCCATATTCGCCTGTGCCCCGGAGTGCGGCTGTACATTGACATACTCGCTTCCAAATAATTCCTTTGCGCGATTTCTTGCCAGTTCTTCGACAACATCAACGCATTCGCAGCCGCCATAGTATCTGTGTGCCGGATAACCTTCTGCATATTTGTTGGTAAGGATACTTCCCATTGCTGACATAACAGCAGGGCTTACCCAGTTCTCAGAAGCAATCAACTCAATATGACTGTTCTGTCTGTCAAATTCTGATGTAATCGCATCTGCGATTTCCATATCAACCTTCTTGATGTCGTCTAACGTGTACATGATCGTTCTCCTTTTTTCTTTATACTTTTCTCAGGTAATTGCGAAACTCATATTTTTTCGTGAAGTTGTGCAATATAGACAAATCCTCGCAGGGTAGTTTGGAGCCGTCGGCACTTAATGAGTGCTTTGCACGAATTTAGTACCGCTACGAGCGACAAGTAGCGCAAGCGTGCCCTGCGGGGATTTTGCCTATATTGTACAACGGATGGAAGAAAAGCAGAGTTTCGCAATCACCTATTATACTTTTCTGTGCAATGCGCGACATTAATATGATTATAGACGAGACCGCCTGTCATTTCAATCCCCACTTTGCCCATAAAACTGCAAAAACAAGAATCTGTATAACCAGAATGAGCGGCATTCCCACAACAAAATACCAATGCTTTGATTTATGATGAAACAAATACATCCCTGCCCATGTGCCGATACTTCCGCCCAGCAGACTAACGAGGAATAGAGTCCTCTCCGGTATTCTCCATGCCTTCCGCTTTGCCCTGCTTTTATCTATGCCCATTACCGCAGCGCCGATTATATTGATAATAATAAGATATATCACAATTATAAGTTCCATTTTCACTTTTCCTTTACTATTTCCCTTTTGTCTGACATGCCGGCAAAATTCCTTTTCCAGTGTAATCCGGGTCCGCCGGACCAACCGCGTTATAAAAAGTACCGGTCTTATAAAGCAGACACTCTGAGTCTGACTTTTTAAGACCGGTACAAATCACTTTCATTTCAAATCTTTATTTCTTAATCAAACGATCTTTTCCCAGATGAAGCTTCATGACATACCAAAGCTCGGTAGCAATGAAGATCGATGAGTATGAACCGCAAATCAAGCCAACCATAAGCGGAAGCGCAAACTCGCGGATCGATGCTACTCCAAGGATAAATAGGAACAGCACCATAATGAAGGTTGTGATAGAAGTATTGATACTTCTTGATAAAGTCTGTGTAAGGGACTTATTTGCAACCGCCGCAAGACTTTCCGGAGTCTGTGCCGCAACGCCATGAAGATTCTCCCGGATACGGTCGAAAATAACGATGGTGTCGTTGACCGAATATCCGACGATGGTCAGCATACATGCAATAAAGGTATTGCCGACTGAGATACGAATCAGCGCATATGCTGCAAGCACTACAAGCACGTCATGCACCAGCGCGGTAATCGCACTTGTTGCAAAACGGATATCCTTGAAACGGAACCAGATATAAAGAAGCATACAGATACATGCTACAACAACCGCAAGGATTGCGTCTGTTCTCATTTCACTGCTGATGGTTGAACTGATACTCTGCGACTCCACCAGAGCTGCACCGAAATTCTCTGCGAGTGCATCTTCTACCGCTTCGCGCTCTTCCTGCTCCAGGGTGCGTGTCTTTAGCACGACCTGAGTGGTTCCGTCCACAGTCGTAGCCTGAATTGCATTGTCTCCGATTGTATCTGCGACAACCGGAACAACGTCGGATTCAATCTGCTCGATGGTATAATTGGTTCCCATATCAATGGTCGTCGATGTTCCGCCGACAAACTCAAGGCTGTAATTTAAGGCTTTGTTTCCTGCGCCTGCATTTACTCCCATGCCAATGAAACCGACTGCAATTACGGCAATGGAAATCACAAAATAAAGCACTCTGTGCTTCATAAAGTCAATCGGCTTGCGCTCTTTTGCTCGTCCGTATAGCTTTTCGGACTTTAATCCGACTGCATACAGCGCTTTCATTAAAATTCTTGAAATGAAAAGTGCGGTAAACAGCGATAAAATAATCGAAATCATAAGGGTATATGCAAATCCCTTAACCGTACCTGAACCCAAAAACATCAGAACCAACGCTGCGATAAAGGTTGTAATCTGGCCGTCTAAGATTGCAGAGGAAGACTTTCGAAATCCGTCCGTAATTGCAGCCGCAATGGTCTTTCCCAAAGCAGCCTCCTCCCGGATGCGCGAGTAAATAATGACATTGGCGTCCACCGCCATACCGATACCAAGGATTACACCGGCAATACCAGGTAAAGTAAGCGTTACTTCAAACCAGTAAATAAAGTTCACAACCAATGCGGTATAAAGTAACAGCGCAAGAGATGCAACTACACCCGGAAGTCCATACATTATGATAATGAATATCATCACAAGTGCAAGGCCGATTAAAGCAGCCTTAACACTGGTAGCAAGCGCCTGTCCGCCGAGCTGCGCCCCCACAACGTTCGATTCCAATTCTTCCAGTTCCAGTTTCATTGCGCCGACACGAATGAATGTCGCAAGCTCATTGGCGTCTTCATAATCGCTCATTCCGTTGATGACGCATTTTCCGTCAAGAATCGCCGCACTTACACTCGGCACACTGATAAAATGTCCGTCGTAATAGATACCGATGGACTGTCCCGCTTCATAAGCCGCAGTTGTAGCCTGTCCGAAAATATCCGCAGCACTATCGTTAAACTGAAGTGAAACAACAGGCTCCTGCGTTCCAAGTGTTGAATTTGTCTCGTAGACAGCGCTTGCAGACTGAACATCCTCGCCGCTTAAAATAACAGAACCATTTGCAATTAAGGTATCAATATCTGACGTAAGTGAATACGGTGCCCAATCCGGATGCTCTGCGGCAATTGTGCTGTCATATTGATAATTTGCATTGCCGTCCGCATCGTTCTGCGTAATAAAATACAAGGTTCCCGGGTTTCCAAGTTTCTCAAAAACAGCATTTGCATCATATACACCCGGAATCTCTACGGTAATACGGTCATCGCCAACCTGATATACAGAATATTCGGTTGTAGCGATTGTGTCATCGCTCTCAATACGCTGCTCTAACTTTGCAATTGTATCGTCAATGTCTGTCTGCGATGGATTCTCATCCTTGATATGATAGGTAATTGACACACCACCGGATAAGTCCAAGCCAAGTTTGATTCCTGCTGCATCCGTAACACCGTCGCCTTTTTCCTGACTGGTGCTGGTAACAGAAACCGTTGTCACTGCAAGATATCCCATTCCAATCAGGAATGCAAGGATCAGTGCAATGACGATGAATCCTCTACTCTTTTTCATTGTTTTGTCCTTCCTTTATTCTTCCTCATTATCCGCCTCTGCGGCTTTTATCATTATCGCACATTCTATGCGCTTTTTCTGCAGCTTGCAGCCTAAATCATAGGCGTCTGTGATGGTTCCATGAAAATTGTATGAGTTTGCTGCGCATCCGCCGCTGCAGTAAAACCTTGCAAAACAGTCTCTGCACGTTTCCTTCGCATAGACATTACAGCATTTGAACTCGTCCCGGAGTCCGGCTGCTTTCACACCGTCCCATACATTGCCCATCAGAAAATCCTCGTTTCCTACGAACTGATGGCAGGGATACAAATCTCCCCAGGGCGTTACCGCAAGATACTCTGTCCCGGAACCGCATCCCGACAAACGCTTGTACACACAAGGCCCGCCTTCCAGATCAATCATAAAGTGGAAAAAATTGAATCCGTTTCCTTCTCTCCTACGCCGGACCATCTCCGCCGCAAGCTTATCATACTCTTCAAAAAGAACCGGCAAATCGGATTCCTGCAATGCGTACGCATCGGTCGGCTGTGCAACAACCGGCTCAACAGAAATCTGCTTAAAGCCCAGATCTGCAAGATGCAGTACATCCTTTGAAAAATCCGTATTAAAATGCGTGTAGGTTCCGCGCACATAGTATCTGTCCTGGTTACGGCTCTCCGCTAACTTCTGGAACTTTGGGACGATCAGGTCATAGCTTCCCGCCCCTTTGCGGAACGGTCTCATGCGATCGTGTACTTCCTTTCGTCCGTCAATGCTCAATACGACGTTGTCCATCTCTCTGTTGGCAAATTCCATGACGTCATCGTTTAACAGCACGCCGTTTGTCGTGAGTGTAAAACGGAAATGCTTGTCATGGAGTTTTTCCTGTTCTCTTCCATATGCAACGAGCTGCTTTACCACATCGAAATTCAGCAGCGGTTCGCCCCCGAAAAAGTCAACCTCGAGGTTCTTTCTCGATCCGGAATTTGCAATCAGAAAATCCAGCGCCTGCTTCCCTGTCTCATAAGACATCAAAGCACGTCTGCCATGATACTCGCCTTCCTCTGCAAAGCAGTACTTACAGGCAAGGTTGCAGTCGTGGGCAATGTGTAAGCAGAGTGCCTTTACCACAGTATTTCGCTTTTTAAAATCAATGATATGCTTCTCGTAAACATCTTCCGTAAAAAGCTCCCCGTTCTCCTTGAGCGTCTGCACTTCCCCGACTGCCTCTTCGATCTCGCTTGCGGGATACTGTGCGGAAAGCTTTTCCATGATTTCATCTGCGCTGTGCTCTTCAAATAAAGCGATCACATCATAGGTGACATCATCCACCACGTGGATTGCGCCGCTATTTACATCCAGGACAATATCATAGCCGTTGTTCTTATACTGATGAACCACTACAATATTCCTCTCTTTCTATTCTCTTATCCTAATTTCACATCTTTGCGAACAAAACGACCGTTCGCGATGCGTGCGGTCGTTTTATATGATCACATATTCAATTCGCGCAGTCTTATTTGTACTGCTCGCAGGTCTGATTGCCAACTGTGCAAGAGGTCTTGCAGGCAGACTGGCAAGAGGTCTGACACTCGCCGCAGCCACCCTTCTTGATCGTGTTCTGCAATTTTCTTGTATTTAGTGTCTTAACGTGCTTCATAAGATTTCACTCCTTTTTCGCTCTTCTCGCGAACACATGGCCCGCTTGTCTTTGGTATTATAGCACAAGTATTTGCATATGGGAAGTATTTTTTTATGATACCGATGCCCTATTTTCGCGTCATTTCACCGCAGACTGCCGAAAAAGTACACAGGATAAATATGAAAACAGATACCCATCCTGTCCGAAGCGCGCCTCCGTTAGCCACCAGAGACGCAATCAGAAGCGTAGCGAAATACAGCGCTCCGATTCCCATTCCCCAGAAAAACCGCTGATGTCTGATTTTTTTCCCAAGCAGAAAGCCGCCGAAATAGCCGCTGAGCACATATACAAGCGTCACCCCGAGCTGGGCAAGCCATTCCGCCAAATCCAATTGATATACTATGAGCGCAAGAACAAGCAAAAGCAGCACCGTAAGCAGATACATAAGAACCAGCGTAGTAAGAATATACATCCATCGTTCCTTGTACAATTTCATAAATAAAATCCCTCCCACAAGTTCAAGTCTACTTAGACTATATGTGGAAGGGACAAAAAATAGTACTTTTTCTATGATTGAACGCAGACTTTCCGTCCCACGAATTACAATTCGCAGTTATTTACCGTTCTTGGGAACGGAATGACGTCGCGGATGTTGCTCATCCCGGTAAGATACATGACGCAGCGCTCAAAGCCAAGACCGAATCCCGCATGTCTGGCAGAACCGTATTTTCTTAAATCCAGATAAAATTTATAGTCCTCCTCTTTCAGACCAAGCTCGGTAATTCTTGCAAGAAGCTTATCGTAATCGTCTTCACGCTGGCTGCCGCCGATGATTTCCCCGATTCCCGGCACAAGACAATCCACTGCTGCAACCGTCCTTCCGTCTTCGTTAAGCTTCATGTAGAAGGCTTTGATTTCCTTTGGATAATCCGTTACAAACACCGGACGCTTAAATACTTCCTCCGTAAGATATCTCTCATGCTCCGTCTGAAGGTCACAGCCCCACGATACTTTATAATCAAACTTTTTATTATTCTTGGAAAGGATGTCGATTGCTTCCGTATAGGTCACTCTTGCAAAATCGCTGCTTACCACGTTGTTTAATCTCTCAAGAAGTCCCTGATCGACAAAACTGTTGAAGAACCGCATCTCCTCCGGCGCATGCTCCAGCACATAGTTAATGACATATTTTAACATGCTCTCGGCCAGAATCATATCATCCTCAAGATCCGCAAATGCAATCTCCGGCTCGATCATCCAGAACTCGGCGGCGTGGCGTGTTGTGTTGGAATTTTCCGCCCGAAATGTCGGACCGAAGGTGTAGATGTTCTTGAATGCCATTGCGTAAGTCTCGCCGTTTAACTGGCCCGATACCGTAAGATTCGTAGGCTTGTTAAAGAAATCCTGTGAATAATCGACCTTTCCGTCTTCCGTCATAGGAATGTTGTTAAGGTCTAACGTGGTAACCTGGAACATCTCTCCCGCGCCTTCACAGTCGCTTCCTGTAATCAGCGGCGTATGGACATACACGAAATCTCTCTCCTGGAAAAACTGATGAATGGCGTATGCGCAAAGCGAGCGTACCCTAAACACAGCCTCAAACGTATTTGTTCTTGCTCTGAGGTGCGGGATGGTGCGCAGATACTCTAAGGTGTGGCGCTTTTTCTGTAACGGATAATCCGGTGTGGATGCGCCCTCAATCACAACCTCCTCCGCCTGCACTTCGAACGGCTGCTTTGCCTCCGGCGTAGGAACAAGCTGTCCGCGGACAATGATTGCCGCGCCTACGTTGATTTTGCTAATCTCTTCATAGTTGGACAGGCCGTTTCCGTATACGACCTGAATCGGCTCGAAAAAGGTTCCGTCATTGACAACGATAAAACCGAAATTCTTGGAATTCCGATTGCTTCTTACCCATCCGCCGATGGTTATGCTCTTATTCTCATACGCTTCCCTATTACGGAAAATTTCTCTTACATTCGTCAGCTCCATAATGTTCTCCTCGCTTCCTAATCCCCTGTTGAATTGTACATTACAATTCCTGTTCCTTGTAGACGTATACTTTTGCCCCGGTAATCGTCGCATTCTTCTTTACAAGCTCAAGCGCCTGATTCATCACATACATACGCTTCGCATATTTCTCGCCATATTCGGCATTTCCGTCCCCGAGAGCCTCATACAGCTCGTCTGCTGTCGTATAAGAGCTTGCATCAAGGTTTCTCTGAATGAATGCATCGTACTTGTCGCCGTAGGAATTAAATCCTTCCCTGTTTCCAATCGTCTCAAAAATGAGTTCCTGCGCAATACTCTCGCTTACGCTTTCCTTCGCGTTCTCCTTATACTCATCCAGAGAGGAACCGTAGGATTCCATCATAGCGGCAAACGAATCCACGTCAAGTCCATAGTACAACGCCGCCTGTGCGACAAACTCGTCTACTCTTGCGTTTAAGTAATCCTCCGGAATGTCTACGGTACTGTTTGTGAGCATATATTCGATAATGCAGCTCGTCACAGCCTGATTCTCCACATAGTTCCATGCATAATCAGACAGTTCGGAAACGGTGTGGATGTCATAGCCCTCGGAAAACTTCTCGTCAACCTGTTCGTCCGTAAGCAGATCGATTGTAACCGGAACCTTGATGCTGTTGATTGTCACGACAAACTGTGTAAGCTGTCCGGCAAGATCTGGATTATTTGCATATGGATCCGGAAACGTCACATCAATGGTAACCGTCTCTCCGACCTTTACTCCGATCAGACCTTCCTCAAATCCCGGAACAAAAGACCCCGATCCGATTTCAAGGTCATGTCCGGTATCCGCTCCGCCCTCAAAAGCTTCGTCATTCCAATAACCGGTGTAATCAATATTTGCGATATCGCCTTCCTGCACCGTATCCCGGTCCGTCACTTCCTGTTCCGTCAGACCAACAGACTCAAACAGACTCTCCAGCGCCTGATCGATATAATCCTGCGGAACCTCATAATCTCCGGTTAAAGATACTTCCACGTTGGAATAATCGGCAAGTGAAGTTACACAGCTTTCCGCATCAATATCAAAGGAAAGACTGTTTACCAGTTCTCCTGTCGCACTCGTTGTCACTTCTGTTTCCGGTTCGGCCGTCGGTTCTGTCACTGTCTCCGTAACAGCCTCCGCATTCTCTGTATTCGTGTCCTTACTGCCGCATGCAAGAAGCGATGCCGCGGCTGCCGCGCACAAAAGTACTGCAACTATTTTCTTTTTCATACAAAATTCCTTTCTTCTTCCATTCCTTCACGCAAAATGCGCTTCAAATACAATACCACACTTCTTTCAAAAATACAAACAATCGGCTTCATAATTCATTGATTTTTCACATAATCAATGATAAAATAGCATTCAATGAACATAAAGGAGGAGATTTCCCATGACCGGATGGCAGATAGCATTGCTCGTAATCGCCGTTGTTATGATTGCAGCAATTATTGTACTTTATTTCCTTGGAAAGAAAGCGCAAAAAAGAAAGGATGAACAGGACGCCCAGCTTGCCGCAGCCGCACAGACTGTCACAATGCTGATTATCGATAAAAAACGAATGCGAATCAAGGATGCGGGACTTCCGCAGCAGGTAATCGAACAGACGCCTAAGCTGCTCCGCCGCTCGAAGCTTCCAATCGTAAAGGCAAAGGTCGGTCCAAAGGTAATGTCGCTCATCGCAGATGATGCCATTTTTGCAGATATCCCGATCAAGAAGGAAGTAAAAGCGACTGTAAGCGGGCTTTACATCACAGGAGTGAAAGGTCTTCGCGGACCGCTCGAAAAGCCGGAGAAGAAAAAGGGCTTCCGCGCCAGACTCCGCGCCAAATATAACCAATTGAACGAACAGTCAAAAGCGGAAGAGACGGCAAAAAAATCCAAAAAAAAATAATTCATACTACCCCGGGAAGGAAACCGCGGACGCCGACGGCCGCAGCGTTTTTCCGGGGTATTGTTATTCCTATGTAACTTTTCCCCGCTCGTTTTCCAAAACAGAATTTCTACAAGTCTGAATAAAAATTCTAAACCTGTCTAAACTCCAACTAGATAACTATTCAGAACCCCACACATTCGCAAAAACAGCCTCTTTACGAGTCTGCCGCTTCTTCGAAGGGTTTTGAACAGTTACCCAAATAAAACAGATTGGAGTCTGACATGAAACACTACATAAAAAAAATCACATATCTTACAATCCTGATTCTATTGCTCATCCTTGCAGGTTATCCGAAAATCTCAAACCGGATAATAGACGAGACGTTGTCCGCCCGGGCGCAGATTCTTCAGCCCTCGATTGCGGACAAGGTTCTGCGTTTCCACGTCCTTGCAAACAGTGACAGCAAAGCGGATCAGGCGGTAAAACTGCAGGTCCGGGATGCAATCGGAGCCTATCTGCAGCCGCTGCTGAAGGAATCTCAAACGCTTGCCTCCTCCGAGTCTATCGTGGCTGATAACCTTGACCAGATTGTAACAATTGCAAATGATACACTGCGTGAAAACGGTTATTATTACGGTGCCGCCGCCCGGATTTGTACTACTGGTTTCCCGGAAAAAACTTACGGCGCATATACCTTTCCCGCCGGAACCTATGACGCTTTAGAAGTAACACTTGGCGAGGGAGACGGCCATAATTGGTGGTGCGTCCTATATCCGAATATGTGCTTCCGCGGCAGCGTCTATGAGGTTATTGATGCGGATTCCTCAGAGGCTCTGAAAGAAGTCCTGTCGGCAGACGAATATGAAGCGGTACTAAAGAGCGGGAACTACAAGATCCGCTTCAAACTTCTTGAATATTTGGAATAAACACGCTACAATAGCCTAAGCACCACATGATAAAGGAGACCCTCATGCTCAAACATGTACTCATATCCGTCCATGGACTTCAAATGTCGTCGGAGGACGCCGGCGATACCATAGAACTGATTACCTCCGGAGAATATTACTATCGGAACGATAAGCATTATCTTCTGTATGACGAAGTGACGGAAGGCTTTCAGGAGACAACCCGGAATATCATCAAGGCAGCGCCGGATTATATGGAGATTACCAAAAAAGGGATTGTAAACGTACATATGGTTTTTGAAAAGAACAAAAAGAATACTACTTATTACTATACTCCCTATGGCAGTCTCGAAGTCGGCATCGACGCCACGCGCGTGGACATCTTTGAGACAGAGGACTCTATC
The DNA here is from genome assembly GCA_964614035.1 of uncultured Lachnobacterium sp. GTDB lineage: Bacteria > Bacillota > Clostridia > Lachnospirales > Lachnospiraceae > Roseburia. The sequence goes on from CAZTKM010000027.1 coordinate 11,929, forward strand.
CGGGTTGAAGTGGATTACGCTTTAGAGATCAACTGCGAATTTGTTGCCGATTGCCATATTAAGATTCATGTGAGGCCGAAGGGCTCCCATATTCAATTTGATAGTAATCTGTAATCTCAATCTGCCCATCTCTTACCGTAAGAATGGGCAGATTCCATATGCGCATCCGGTTCTCCTTGTCATCCAACAAATCTCCAACCGCAGGCATATGCTTTTTATCCATCCGCTCCTGCGCCTTTAGCATATTTTCAATATAGGTTCCCACATCGACAGCAAGCTCTTCCCCGGCCTCTAAAATTCCTTCCGCATCGGAAGCTGCACATACATATGTGTTTCTCGGAAATGTCTCCTCCTCCTGGATTTCTGCCAGAAGTTCATTGTATGCTATCCCGTCTGCCAGAAATTCTTCCTCAAACAGAATTACCTTTAGGTGGTTGTAATCCAGATAGGAATTGATGTCCGACCATTCGTTTGCAAATACATACGTATATTCCGTCTCTTTCGTATCCGACAGGCCGACCGCCACAAGCATCGGAAAGCTTCGTTCCTCCAATTCGGCTGCCTTACATCCGCTCAGGCTCCCGCAGCACGCCAAAAGAAGGAGCAGGCTCCATAACCACATCCGCTTTTTCACTTTTTCTTCCTCCCCGCTAATACAAAAATTCCCGGCAGCAGCACATACATAGGAACGCATAAAAACCAGAAGAAGCCATAAAAGAGAACCTGCATCCGATCCACATATTCCATCGCCGCGGCCAAAAGATACACAACCGCCATGATAATGATTAAATATCTTCTCTCTCCGCTTTTTTTCACTCCCTCTTTCAGAAGAACGCTGCCGTAATGCATGTTCATATTCATAAGCGCAAAAAGTGTGAAAAACCAGATTCCCATCATAATTGCATCCAGTCGTTTTAAGAAACCGCCGGAAAACTGAACGTTGCTAAGAAGCGTTACCGCCGGAAATTCCATACTCACAAGCGCGTTTGCTCCGAACGTCCCCACCAGCACCAGATAGAAGGCGGTCAGAATTCCCACAGCGCTAAAGAGCGCTAAGCGTATGCAAAAAAACAATCTGCTGCGGTCATTCCTCACATATCTTGGAAGGAGTAATGCAAAAAACAAGGTCTGAAAAGGAATCAGACAAAAATATCCGTCGCACAATATTTTTCCAAAATCCGGGACGCGGTCAAATTCAAAGTAAACCGCATTTATCCCCTTCAGGGAAATCAGAAGCAGCAAAAGCATTGGAATAAAGACCAGCCAGAACAACACCTCATACACCCTTGCCCTGCTTTCGATTCCTCCGGTTACCGCATAGCCGCCCACAAGTACAATGAGCGCAAGTATCAAAAGATAGGCTTCTTCCGACGCCAGGCTTTTTTGAATCAGCTTTGAAAAAACGCCTGACACATACCCCGCCGTTATAACCGCAGCGCATGCCAGATATAGAAGAGCGGCGCGCTTCAGAGGGCTGCTCTTTGTCTTACCTGCCCCGAAATACGTAATCAGGTCCGTCTGCATTTTTCCCGCTGCCCACTTTAAATAGGACAGATAGAGGAATGCCATCGCCCCTCCGAGCAGAATGCTGATTACTCCATACACGCCATTCTTTTCCGCCAGCCTTCCCGGAACAATAAGAGTGCTTATCCCAACCAGCGAGAATGTATACAATCGATATACTTGCCGAAACGATATAGTTTGATTATCCGAAAACATTACTTACATCCCATTCCACATTTTTTATTTTTTTCGAAGCTTGATTTTCTCTTCCTCTCTCGCATATATCGGACGTTTTTTCAAAAGACGGAGCGGGAAACGCACAATTGCATCTTTCTCCCCATCCCCATTGAACATCTCATTTCCGACAAACGGCGTCAGATACGCAAGTCCGAAGCTTCTAAGCTTCGACAGATGTATGAGCACCATCATAATTCCGATGAGAAATCCGAAGTATCCTTCCCATGCGCACAGTGCGATGAAGAGGAATTTCAGCAGCCGGAAGGAAAATGCAAACTCCTCATTCGGGATTGCAAACGAGCACAGCGCCGTAAACGCCACCACAATGACAATAATCGGGCTGACCAGATTCGCATCCACCGCAGCCTGCCCGATAATGAGGCCGCCGACAATTCCGATTGTATTTCCCATGGTTCCCGGCAGGCGCACGCCCGCCTCCCTAAGCAGTTCAAACGACATCTCCATCAGAATTACCTCAAGCGTCGCCGGAAACGCCACGCCGTAGCGCGATTCCTGAAATGCCAGAAGAAGCGTTGTCGGCAGAATCTGGGTGTGAAAATTCGTCAGCGCGATGTACAGCCCGGGAAGCGCCATCGCAAAAAAGGCCGCTATATATCTTAGGATTCGCGCAAACGTAGCGAGTTCAAAGCGATTGTAATAATCGTCGCTGGTCTGCAGAAAGGAATTGAAATCCGCCGGGAGTATCAATGCCGTCGGCGAATTATCCGAAAGCAGTACAATCCTTCCCTCCAATATTGCCGTTGCGGCTTTGTCCGGCCGCTGCGTCGTCATAAACTGTGGAAAAGGAGAATACCACTTTTCTTCCGAAAGCTGCTCAATGATTCCGCTGTCGAGCACCCCGTCAATCTCGTACTTCTCCAGCCGCTTTTCAATTTCATCAAGCAGAGGTTTCCGAATCAGATCCTTCATATATACGAGGTTTACCAGCGTATGGGAGCGGACCCCGATTGTCTTTTCCTTTACCCTCAGCCTGGTGGAACGGATTCGCTTTCGAATCAGCGACGTGTTGACCTTAACCGATTCTCCGAAGCCTTCTCTGGAGCCTCTGACTACCTTCTCCGATTCCGGCTCCTGCAGCCCAATGGAAGGATACCCTTCATCGGCAATCTTAATTGCCTTATCGTACCCATCCACAAAAAGGATGGCGTCTCCTGTCAAAAGGCCCTGGGCCGCTTCCTCCACATACTCGTACCAGGTAACGTCCGCGATTCCCATTCCATTGGCGTCTAACTGTTCTTTCATTTCAACGACATTCTGCACTTCCAGAAACGCTAACATTTTTCCGATTGCGGTCTCCCTCAATGTCGTATTGCTGATGGAAATTTCGATATATGAAAGATGACACCTTACATTTTTATTGACGCCTATGCACATCTCCTGCATCTTAATATCTGCACAATCCGCAAAAATTTCCTTATAGCGGGCGATGTTTTCATCCATTTTTTTAGAAATCTTCGTTTTTTTTACACAATCTGCCATTCCCATATCCTTACATCACATGTTTTTCTGATTCCCTTTTTCCATCGTGTTTCTTGACATCGTGTTTCTAAATGCACGTTAAAAAAGAGACAGGATTTCTCCTGCCTCTAGTTTGCATCATTTAAAGAAAAATATACTTTTTGTGCAGCGGCTCGTTTTATATATCCTGACTTTCGATTACAGCCTTTACCGCAACCGCCTGATTTTCCACATGCTCATGCATTGCATGCGTCGCCATCACAACATCCTTCGCCTTTAAACCCTCCACGATATTTTCATGCTCTCGAATCAGAACCGGATAGTTCTTCGGATCCTTTACATACTCCACACGATACCGGTATACCTGCTCCCGCAGATTGCTTAAGATACTGACCAGCTTCGGATTGTCCGCAATCTCATAGATGACCTCGTGGAATGCCACATCCGCCTCCGCGATTTTCTTCACGTCATCCTCTCTGGTGCTGCGCTCAAATTCCTCCTGAACCTTAATCAGTCGTGCCAGCTGCTCCGCGTTGACCTTCGTGCAGGCAAGCTTTACGGCGAGTTCATCCAGCGCCTCCCGGACTTCCAGCACATCCTCCATATCCTTCAAGGTCATCTGCGCAACCTCAGCGCCTTTTCTCGGTACGGTAACCGCAAGCCCCTCCTGTTCGAGCATACGGATTGCCTCGCGGATCGGAGTGCGGCTTACCCCAAGCTTTGCGGCAAGCTGAAGCTCCATCAATCGCTCGCCGGGCTTTAGGTCGCCTCTTAGAATCGCCTCCCGAAGCGTCTTAAACACAACGTCCCTGAGCGGTAGATATTCATTCATGTCCAATTTCAAGTTATCTGTCATCTTATTCCTCTTTCGGTATCGCCGTCAATTTACTCTCTGCGATTGTTGTAAATAGAAGTTACATATACCTGTTTTGCAAGACCGGACGCGGTTACCGCCTCATATGCCTTCTGTGCAGTCTCTTCCTTTTCGAACAATCCGAAGACCGTCGGCCCGCTTCCGCTCATCATAGCATTGATTGCTCCGGACGTTAACATCTGCCGCTTGATCTCATCGATAACCGGATAATGGGGAATGGTAACCGTCTCGAGCACATTTCCCATATGCGCCGCAATTGCCGGAAAATCCTTGTTCTCAATGTCGCGCATCAGCCGGTCGATATCCGGGTGAACGGTTGTCTCATCCAGTTTCAGATTCTGATACACAAATTTGGTCGAAACGGAAATCTGCGGTTTTGCGATAAGAACCGGGCATTTTACCATCGGAGCCAAAGCGGTAAGCCTCTCTCCAATTCCTTCTGCCAGCGCAGTTCCTCTCATAAGGCAATACGGAACATCCGCCCCCAGCTTGACCCCACGCTCCATCAGCTCACGCCGCTTTAAGCTCAGGCCAAAAAGCTCATTCATTCCGTACAACATTGCGGCCGCATCCGTACTTCCGCCTGCCATACCTGCGGCAACCGGAATCTTTTTATTCAGGATGACCTCTACCCCTTCGTCGATTGAAAACTCATCCATAAGCAGTTTACCCGCCTTATATACCAGATTATTCTCATTTACCGGTAAAAAGGGCAGATTCGTCCTGATTACAATTCCGGGCTCAGCGGTTTTGCGGATATCAAGCCGGTCGAATAAGTGAACCGTCTGCATAATCATTTTTACTTCATGGTATCCGTCCTCTCTTCTTCGAATGACGTCCAGCCCCAGATTAATTTTTGCCAGCGCTTTTAACGAAATCGTGTCCATATCGTTTCCTCTGTATTCTGTATACAATATTCATTATATCATCCTATAAAAAAAGGGGCAAGAATTTATCTTTCCCCTGTGCAAAACCTATGATTCAAAAAGCATACTGAGCACTACAATCAAAATCCCGGCAACCACGCCGATTGCACTGAGCAGCCTGTTCTTCTCCCGGCAAATGGAAGGGAATAATTCAAACAGCAGAATGTAGACCACCATGCCGAGCGCTATGCAGACAAGCGCGGATATGAATCCCTCGGTAAGAAAAGGGCTCACAAGCGCCATAAGCACGCCGCCGATAAACGTAGACAAAACTGCCGATGCGATTACCGCATGCTTTTTAAATCCACGTTCTTTCTCTAAAGTGGAGTAAATCAGCATTCCCATTGGGATGTTGTGAAGCCCTACCCCGATTGCGAGAGCGAAGCCCTCTCTCATGGATTGAAGCGCCATGGAATATACGGTCATGCCCTCCACGATATTGTGGATAGAAATTGCTACCGCGGTAATAAATCCGATATGCACCAGATTTTCCTCCGTCTCCGCCTCAATGGAATCATTGTGCTCCGGGATAAAATGATCCAGAATCTTTAAAATACCCACTCCCACCAGGACAAAAATCAGCGGAATCCACAATCGTTTTACCTCATACTCCTCCAATATGTCGGGAATCAGATCAAACACCGCAATCGCAATCATTGCGCCAAACGCAAGGGCAATCGATAAATGCTCGATCAATTCCTTTTTTGTGGTAAGGCGTATAATCAGGGCTCCTACCATAAAAAATAATCCCAAAATAAATGTTATAAAAAGTCCCATTTCCTATCTCTTCTTTCCTTTTTGACCGACAGATTTCTTTTCCTTTGCTTTCTTTGCGGTTTTCTTTGCAACCGGACGTCCGATGTCCTTCCATCTTGCCTTCTTACCGTTCTCCAAAACAGCGGGCGTTTTCTGCGCCTGTCTTTGTTTTGCTGCTCTCTTCTCTTCCCGCTCGCGCTCCATTGCCTCAAGTTCTTCCCGGCTCAATACCAGCGAATCGACAAGCTCCCATATCTCATCCCTTCCAAGCTTCGTCTCCGCGGAAAAAGGAATAACAACCGTATTGGGCTCTACGCGAAGCACCTGCCGGATCTGTTCCACATGGTCAGGAATCTGTCCCGGCTTGATCTTATCCGCTTTTGTCGCGATAATTACCGGAGCAAAGCCCTGGTTTACCATCCATTCGTACATAAGCTGATCGTTTTCGGAAGGCGCATGCCGGATATCAATCAGAAGGAACACTGCCCGAAGCTGCTTTGAGGTATGCAGATAATTTTCAATCATCACACCCCATTTCGCTTTGATTTCCTCGCTCGCCGCCGCGTATCCGTATCCGGGCAGATCCACCAGATACATCTTTTGATTTACATTATAAAAATTGATTGTCTGCGTTTTCCCCGGCTGGGAGGAAGTCCTCGCCAGCGCTTTCCGGTTTAGGAGAGTATTGATCAGCGAGGATTTTCCCACGTTGGATTTTCCCGCAAATGCAACCTCTTTGTATATGGTATCCGGAATTTTGCTTGTGATTCCGCAGACAATTTCAAGCTCAACACTTTTTATTACCATTCTTCTTGGTTTCCTTTACAAAAGCCACATCCAGTACTTCCTCCAGCTTCTCCACCAGAACAATCTGCATGCCGCCTGTAATCTCCTTTGAAATCTCTTCGACATCCTTCCTGTTATCCTTCGGCACGCACACGCAGGTAATCCCTGCGTTCTTCGCCGCAAGAAGTTTCTCCCTCAGTCCTCCAATCGGAAGAACCCTTCCCCGGAGCGTAATCTCTCCCGTCATCGCGACATCCGCGCGCACCGGAATCTGAGCCACCGCGGAAAGAATCGCAGTCGCCATTGTAATTCCGGCAGAAGGTCCGTCCTTCGGAACGGCGCCCTCCGGAATGTGTACATGGATATCATGCTCCTTGTAGAACTCCTTTGGAATCCGGTACCCGTCGCTGACGGAACGCACATAACTGACTGCCGCCTGCGCAGACTCCTTCATGACGTCACCCAATTTACCGGTCAGCTTGCACTCCCCGTTTCCGGGCAGAACATTTACCTCAACCTCCAGCGTTACTCCGCCGACACTCGTCCACGCAAGGCCTCTGACAATACCGATTTCATTCGTATCGTTCTTCATCTCCGCGCGGTACTTTTCTTTACCAAGATATTTTTCCAGATTGGCAGTACCGACGGAAACCTTTTGGGACTTTTCCTGATAGATTTTTCTGGCTGCCTTCCGGCAGATTTCGCCGATCTTCCGCTCCAGCTCCCGAACACCGGCCTCTTTGGTATAGAATGTAATGATATTCCTCATTGCGCCGTCGCTGATGGAAAGCTGTTCCCTGCTTAGGCCGTTTTTCTCCATCTGCTTTGCAATGAGAAAATCCTTTGCGATATGGAATTTCTCGTTGGCGGTATAGCTGTTGACCTCAATGACCTCCATACGATCCAACAAAGGCTTTGGAATATCCTGCAGCGAATTTGCCGTTGCAATAAAAAACACCTCGGACAAATCTACCGGAAGCTCTACATAATGGTCGCAGAATCTGCTGTTCTGCTGTGAGTCCAGAACTTCGAGCAGCGCGGATGCGGTATCCCCTTTATAGTCGCTGCTTACTTTGTCAATCTCGTCGAGAAGCATTAAGGGATTATTTACCCCGGCCTGCCTTAATCCATTGATAATACGCCCGGGCATCGCTCCCACGTAGGTCTTGCGGTGTCCGCGAATCTCCGCCTCGTCTCGCACGCCGCCCAGACAAATCCGTACATACTCCTTATTCAGCGCTCTCGCAATGGATTTTGCTATGCTTGTTTTTCCGGTTCCCGGAGGCCCGGCAAGGCAGATAATCGGACTTTCGCCCTTGCTCGTCAGATTTCGCACAGCCAGAAATTCCAGCATACGCTCCTTTACCTGTTCAAGCCCATAATGATCCTCGTCTAAGATTTCCTCCGCATGACTCAGATCCGTATTATCCACAGAAGCTTTATTCCATGGAAGCTCCAGCAGAGTCTCAATATAACCGCGGCTTACCGCACTCTCCGAGGAGCTTCCGCTGATGCTTTTCAGCCTGCCGATTTCCTTTCTTAAGCGTTCCTTTACCTCTTCCGATGCGTCTAACTTCTCGGTCTGTTCCAGATAATCCTCCGCATCCGTCCCGGTGGTATCCTCCCCGAGTTCCTCCCGGATGACGCTCATCTGCTCTCTCAAAAGGTACTCCTTCTGATGCTGATCCACTTTCTCTTTTACTTTCTTCTGGAAATCATACTTAATTGAAGTAATCTCCATCTCTTTAAGTAAAAGCGCTAACAAAACCTCGTAGCGTTCTGTCAGCGTAACAGCTTCCAATACCTTTTGCTTTTGCTCATAACGAACCGGAAGATTGTTTGCAACGTAATCCAATAGCTTTGTCAGATCGGTAATCTCATTCGCCTCCCTGATTACTTCGCTTCCGAATTTTCCGTTGATTTTGGCATACTTCTGAAAATTTTCCCGGATACTGGAAAGCATCGCCTCCTTCGCTTCGGGTACAAGTTCCTCTTCCCCTTCGGACGAATAGACGATTACGTCCGCTTCCAGATATTCCGTCTCTGCGGTAAATCCTAATACTTCAGCTCTTTTTTCCCCTTCGACCAGAATGCGGACAATATCATTCTGCAGTTTCACAATCTGCTTGATCTGGGCTAAGATGCCGATCTTGTACAAATCTTCCGTATCCGGATTTTCCTTCTCCACCTCTCTTTGTGTAACAAGAAAAATCTGCTGGTCTTTCGACATTGCCTCTTCCACAGCCTTAACCGACTTTGAACGGCTGACGTCAAAATGGGCGATCATTCCCGGCAGGATTGTCATTCCGCGCAGCGCAACCGCCGGCATGGTCAATACAATATCTCTCACGTTTGTTCTCCTAAATTATGATGCCATATCCTTTTTCCCCGCATCCTCCTGCGGTATCGCAAGCGCATCTTCGCCGTCGATGGCAAGGTTTTTCTCCACCGTCTCTCTCGTAATTACGCATCTGCTGATTGACTCGTCAGACGGAATACGGTACATCAGGTCAAGCATCACATTCTCCATAATAGCCCGAAGCCCTCTTGCTCCGGTCTCTCTCTCAAGTGCCTTATCTGCAATTGTCTCAATTGCGTCATCGGTAAATTCCAATCCGACTCCGTCCAGCTCAAACAATTTCTCATACTGCTTTACAAGTGAATTTTTTGGCTCAATTAAAATCCGAATGAGCGCTGACTTATCTAACGAATCCAGGGAGACGGTAATCGGAACACGCCCGATAAATTCAGGAATCAGCCCGAACTTCACAAAATCCTGCGGAAGCGCATGCTTAAAGGACTCCCCGACATTCATTTCGCTCTTTGACTTTACCTCGGAATTGAATCCGATTGACTTCTTATCCCTGCGGTTTTCGATAATTTTTTCTAATCCGTCAAACGCGCCGCCGCAGATAAAGAGAATATTTGTCGTATCAATCGGAATCAATTCCTGCTGCGGGTGCTTTCTTCCGCCCTGCGGAGGAACCGATGCAACCGTACCCTCCAATATTTTAAGCAGAGCCTGCTGAACGCCTTCCCCGGATACATCTCTGGTAATCGATACATTTTCAGACTTCTTGGTAATCTTATCGATTTCATCAATATAGATGATTCCATGCTCGGCGCGGTCGATATCATAATCCGCAGCCTGTATCAGCTTTAGCAGAATATTCTCGACATCCTCGCCTACATATCCGGCCTCGGTAAGCGTGGTCGCATCGGCGATTGCAAACGGTACATTCAGAACGCGGGCCAGAGTCTGTGCGAGAAGCGTCTTTCCCGAACCTGTCGGACCGAGCATAAGAATATTGCTCTTCTGCAGTTCCACGCCTTCCAGATCTCCGCCTGCGAGAACTCTCTTATAGTGATTGTATACAGCGACAGACAATACCTTTTTTGCCTGATTCTGTCCGATTACATAGTCGTCCAGAAATCTCTTCAGTTCCTCCGGTTTTAAGAGGTTGATCTCGTCGGACGCTGTTGTCTTTCCGTCCTCCATCTCCTCCTCTTCAATGATTTCCGCGCACACGTCAACACAGTGGTCGCAGATAAAGGCGCCGTTCGGGCCCGATATCAGTCTCCCGACCTGATTTTGTGTCTTTCCGCAAAAAGAGCAGCGCACAACTGAATTTGAAATATCTCCGTTATTTTTTCCTGCCATTTTCATTCTCTCCAATAACTTTCATATTTAAGCGGTAAAAGGGCATCCCAAATTCGGGGTACCCTCTGTCTTCACTACTGTCTGCTCGTAATCACACTGTCGATCAGACCATATTCTTTTGCTTCTGCCGCAGACATGTAATAATCACGCTCGGTATCCGCCGCTATTACATCATATGGCTTTCCCGTATTTGCAGCCAGAATCTCATTCAATCTCTTCTTCGTCTTTAAGATATTCTCCGCTGCAATCTGAATCTCGGTTGCCTGTCCCTTTGCCCCGCCGGAAGGCTGATGAATCATAATCTCCGCATTCGGAAGCGCATATCGTTTTCCCTTTGCTCCGCCCGCAAGGAGAAAAGCACCCATACTTGCAGCCATTCCAAGGCAGATGGTCGACACATCGCACTTGATATACTGCATGGTATCATAAATTGCCAGACCGGCAGGTACCACTCCGCCCGGCGAATTGATGTATAAGTGAATGTCTTTACCCGGATCTTCCGATTCCAGAAACAACAGCTGTGCAACCGTCAGACTGGCAGTCGTCTCATTTACTTCCTCTCCTAAAAAAATGATGCGATCCTTCAGCAGACGTGAATAAATATCATAATTGCGCTCTCCACGACCGGTTTGCTCAATGACATAAGGTACTAAACTCATGATAAAAAACCTCCTATAATATTGCTTCTGCAAATTCTCTGTAAAGTTTTGCCTCCCAATTCGCAAAAAATTCATTCGCTGATATGAGAGGCACTTTTTGTTTTATTCTTCTGTTTCTTCCGCTTCGGCTTCCTTTTCCTTCTTGGACTTTGCCTTTGCTCTTTCCTTTGTGCTGCTCATAATGATGTCGATTGCCTTTGTGATGGAAAGCTCTCTCTGCAAGGACTTCTTCTCAGCCTCTCCCATGTACTCTTTCAGCTTATCCGCTTCCATTCCATATGAAGCTGCCATCTTCTCAATCTCAGCCTCGATATCCGCATCCGACACCTCGATATTCTCTTCCTTCGCAATCTGCTCAAGCACCAGACTTGTCTGAATACGCGTAACTGCCTCCGGGCGAACCTGCTCTTTGAGAGCATCCGTCGTAAGTCCTGAGAACTGCATGTACTGCTCCATAGAGAGACCGCTCTGCGCAATTCTCTGCGCAAACTCCTCAATCATATTCTCGCACTGGGTATCGATCATTGCCTCCGGGATATCCATCTTGGACTTCTCTACAATCTTTGCGATTGCCTCGTCTTCCTTGGTTCTCTTGGCGTCGTCTTCCTTCTTCTGCTCCAGATTCTTCTTTAAATCAGCCCTATACTCATCCAATGTATCAAACTCGGATACATCCTGTGCAAACTCATCATTCAGTTCCGGAAGTTCTTTTGCCTTAATCTCGTTAACCTTTACCTTGAATACCGCCGGTTTTCCTGCAAGGTCAGCCGCCTGATACTGCTCCGGGAAGGTTACGTTAACATCAAATTCATCCCCGACATTCCTGCCGATAATCTGCTCCTCGAAGTTATCGATAAAGGAGTGGGAGCCGATTACAAGCGGATGGTTTTCACCCTTACCGCCCTCAAATGCGACGCCGTCCACGAATCCTTCGAAATCGATTACCGCCGTATCACCGTCTGCAGCCGCTCTGTCTGTCACAGAGATGTCTCTTGCATTTTTATTTCTCTCCTGCTCCAATGCCTCGTCAATCTCGGCATCCGTTACGGTTGTATCAATCTTTGTCACAGTAACGCCCGTATATTTTCCGAGCGTAACCTCCGGACGTACGGCAACCTCCGCCGTAAAAATAAACGGCTTGCCTTTTTCAATCTGAACGACATCTATGACAGGACGTGAAACAACGTCCGCACCGCTCTCATCGACCGCTGCAGAATAGTTCTGCTGAATTAACATATTCGCTGCATCCTCGTAAAAGATGCCTGCGCCATACATCTTCTCGACCATAGCTCTCGGAACCTTGCCCTTACGAAAACCGGGAATACTGATTTTGTTCTTCTCCTTCTGATAAGCTGACTCTAATGCTTTCTCTAATTCCTCAGCAGAAACTTCAATCGTAAGCTTCGCCATGCTTTTCTCTAAATTCTCAACCTGTACACTCATTATTTCCTTATTCCTCCTTAATATATATGAATAACATGTACGTCATATTCGGGATGGCCGCTCTTTCAAAAGGGCATAATACGGCCACTACAGTCATTTAAGGATTATAGCACAAGTACTTTTGCTTGGCTAGTGTTTTTTACACAACTTCCGCAAATTGTGCCATATACAGGTCATAGTATGCGCCTCGTTTTGCCATAAGCTCCTTCGGCGTTCCCTGCTCTAAGATCCCGCCCCCATCGATTACAAAAATCCGGTCGGCGTTCTGGATTGTTGAAAGCCTGTGTGCAATCACAAAGCTTGTTCTTCCTGCAAGAAGCGCCTCGATTCCTTTCTGCACGAGAAGCTCGGTGTGCGTATCAATGCTGGAGGTGGCTTCATCCAGAATCAGAATGGACGGCCGCGAAATCATGGTTCTTGCAAAAGCAATCAGCTGGCGCTGGCCGATGGAAAGTCCCGCTCCCTGCTCTTTGAGCACAGTATCGTATCCCTTTTCCATTTTCATAATGAAGTCATGCGCGCTGACCGCTTTTGCCGCCGCTATCACTTCCTCGTCCGTCGCGTCCAGTTTCCCGTAAAGAATGTTTTCCTTTACCGTCCCATGAAAAATGAAATTATCCTGTGTCATAACACCCATCTGGTTGCGCAGGCTTTGAATGGACACCTTTGTCAGATCGTATCCGTCTATGCAGATGGTTCCCTCTTCAATATCATAGAAGCGGCTGATCAGATTCACAATGGTCGTCTTTCCGGCGCCGGTAGGACCTACCAGAGCAATCGTCTCTCCGGGCTTTACATGAAAGCTCACATTTTCAAGTACCCTTGTCTCCGCCGGCGTTCCCCGGTCATAGGTAAAGCTCACATTCATAAAATCAACGGCTCCGGTAACCTTCGGCAGCTCCGTCGCGTCCTCCTCATCCCGGATATCCGCCTCCGTATCCAGAATGTCAAAGATACGCTCCGCGGCGGACAGGTTCGTAATCAGGTTGTTGTAAAAATTGCTGAGATTCGAAATCGGATTCCAGAACATGTTCACATATGCGCCAAACGCAACCAGAATACCGACCGACTCCACCTGTATTCCAAGCGCCTTTACGGCGACGAGATAGAGCATCATCACTCCAACGCCCCATGAAAAATCCACAATCGGAAAAAACATATCCGAAAACGTTACGGCCGATATAAAAGCCGCCTTATGCTCATCGGCCAGTTCTCCAAACGTTTCTTTGGTTTCCTCTTCGGCATGAAGGCTCTGCACTACGGAAATCCCCGCGATATCTTCATGTACATACGCATTCAGATTGGAAGATTTTTTGCGGAAAATTCCCCATCTTATGTGCCCCATCTTCTGAATGAAAACAATTCCGCCTGCCATAACGGGAATCATACACAATGAGGCAAGCGCCAGACGCCAATCCTTGAGCAGCATAATCACGAGTACGCCGACCACAGTGATCAGCTCCGGCAGTAACGTCGTGACAAAATTATTGAACAAATCCTTCAGCGAATTCACATCCCCGATAATTCTCGCAAGAATTTTTCCGGAAGGTCTGCTGTCAAAAAAGGAAAACGACAACGTCTGGATATGCTCATATAGATTTTGTCTGATGTCCATCAGAATCTTGTTTGTCATTTTTGCCATGAGAAAGATGCGGATCTTTATCACAACAATATATATTAAGTTTATCAGTACCGCCAGAATCCCCAGTCTGAGGAGTCCCTGCATATCGCCGCTTGCCACATAAATGTCAAGCGCGTCTTCTATGAGGAGCGGGTTGACCAGAGAGATGGCAATTGCAATTGCCATGCAGATCATTACGCAGGAAACCTGCCCTTTATATGCGAACAGATAGGCAATCAGGCGCTTTACAATTTTTAATTGGTCGCTGCCTGACATCTGCTCATCTTCACGAAATGAATTTACAGCCATATATCAGACCTCCTTTCTATTACGAAGCCAGAAATGCTCCATACTGGGCCATAAACGTGTCGTAATACAGCCCTTTCTTTTCTATCAGTTCTTCATGCGTTCCCCGCTCCGCCACTTTTCCGTCCTGCAGATAAATGATTTCATCCGCATGGCGGACGGCGGAGATCCGGTGCGCAATAATAATTTTTGTGGTATCCGCCAGATGATTTAACATCAGCTGAACCTCATGCTCCGTCTCCATGTCCAGAGCCGAGGTTGAGTCATCCATCACAAGAATCGGCGCATGCTTTGCAAGCGCCCTTGCGATACTGATTCTCTGCTTCTGGCCGCCGGAAAGTCCCACGCCGCGCTCGCCGATCACAGTCTCGTATTTCTCATCCAGCTTTTCGATAAAATCCGCAGCCTGTGCATCCGTCGCCGCCTTCCTTACTTCCTCGTCGCTGATCTTATTCCGCCGTCCCGTTCTGATGTTTTCGGAAATGGTATCCGAAAACAGAAATACATCCTGCATTACGACCGCCGCACTGCTTCTAAGCTGTCCGAAGGAGAGGTCCTTCACGTCCACTCCGTCCAATCGTACGGTTCCCTCCGTCGTATCGCAAAACCGCTGAAGCAGGTTGATGATGGAGGACTTTCCCGCTCCCGTAGCGCCCATGATTCCAAGCGTTTTTCCCGCCGGAACCGAAAAAGAAATATCCGTCAGAATCTCTTTGTTCTCTATGCAAAGCGATACGTTTTCAAAGCTCACGCTGCCGCAGACCTCATCAAGCACCACCGGCTCTTCGGGCTCGGTAATTGTCGCGCTCGCTTTGTATATCTTTTCAATTTTCTTATAGGATGCGACTGCCGCCGCAAGCTCATTGGGAAGCCAGCCGACCATTTCCACCGGCCACGTGCAGTTTCTGGTGTACTCAACGAACGCTACGAGCTCCCCGAGGCTCATCTGCCCATTCATCACAAAATATCCGCCAAGAATTGCCGAGCACACCGGCAGCGCCCTTCCTGAAAAGGAAAAGATTGGATTGTATTTTACCCATATCTTGGACTGCTCGATGTTCAGGTCATAATACCGCCTGTTATGCTTTAAGAATTTGGCAATTTCATGCCCTTCACGCACAAAAGCCTTTACCGTCCGCACGCCTGCCAGATTCTCCTCCGCCACCGTCGTCAGCACCGAGTTTTCCTCGCTGATCTGATCGAACACCTTATCCAGCTTCCTTTCCATCATAACCGCGAACAACGCGCATACGCTCATTACCGCGAGCGGCAGAAACGCAAGCTTCCAGTTCAGCCGGAACATACAGAACAGAATCACAATGATGTGAATCGTCACTTCAATGCAAAGCATGCTTACATATCCGAACGCATTCCAGATTCTGTCTATATCATCCTTCACCCTCGCCATAAGCTCGCCGGTATTTGTATTGTGAAAATAATCCATGGAAAGGGACTGTATATGCGAAAACAAATCCTTTCGCATCTCTGAGCCGATGCTTGCGCCCATCCTGTCGAAGGTATACTCCTTGAAATATCCGCAAATGCATCTTCCAATCCCCACCAGAAGAATTCCAATCAGCAGCTTTGTCAAAATTTCCATTTTTCCATCCATGATTACATCATCCACAATCTTCTGTGTAATCTTCGGATATATCATATCAAGCGCAATGGCAATAACCATACAGCACACCGCAAAAAGGTATGAACCAATGTGCTCGCCGATGTACGTTGTAACTTTTTTCACAAATAACTCCTCCTGTCTCCTTCGATGTCATACAAAAAAGTCCGGGCAATTTGCATATGCAGGGCCTCTTTTTACCGCGACGCAGGACAGATAAAAAGAAGCCCAAGCAAAAAACTGCCCGGGCTTAATACTTCATTCCTATCAATTATTTTCTGGAAAATAATCAGAATATGTATGACACCGAGGTAATCTCATGCTTATTGTTTTGTTTCGTTGATTTCGTAATTCTAAACATTTTTTTACCTCGCTTTCTTTCATATTTTTTAGAATACTTTATCAGTTAAACACAACTGCCAATTATTGTCAACAACCTTTTGTAATATTTTTTGAAATATAAGACATGATATGTACTGTAAAGGAGGTGAACACAATGGCAAACACAAATTCAGGTTCAACAAACAAGTCTGGTTCTAACCGTATGGCAGTTCCAGAGGCTAAGGAAGCAATGAATCGTTTTAAAGAAGAAGTAGCTTCAGAGCTTGGGGTACCACTTAAGGATGGATACAACGGAGATCTTACTTCACGTCAGGCAGGTTCAATCGGCGGCGAGATGGTTAAGAAGATGATTCAGAAGCAGGAAGAGCAGATGAAATAAAAACAAACCGGAAAAAAATCCTTTCTGATTACGAAACTCGTGATTCAGAAAGGATTTTTTCTTTGTCTAAGCATATACCAATCCGGTCTTCAGCCTGCTTACGGTCTCCTCGTCTGTGAAGTATCTTACGATTGCAAGCGCAAAATCAATTGCGGTGCCCATGCCGCGGCTGGTAATAATATTGCCGTCAATGATAACCGGCGCCTCTACATATTTTGCTCCGAGAAGCTTATCCTCAAATCCCGGATGACAGGTGGCGCACTTATTCTCCAGAAGATGATTCTCCCCCAGTACGCTCGGAGCCGCACAGATTGCCGCAACGAGCTTTCCCTGCCTTGCAAAATCGCGGATGGTATGCGTAACAATCTCATCTGCTCCAAGATTTAAGGTTCCCGGCATACCTCCCGGAAGTATAATGCCGTCGTAATGGTCATAATCTGCCTCTGTCTTTATCTTATCTGCATAAAAGATTACATTGTGCGAGCTCATCACATCCTTCGTCGCATTGATTGAAATCATGTCAATCTCAATTCCGGCGCGTCTGGCGATATCTACAACTGTAAGTCCCTCAATCTCTTCACATCCGTTTGCCATAAAAATTCCAAGTTTATTCATACGATCAAGTCCTTTCTAACAGGGCAGGCAAGGCAGCCTGCCAATCATAACAAATTACATATTTTATTTCAGTTATTATATCAGAAAAAGCACAATATTTCCAACAAATCTGATATAATAATTACTATTATTAAGCATAATCGAGCTATTATTTGTATTGTGAGGATTACTTTATGGAAATTGAACGAAAATATCTTGTAAAAAAAATGCCGGCCGATTTGTCCGCCTGCAAATGCCACAAAATATCGCAGGGGTATCTTAACATCGATCCTGTTGTCCGTATACGGCAATCCAACGACGAATACTATATGACATACAAAGGAAAAGGTCTCCTTGCCAGAGAAGAATACAATCTGCCGCTGAACAGGGAAGCCTACGAGCACCTCGCCTCCAAAATCGACGGTATCTTAATCTCCAAAACCAGATACGAGATTCCTTTGGAGAACAATCTCATTGCAGAGCTTGATATCTTCGAAAGGGAGCTTGCTCCGCTTAAATTCGTGGAGGTAGAATTTCCTTCCGTCGATGCTGCAGACAGCTTTATCGCCCCGGAATGGTTCGGGCGCGACGTGACCGAATGCGGAAATTATCAAAACAGCTATCTCAGCCGGCATGGTCTGGAAGGCCTTGATTTTTAAATGCCTTTTATCGCAGCCGGTTTGCGTATTCGTATTTCTGTCTGGTATGAATTGCATTCTTCAGAGCATCGTAGCGGTCATATAATTCCCCTTCCGGAATAACCACATCCACTACGACTGCCATATTATCAATCATCTGGTCGGTAATTTCATCCCGCATGGATACCAGAATATTGTACTTCTTCTCCATTGTGCCGGCATCCAGAAATTCCATCAGTTTTTTGCTGACCTCGGGCTGTTTTTCCGGCGAACCGGCGGTTTGCGATCCGCTTGCGGCCTTCTCATTGTCATTGCCGCTTTCCTCTGCATCGGGGCCGCCCTTTTCCGCCCTTTTCATCTTCTCCAGCTCCTCTGCGCTCACAAGCTCAAAACGGTACATCTGTTTGACCTGAGGATATTTCTTGCGGTCTACCTTTCCGATAAACAGATCCAGCGGTCTTGCATAAACGGCAAAATCTCCGTAGAGTGCCTGATAAACGACCAGCTTTTCCTGATTCTCCGTATGCTCCGCGATTGCGACAATCTGGTACAGTTTATTTTTAAAATGGCGATAGATTTCGCCCTGTTTTGGTATACGTTCCATATTCATTTACTTCCTCTTACAATATACTGTCTAACTCCGTCCGGGGTATGCTAAAAGAATTTATCATGTCCATCCCCTCTCCTACAAAGTCCCTCTCAAAGCTTAGGTTTCCGTCAAACCCTTTTACCATCAGATTTTCCACAGTGTCGAGAAGTTCTCCGTCCTGCATATCAAGCGCTTTGGCAACATGAGCCGCATCATGAGGATGCGCTTCTTTCCGGGCAGCCGCATATTCCTTTGCTCCGGTCGTCTTCATGGACTCCGAATGACCATGTTCAAGCTCTAACTGCTCCTTTGTGGTATCGGCCTGATATTTTGCCGTATTGTTCTTCGCACGTTCCACAATATCCGGATTTGCAGCCTGCCGCATCATGGTCTGCTGTACCATTCCTTTCCGCTGTCTGTAGTTATTTAACCGTTCTCTGTCCGCATCGGTCACGACCCGGGATTGAGGCGGATTCATCTGCGTGTTCATCTGCGGATTCTGCACAGGACGCGTGTTCCTCGCTCCGCTCCCCGATTTCTTTATAATACGGTATATGATAATTGCAAATACGATGAAAGTTAATAATGATCCCATGATATCCTCCTCTTTACTCTGTGCAAATTCTTTGAATCAATGCATGAAACTCTGTGCTTGTCATATCTTTTGCAAGATCCAACTGTCGCTGCATCGGCCTTACAAAATTTAATTCGTACACGCTTTGAATCTTTTCGAGCCGTCCCTTTGGCGGAAGCTCCATAAGCTCCGTATCCGAGCCTGCGAGATAAAAATAAGTAAGCGCCAGCATATCCGGCTTTTCTTTTTCTAAATCTTCCCAAATCATGGCAAGAATATTCTCTACCTCACTCTGAAAAATAATCCGCTTCTCCAGAGAGCCGTCATACTTGTCGGAAAGCTTTAAAATCGTTTCATAAGTCAGATGGAAATCCTTATCCTCCCTGCTTACCACAAACTCATGGATGTAAGAGTCTTTCATCTTTTTCAGATCCTTTCTGATATCGGAAAGCTCCCTGCCGCTCTCTTTGGACCATTCCTCTCTCCCGATTAACATCCGCTCCAGCCGCTTCATAGAGGAATCTGCCTCTGCGAGATGATCCCTTGCGCTATTAAACCGCTCATACTGTGCATAATACTGCTTATGCATGCGCTCCAGCTGCCGCTGCCAGTTCTTTACCACATCCATATCACAGCCGGCTAAAGATAATCGTTTTTTTAATTGTCTGATTTCACTATCTTCACCAAACATGAATCGTAAGCCTCTTCCAAATTGTTTTTTTCATTATACACAAAAAAAGAAACCAGTAAAAGGGCAAATATACCAAAATAGAGCCTTCGTTTGCGAATCCTCCGCAAACAAAGGCTCTATCAGCATTCAAAATCTGTTTTTAAAACATATTACTCGATGGTTGCATGATAGAAGTACTTCATTCCTTCTACGGTTCCGTATACACCCTTTACATAACCCTTAATCATATATGGATCATTGTAGTAGTAGATTGGAACGACACATCCGGTATCCATAAGGATATCCTCTGCCTCATGCATCTTCTCTGCACGTGCTGCAAGGTCTGAGGTTGTACGAATCTCAGTGATTAACTCATCATAAGCATCCCAGTCAAGACTCTTGCTGTCGTCGCGGCCAAACTGGCAATCGTTGTTACCGGACTCTGTTGTCCACATCTCAAGCATGTTGATCGGATCGTTGTAATCCATAACCCATCCTTCACGTGCGATGTCAAAGTCTCCGTTCTTACGAGTGTTCAGGAATACATTCCACTCCTGCTGGTCAATGTTCATCTCGATACCAATCTGGGCGAAATCAGCCTGAATAGCTTCGCCAATCTTAACGTTTCCTTCCGAGTTGTTTGTAAGGTACGTGAATGAAACAGTCTGTGTCAATGAATCGGAAGCGGTATCAAATAATCCGATAGACTCAAGTAAGCTCTTAGCCTCTGCAACGTTTGCTTCGTAATCTGTTCCAAAGTAATCCTTGTTCTTGAACTCTCCGCCGTTACCGTCCGCGCATCCTGCCGGAACGAAGGTCGTAGCCGGAACCTGTCCGGTCTGTCCGATTGTCTCGCAGATGTAATCGCGGTCAATCAGTAAGTTTAATGCCTTACGGAATACAACTGCCTGCTCCTCATCCAGTCCGAGAGATTCGTAAAGGTCTGAATTGTAGTTAAATCCGACATAGTAAGTTCCAAGGTTGTCAAGTACGACAAACTCGCTTGACTGCATAGCTGTTGCCATTTCGTCTGTCGGTACGGAATCGATAAAGTCAAGGTCTCCTGTCTGGTAAGCAGTATAAGCTGCAACATCATCACTTGTTAACATAACATTAAGCGTGGTAACGGTTACGGAATCCGCATCCCAGTAATTCTCATTCTTAACATATGTCATATCCGAATCATGGTTCCATGAAGAAAGTGCATAAGCTCCGTTTGATACAAATGCATCTCCGGCATCCAGTGACCATGTTCCGGCCGGATTTTCCGTAGTTACGGTAGGCTCTACCGCTTCCTCATATACCGGGAAGAAGAATGGGAATGCACACAGGTCAAGGAAGTATGGGCAGACTGCGGAAAGCGTAACGGTAAGAGTCTTACCATCCTCAGAAGCAACAACGTCCTCGTCTCCCAAGCCCTCTTCATAGGTAAAGCTTGGGAATATCTCGCAAAGATAGCTGTAATCCGCTGCAACTTCCGGATCAGCCGCTCTCTTCCATGAGTAAACAAAGTCAGAAGCATCCAACGGTTCTCCGTTCGACCACTTTAATCCGTCGCGGAGTGTGAAGGTATATACCATACCGTCGTCCGATACCGTATAGCTCTCAGCGCAAGCCGGCTCTAACTCTCCGGCCTCATTGTAACGCATCAATCCTTCAAAACTGTTAACCGCAAGACATCCGCCGTCTACAGTACTGTTCAGAGCAGGATCGAGATGATCCGGTTCCGATGCCATCCAGATGTTCAATGTCGTCGGATCAGCCTTGGAAGTGCTCTCTGCAGGGGCCGAACCGCTCTCTGTTGAAGCTTGAGCCGATCCGTTCTCGGTTGAAACCGGATTCGAAGAACTTCCACATGCAGCAAGTCCAAGCGCCATGGAAGCAGCAAGTACAAGTGAAACAATTTTCTTTTTCATAGTGTTTTCCTCCTAATAAATTGTGAATATATGTTCAACCCTTTTGGGGATAGAACCGATTTTCATGCCGGCTATTTGTTCCAGCAGGCAACCAGATGGCCGTTTCCGCGATCCGTAAGCTCCGGTCTTTCCGCCGCGCACTTTTCGGTTGCGTATTTGCAGCGTGTCCGGAACGGACAGCCGGTTGGCATATGAAGCGGCGAAGGAACATCGCCCTCCAAGATAATCCGCTTGCTGTTTCTTGCAGTCTTTGGATCCGGAATCGGAACCGCGGAAAGAAGCGACTGCGTATACGGATGAACGGGATCATTCATAAGCTCCTCCGCATCCGCAAGCTCCATCATATGTCCAAGGTACATAACCGCAATGCGGTCGGATATATGCTGGACGACAAGAAGGTCATGAGCAATGAACAGGTATGCCATTCCTCTCTTCTCCTGCAAGTCTTCAAACATATTTACAACCTGTGCCTGAATGGAAACGTCAAGCGCGGATACCGGCTCATCACAGACGATGAATTTTGGATCGACTGCAAGGGCACGTGCAATCCCGATACGCTGTCTTTGTCCTCCCGAGAATTCATGGGCATATCTGGTTGCGTGTTCCGCATTCAGTCCTACGGTCTCCATAAGCTCCATAATCATATCATGGCGCTCCGCTTTGCTCTTATACAATTTGTGCACGTCTAAAGGTTCTCCGATAATATCCTCGACCGTCATACGCGGGTTGAGCGAAGAATACGGATCCTGAAATACCATCTGCATCTGTTTGCGGTACGGCTTCATATCCTTATCGATTTTTTTCTCGCTGTCAAACAGAACCTCTCCGTCAAATTCAATGCGTCCGGCCGTCGGCTGATACAGACGAAGAAGCGTTCGCCCGACCGTCGTCTTTCCGCATCCGGACTCTCCTACCAGACCAAGCGTCTCCCCCGGTTTGATTGCAAACGAGACATCGTCAACCGCTTTAAGGGGTATGGTCTTAAATCCGTTTCGAATCGGGAAATACTGTTTTAGATGATCTACCTTTAAAACGTATTCCTTTTCATTACTCATCTGCACTTCCCTCCTCGCACATGTTCTTTATATTCATCCAGCAGGCAGCCAGATGTCCTTCGCCAACGCGGATTTCTTCCGGAACCTCGGAAAGGCAAATCTTCATTGCCTCGTCGCAGCGCGGACAGAACGCACAGCCCTTCGGCATATTCAAAAGGTTGATTGGCGTTCCCCCAATCGGAACCAGACGTTCCTTGCTGTTTGAAGCTGTAGGAATCGAGCGTAAAAGTCCCTTTGTATATTCATGTGCAGGGCGATAGAAAATATCATCCGCAGAACCGCGCTCGCATACGCGTCCTCCGTACATAACGATAATTTCATCACACATGGAAGCGATGACGCCAAGATCATGCGTAACCATGATAATTGCCATTCCGAGCTTTTTCTGAAGTTCCTGCATAAGCTCCAGAATCTGCGCCTGAATCGTTACATCGAGCGCGGTTGTCGGCTCGTCAGCTATCAGAATATCCGGTTCGCAGGCCAGCGCCATCGCAATCATCACACGCTGCCGCATACCGCCGGAAAGCTCATGCGGATACTGCTTTACTCTCTTCTCCGGCTCATTTACACCGACCAGAGTAAGCATCTCGACCGCGCGCTCCTTCGCTTCCTTCTTTGTGCGGTTGGTATGAAGCAGAATCGCCTCTTCCAGCTGGTAACCGACGGTATATACCGGATTTAAGGATGTCATCGGATCCTGAAAGATAATGGAACAGCATTTTCCGCGGAACTCCGACATTTTCTTCTTATCCCACTGTACAATATCCTCGCCCTTATAGAGGACTTTTCCGCCGGAAATGACGCCGTTATCCGCCAGAATCTGCATAACGGAGTATGCGGTAACGGATTTTCCCGAACCGGACTCTCCTACTATGCCAAGAGTCTTTCCCGGCTCCAGATTAAAGTTGATGCCGTTTACCGCATGAACTTCTCCGTTATCTGTCTTAAAGGTCGTATGCAGATCCTGTACCTCTAAAATGTACTTATAATTCTCCATGCTGCTCACCCCTTATCTTGAAAGCTTCGGATCAAATGCATCACGAAGACCATCGCCCAAAAGATTTAATGCCAATACGATCAGACAGATTGCCATAGCCGGAAACAGAAGTCTCGACGGATATGTCTGCAGCCCGCTTCTTGCCTCATTAGCCAGAGAACCAAGCGAAGGCATAGGAGCGGAGACGCCAAGTCCGACGAATGAAAGGTAGCTCTCCGTAAAAATAGCCGATGGAATCTGCAGCGCCGTCGTAATAATAATTACGGACAGACAATTCGGCAAAATATGTTTGCGGATAATTCTTGGCGTTGATGTTCCGATACATTTTGCCGCAAGCACATACTCGTTCTGCTTAATCGAAAGAATCTGCCCGCGAATCAGCCGCGCCATTCCAACCCAGTATAACAGGCCAAACACAATGAACAGCGCAATCATGTTGACGCCAAGCTTTGCAAGAACGGTTCCCGCAATTAACGGCTGCAAGGTCTCGTTCAATACGACGGCAAGAAGAATAATCATCAGCATATCCGGTAAGGAATAGATGATATCAACGATACGCATCATTACCATATCAACCTTGCCGCCAAGGTATCCGGAAACAGAACCGTAAAGCATTCCGATTACAAGGACAAGAAGTGATGCAAAAATACCGACGCCAAGCGAAACCCGCGCGCCATATACCACACGAATAAAATAATCACGTCCAAGTGAATCGGTTCCGAAGATATGAGGGAACACACTCTCTCCCTTCTCCATCTTTGCAAGTTCTGTTTTGCTGTACTCAAAAGGTCCCAGATTGCTCGAGCCCTTAACGATGTCCGCATATCCGTAAGGGACAACCTTTGGTGCAAACAAAATGATCAATACAATCAGAATGAGGACTACGATAGAACCCATCGCAAGCGGATTCTTGCGGAGTCTTCTCATACCGTCCTTAAAGAACGTCGTGGACTCGCCCATGACATCCTGCTGTTTTTTCTCTTCTTCCGTCGCCTTTGAAAAGTCCTGCATGTTAAACTTGCTCAAATCAATCTGTGCAGAGAAAGGCGCTCTTTTTAAATTGTCTCTCATGTTCGTCTCCTCCTAGTCAAGTTCAATACGCGGATCAATCACTTTATAAACAATATCTGTAATCAGATTAGCAATTACCATAATGACCGCAAGGAAAATGGTCGTTGCCATAATCAGCGTATAGTCGCGGTTTGTAATTGCGCTGACAAACTTCGATCCGAGTCCCCCAATGTTGAAAATGCTCTCAACAACCATGGAGCCGGTAAGAATACCGGCAATCATCGGACCGACGTATGTAATAACCGGAATCAAAGCATTACGAAGTCCATGGACGAAAATTACCTTAATCGGAGATACGCCCTTCGCCTTTGCCGTACGGATGTAATCCTGTCCCAGGGCATCCAGCATAGATGTCTTTGTGAGACGTGTGATATATGCCATCGGCGACATCGAAAGCGCAATAACCGGAAGAACAACCATATTGCTTCCTGCATTGAATGCGGAAACCCATCCAAGCTTCATACAGAAAAAGTACAAAAGCAGCGTCGCGACGACGAACGACGGCATCGCAGTAATCAACGTAATGAAAAATACGATTACCCGGTCCGGCCATTTGTTTCTCATCAGTGCCGCGGTTGAACCGAGAATAATTCCCGCGATAATGGCAAAAACCGCTGCAAGAATTCCCAGCTTTGCCGATATCGGAAAGCTTTCCCCAATAATGGCGGAAATATCCCGACCGTTCTTTAAACTAACGCCAAACTCTCCATGCAATAAATTCTTCATATAAAGGACATACTGCTGCGGAACCGGCTTATCCAGATTGTACCTTGCCTCCAATGCCGCAATTACGGACGGGCTGGATGCCTTCTCTTTATTAAACGGTCCGCCCGGAATTGCATTCATGGCGAAAAAAGTAATCATGCTAATAACGATTACCGTAAGAATTGCAAGCAATACTCTTTTTACAACATACTTACCCATTACTTTACCCCTGTCTCTCTTTGTCTTGTTAAAGTGTGAAAGTTAAATAAAAAAAGGCGCTCATGCTAACTTTGCACCTCATTGTACCAACAAAACGATTCTCTCTCACTTAACTTACATTTAGCTTTCGTTTATCTTTTGTTATAATATCATAATTTCCCTATTTGTCAATGTTCTTTCAACGTAAATTGTATACAAAAATACAAATTTTTGGTAAAATAATTCGTGTGTAATCACAAAAAGGAACCATACATCTATCAGACAGGAGACATGCAAATGCTGACATATGAAGAAGTGCTAAACCTCCTGAGTTTTGAAGTAAATATCTGAAATAAATCCAGCAACCCCTTGTGGTTACTG
>CAZTKM010000028.1:0-36868 GCA_964614035.1 uncultured Lachnobacterium sp.
GTGAATTGTCCAAGCGGAAATCAGTTATCTGCGCACAACTGATTGATTTGTAAGGTTAGAATAACGCAAAGAGGAGAAAAAAGCAAGATGGCAAAATGCAATATAAAAACGATAAAAAACCCAAAAAAATTTTTATATGAGGAAAATTTTGGAAAACAACATTCCCGAAGTACGAGAAAAATGATATAATTTTATACAATGGATTGCCCTATGATACCTGCTTCTGGTATGGCGCAAATCAGGAAGGAATTGACACAAATGCTATCACGACAGAAAATCTATCAATTTTTAGTGAACAGACAGACCGGAATTTCAGAACGATATCATAAAATGCATGACGGTACGAACGGAATCAGGAAAATTTTTTCCTGGTGTTATCTTCTGTGGCTGAACTTTGCATTCTACATATTATTCTGCCGCTTTCTGGGAGAAAAAAAGGAGGCGGAAATCTATGAGCAGAAGCGGCTGGATCTTTCACATCCCGAGTCCGCCCGGTCCGGCAGTTTGTCGGCGGATGATTTTGTAGAAAAGTTAAAGCAATACGACGTAATTTCCTTTGATATCTTTGATACGCTGATTTTCCGGCCGTTCTCGGAGCCGACGGATTTGTTTTATATACTTGGCATGGAGGTGGGAAACTTGAATTTCCATGATCTTCGCATCGCAAAGGAGTGGGAGTGCAGACAGGCGGCGTATAGGAAAAACGGAAGCTATGAGGTTACGCTTTCGGATATCTGGAAGCGGATGGAGGAGGATATCGGAATTCCGGCGTCGGAGGGGATTGCTCTCGAGGAAAAACTCGAATTATCCTTGTGTTATGCAAATCCGTTTATGAAAGAAGTTTTTTTGCAGCTGGAAAAACTAGGGAAGCGCCTGATGGTCATTTCGGATATGTATCTGTCGCAGGAGATGCTGACCAATCTGCTTCGTCGCAATGGATATGGGCATTTTGAAAAAATCTATGTGTCCTGTGAGTATGGAAAAAATAAGGGGAACGGTTTACTTTTTGAAATCGCGAAAAGGAATTTCAGTGAGGAAACAAAAATCATTCACGTGGGGGATAATGAGACGTCCGATGTGAAGATGGCAAGGAAAGCGGGGTTTGCCGCATTGCACTATCCGAATGTGAACCGCATGTCCTTATCCTACCGGCCGTATGACATGTCTGTCATTATCGGCGGGGCATACCGCGGAATTGTAAATAATTATCTGTATTGCGGAAAAATGTTTCAAAAGCAGGATTACCCATACACGTTTGCGTATGAGTATGGTTTTATTTACGGCGGCTTGTTTGTTTTAGGATATTGCAATTTTATCCATGATTATTGCGTGAAGAATGGGATTGATAAAATTCTGTTTTTGTCGAGGGATGGAGACATATTAAAGCAGGTCTACGATTTCCTCTTTCCGGGAGACACAACGGAATACGTTTACTGGTCAAGAATGGCTGCTACCAAGCTGGAATTTTGGTTTGACCGGTATGATTTTTTCCGCCGTTTTCTGTATCACAAGGTCAATCAGGAAATCCCTATGAAAAAAATATTTTCTTCCATGGAGCTGACCGAATTGTTGGATGGAATGGAAACCTATGAGGATATTGACGAGGAGGAAAAGAAAACAAAGATTCGAGTGACTTCGGAAACCTTGCTTACCGATCAGAACGTTCAGACGGTAAAGCGGTATTTGTGCACGAAAACCGAGCGGATTTCTTCCATATATAAAGAACAGGAATTGGCTGCAAAGAAATATTTTGAACATATTCTTGGAGACAGTAAGAAGGCTGTGGCAGTAGATATCGGATGGGCGGGGTCCGGCGCGATGGTTCTCTCGCATCTGATTGAAAAGGAGTGGAGGCTTGGCTGTACCTTAAACGGCATTGTCGCAGGAACCAATACGGCTTCCAATTACGAGCCGAACGCATCGGAAAGTTATCTGCAGAACGGAAAACTGGTGTCCTATCTGTATTCGCAGCGTATGAATCGTGAGATTTGGAAAAAACATGATCCAAACAAGGGGTACAATATTTTCTGGGAGCTTTTGCTTTCTTCGCCTGCGCCGAACTTTATCGGTTTTTATCAGGGGAACACAAGTCTGGAAAAGGATGTGTACATAGAAGATATCGGCATATCGCTGCGCTTCGGGAGAACTGACGATAATCAGACCGGAATCTGCGAGATTCAGAGGGGAATTCTTGATTTTGTGCAATTGTACACCGGACATTTCAAGGATTATCCGTACATGATGACTATCAGCGGAAGAGACGCTTATGCACCGATGCTGGTGGCCGCCGGCTATGGAGAACGGTATTTAAAGACCATAGAGAGGCTCTTTTCATTGGAAGTCAATGTGTCATAATAAGCGGGCCGTTTTCGTGGAAGCTATGCCTGTCTGACACACTTTTTCTGGTACTTATGTATTGATTTCCAAATGAGGGTATGTTAATATTTATATGATAAAAACCAATGAGAAGTTCTTTTTTATGGAACAAAAGACGATTGGATGAATTGAAGGGGATAATCAAATGGAGCAAAAGAAAAAGAAAACGATATCAATGATGGCAACACTATTAATGACAGCTATTATTCCTACAGTTTTTGCAGCAATTGTCATAGCGCTTATCGGATGTAAGACATTGCAGGATTCCTTAGAAAATTCTGTTGCTGCAGAGCTCCGTATCGCGGCTGAAGGATTAAAGGATTATTATGAGTGGGATATCCTTTATTCAGAGGACCATATGCCGGCTTATGAGCATGATTACGTTGATGGTTTATTGGATGATGACGTACAGCTTACACTTTTTCTGGAGGATGTCCGGTACATTACTTCAATTAAAGACGAAAGTAATCCGACAGGAAGAAATGAAGGCACGAAAGCGGATCCGGTTATCTGGGCGGAAGTGTCTGCCGGAAACGAATACAGTCAGGAAGATGTTGTAATTAATGGGCAGAAATATTATGTGTTTTATCTTCCGGTCGAAGATGAAGCAGGAAATATAATTGGTATGGCATTTGCAGGTAAAGAGACGGCGGTTGTGCGAAGCCAGATTACTGCTACCGTAAACAAACTGATACTGTTTGCCGCAATCATTGTGGCTGTCTGTGCGGTTATTGTTATCATTATTGCCAGAAAGATTAAGGAGCCGCTCTTTATTATTGATAAGAATTTACAGCTTCTGGCAGATGGCGAATTAAAGCCGTTTAAGGTAGCAAAGAGCGGTATAACGGAGATTGATTCGATTATTCAGTCGCGCAAGAAGCTGTCGGCAAATCTGCAGGATATTGTGGAGAAGGTACAGCAGGCTGCAAGCGATCTTCTTAAGAACGGAAATGAATTACAGACGGTAGCTGCAAATACATCGACCAATGCCGAGGATATCTCACATGCTGTTGAGGAAATGTCAAAAGGTGCTGTTTCCATGGCTTCCGATATTGAGCAGGCAACGGAAAAAGTGGTCGACATGGGAGGAAAGATCGAAGGTATCGTCGGCGGTATTACCGAGCTTGATGGCGTGGCAAATGGTATGGATTCCGCAGGCCGCAAGGCTATGGCTATTATCAATGCGCTCGACGAGTCGAATTCAAAGACGGTTGAGGCGATTCAGGTTGTTGCACAGAACGTGGAAGCAACAGACCGTTCCGTAGCAGAGATTTCAAGTGCGGTAAGTCTGATTACTGCAATTGCAGACCAAACAAATCTTTTGTCACTGAATGCTTCCATTGAAGCTGCGAGAGCAGGAGACGCCGGAAGAGGATTTGCTGTTGTTGCAAATGAGATTTCTTCTCTTGCAGATCAATCAAGCGAATCCGCAAAAAAGATTGAGGGAATTCTTGATACTCTGGTATCAGATTCGAAACGTTCCATTGAGAAAATGGAAGAAGTTAACAAGCACTTGCAGGAGCAGCAGGAGAATCTGAAGAGCACGCAGAATGAATTTATAAATGTAACTACCGGTATTCAGAATACACGAAGCCAGAGCGGAATGGTTGACGGACAAGCAAAAGATTGCGATGCATCCAGATCCGGTGTAATTGATATTATCTCCAGCTTAAGTGCAATTTCTCAGCAAAATGCAGCCAGCACAGAAGAGACAACCGCTTCTATTCAGGAGCTTACCGCAACAATCAATCTGGTAGCCCAGCAGGCGGTTGATGTCAAGGGCAAGGCTGAAATGCTTGAGGAGGCAATAAAGTTCTTTAAATTGTAATTGAAATGTATGTGGGAAAAAAGGAGAGGGGGAAACGAGATGAAATGTGTCAGAACGCCAATGAAAGTAGATGTGGTAAAGTATGAACAATACTCTTCTCTCGAGGATGGATTTGAATTGTATTCAGATGTCATTACGAAGAACAACGTCGATAGCAGAGACCTTGTTCAGGTCGAGAGAGGGGGTATGATTGTATGTCCTTATATTACAAACCGGAGAGGACGTACATTTATTAAGGAAGGGGACTATATTGTTTTTGAGGAAGACGGTACAAAGCTGGTGTGCGGCGAGGATAAAGTTTTCTCACGCTACGCCGAATTGGACAAGTAAATCGGTTTCGCTTATGTGGCATGGCGGCTGCTTTTGACAGCTGCCATGCTTTTTTAGATTACCCGGGGCCAAGAAACCATTGACGTAAGAACGCTTTTGTGTTAAATTAGGATGAATGATTTTGTACAAGACCGGATCATATTAAGAAGCTGCCTGCGGCAGGTTCTTTCGGATACGCCGGATGAACCGGCGTTCGGTTACATATACTGGAGGATAATATGAAGGATTTTTTAAATAAAGCAGCAGCGTGGTTCGCAAATCTGGGAAAAAGCGTCAGCGCAAAGGTGGATAAAGAAAAGATTAAGACGTTCTTTGTGAACTATTGGCGATACTTTGCCGCTGCAGGACTTATGATTGTGCTTATTCTTGTCCTTTCTAAATGTACCGGACCGAATAGCAAAGAAAAGGACAGTACGGAGGCGCAGACAGAGATTGAGTCAGAGACACAGACGGAATTGCCATCCGCTGCGAACTTTGTTTTTGACTCACAATTCGAACAGGATGCATATGAACAGCTGAATACGTTAATCAACAATTATTTTGCTGCCTACGCATCCGGAAATGTGGATGAAATGGAAAATTATGCATATCCGATTTCTGATAAAGAAAAGAGCTATATCGGCGTATGCAGCCAGTATTTTGAAAACTATCAGAACATCGTCTGCTATACAAAGCGTGGTCTGACCGAGGGCTCATACCTTGTTTCAGCATATTACGAGTTGAAATTCTATGATGTAGAGACGGTTGCTCCGGGACTTGAGTTTTTCTATGTGGAGACGGACGAGAACGGCAATTTCTATATCAATAATTTGTACAGTGCATACAACAGAGAACGAATGGAGGAGGAAATGAACTCGGAAATCTATTCTGTCTATGTACTATATGGACAGCAGGAGGACGTGCAGGCGATGCGTCTGGATGTACAGGAAAGATATCAGGCCGCGCTCTCGTCGGATGCGAATCTTGTCAATATGTTAAGCACTACGTTCCCAATGGCGGTTGAGGAGTGGAAGAATTCTATTCTCGCACAGGAACAGGGGGAAGCCGCAGGAGAGGAACCGGCAACGGAGAACATAGAAGGAACTGAGACAGCGACAGAGGAACCGGCGCCTGAAGAAGACCATTCACAGGAAAATGTAACTACAAAGGTTAGAATTACTGCGGAGAGTTCGGTTAATGTCAGACAAGAGCCGTCGGCTGAATCGA
This sequence comes from uncultured Lachnobacterium sp., assembly GCA_964614035.1. Taxonomy (GTDB): domain Bacteria; phylum Bacillota; class Clostridia; order Lachnospirales; family Lachnospiraceae; genus Roseburia. The sequence goes on from CAZTKM010000028.1 coordinate 5,741, forward strand.
CAAGACTTGGAAAAGCTTCTGGTGGATCTGTTTATACGAAGGTTGGAGAAGAGGGAGACTGGGTACAAATTGATTTCAACGGAGTTATGGGTTATGTAACTGCCGAGTATGTGGAAGACTTTGTAGAATAATCAATTTCCTGAAACGGATATGTACGGAGACTTTAAATAAGTCTCCGTTTTTCTCATATAAAATTGACGAATGGAAAAATTATGGAAGAAAATCTGGTTCGAATAAACAAATTTTTGAGTGAAGCGGGCGTGTGTTCCAGAAGGGAAGCAGACAAGAAAATCGAGGCCGGCGAAGTGACGATTGACGGCCGGATTGCGGGCGCCGGAGATAAGGTGGCGCCCGGACAGACGGTGTATGTCAATGGCGCTGTCGTCCAAAAAGAGGAAGAGATGGTTCTGCTTGCAATGAATAAGCCGGTTGGGATTGTGTGTACAGCAGAGAAGCGGGAAAAGAATAACATTATAGATTATATCAATTATCCGAAGCGGGTGTATCCGGTCGGGAGACTGGATAAGGATTCCGAGGGGCTGATTCTTCTTACGAACAACGGTGACATTGTGAATAAGATGATGCGTGCCGCAAACATGCACGAGAAGGAATATATCGTTACGGTAAATCGGCCGGTTTCGGATTCATTTCTCAGAGGAATGGCCGGCGGTGTGCCATTGACCGAGTTAAATACGACAACCCGGAAATGTCATGTGAAGAAGCTGTCGAATCGAACCTTTAAAATCATTCTCACGCAGGGCTTGAACAGACAAATCCGCCGGATGTGTGAATATTTCGGATATCGTGTGGAGAAGCTGGTGAGGGTCCGCATTATGAACATTGAACTCGGAGAACTTCAAACAGGAGAATACCGGCAGGTTACCAAAGAGGAATATCGGAAGCTGCTTGCTCTGATCAGAAATTCTTCAAATGATTCTGAGAAGATACGAAACGCAGCGAGAGAAAATAGAAGGAAAGAGAAAAAGTAAGGGTGTATGTATATGAAGAATAAGGAAAGAAGTCAATACGAACAGTTAATTCGTCAGATCAATTACCACATGGATCGCTACTATAATCAGGACGAACCGGAGATTACGGATTATGAATACGATCAGTTGATGCTAAGCCTAAAGGAGATGGAAAAGGAACATCCTGATTGGATATCGCCGGATTCTCCCACACAGAAAATCGGAGGAACAACGAAGCGCGAGGCGGGAGTTGAGGTGGCGCACAACGTACCGATGCTTAGTATACAGGACGTATTTTCGAAAGAGGAAGTGGTCAGCTGGGTAAACGAGGTTAAAACGCTTCATCCGGATGCAAGGTTTTCCGTCGAGAAAAAAATCGACGGACTTAGTATGAGCCTCCGGTATCAGGACGGAAAACTGATACTGGCGGAGACTCGTGGAAACGGGCTGGTGGGAGAGGACGTTACCGCAAATGCACTGGTCATTCCTGATGTACAGAAAGCGATAGATGTACCGGGATATGTAGAACTCCGCGGCGAGGTGTACATGTCCCATGAGGATTTTGATCGTTTCAATGAAATGCAGGAAAATGCAGGGAAAAAACCTGCAGCGAATCCGAGAAATCTTGCGGCAGGAACACTCAGACAGCTGGATTCCGCCGTCGTGAAGGAGCGCAGATTAAAAATGTTTGTGTTCAATGTTCAGGATGCAAACGGAAACGGCGTTGATCTGATGGAGTCGCATGTCAAAGGACTGGAATTCCTGCAAGAGAAAGGCGCTGCGGTTGTCCCGCACAGGCTATGCAGCAATGCAGATGAAATTTTAGCGGAAATTGATGCAATCGGCGAATCGAGAGGCGAGCTGTCGTTTGACATCGACGGTGCGGTTATCAAGATTGATAATATCGCGTACCGGAATGATTTTCCGGCCGGAAGCAAATATTCCGCGGGCCACATTGCATACAAATATCCGCCGGAAGAAAAAGAAGTGGTTATTGAGGAGATTGAAGTGAATGTCGGCAGAACCGGAAAAATGACGTTCCGCGCAATCTTTCGGGAACCGGTCCGGCTGTGCGGTACCAGCGTGCAGAAGGCGACGCTTCACAACGCCGATTTTATCCAGAAATTAGGCGTTTCCGAAGGCTGCAGGGCAATCTGCAGAAAGCAGGGGGAAATCATTCCCGCTATCGTGCGCGTGACGCAGAGAGCACAAAAGGAGTATGTGGCACCGACGGTCTGCCCGGTATGCGGACAGCATTTATACAAGGATGAGGATACCTGTGACATTTACTGCTTCAATCCGTCCTGCCCGGCGCAGTTGAAGCGGACCATATCATATTTCGCCGGAAAGGATGCGATGGACATTAAGAACTTCGGCGAAAAGTATGTGGAAAGTCTGGTGGAACTTGGATATATCAAGGATGTTTCGGATATTTACCGGCTGCATGAGCATAGGGACGCGCTGATAGCGCAGGGCGTCATGGGAAAAGAGAAAAACACAGACAGGATTCTCGCCGCAATCGAGGAATCAAAGGAAAATGACGCGTATAAGCTTCTGACCGGGCTTGCAATCCGAAACGTCGGAAAGGTTTCCGCAAAAGAGATTATGAAGCATTACGGGAATCTGTGGCAGCTTGCGGATGCGGACGTCGAAGAGTTAAAGAATCTGCCGGACGTCGGAGAAATAACGGCGAGGGCAATCAAGGATTATTACCTGGATGAGAACAACAGGAGAATATTAAAGAATCTGGAGGAACTGGGCGTGAATGTGAGCGCCCGTCAGGCGGAGGGCGCTTCCGATAAGCTTGCCGGCCTTACCATTGTCGTGACCGGAACGCTCCCTACACTCGGCAGAAAAGAAGTAGAGGAGCTGATTTCGAACAACGGCGGTAAATGTACCGGAAGCGTAAGCAAAAAGACGGACCTTCTCGTGGCGGGCGAGGCTGCGGGATCGAAGCTTGCAAAGGCACAGGAGCTTGGAATTCAGATTATTACAGAGGAAGAATTACTTCGGATGATTGAAGGAGAGGATTAAGTTATGCCAATTAAGACACAGAATGAATTGCCTGCAAAAGAGATTTTAGAGCGGGAAAATATATTTGTGATGGACGAGAATCGTGCAATGCATCAGGATATTCGTATGCTGGATATTGCAATCTTAAATCTTATGCCGTTAAAGGAAGATACAGAGCTTCAGATTCTTCGTTCGTTATCCAATACGCCGCTTCAGGTAAATGTAACCTTTGTAGCTGCTTCAACCCATGAATCGACGCATACCTCCATGAGCCATCTGAACAAATTTTATCAGTCCTTCGCGGAAGTGAAGAACCGCAATTTTGACGGATTTATTATTACGGGTGCGCCGGTGGAGCAGATGGAATATGAAGAGGTGGACTATTGGGCGGAACTCACTGAAATCATGGAGTGGACAAAGACGCATGTGACGTCAACTCTTCATTTGTGCTGGGGCGCGCAGGCGGGGCTGTACTATCATTACGGCATAAATAAGTACCCGCTCCAAAAGAAAATGTTCGGCATATACGGACATCGGGTAATGAACCGGAAGGTTCCTCTGGTAAGAGGCTTTGACGATTATTTTTATGCGCCGCATTCCAGACATACCGAGATTCGTAAGGAGGATATCATGGAGCATCCGGAGCTTACAATTCTGGCCGAATCAAAAGAAGCGGGCGTTTTCCTTGTGATTGAGAAGGAAGGCCGCCAGATTTTTGTGATGGGACATCCGGAGTATGACCGTCTGACTCTGGACAAAGAATACAAGAGGGATTTGGAAAAGAATCTTCCGATTGAACTGCCGGTAAATTATTACCCGAATGATAACGCGGAGGAAAAACCGCTTTTGCAATGGAGAAGTCATGGAAATATTTTATATGCAAACTGGTTAAACTACTACGTGTATCAGCAGACTCCGTTTGAATTTATCAATACGGATGAAATTTATGCGAAGTAGCACCGCAGGAAGGCGAGGGTTCTGAATAGTTACGGAAATGAAAAAATTTTCGAAAAATCCAAATTATCATTTTACAACAAATTAAATGTATGGTAGGATGAAATCATAAGTAAAAAGTACCAAATTTTAACTACAAAGGGGGTTTTTTTATGGCAAAAGAGATTGTAGCAATGCTTTTGGCCGGTGGACAGGGCTCCAGACTATATGCATTGACACAGAAACTTGCTAAACCTGCTGTTCCTTTTGGCGGAAAGTACCGTATCATTGATTTTCCGCTTTCGAATTGTGTAAATTCAGGAATAGATACGGTTGGTATTCTGACGCAGTACCAGCCATTTGTTTTGAATGAGTACATTGGAAACGGACAGCCTTGGGATCTTGACCGTTTGTATGGCGGCGTACATGTGCTTCCACCGTATCAGAAGGCGTCAGGTTCCGACTGGTATAAGGGAACCGCGAACGCAATTTATCAGAACATATCGTTTATTGAGAGATATGATCCTAAGTATGTGATTATTCTCTCAGGAGACCAGATCTGTAAGCAGGATTACAGCGAATTTTTGCGTTTCCATAAAGAGAAGGGTGCGGAATTTTCTGTTGCAGTTATGGAAGTTCCATGGGAAGAGGCGTCCCGATTCGGTCTTATGGTAACCGATGAGAATGATAAGATTACGGAATTTCAGGAGAAGCCGAAGGAGCCGAAGTCCAATCTTGCCTCCATGGGAATATATATTTTCAACTGGGATATTTTAAAGAAGTATCTGATGGAAGACGAGGCGGATCCGAATTCGGAGAATGATTTCGGTAAAAATATTATTCCGAATCTCCTTCGTGATAACCGCAATATGTTTGCGTACCGTTTTGACGGATACTGGAAGGACGTCGGAACGATTTCCTCTCTCTGGGAAGCGAATATGGAAGTTCTCGATCCAGAACACAGCGGTATCAATCTGTTCGATGAAAAGTGGAAAGTATACAGCCGTAACAGCGGTATGACCGGACACCGGATCAGCGGAGACGCGGTTGTCGAGGATTCAATGATTACGGATGGCTGCAACATTATGGGAAATGTAAAGCATTCCATTCTGTTTTCCGGTGTTACCGTAGAGCCGGGTGCAGAGGTGGTGGACTCCGTCGTCATGGGTAACACTACGATTAAAGCCGGTGCAAAGGTACGCCATGCAATTATAGCTGAAAAGGTTGAAATCGGGGAAAATGTAGTGATCGGGGAGATACCGGAGAATGCTGCCGACAACAGCAATGTCGCTACAATTGCATCACATGTTAAGATCGGCGCAAATGCAGTCATCGGGCCGAATGCGATGATTTATGATGATGTGGAAGAAGGAGGGAGACAATAATGGCAGATTCTAAGAATGAAGCGTTGGGCATTATCTTCCCAAACAGTTATGACTCTTTGGTACCTGAGCTTGTTTCCGAACGGGCAATGGCTTCGATTCCTTTTGCAGGCAGATATCGTCTTTGCGATTTTATGATTTCCAGCATGGTGCACTGTGGAATCAGCAATATTTCACTTTTAGTCCGCCAGAATTACCATTCTCTGATGGATCATCTCGGATCGGGACGCGAGTGGGATCTGGCAAGGAAAAAGGGCGGGCTGAATATCTTTCCTCCATATGCGCAGAAGTCTGCAGTGAAGATGTACAATGGATGGATTGAGGCGTTGGAAAGTATCAAGGGATTCCTCGGCACCCAGACGGAGAAATATGTGGTTCTTTCCGATTCCAATATGGCGGTCAATTTTGATTTTAATGCGCTGATTGAGGCACATGTGAAGTCGAAAGCGGACATAACGGTCGTGTATCATAAGAGCGAGATACCGGATTCTTTCAAGGGATATAACACAGCAAATCGCGAGTTTATCTATAATTTCCAGATTGATGAAGACGACCGCGTCACGAAGGTAAACATCAATTCCAAGGAAAACGGCATTGTAAATCTTGGGTTGAATATTTATATTCTGGAGAGAGCACTGCTCATCGATTTAATTGACGAGGCGTATATTCATGGATATACGTATTTCCTGCGGGACGTCATGGCGCCGCAGATCTCTCTTTTGAAAATCCATGCTTACAGGTATGACGGCTATGTAGCTAAGATTTTCGATATGAACGATTACTTCAGAGAGAATATGAAGCTCCTCGAAGAAGAGAACTTAGACGCGCTTTTCAGCGGGAATCAGATTTATACCAAGATTCGAGACGATAACCCTACCAGATATATCCGCGGAGCCAAGGCGAAGAATGTACTTGTTGCCGACGGCTGTGTGATTGAGGGCGAGGTAGAGAACAGTATTCTGTTCCGAGGCGTTAAGATTGGAAAAGGCGCAAAAGTAAAGAACTGCGTGCTGATGCAGGACACCGTCATCGGCGAGGGCGCAGAAGTATCCTATGTAATAACGGATAAGAATGTAAATATTACTGCCGGAAAGACACTTTCCGGAAATGATGCTTATCAGGTATTTGTTTCAAAACATCAGACAGTATAAATAAATAAATCAAAAGGTTTTCAAAGAATAGCAAGTCTGCTATAATCTTTAGGAAAGAAAAACCTAAGGAGGCTAAAAAATCATGGCTGAAAATAGAAAAACAATTCAAATAAAATCAGACGAATTGGGAGAGGTGAAGGTATCCGACGATGTTGTGGCAATCATTGCAGGTCTTGCCGCAACGGAGGTGGAAGGTGTCAGCTCAATGGCTGGTAATATCACGAATGAAATCGTAAGCAAGCTTGGTATGAAGAATCTTTCCAAGGGAATTCAGATTGAGTTGATTGAAGGCGAAGTAAAGGTAGATGTTGCTATCAATATCGCGTTTGGATTCAACATTCCGGAAGTATCGGAGAAGGTACAGGAGAAAGTCAGTACTACGATTGAGAACATGACCGGCCTGAAGGTGGCTGTTGTCAATGTTCGAATTGCAAGCGTAGATACGGCGAATCAGTAAATAGTGCTTTTTAAAAACTATGAAATGTAGTATAATTGAGGATGCCCTATGGGCATCCTTTATTATCGTCGCCATTCGTTTTTTAGGAGAGCGTCGGTTAAGGCTTCAGATGAATGTAAGAGGAGTACAGAGTATGACAAGAAGAGAATTAAGAGAAAACATTTTTAAAATGTTATTTCGTGTAGAGTTCCATGAAGCGGATGAGATGGACGCCCAGCTGGCATTGTTCGAAGAGCAGCTGGAGGGAATGAAAGAAGCAGATTTATCTTACATAAAAGAGAAGACGACGGAAGTAATTGCGCATTTGAGCGAGATTGATGAACAAATCAATGATAAATCCGTCGGCTGGAAGACGGGAAGAATGGGTAAAGTGGATTTGAGCATCATCCGTCTTGCCGTATATGAGATCCGGTTTGATGAGGATATTCCGGAGAAGGTTGCAATCAATGAGGCAGTTGTGCTTGCAAAGAAATTCGGAACGGATGAGTCACCGTCATTTGTGAATGGAGTATTAGCAAAATTCGTATGAGAAAAAACGTATATTCAGTCGGACAGGTCAATCAATATATCAGGAATATGTTTGCGCAGGATTTTATGCTCCGTTCCATTTGCATAAAGGGTGAAGTGTCAAACTGCAAATATCATCCGAGCGGACATATTTATTTTACGATGAAGGATGAGCAGGGAGCAATCAGCGCGGTCATGTTCGCCGGAAACCGCAGAAACGGTCTGAACTTCGGGATGAAGGAGGGCGACAAGGTTCTTGTGACGGGCTCCATAGAAGTGTACGAGAAGACGGGAACCTACCAGATGTACGCGAAGAAGATTGAGCCGGACGGTGAGGGTAATCTCTATCTGAAGTTCGAGGCTCTAAAGAGAGAACTCGAAGAGATGGGCATGTTTGATGCCGGCTATAAACAGCCGATTCCGCAATACATCAGGCGGCTTGGAATTGTAACCGCGCCCACCGGTGCAGCGGTGCAGGACATCCGCAACATTGCTGCAAGAAGAAATCCGTATGTCCAGCTGATACTGTACCCCGCACTGGTACAGGGGGAAGGCGCTGCAGCAAGCATTGTAAACGGAATACATGCATTAGATGAGCTGGGCGTCGATCTCATAATCGCAGGCCGGGGAGGCGGTTCCATCGAGGATTTGTGGGCGTTTAATGAGGAAATTGTCGCCAGAGCAATCTTCGAGTGCAGAACACCGATTATTTCCGCGGTCGGACACGAGACGGATTGGACAATCGCAGACTATGTTGCCGATATGAGAGCGCCTACGCCTTCTGCGGCGGCGGAGCTTGCGGTGTATGAATATGCTGCGGTCGCAGAGCAGTTATCTGCTAAGCGGGCCCGTATGGACCGCATGCTGCAGGAAAAGTGCAGACTGGAAAGAGAGCGGCTGTCACACCTTAGAACCAGAATGTTTTATCTTAGTCCGCAGAATCAGCTGAACGAGAAGCGCAGAAGATTATTGGACATGGAAGAAAAAGTGCAGGATCGGATGGAATGGATTTTCAAGGAGAAAAAGCATCGTTTTATGCTTCTTGCAAATTCTCTGGAAGCCGGTTCTCCGATGAAAAAATTAAGTCAGGGATTTGCTTTTGTGGAAGGCAATGACAAAAAAACATTAAAAAGTATCAAAAACGTTCAGATTGAGGATGAGCTTACCGTTCATCTTGCGGACGGAAAAATACTTGCAAAAGTTTCGGAGGTTATTGAGCGTGAGTGAAGAAAAGATTACGCTGGAAGAGCGTTTTTCCAATATCGAGAACATTTTAAACCAAATGGAGGACGGGGACGTTTCTCTGGATCAATCCTTTGAACTGTACAAGAAGGGCTTGGGAGAGATTAAAGCTGCAAACGAGATGCTGGATACGGTGGAGAAAGAGATGCTCGTGTTAACCGCTAATGGGGATTTGGAGGAATTCTGATGGGAATGGAACAGGAACTGGAAACGAAGGCCGGTCGAATCAACGAAATGCTCGAAGCATATCTTCCAAAGGAAGCAGGATTTCAAAAGACCGTCCTTGAAGCGATGAATTACAGTATTCGTGTCGGCGGAAAACGGCTTCGCCCGATTCTTATGGAAGCGGTTTATCATATGTTCAAGGGAGAGGGGAAAATTATCGAGCCGTTTATGGCGGCAATCGAGATGATTCATACATATTCTCTGGTGCATGACGATCTGCCGGCAATGGATAATGATATGTACCGGAGGGGAAAGCCTACCACTCATGCGGTATACGGGGAGGCTATGGGAGTACTGGCGGGCGATGCACTGCTGAATTTTGCCTACGAGACCGCCGGAAAGGCATTCGGGATGGCAGCGGAGCAGGCAAAAGAAGCGCCCGATGCAGAAACCGGTTACGCGTTTTATGACCGGGTAATCCGGGCGTATGCATTGCTTTCGGAATGTGCCGGAGTGTACGGCATGGTCGGCGGGCAGTCGGTTGATGTAGAGTCCGACGGAGAAGATGCGCCTGCAATTACGCGGGATAAGCTGGATTATATATATGACAAGAAGACCGGAGCGCTCCTGTGCGCTTCCATGGGCGTCGGCGCAATTTTGGGCGGGGCGGACGACGAGGAGATTGAAAAAATCCTTCGGGTTGCTTCCAAAGTCGGTCTTGCTTTTCAGATTCAGGATGATATTCTGGATATAACCGGCACGCTGGAAGTGTTGGGAAAACCAATCGGAAGCGATGAGAAAAATCACAAGGCGACGTATGTAAGCTTTGAAGGAATTCAAAAAGCAAAAGAGGACGAGAAACGTCTTTCGGAAGAAGCGGTAAAAGAGCTGGAGAGCATCGGACGGGAATGTGCATTTTTAAAAGAACTGATTCTTTTCCTGATCGACCGCGTGAAATAAATAAAGGACGCACCATCAGGTGTAACAGAGGATTGTTACATGGTATTGGATAAAATAAAGCATGAAAACGATATAAAAACATTGACGCCGGGCGAGCTTTCGGAACTCCCTGCTGAGATACGGGACTTTTTCGTGGAAAGCATCTCAAAGACAGGAGGACACCTTGCTTCAAATCTCGGAGTAATCAAGCTTACGATGGCGCTTCATCTATGCTTCGATCTGCCGAAGGATAAATTGATCTGGGATGTCGGGCACCAGTCCTACACGCACAAGCTTTTGACCGGCAGAAGAGACGGTTTTGAAACGCTTAGAAAGTACGGCGGAATGAGCGGTTTCCCGAAAGCGAAGGAAAGCGACTGCGATTGCTTTGATACGGGGCACAGCTCTACTTCGATTTCCGCTGCGCTTGGATATGCGCAGGCGAGAGAACTGACCGGCGAAGACTATTATGTCGTTTCCATCATCGGAGACGGTGCTTTGACCGGAGGGGAGGCTTTCGAGGCGCTGAATAATGCTTCGCAGCTAAAGAGCAATCTCATTATTGTATTGAATGACAACAACATGTCCATCTCCGAAAATGTCGGCGGAATGAACCGGTATCTTTCGAGTTTTCGAACGGCAGATGCATACCGGGATTTAAAACTGAGTGTTATGAATTCCCTGAATCAGATTCCGAAATACGGAGATAAGGTAGTTAAGGGAATTCGCAATGCCAAGAGCAGTATCAAGCAGCTGTTTGTCCCGGGAATGCTCTTTGAAGAGATGGGGATTATTTATCTTGGGCCGGTAGACGGAAATGATCTGGGTGCAATGCGTAAATTGCTGGAAGAGGCAAAACGTGTGGACGGTCCGGTGCTTGTTCATGTGCTGACCAAGAAGGGCTGCGGCTATCTTCCGGCGGAGCGCCATCCCGCACGATTTCATGGAACGGATGCGTTCGAGATTGAGACCGGAATTCCGAAGAATCCAAGAGTAAAGGCAAACTATACGGATGTATTTGCGACAGTGATGATGAAAATGGGGCAGCGGAATGCAGACGTGGTGGCTATTACGGCTGCGATGGCGGACGGTACGGGATTGAAGCGCTTCAGCAATGTTTACGCGGACCGGTTTTTTGACGTCGGTATTGCGGAAGGGCATGCGGTTACATTCGCGGCAGGTCTTGCAAAGGCCGGACTCATACCGGTGTTTGTTGTGTATTCCTCCTTTTTGCAGAGAGGATACGATCAGATTCTCCATGATGTGTGCATTCAGAAGCTGCATGTGGTTTTTGCCATAGATCGTGCCGGTCTGGTCGGAAGCGACGGAGAGACGCATCAGGGAATTTTTGATGTTTCGTATTTATCATCCATTCCGAACATGACGGTCATGGCTCCGAAAAATAAGTGGGAGCTTTCGGATATGATGAAGTTTGCGGTCGGATTTGATGCGCCGATTGCTGTCCGTTATCCAAGGGGAGAGGCCTATGACGGACTAAAGGAATTCCGCGAACCGATTGAGCCTGGAAAGAGCGAGCTTCTCAGAAAGGGATCGCGGGTTGCGCTGTTTGCACTCGGAAGCATGGTAATTACCGCGATGGAGACCGCAGAACAATTAAAGCAGAGCGGGATAGAGGCAACGGTAATCAATGCCCGGTTTGCAAAGCCGTTCGACAGCGAAGCAATCCGGAATCTTGCCGCGGAGCATGAACTTCTCGTGACCATGGAGGAAAACGTGTTAAGCGGCGGAATGGGCGAACACATCGCGACGTATCTGGCCGTCGAGAGAATCGATATGAACATTCTTCCGATTGCGATTCCGGATCAGTTCGTCGAACATGGAAATGTGGACATATTAAAGAAGGTTCTGCAAATGGATGCGGATTCCGTAACAAAGCGTATCATGGAGGCATTATGAAAGAACGCTTAGACATCCTTCTGGTTCAGAGAGGATTGGCGCCTTCCAGAGAAAAGGCAAAGAGCATGATCATGGAAGGAAATGTGTTTGTCAATAACAACAGAGAAGATAAGGCAGGCTCCGTTTTTCCGGATGACTGCAAGCTTGAAGTGCATGGCAATACCTTAAAATATGTCAGCCGCGGAGGACTCAAGCTTGAGAAGGCAATGACGCATTTTGACATCAGGCTGGACGATTGTATCTGTATGGATATCGGGGCGTCCACTGGAGGGTTTACCGACTGCATGTTACAGAACGGCGCAAAGAAAGTATATTCAGTGGACGTAGGGTACGGACAATTTGCGTGGAAGCTCAGGCAGGATCCGAGAGTTGTCTGTATGGAAAAGACAAATATCCGCTATGTTACTCCGCAGGATATCGGAGAACCGCTCGATTTCGCATCGGTTGACGTGTCGTTTATCTCCCTTACCAAGGTGCTTCCGGCTGCAAGAGAACTGTTAAAAGACCATGGACAGATGGTATGCTTAATCAAGCCGCAGTTTGAGGCCGGCCGGGAAAAGGTCGGAAAAAAGGGCGTAGTCAGGGATAAAAGCGTGCATATGGAAGTGGTGGAGCACATTGTCGGTTTTGCCTTAGCGAATGGGTTTTCGGTGCACCATCTGGAATATTCGCCAATCAAAGGACCGGAAGGAAATATAGAGTACCTCGTACACATTGAGAAAGCAACAGAACCCATAAAGGAGGAGTCCGTCGATATTTCTGCCGTAGTTGATGCGGCGCATGAAAATCTGGACAAATAAGTATGCGCCATTTTCTTATCATTACCAATACCTTTAAGGATGAAGATTTAAAAATAACAAACAAAATTTTTGCCTATATCGAAGAAAAAGGCGGAACCGCAAAAGTTCTTCGTAGCAATTTTCAAAAGGACGTAAGCCATGATATTCCAATCGAAGAGATTCCAAAGGATACGGAATGTATTCTTGTTCTTGGCGGGGACGGCACTTTAATCCGGGCCGCAACAAAAGTCAAGGAATTAAACATACCTCTGATCGGTGTGAATCTCGGAAGGCTGGGTTATCTTTGCGAGCTGGAGGAAAATACCGTATTTCCTGCGATTGACTGCCTGATGAGAGACGACTATCTGGCGGAAGAGCGCATGATGCTGACCGGATATAAAGGCAGGCCTGCGGAAGCGAAGGCGGCGCTGAACGATATTGTCATTCATCGCAGCGGGAATCTATCCATTTTAAGTCTTCATGTGTATGTAAACGGAGAGTTTTTAAGTACATATCATGCGGACGGAATCATTGTCGCAACCCCGACAGGCTCCACAGGGTATAATATGTCTGCGGGAGGGCCGATTGTAGATCCAAAGGCGGATATGATTCTTCTTACCCCGATTAACGCGCATAATCTGAATTCAAAGAGCATTGTTCTTGCTCCGGATTCGGAAATCGAAATTGAAATCGGGACGAGACGCGCAGAAAGGGACGAACATGCAAGCGTAAGCTTTGACGGAGACGCGATTACAGAGCTTGACGTCGGCGAGCGATTTGTAATTGCGCGTGCGGGCAGCACTACCAGCATCTGTAAATTGAGCAGGAAAAGCTTTTTGGAGATACTGCGTAAAAAAATGGAGAGCTACACATAGAGGAGTGGAACATGAAAGCAAAGCGCCAATCAAAAATTCTTGAGTTAATCCAGCGTTACGATATAGAAACGCAGGAAGAACTGTCCGCCTACCTGATGCGGGAAGGCTTTGAGGTTACGCAGGCAACGGTATCCCGCGATATCAGGGAGCTTAAGCTTACAAAGGTTGTGATGAGCAACGGAAAACAAAAATACAGCGTACTTTCGGAGACAAATGACCGGATGTCCGAGAAGTATGTCCGCGTGTTTAAGGAAGGGTTTCTCTCCATGGATATGGCGCAGAACATTCTGGTCATCAAGACTGTCTCAGGAATGGCGAGCGCTGTTGCGGCCGCACTGGATGCGATGCAGATCGGCGGTATCGTCGGATCCATCGCCGGCGACGATACCATTATGTGTGCGGTAAAAACGGTGGACGATACCGTTTTGATTATGAAAAAACTTCGAAAAATTGTTGAACCATGACGGTATAAAAATACTCTGTCCCGAGCGAAAGCGTGTCTGCAACAGAATATGCAAATTCATTCGGACACGCAAATTGGGAAAAGAGTAAATAGATGCGTGCGAAAAGAGAGTAGAAGGAGAATGTATGTTACAAAATCTGCATGTGAAAAATCTCGCTCTGATACAGGAAGCGGATGTGGAGCTGGACGAGGGATTGAATATCCTGACCGGGGAGACCGGTGCAGGAAAGTCCATAATTATCGGCTCCATGAATCTGGCGCTTGGAGAGAAGGTTCCGAAGGAAATGCTTCGCGCAAACGACGAACCGGCTTTGGTGGAGCTTGCTTTTTATGTGGAAAATGAAAAAACAATTCAAAAACTAAAAGAATTGGAGATTGAACCGGAGGATGGGCTTGTTGTGCTAAGCCGCAAAATTACGCAGCAGAGAAGTGTCGGCAGGATTAACGGAGAGACCGTTCCGGCCTCAAAGATGAAAGAAGCGGCGGATCTTTTGATTGACATCTGCGGTCAGCATGAGAATCAGCTGCTATTATCCAGGAGAAAACATTTGGAAATTTTAGATGAGTATGCAAAGGACAAGCTGGAACATAAGAAACGCGAGCTTTCGGAACAGTACCATGTTTACCGGCAATTAAAGGAAGAACTGACAGAGGCAAGAATCGACACCAACGAGCAGCAGAGGGAGTTATCCCTGCTTGAATATGAAGTGAAAGAGATTGAAGACGCAAATCCTGTCGTCGGCGAGGACGAGGAACTGGAAGAACAGTTCAGACGTTTTTCAAACGGAAAGAAAATCATGGAAAGCGTCAGCACTGCATATGCCGCAACCGGCGGTGAGATGGAGAACGCATCCGAGCTGATCGGCAGAGCGGTGCGGGAACTGTCATCCGTAATGCAGTACGATAAAACCGTAGAGTCCATGCAAAAAGAGCTGTCAGAGATTGACAATCTGTTAAACGATTTTAACCATGAAATCTCCGGATATATGGATTCGGCGGACTTTGATGGGGAGCAATTCTATGAAATTGAAAAGCGTCTGGATCTTCTCAACCATTTAAAATCCAAATATGGGAGTTCCGTTGAGGAGGTACTGGAAGCCTGCAGCAAAAAAAATGGGCGGATTGCGCAGCTGCGCGACTATGACGCGTATCTGTCCCGATTGACGGATTCTCTGGAAAAACAGGAAAAAATTGTAAAGAAATTGTCAGAGGAAATTTCAGCAGTCCGGCAGCAGGAAGCCGTTTTGCTGACAGCATCCATTGTGGAAGCGCTAAAAGAACTGAATTTTCTGGACGTCCGGTTTACCATGCATTTTGAGAGGCTGCAGGATTATACTTCAAACGGATGGGATGATGCGCAATTTCTGATTTCCACCAATCCGGGAGAACCGCTAAAACCGCTTGAAAAGGTCGCATCGGGAGGCGAATTATCAAGAATTATGCTTGCCATCAAGACTGTGATGGCAGACAGCGACAAGATTGGCAC
Source organism: uncultured Lachnobacterium sp. (assembly GCA_964614035.1). Lineage (GTDB taxonomy): Bacteria > Bacillota > Clostridia > Lachnospirales > Lachnospiraceae > Roseburia. The sequence continues at coordinate 21,018 of CAZTKM010000028.1, forward strand.
GCTGATTTTTGACGAAATCGATAACGGAATCAGCGGGCGGACTGCGCAGATGGTATCGGAGAAGATGAATCTTCTCGGAAGGAATCATCAGGTAATCTGCATTACACATTTACCGCAGATTGCAGCCATGGCAGACACGCATTTTCTGATTGAAAAATCGGTAATGAACCAGTCTACGGTTTCGGAAATAAAAAAATTAAACAATGAGGAGAGTGTGAGCGAGCTTGCAAGAATGCTTGGCGGCGTTGAGATTACGGATACGGTATATCAAAATGCACGCGAAATGAAGCAAATGGCTTACATGAAAAAGTAATTTTTCCGCATACTATCAAAAAAACGTTTGGAGTGATAGTATGCGGTTTTTTTTACAGGAAAACCGAAGAACCGCCGTCGGCGGGGGTTTTGCAAGATTGTATAAAAATATAATATGGGTATATATGACGGTATTTATTTGTTTTGCATATACAACGCTTATGAATTCAATTCCGGATCATATCTATATCAAGGAGGGGGAGGAAATCCACTCGCATTTTTCGGTTCCGGTAAAATTTGAAAAAGTGCAGGACGAGCAGGAGGTTTTTGCACAACAGAAGAAAGAAGCGGCAAAAGAAGAATATACCGTTGTGTGCAAATTGTTCGGGGTAATTCCAATCAAAAAGATGGAAGTGTCCGTCATACAGTCGCAGTCGGTGTTTGTGTCCGGGCGCGTCATCGGAATATACGGACAGACCTCCGGGGTATTGGTGCTTGACACAACGACGATTGAGGATAAAAACGGAATGAAGTGTGCGCCGGCGGAAAACCGGATTATGCCGGGGGATTACATTCTGGCCGTAAACGATAATGAAATAAATGAAAAAGAAGATTTGATTCATATCATTAATGCCTGTGAAACTGAGGATATGGTTGTTACGGTAAGCCGTAAGGGCGAGTATGTGAAAGTGCTTGTGTCGGCGGTTGAGGTTAAGGAGGGCAGCTATATGCTTGGAATCTGGGTAAAGGATGATATGGCAGGAATCGGAACGATGACGTTCTACTCTGAAAGCGGATATTTCGGGGCGCTTGGTCATGGCATCGGGGACGGAGAGACGGGACAGCTGCTTTCCATGTCCGACGGAAGCATATATTATACAAAGGTTCTGGATGTTACGAAAGGACAAAAGGGGGAGCCCGGCGAGCTGGAAGGTCTTATTTATTACGGAAAACAGAATCAACTGGGGAGACTGATTGGAAATGACAGTCTTGGAATATACGGCATTCTGGATGAAGAAGATTATCTGGAATTTTCTCAGACGGACGCGCTGCTGGAAATCGGATATAAGCAGGAGATTGAAAGCGGCAGAGCTTATATTTTATCTGATGTGGACGGAGAAGTAAAACCATATGAAATTGAAATAACGGAGATTGACTACCAGGCGAAGGACAGCAATAAAGGGATTCACTTTACGGTGACGGATGAAGATTTATTGAAAAAGACGGGAGGTATCGTGCAGGGAATGAGCGGAAGCCCGATCATACAGAAGGAGAAAGTCATCGGGGCTGTGACTCACGTTCTTGTGAACGACCCGGCGAAGGGCTATGGGATATTCATTGAGAATATGATCGAACACTAATGTTGTCCGGCAGATGTTTCTGCTTTTTTTGTAAAAACATTCCAGTTATGGTATCATATGATAAATACAAGGAACTATTCAGAATCCTTTGTTATTCACAAGGCGGCACAATATATAGGTGCGGGTTCTGAATAGTTACAAAAAAGATATGCTGCACAAGGGAGGTTTTTTCTATGTTCATTGAATTTTTAGGAGCGGATCGCGAGGTTACCGGAAGCTGTCATTTCCTGTCGTTTGGGGAGAAGCATATTCTGATTGACTGCGGGATGGAGCAGGGGCCGGATTTGTATGTCAATCAGGAAATTCCGGTAAACCCATCTATCATTGATTATGTATTTGTCACGCATGCGCATATTGACCATTCGGGACTGCTGCCGCTTCTATACAATCATGGCTTTCGTGGGGAGATATATGCTACGAAGGCAACCTGTGAGCTGTGTAATATCATGCTGAAGGATTCTGCGCATATTCAGGAATTTGAAGCGGAATGGAAGAATCGGAAGGCAAAAAGAGCGGGAGCGCCTGAGGTTACGCCGCTTTATGACGTAAATGATGCGGCAGGCGTTCTGGAGCATTTTCATTCCATGGATTACGATACGGTTTCGGAAATCTGTAAGGATTTAAAGGTTCGCTTTGTCGATGCGGGACATCTGCTCGGCTCCGCATCAATTGAACTGTGGGTAACGGAGGACGGAACAACGAAAAAGCTCGTGTTTTCCGGGGATATCGGGAACGGGAACCGGCCGCTGATCCGGGATCCGCAGTATATCCACGAAGCGGATTATGTAATCATGGAATCTACATATGGAAACCGGAATCATGAGACGCCGCCGGATTATGCAAAGCTGCTTGCGGACGTAATCAAAGATACGTTTGAGCGCGGCGGAAACGTTGTGATTCCGGCATTTGCCGTAGGCAGGACACAGGAGATGCTGTATCATATCAGAAGAATTAAGACCGAGAAGCTTCTTCCTGAGTTTCCAAATTTCGAGGTGTATATCGACAGTCCGCTGGCGGTGGAGGCTACCAACATTTTCCATAAGAACGTATCCGAGTGCTTCTCGGAGGAGGCATTGGCGTTGGTGGAAGCGGGAATCAATCCGATTCGTTTTCAAGGGCTGAAAGTGGCGGTCAGCAGTGATGAGTCCCGTATGATCAATACAATTGAAACGCCAAAGGTAATTATCTCTGCATCGGGAATGTGCGAAGCAGGCCGGATCAGACACCATTTAAAGCACAATCTATGGAGGGCGGATTCCACGATTCTGTTTGTGGGATATCAGGTGGAAGGAACGCTCGGCAATAAGCTTCTAAACGGTGTAAAAAACGTCAAGCTGTTTGGCGAAGAAATTGATGTGAAGGCAAAAATCGTAAACCTTCCGGGTATCAGCGGACACGCAGACAAGGATCATCTGACCGAGTGGATCAAGGCATTTTCCGATACGCCGAAGAGAATCTTTATCGTGCATGGAGAGGAAAGTACGGCAGTTTCCTTTGCGGAACATGTATATAACGAAACAAAGATCAACACCGTTGCACCGTTTTCGGGAGACGTCTATGATCTCATTACCGACACGTGCGTTGCGGTGGGAGACCGGAAAAAGGCGGAGAAGAGATCCGCGAAAGAAAAATCTGCTGCAGGTATGGTATTTGAGCGCCTTGTTGCAGCCGGACAGAGACTTGCCGCCGTTATACAGAAGTGCAAGGGAATGGCAAATAAGGATCTCGGCAAATTTGCGGATCAGATTAATGCCCTGTGCGATAAGTGGGATCGTTAGACAGAGGGTTTTTTGAACTATGCGTTTTATTTTTTCCTATCTAAAAAAGTATATAAATATCATGCTGATCGGATTTGGAATCAAGCTTCTGGCGAGTATGGGAGAACTTCTGATTCCATATGTGCTCGAACATATTATTGATGAAGTCGTGCCAACGAAAATGGTGTGGAAATCTCTGGCGTGGGGAGCGGTAATGATTCTTCTGGCAGTGCTGGTAAGGCAGTTTAACATTGCGGCAAACAGGCGAGCAGTTAAGGTTGCGGCCGAGAGCAGTTTTGAGATTCGGAACGAGCTGTTTGAAAGGACGTTAAATCTCTCCGGAAATCAGGTGGATGAGATCGGGCTTCCTTCGCTTACGTCGAGAATTACGTCGGATTCCTACAATATCCAGAACTTTATCCGCTCCATGCAGACGATGGGAGTGCGCGCGCCGATTCTGCTCTTCGGAGGAATTCTTGTAACGCTTGCCATGGAGTGGAGACTGGCGCTGATTCTGTGCGTCATTGCGCCGGTTATGATTGCGATTATGGTCTGCATTTCCTTAAAAGGCATTCCGTTTTACGACATGGTGCAGAACAGTCTGGATGAGATTGTCCGCATTATGAGGGAGAATATTACCGGAATCCGCGTGGTAAAGGCGTTGTCAAAGGAGAGCTATGAGAGAGCGCGCTACGCAAAAGCGAATGACGATATGGAGAGGAAGGATGTGTATGCATCAACCGTCATGGCGCTTCCGGTTCCGCTGGTTACATTGCTTTTGAATATCGGACTGACGGTTGTTGTGATTGTCGGGGCGCATCTGGTCAACAGCGGCGTGACGAAACCGGGTGTGATTCTGGCTTTTCTTACATACTTTAACATGATGCTGATGGGCGTTATGGGACTGAGCAGAATTTTTGTAATGATGTCAAAAGCAAACGCATCCGCAATCCGAATCGAGCATGTGGTACGGATGACTGACGAACTGGAACCGATACACACATTGTCAGAGAACGTAAATTGCGATGAGGAATATATTCGCTTTGATCATGTGACGTTTAACTATGGAAAGGACGATCCGCTGGCAGGGCACACCAGACAAAACTGTCTGATTGATATTGATTTTAAGATACCTAAGGGACATTCTCTCGGAATCATCGGCGCAACCGGATCTGGGAAAACGACCATTATCAATCTGCTCATGCGCTTTTATGATGCGACGGAAGGCGGGGTGTATATCGCGGGCAGGAATGTAAAAAGCTATGACAAAAAGGAGCTGCACCGGATGTTCGGCGTTGTGTTCCAGAATGATGTGGTTTTTGCAGATACCCTGAGGGAAAACATAGCTTTCGGAAGAGCTGTGGAAGACGGGCAGATTCAGACGGCGGTCGAGGACGCGAGAGCGAAGGAATTTATGGAAAAGTATGAGGATGGGCTGCTGCACGAGGCAAAAATACATGGTGCGAACCTAAGCGGCGGGCAGAAGCAGAGGGTGCTTATTGCAAGGGCGCTTGTCGCAAACCCGGATATCCTGATACTGGATGATTCTTCGAGCGCGCTGGATTATAAGACGGATGCGGATTTAAGAAAGGCAATCCGGGAGCACCATCATGCGACTACTGCGATTGTGATTGCGCAGAGGATCAGTTCGATTATGACGCTGGATGATATACTGGTCATGGACGACGGCGCAATCATCGGTCATGGCACACATGAGGAACTGATGAACGGATGCAGGATATATCAGGAGATTTATAAAACACAGATGGGAGGTGCGTGAACATGGCAAAAAAAGATACCATCCGCGTAAAACCCAAGGATACCAGAGGCACGTTTCGAAGAGTGCTTTCCTATATCGGACAATACCGCTATGTGATAGCGGGAGTTCTTCTTCTCTGCCTTACGAGCAATGTGTTTGCGCTGCTTGGACCATCTCTTGCAGGAAACGCAATCAATGAGGCGGCAGCCGGGAAAGGGCTTGTAAATTTTTCCAAAGTATATTATTATGCGAGCCGTATGCTGGGGTGTTACCTGGTTTCCTCTGTCCTTACCATTGCAATTGATGTCATCATGGTCTGGGTAAGCAAGGGGATTGCACGCAAGATGCGCAGGGATGTGTTTGAAAAACTGATGCGGCTTCCGGTGGGCTTTTTCGACCGGAATCAGGCAGGAGATATCATCAGCCGCGTATCCTATGATATCGATGTCATCAGTACGTCACTGGCGACAGACGTTGTGCAGATTATGACAAGTTTTGTGACCGTAATCGGGGCGTTTATTATGATGGTTATGATTTCTCCGCTGCTGGCGCTTACGGTGCTTGTTACGATTCCGCTTTCCGTATTCTACACCGCAAGGATGAGAAAAATCACGCAGCCTCTTTTTACCAAACGATCGAGAAACTATGGAAAAATGAATGGATTTGCAGAAGAGATGCTGTCCGGACAGAAAACAATCATGGCGTATGCCTACGAGGATCAGATTCAGGAGCGTTTTAAAGGAATCAACCGCGAGGTGGCGGATTCCTTTCATGAAGCGGAATATTATGGATGTACCATGGGGCCGTCTGTGAATGCAATCAATAATCTGGGACTGTGCCTGATTGCAATTTTCGGATCCATTCTTTATATGAAAGACGTGATTGCGCTCGGGCAGATTTCTGCGTTTGTGCTCTATTCAAGAAAATTTTCCGGCCCGATCAATGAGATTGCAAATATTATCAACGAATTGTATTCTGCATTATCGGCGGCGGAGCGCGTATTTCACTTACTGGATGAAGAGGAGGAGCTTGCGGACGCCAAAGAGGCAAAAATGCTTTGGGACGTAAAAGGAAACGTGGAGCTTTCTCATGTATATTTTGGCTACGAAGAGGGAAAAACCATTATCCACGATTTGAATTTGCAGGCGGATGCAGGAAAACTGATTGCGATTGTGGGGCCGACAGGCGCAGGCAAGACGACAATCATCAACCTGCTGATGCGGTTTTATGATGTACAGGACGGCGCGGTTCTGGTGGATGAGGGAGATATCAGAAATTATACCAGAGAGAGCCTTCGGGGCGCATACGCAATGGTGCTTCAGGATACATGGGTGTTCAAGGGAACGATTTTCGACAATATTGCATACGGAAAAGAGGACGCCACAATGGAGGAGGTCGTCGCAGCAGCGAAGGCGGCAAGCATACATTCGTTTATCATGCGGCTTCCAAAGGGATACGATACGGTTATCACAGAGGACGGCGGTAATATTTCGAAAGGACAGAAGCAGCTTCTGACAATCGCGCGCGCAATGCTGTATGACGCCAAAATGCTGATTCTTGACGAAGCGACGTCGAACGTCGATACCGAGACGGAGCGAAAGATTCAGAAGGCGATGCGGGAGCTTATGAAGGATAAGACCTGTTTTGTGATTGCGCACCGGCTTTCAACGATTCAGAATGCGGATGAAATTCTGGTTTTGAACCATGGCGACGTCGTGGAGCAGGGAACGCATGATGAGCTGATGAAGAAAAAATCTTTTTATTACAAATTATACGCCGCGCAGTTCGAGTAGCTTTATTTTCGGGCAAAAGTGGTTATACTGAAAACACACCATATCGTATGGTAAATGGACTTAGGGAGGATTCAGAAAATGAAGAAATTTGTAAGTATGCTGCTTATTGCAGCGCTTGGCGCATCGTTGTCCGCCTGCGGCAATCGTGATGCGGACAATGCCGCAGACCAGAATGCAGACAGAAATGACAGTATTGTCGGAAGTGAAGTTGCAGGAAGCGGGACAGCAGGAGATACCGTCGGAACCATTCTTTCGGCGGATTTTCTGGAGCAGGTAAACGCAAATGAGAATGCGACGGCTCTTGAAATCGCGGACGCGCTTCTGGCAAATGAAGTGATTGCATTTGACGGCGCCGCGGTGGAAGTGGAGCCCGGGCTGTTAAACGGCTTCGGCAATGAAGAGATTACAGGATTTTCGGAAGGCGCCATGTTCGGGCCGATGATTGGTTCCATACCTTTTGTAGGATATATTTTTACATTGGAAGAAGGAACCGATGCAGAGACGTTTATGAGCGACCTGAAAACAAAGGGCGATCTTCGATGGAATATCTGTACGGAAGCGGACGAGATGGCTGCCGAGAGCGCAGGAAATAAAGTGTTCTTTGTCATGTGTCCGGCAAGTCTTGATGAGGATATGTAATTTATGCTATTTTCAAGCATACCATTTTTGTATTATTTTTTGCCGGTTACGCTTTTGCTGTATTATCCGGCTCCTAAAAAATGGAAAAATATGATACTGCTAATCGCAAGCCTCATCTTTTACGGATGGGGCGAGCCCCGCTTTGTGTTCGTGCTGTTTTTAGCGACGATTCTGGGCTATGTGTCTGGTCTGTTGATTGGAAAATCGGAAGGGACGAAATGGTCGAAGGTTTTTCTGATTCTGTCGGTAGTGTCAAGCGTCGGCATGCTTTTGTATTTCAAGCTCGGAACCTTTTTCCCGATTGGCGTGAGCTTTTATACGTTCCAGCTTTTAAGCTATACCATCGACGTCTACCGGAAAGAAGTAAAACCGCAGAAGAATTACGTGATTTTAGCCGCGTATGTTTCGATGTTTCCACAGCTGATTGCAGGGCCGATTGTGCGTTACGCGGATATTGAAATGCAGCTTTTGAACCGAAAGCTGCATTTTTCCGATATCTCGGAGGGAATCCGGCGGTTTGTCTTAGGACTCGGCAAGAAAATTTTAATTGCGAATGCGCTTGGAGAGCTCTGTGAGATTTTTCGTGCGTCGAATGATAAGTCGGTCGCGTTTTTCTGGCTGTATGCCGTTGCATTCACGCTTCATATCTACTTTGATTTTTCCGGTTACAGCGATATGGCAATCGGACTCGGAAAAATGCTGGGATTTACATTTATGGAGAACTTCAATTATCCGTATATTTCCGCAAGCATCGCCGAATTCTGGAAAAGATGGCACATTTCTCTGGGAAGCTGGTTCCGGGATTATGTCTATATTCCGCTCGGCGGCAACAGAGTCGGCAGGCTGAGGTGGCTTTTTAATATTGCGGTCGTGTGGTTCTTAACAGGCTTCTGGCATGGCGCGGCGTGGAATTTTATCGTATGGGGCATGATGTTTGCGGTGCTTCTTTTGCTGGAAAAGTATGTATACGGGGAATGGCTGAAAAAATCAAAGGTATTCAGTCACATTTATGTGCTTTTGGGAATTTTGATTAGTTTTGTGATTTTTAATGCAGCGGATTTGAACGAGGCGATCGGCTATATCGCCGCTATGTTTGGCTTTGGAGGATATCCGCTGATTGGCAATGAGTTTGTATTTTATGTAAGAGATTACGGCATGCTGCTGATGATAGGTATGATTGGGGCAACGCCGCTGCCGAAGCGGATTTTTGAATGTGTGAAACGGCAGGCGTATCTAAAAAAGGAAGTAAATCTTTTGGAGACGGCAGCATTGCTTGTTCTGATGATTCTGATGACCGCATACCTGGTGGACGGCTCTTTTAATCCGTTCCTATATTTTAGATTCTGAGGAGGAGATATGACGGAAAAAATGAAGAACAGGATACTACCCATTTTAATGGCATTCTGGGTTGGAGGGATGCTTCTTACGTCCGTTTTTCTGCCGGATCGGGATTATAGCGACAGTGAAAGGCGAAAACTCGCAAAAGCGCCAAAGCTATCGATTGAGACTATCCGAAACGGAAACTTTATGGAAGAGTTTGAGAGTTATGCTCTGGATCAGTTTCCGTTTCGGGACGCCCTAAGAAGCATTAAGGCGACGGCGGAATTATCGCTGTTCGGGAAAAAGACCGCAAACGGATATTATGTTGTGGATGGTTCTATTTCCAAGCTGGAATATCCTATGAATACGCAAATGCTGGACTATGCGGCAGAACGATTTGATTACCTGTATGAGACATATCTTATGCAGGAAGGGATAGAACCGTACCTTGTCATAGTGCCGGATAAGAATTATTATCTTGCAAAGGAGAACGGATATCTGTCCATGAATTATGACGAATTGTATTCGTATATTGCAGATTCCGTTCCGTACATGAAGCAGATAGAAGTGACGGATCTGCTGTCCGCAGAGGACTACTATTTTACGGACACGCATTGGAGGCAGGAAAAAATCATAGACGTCGCAGAGAGGATTGCCGATGAGATGGGAACCGGACTGAACGACTCCTATGTGGAAAACAGATTGGAGGAACCGTTCTACGGCGTATACTTTTATCAGTCTGCATTGGGCGGGATGCCGGATGAACTGTTATATCTGACAAGCGATGTTCTCGACGACTGTATTGTGACCTGCTATGATTACGGCGCGCCGGAAGAGGGAGAACTGTACAATATGGAAAAGGCAGCCGGAAAGGATGCCTATGAGATGTTTTTATCCGGTGCAGCCCCGATTGTATCCATTGAGAATCCAGACGCGGCTTCCGGCAGGCGGCTTGTCATGTTCCGCGATTCGTTCGGCAGCAGCATTGCGCCGCTTTTAGCAAGCGGCTATGAGAAAATCACGCTTGTGGACATCCGGTATGTGCAGAGTCCGTTTGTAGGGCAGTATGTGGACTTTTCCGATTGCGATGCGCTGTTTTTGTACAGTACCATGCTTTTGAACAACAGCGGTGCTCTACGATAAAAGAAGGTTTTTTTTTGCATGCTCCTTTTTGCACAGCAGGCGTTCAAACAGAAGGCCGGCTGCCATCCATAGCGGAAAATAGTCAAAGCGTATCACACCATGAAACGAATATTTTGCCCCTTCGTAACACCATGGGCATATCCCCAGAGCGGTCAGAAGCGTGCCGGTAAGGAACTCGGTGGTCATAATCAGCGCACCGTACAGCAGACTGCGAAGAAAAACGGGCCATTTTTGAATGAGCGAATAGATCGGGACTATGAAGATGGCGATTCCGTATATCGGAAACATCCACAAAGAGGTACGGCCGCTTAGGTCCAGGTTTCCATCCAGAAGCGATCGCAAAGCTGTGAAAGTAATTTCCATACACCATCCGGTCAATCCGCATTTCAAAAAGTTTTTCAAAGTCATAACATTTTCCTCCATATATGGATAAGGTTTCCACCTGAGCGGGAAAATATACAAAAAATACTTATTGACCGGATGGAAAAGTCAGAGTGGCTTACAGGGTCAAAAAGACGTGTGAACTATATGCTGTTTTGTGAAGAATATAAATGACAATTTAGTTATTGAATTGGGAGACAAAATGCAGGATTTATTCAAAGGTTACCCAAGGCTACTCAAGGTTTACCCAAGAATTTCAGATAAAAGCCATATTTTATCATGGCTTGCGATATAGGCTGATGCGTTGCAGCAACATAATGGTATTTTAGAATTAATTTATAGAAGTTTAAGAAAAAATGGATTGTTTTTCCATATTTGCAATGATAGCATAAGTATATCAAAGGGAGGGGCTGTTTGCAAAAGCAGCCTCCTTTTTTGCCAGCAATAGAAAATCAGAAAGGAAAGAACAATGGGAAAGATTTTTAAGAATATGCTTCCATATTGGAAATGGATTGTCGGCATCATTTTATGTCTGATTGTGCAGGTGTACTGTGATCTTGCATTGCCGCAGTACACGTCCGCAATTATCGATACCGGAATCCAGAGTCAGGGCGTGGAGCATATACTGCCGGAAAATATAACAGAAAAAGATATGGCGGATGCCCAGCTGTTTATGACGCCGGAGGAGCAGGCGGACTTTACGGCGCTGTACGAAAAAAAGGAGGATGGAAATTATTCCAGAATCCGTCTGTCCAAGGAAGAACTGGAAGAGTATGACGAGCGTTTTCTTGTTCCGCTTGTCATGAGTTTTCAGATAAGCACAGCGATGGAAAATGCCCAAAACGGACAGATGAGCGATTTCCCGCTGCCGGACGGACAGGACATGAGCGCCGCAGGCGACGAAATACGGGCGCAGATTGAGACAGCCGGAAGCTCCATGATTTCCTCCATGGGAATCGCGTTTGCGGCAAAATGTGATGCGAATGCCGGAATGGATATGGAAAAAGTGCAGATGAATTATATGTGGAAGACTGGCGGCAAAATGCTTCTTTTTGCAGCTGTTATGATGGTATGCGCGGTCCTGGTCGGATATATGGCATCCAAGGTGGGCGCAGGAATCGGAAGAGATCTCCGCATCAAGACATTTTCCAATGTCGTGGAGTATTCGAATGCACAGATGGATCAGTTTTCTACCGCATCCCTGATTACGAGAAGCACGAATGATATACAGCAGATTCAAATGGTGTCGATCATGTTCCTTCGAATTGTTCTGATGGCCCCGATTATGGGAATCGGAGGAATCATCAAGGTTGCCGGTTCCGGCGCGGGAATGGAATGGATTATCGCGCTTGCGGTCATATTGCTGCTTGGCTTTGTCGGAATACTCGTAAAAATCACAATGCCGAAATTCAAGATTATGCAGTCCCTTGTCGACCGCATCAATCTGGTCGCAAGGGAAATCCTTACCGGCTTAAATGTAATCCGGGCGTTCGGGCGCGAAAAGGAGGAAGAGGAACGCTTCGACGAGGCGAATCGGACGCTCACAAAGACGCAGCTTTTTACGAACCGCGTGATGACCTGCATGATGCCGGGAATGTCCATGATCATGTATTGTATTACCCTGCTGATTGTGTGGGTAGGCGCAAAGCGTATCGATGCGGGATATCTGCAGGTCGGCGCGCTAACCGCATTCATAACGTATACCATGATGATTGTCATGTCGTTTTTAATGCTTACCGCAATGTCCATTATGCTTCCAAGAGCAGGAGTTGCTGCGGAGCGTATTGACGAAGTGGTCCGCACAAAGACCTCCATTGTCGAGAAGGAGCACACGATACCGCTTTCAGACGCAAAGGGCGTGCTATGCTTTGAAAATGTCGGCTTTGCCTATCCGGGAGCCGAGGAAGAGGTGGTGTCGGATATTGATTTTACAGCGGAGCCGGGCAAAACTACCGCGATAATCGGAAGTACCGGATGCGGCAAGTCGACGCTTGTGAATCTGATTCCGAGATTTTATGACGTAGACCGCGGAAGGATTACGATAGACGGCGTCGATATCAGAGACCTCAGTCTGGCGCAGCTGCGCGACCTGATTGGCTTTGTTCCGCAAAAGGGCGTGCTTTTCTCGGGAACCATCGCATCCAATCTGCGCTTCGGCAAGGCGGATGCGTTGGACGAGGAGATTGCAAAAGCCGCAGAGATTGCACAGGCGGCGGAATTTATCGAGGAGAAATCAAAAAAATACGAAAGCTCTATCGCGCAGGGCGGCAGTAATGTGTCGGGCGGACAAAAGCAGCGTCTTTCCATTGCGAGAGCGATTGCCAAAAATCCAAAGATTTATGTGTTTGACGATAGTTTTTCCGCGCTTGATATGAAGACGGATGCAAAGCTTCGGAAGGCGCTTGAGGAGAACACAAAGGACGCGACGGTAATTATTGTTGCACAGCGGATCAGCACGATTCTTCATGCAGACCAGATTCTTGTGCTGGATGACGGAAAGATTGTCGGAAAAGGCACCCATGAGGAGTTGCTTCACAACTGTGAGGTGTACGAGCAGATTGCTCGTTCACAGATGTCGGCAAAGGAATTGGGATTGGAAGAAGAGACAAGCGGAAAGGAGGAAAAGTAATATGGCACCGAGACATGGCGGAAGAATGGCACAGGGAGAGAATGCAAAGGATTTTAAGGGTTCCATAGGAAAATTGATGAAATACCTTGGAAGATACTGGATTGCCATTGTGTTTGTAATGATTTTTGCAGCTGTAGCTACGTTCTTTTCCGTAGCAGGTCCGAAGGTAATGGGAAAAGCGACAACGGCGCTCGCCGAAGGACTGATGAACAAGATTTCCGGCACAGGCGGCATTGATTTTTCTTATATCGCCAGAATACTGCTGTTTACCTTGGGGCTGTATGGGGCAAGTACCATATTCAGCTTTGCGCAGGGACTCATAATGACAAATATCACGCAGAAGACCTGCTATCGTATGCGCGACGATATTTCGAAGAAAATCAACCGTATGCCGATGAAATATTTTGAGAGCAAGACGAACGGGGAGGTTCTTTCGCGGATTACAAACGATGTCGATACGTTAGGACAGAGCTTAAACCAGAGTATTACACAGATTATTACGTCAATTGCAACGCTGGTCGGAACGCTTGTGATGATGCTTTCCATCTCGCCGCTGATGACATTGATTTCGCTCGTGATACTTCCGGTCTCCGTTACGTTCATCTCGTTTGTAATGAAACACTCGCAGAAATACTTTAAGCAGCAGCAGGAATACTTGGGACATATCAACGGACAGGTGGAAGAGGTATACGGCGGACATCTGGTTGTTCAGGCGTTTAACAAAGAAAAGGAAACAATTCAGACGTTTTCGGATACAAATGATACGCTCTATGAATCCGCATGGAAGTCCCAGTTTTTATCGGGACTGATGATGCCGATTATGCAGTTTATCGGTAATCTCGGCTATGCAGGCGTCGCAATCTCCGGAGGAATACTCGCGATCCGCGGCGTGATTACGATCGGTGATATTCAGGCGTTTATCCAGTATGTCAAGAACTTTACGCAGCCGATTCAGCAGATTGCACAGGTTGCCAACCAGCTTCAGTCTATGGCGGCAGCGGCGGAGCGCGTATTCGAGTTCATGGACGAGGAGGAAGAGGAAATTACCGTAGAAAATCCTGTCAAGCTTGACAAATTTGAAGGCAGCGTGGAATTTGACCATGTAAAATTCGGGTACAACCCGGATCAAATGATCATTAAGGATTTTTCGGCGAAGGTCGCACCGGGACAGAAGATTGCAATTGTAGGCCCGACCGGAGCGGGAAAGACCACAATGGTAAAATTGCTGATGCGTTTTTATGATGTAAATGAAGGGGCAATTCTTGTGGACGGACACGATGTCAGAGAGTATAACCGGCATGATCTTCGGGACGCTTTCGGAATGGTACTTCAGGATACATGGCTGTTTAAGGGAACAATCATGGAGAATATCCGGTACGGACGTCCGGACGCTACGGATGAGGAGGTAGCAGCCGCCGCAAAGGCCGCACATGCGCACCACTTTATTCAGACCCTGCCCGGCGGATATCAGATGGAACTGAATGAGGATGCCAGCAACGTATCGCAGGGACAAAAGCAGCTTCTTACGATTGCGCGTGCCATTTTAGCCGACAAGCGGATTCTGATTCTCGATGAGGCTACGTCCTCCGTCGATACCCGGACGGAAATACGGATTCAGAAAGCGCTGGATAATCTGATGGAAGGAAGAACAAGCTTTATTATTGCGCACCGTTTATCCACGATAAGGAACGCCGACCTCATTCTTGTAATGAGGGACGGCGATATTGTAGAGCAGGGAAATCATGAAGAACTTCTTGCGAAAAACGGTTTTTATGCAGAGCTTTATAACTCGCAATTTGCCGAGGCTGTTTAAATTTGTCGACAATTTTTGACAAATTGTGTTAAGTTTGTTTATATATATTAGTAGCGAAATAAGACAAGCAGGCAGGAGGCAGTCATGGAGAAAATCAGGTGTGCGATTGCAGATGATAATGAGCGGATGGCAAAGTTACTTTGTGCCATTGTTTCAAGCGACGATGAGATGGAGGTTATAGGAGTTGCAAAGGATGGAGAAGAGGCGTATACGCTGATCCGGGATAAGCAGCCGGATGTTATGCTTCTTGATGTTGTTATGCCGAAACTGGACGGAATCGGGGTGCTTGAAAAGGTCACAAACGACATCAGCCCGGAGAAGCGGCCGTCATTTATTATGATCAGTGCAATCGGACAGGAGCAGATTACGGAAGACGCTTTCAACCATGGCGCTGATTACTATATAATGAAACCCTTTGATAATGATATGGTTATCAGCCGGATAAAGAAGATCCGCGACAAGCAGAACGGCGTCGGGAACCGGAAGGTCAGCGCTTATGAAAAGCTTGAATCCGCATCGGAGGAGACATTGGAGAATGTCGTAACCGAGATTATCCATGAGGTCGGTGTTCCAGCGCATATCAAAGGTTATCAGTATTTGCGGGAGGCAATCATCATGTCCGTAAACGACATGGATATGTTGAATTCGATTACCAAGATTCTGTATCCGAGCATTGCCAAGAAATTCGATACTACGCCGAGCAGGGTGGAGCGTGCAATCCGGCATGCAATTGAAGTGGCGTGGAGCAGAGGCAAGATGGATACCATTGATGAAATGTTTGGGTATACAATCTCAAACGGCAAAGGAAAACCTACGAATTCGGAATTCGTTGCTCTGATTACAGACCGGATCCGTCTGCAAATGAAGATGAAATAAATGTTGCTATTCGTAAGGTAAATCGAATGGGGCGGGTTCCGGATAGTTACAAGTAAAATAAGAAAAATCCTCTCTTGTCGAATCTGCATGGACAAGAAAGGATTTTTTCTTTATAATGGTAAGCAGGA
>CAZTKM010000029.1:0-34874 GCA_964614035.1 uncultured Lachnobacterium sp.
TCCAAAACCGATTATCGCTGCCTTTGAACACTGATTTTGATTTTGTCCCTATCTGATACAGCTCATCACTTATACCAAGTTATAGCAAGGTATTTAAGTACTCCATGATTGTTTCCTTATCGTGGAGACCTACCATCTTATTCTGGAATATTCCCTGCTTCATAAACACGAGTGTGGGGATATTTACAATCTGGTAATTTAAGGCAAGGGAGGACTGTTCGTCCACGTCCACCTTACATACCTTGACCTTTCCTTCCATCTCCTTTGCAATTTCCTCCACAATCGGAGCCTGCATGATACATGGCCCGCACCATGTCGCCCAGAAATCAATCAGAACCGGCTCCTTCGCTGCAAGTACCTCTGTCTCAAAATTGTCTTTTGTCAATTCAACTACACTCATCTGCTTCGTCCTTTCTGTTTCCATTCATTAATTTTTGCCAAACTCCTCAAGTATCAGATTGTCATTCCGGTCGAGCACCATTCCGACACTCCACGCATTCACGAACAAAAGTAATGGATTTCCCTTCATATCAATGACCTTCTTCATATCAGAGGTTCCGACAATAGTATCTACATTTACTTCATTTTTATTAGCAATCCAGCGGATGTGCTCATACGGCAGATTCTCGAGGCGGATTTCCACATTATATTCATTTTCCAGACGGAATTTTAAAACATCAAACTGGAGAACGCCGACCACGCCGACAATAATTTCTTCCATACCGCCCTTGTACTCCTGAAAAATCTGAATCGCGCCCTCCTGCGCAATCTGCGTAACGCCTTTTACGAACTGCTTGCGTTTCATGGAATCGACCAGCTGAACCCTTGCAAAGTGCTCCGGTGCAAAGGTCGGAATTCCTTCGAATGCAAACCGTTCCTTCGCAGTCGTCAGGGTGTCTCCGATAGAAAAAATGCCGGGATCAAAAATTCCGATGATATCTCCCGCATAGGCCTCGCTGACTATCTTCCGCTCGTCCGCCATCATCTGCTGCGGCTGCGACAGCTTGATCTGCTTCTGCCCCTGCATATGGTACACTTCCATCCCCGCATCGAACTTTCCGGAAACAATACGCATGAATGCGATACGGTCCCTGTGGTTCTTGTTCATATTCGCCTGAATCTTAAATACGAAAGCCGAAAAATCCTCGGAAAACGGATCAATCATCCCATGGTCCGACGGTCTCGCAAGCGGCGCATACGTCATCTGCAGAAAATGCTGCAAAAAGGTCTCCACTCCGAAATTGGTAAGCGCCGATCCGAAGAACACCGGAGAGAGTTCTCCCTTTGTAACCTTCTCCATATCAAACTCTGCGCTCGCGCCGTCGAGAAGCTCGATTTCCTCTGCAAGCTGCTCCTTAAATGCGCTTCCGATCTCCTCCTCCAGCTTCGGATCATCGATTCCGATAATCTTCTCCGAGCCTTCCTTTTTCCCCTTTTGTGTGTCCGCAAAGGTCATCACAGACCTCGTGTTGCGGTCATATACCCCTTTAAAATTTTTCCCCGAACCGATTGGCCAGTTGATTGGGCAGGTAGCGATTCCGAGCTCCTTCTCAATATCGTCCAGCAGTTCAAAGGTATCGTTCGCATCGCGGTCCATCTTATTGATAAACGTAAAAATCGGGATATGGCGCATGACACACACTTTAAAAAGCTTTCTGGTCTGCGCCTCAACCCCCTTGCTTGCATCGATAACCATAACCGCGGAATCCGCGGCCATCAGGGTGCGGTACGTGTCCTCGGAAAAATCCTGATGTCCCGGAGTATCCAGAATATTGATGCAGTATCCGTCATAATTGAACTGAAGTACGGAAGAGGTAACCGAGATACCTCTCTGTTTCTCTATCTCCATCCAGTCCGACACCGCGTGTCTTGCAGTTGCCTTTCCCTTTACGGAACCGGCCAGATTGATTGCGCCGCCATATAGCAGAAATTTTTCCGTCAGGGTAGTCTTTCCTGCATCCGGGTGGGAAATAATCGCGAACGTACGTCTCTTCTCTATTTCATTTCTTAAGTTGCTCACAAAAATGTCCTCCAAGCAGATTTACAACATTAGTAAGTATATCCCAGATTATTCGTTTGTGTCAATTGTCGTAATAATAATATTTTCCGCGACGATACCGGTCTTTCTCTTCACAATGTCCTCCACCTGCGCGCGCTTGGCATCGGTCACATCTCCCATATCAACCACGACGTCGCAGGAATTTGCGCTGATGCTCACTACCGCATTCGTAAATCCCTTTGCTTCCAGAAGCATTTCCGCATCCACTTCCTTCTGCGCAAGATCCGTCATTTCCACCATCTGGTCAACGGCCGCCTGCTTCTGCTCATCCGTCAGGCTTTCGTTCTCAATAATCTGTGTCAGAACCTCCCGGTTCTTCGATCGAATCTGCTCCCGGTTCAGTTTTACCTCAGCGGCGTAATTTGTGCCTGTGACATTCAGACTTGTCAGAACCGTCTCGCCGGGATTTAGGATTTCATCCTCCGAAACCACGCCCTGTTCTTCCTCCAAAGAAGAGTCCAATACGATTTCCTCCGCCGCACCGTCAAGTTCCGGATCTGTCAAAGCGATATCGTCAATCTCCTCGAAAATATCATAGGTAGAATCATTGATTACATAGTCTTCCTCTGCCACACTGGCGTTTGCTTCTTTCATCACTTCATCTGAGTCTGCGTTTGAACGGTCAAAGCTTATGTATCCCGCAACCGCGATCAAAACCGCAAGCGTTGTAATTACCAATTGATTTTTGTGTACGATTTTCTTCACCTTATGCCTCCGACACTTTCATCTTTACTATTGTTATCTTATGTGCATCAACCGGAAATAATGACATTACAACCTCTAAAATCTCATTCGCGACCACCGGATTGTCTCCGCCCTCCGCCACAACCACCACTCCTTCCACCTCGCCAGTCCGGTTTGTGGAAAAGCAGCTGCTGTTCTCCTCCTCCAACGTAATCATTACGTTTACGTTTCCTACGCCCGTCATGTCCGACAAGATTTCGCACAGCTCTTTTTCAAGCTCTCTCCGGTAAGAAAGCGTCTCCTCGCCTTCCGAGGTTTTAAGCGCCCCTGCCGTTTCCTTTGTTCCTGCGGAAGGAAGCGCCGCAACAAGGAGCAGGATTCCGATTAGAATCACTACAATCCAATCCTGTTTCTTCATGTGCAATAATTTGTCAAGGATCTTCCTCTCCCCAAAAGATTGTGTAGACATCCCTGCCCTCCCCTTCATATTCCATTTGATCAATCTGCTCATACAATTCATTTACCTGATTCAGCGCCGCATACCAGCTGTCCTTTGCAATCCATCCGATTACCGGGCGGAGAATTACAACTGCAAGAAGTATTCCGGTAAAAAACTGCATATACTTGCGGTACTCCTCCTTTGGCGTCAGGCAGGATATGACCATCAAAATAATCATAAAATACACATACCCTTTTATAAACTCCATCTGTCCCTCCGTTATGTATAGGTCGTTGTGAACGTAAGCAGCGCGATGTCAATTAAAAACAAAAGCATCGTATCCACCATAATTTTCAGATAAATCTCACAGCCCTTAGCAACCCGGAAGATTCCGTCCACAATTCTCTTATCCGAAAAAGGCTGCAAAATTGCGGCCAGCACGCGGTACATCACAGTGAACACAAAGATTTTTGCAACCGGAATCAGGCAGATAATCAGGATAAAAATTACCCCTGCTATACCCACGCAGTTTTTTACCAGAATCCCGCAGGAAAAAATCACATCCTGCGCGAACCGGAATCCGTTGCCAACCCCCGGCAATACGGAGAGCGACTTTAACACCGTATTCTGTGCAATGTGATCCTGTCCAACCGAAAGCATCGAGCGCACAGCCCCCAATCCCAGAACTGCGGAGATCGATATCTTTAACATCAGGTTGATTCCGCTTTCAATCAGATCCGCCAGCTTTGAAAACCGCTCCTCCTCAAACAGATGATCCACCAGTCCGATCAGAACATAGATATGCACGCCGGGCAGAAAAACAAGCTTCATCAGCCACTCCAGCGCACAGATCAGCGCAAACGACAGTTCATAGAACATTCCCGCGCTGGTCGCATTTCCGGAAATCAGAAGTATGGCCGAATAGGCGGGAATCAGCGCCGTAAAGAAATTGCAGGCGCAGGAGACTCCTTCTGTGATGATATCCTTCAGCATCATAAACGACGTCAGAAGCCAGACCATCATGGAGCCGTACATGACCAGAAAGCTCATCTCGGACACATAGCTCTTTTTCGCCATAAAGAAGCGGCTCAATACTGCAAACAGCACCGAAAACAGCAGCATTTTCATAAACAGAGGCTTCGCCTGACTGATTTCGTAGAAGAAGACATTCCACAGCCACGAGAGAATATCCCTTTTATCTACCCCGCCCCAGCCGGATGTAATCAGTTCCTTCAGAAGGTCGGAGAACGTCAGTCTGCCCGAAAAGGCCTCATTCGTATACTGATCCAGGGAATAGATGTCCAATTCCTGTAAAATCCGGCTTATATACTCTTCACTTTCTCCCACAGCCTCCTCCTATAAAAACTCATTTAATATGTCCAGAACGTATCTTAGTCCGGGAATACTCAAGATCAAAACGGATAGCTTTGCAAAAATCTCAATCTGCCCTGCCACAGAAGAATACCCCGCATCCTTACATATGTTCGAAGAAAATTCCGCAATATATGTAATCCCGAGAATCTTAAACAGAATGAACATATAGGATTTATCGATTGGAAGATACTTTAATACCTCGTTGATAAAATCCGTTACGTAAGATACCTCCGCAAGTACATAAAAGAAAATCAGTATTCCCGCAATCATGCCGATTGCCATCGCGT
This sequence comes from uncultured Lachnobacterium sp., assembly GCA_964614035.1. GTDB lineage: Bacteria > Bacillota > Clostridia > Lachnospirales > Lachnospiraceae > Roseburia. The sequence goes on from CAZTKM010000029.1 coordinate 4,844, forward strand.
ATTCCGCTTTTTCCTTTTTCAGCGGAAGCGCGAAAAACGCCGCCACGATTCCGATCAGTCCAATCTTAACCATCGATTCCCTCCTTCTATAGAGAGAATAAGGTTTCCATGGTCGAAAACAATTCGCCGATATACGGAACAATCCAGAACAGAACAATGATCAGCCCCGTCAGGCTAAGCAAAAAGGCCTGCTCCTCTCTCCCGCTATGTTTTAATACCTGTCCCAAAACAGTAACGATAATTCCAACCGCCGCAATTTTAAAAATAATTGTTACACCCATTCTCTTTTTGCCCCTTTTTCTCTCTAAAGGAATATCAAAAGAAACATACAGCTTCCCAGCATACCGACCGGTACATACACCTTTTTTTGCTCCGCAAACCGCCTCTTTTCTTCTTCTAATAAGCCTGTCAGCCTTTTTCGGATTCCTTTTGATTTCTCTATATTCTCCGCCAGATTCCTTCCGAAAAACACATCCTTGCATGAGAGAACCAGCGACCACACCTCCTCGCTTACGTCCCACTCTTCCCTGTACCTTTTGCACACATTGTCCCACGCCTCCTCGCCGAAGGGAACAAGATGTTTCCCCAGCAGAGCTCCGGTTTCCCGTATGGTCTGCAGCAGCACCGGTTCGTTGACCTTCGCCTGTTCCATGTAGACCGTCATATTTACATGTTCGATTTCCATCGCATATTCCGTCGCGTGCAAAAAATCAATCCATATCTGAATCCGCCTGATTCTGGCCTGTTCCCTGCAGTACCATGAGAGTAATGTTCCGGCCGCTCCGATTAACAGCACTGCGCTTCCGACAAGCTTTACCATATACGCTGCAGCCTCTTATCGTATATTTCGTAGTTCCGGCTTCCGTCCTGTCTCTTTTTCAATAAGATATAGCGGCCGATTTTCTCCTCCCGCACCAGCTCCTTCGTGCTGCTTTTTCCCAAAAGTTCCCGCACGTCCTCCGCGTGGATGGTCCCCAGAATACGGCTCCCTGAATAAATAATCTGGAAAATTGCGTCGCATTCTTCCTTCCCTCCAAGCTCATCTACCGCGATAACCTGAGGCGACATGGTGCGAAGGAGCATCCGCATTCCCTTCATTTTCGGACAGTCATCGAGCACATCCACTCTGGGCCCCAGATCATTTTGCGGCACGCCTCTGTAACAGGCCGCTATCTCGGATCTTTCGTCCACTACGGACACCTTTAATCCCGGATGCGTTTCATCTCCTGTGGAGAGCAGCCTGATCAAATCGCGCAGATACGTGGTTTTTCCCACCCCTGGCGGTGCGAGAATCAGCGTGTTGTATATGCCGGCGCCGTCCCGGATATACGGCAGAAGTTCCTTCGCACAATCCTTCTGTTCATGCGCAATGCGGATATTGATTCCGCTTACATCCACAATCGTGCATATTTCATTGCCATATGCACCGGTCTTCGTGTTTGTTCTTCCCGCAATGCCGACGCGATGTCCCCCTTTTGCCGTAAAGAAACCGTTTCTTAAATCCTCCTCCAGACTGTAGATGGAATACCCGGATAAATAGTTTAACGTTTCCAGAATCTGCTGCTGCGTTACCCTGTTTAGTTTTTTTACGGTATGATTTCCATACACAAGCTCCGCCGGCCACCCCGCCCGGAGACGGATTTCCTCCAGTCCCTCCTCGCCGTTTACCGGCATCGACTCCCGGATTGCCGACGGAAGCATTTCCTGTACACCCATACTGCATCCCTCCTAACAAAAAAGCCATAGGCAGCTTGCAAAATTGCCTATGACTTATTTATATGACTTGTCTTATATTTTATTACTACTTTTCTTAAAATCTTACATGCGCTCCGGAGCGGAGAATCCTAACAGGTCAATGGAGGTCTCCAGAATTCCTTTGGTAAGCAAAAGAAGTCCGATGTAGGATTCCTGCCTGTCTGCATCCTCCTCGGCAAGAATTCTCGTATCATGGTAAAAAGCATTGAACGCATTCGACAGCTCATAGATATATGCGCAGACCTTATGCGGTGCATTCTCCTCAGCCGCATTCTCTACCGTTGCACCAAACCTTGACAATACGAGCATCAGATTCTTCTCATTTTCTTTTTCTGCCGGAAGAATGGTCTTTGTGTCATCGGAAACGGATTTTCCCTGCGCCACGTACTTTCCTAAGATGGACTTGATCCGAACGATGGTGTAAAGGATATACGGCCCGGTATTCCCTTCGAAGGACGTAAACCGGTCAATGTCAAAAATGTAATCCTTGCTCGCCTGATTCGAGAGATCTCCGTATTTAAGAGCCGCAAGCGCAATCTTCTTTGCCGTCTCCGCGGCTTCTTCCTCCGACAGCGCTAAGTTCTCTTTCTCCTTCTGATTCTCCCGGATTTTTTTAAGCATCTCCTGATTGATTTCTTCCACAAGGCTCTCCAGACGCATGACGCCGCCGTCACGCGTCTTAAACGGGCCGCCGTCCTTTCCGTTCATCGTACCGAATCCGATATGCCTAAGATCCGTATCCCCGCTTACGAGTCCGGTCTTTTTCGCACACCGGAACACCTGTGTAAAATGCATGTTCTGTCTCGCATCGGTCAGATATACAATGCTGTCCGGATGATACTCCTTCATGCGCCATACGATGGTTGCAAGGTCTGTTGTACTGTACAATGCGGAGCCGTCCGACTTCAGGATAATGCATGGAGGAATCTCCTTCGCATCCGTCTCCTCCTGCACATCAACGACCAATGCGCCGTCGCTTGTGTAAGCAAAGCCCTTGTCCTTCATCATCCGGACCATTTCAGGGATATATGGCTGTGCGTCAGACTCCCCTTTCCAAAGGTCAAAGGATACGTTCAGATTGTCGTAATTCCTTTTAAGATCCGGTATCGATACCGCCAGAATATGCGCAAGAATTGCGCGATACCCTCTTCTTCCCTGCTGAAGCTCCTTGGTGGACTGGAGCGCCTTTGCATGGAAGACAGCCGCGTCCGCGGTCATGTTGCCGCCCGCGTCCTTCTCCTTGATTTTCCTGCTTGCGGCAGGATAGATATCCTCAAGCTCTTCCATGGTAAACGGAGGCTCCGCCGGATATTCTCCCTCATAAGTATCATCAAAGTACACAAGATGCGGCTTTCTGATCCGGAGTTCTTCGATGATCAGACCCATCTGAAGTCCCCAGTCTCCCAGATGTACGTCGCCGATTACCTGATGTCCCATAAACTTATACATGCGCTTAATGCTCTCGCCGATCACAGCGGAACGAAGATGTCCGATATGAAGCGGCTTCGCAACGTTCGCTCCGCCGTAGTCAATAATGATAGTCTTTGGATGTTCGACCTTCCCGCATCCAAATCTGCTGTCATCCTTCTGCATCCGGTTCATATAATCGGCCAGAAACGCCGGTGAGACTGTCAGATTCAAAAATCCCGGTTTTACGGACTCGACGCTTGAAAACAGCGGATTGTCCTTCAATCCCTTCGCGATTGTATCGCTGATCATAAACGGTGCGCATTTATATTCCTTTGCGGCAGCCATCGCACCGTTGCACTGATATTCGCATAAATCCGGGCGGTTCGAAAGCGTAACCTTCCCATATTTTTCATCGTAACCTGCCTCTGCAAATGCTTTTGTTACTTCCTCCGTTATCAGATCAATCCATTTTTTCATCGTTTCATTCCGCCTTTCTTAGAGTACGAAAAATTATTTATCGGCCGTCTTTCCAGATGGCGTCCTTGTATTTATGTAACACATTGAGAAGAATACTTCCCAACACGCAGATTGAAATCACTTCTCCGCCTCCAACGGTAAGTGCAAAAAACGGAATAGACAAATCCATCTCATTGTAGACAAAGGTCAGACCATACGCATATCGAAGCACGATCGGTATGATGACCATGTTGGAAATGACCGGAGGAAGTGTACACAAAAACCTGTGCTTTCGCAGCAGGTAAGTTCCTGCCGCTCCAATCAGGGTTGCCAGACTTCCGAACACAATGTCGAAAACGGACGCTCCGGTCACAAGATTTGCAAGCAGACATCCGATCCATAGTCCCGGGATTGCTGCCGGTGTAAAAAACGGCAGAATACAAAGAGCCTCCGAAATGCGCACCTGTATGTTTCCGCTTGCCAGGTTGAAGGCTGCAATAAAAATCGTCAGCACAACGTAAATCGCCGCGATTACTGCCGCCTGGGTAATAAATAATACCTTTTTGTTTCTCATATTCTGTTTTCTCCTTTAGTTTTGTTTTTCGTCAGGAAGGTCTCGAACTGACGTATAGCATAAGGCCGCAAAACAATCGTTTTGCGACCTTGCAAGTATACCAAAGATTCCGGTAAAAATCAAGATTTACGTCTGGAACTGTCCAATATAATCTTCTTGTAGATTCCGTAGCAGAACATTGCCTCCTCTTCTTTAAGTCCGTCCGCCGAAAAAGCGGCTTTCTTTACGATATCCATATACTTTTTCCAGTCTTCCGGTTCGATCTCCTTATAACGTTCCCTGAGAAGGCTTTCGTATTCCCTGTCCTTCATGTGCGCCCCTGCCGGGCTCTGCGAGAGTCTTACTTTTTTGTAGATTCTCCGGTTCATGCGGTTTACCGCCTTTTTGTATCGCTTTTTTCGAAGCTCGCGCTCAAGCAGTTCATGATACATCCGTATTTTTCTTCGAATCAGTGCGGCAGCACATCCTAAAACAGCCGCGATACCTGTCAGAAGAAGTACTGTCTTTGCAGCCGCTTTCAGCCGCTTGGGCATGCCTGCCGTCCCTGCAGAGCCGCCGTCTCCCGCCGCATGCGTACTGTCGGAATGTATCTCTGTCCCTTCTTCCGTCTCTGTCTGCGTATCGTCCTGTGTTCCGGTTTCGAATTCCGTCTCTGTTTCCGTCTCCGTCGTCCCGCTCCCGCTTGTCTGCGTTTCCTCGGATTCTGTCTGCTCCTCCGCCTGACTGCCCTTCTCTCTTTGTTCGCGTTCCTCCGCGACCTCTTTGTCCGTCGGAAGTGCAGAATTCGTCCGGGCGTATCCCGGGGTCATTTCAATGGGAACCCATCCGATATTATCCAGATAGATTTCTGTCCACGCATGTGCATTCCGGTCAAGAACAGAAGCGGTGCAGGTTCCGTCCCCGTTGTCTTTAAACGCATTGGATTTTACCACATATCCGGCTGCATATCTCGCCGGAATCCCAATTTCCCGCAAAATCAATGTTCCTGCGGATGCAAAATGCATACAGTATCCCTTTTCTCCGCTCGAAAGAAAATATTCGACCGGGTCTGTCTCATCGGTAATCGGATCAAGATTCCAGCTGTAAGTGTAATTCGTACATAGATAATCCGACACCCTCGCCGCCGTAAAAAGCCGGAATGCATTCGAGTTAACGGCGCTGTAAGCGTACACAGAGTCAAACCGGAACCAGTCGGCACATTCCTCGGCTGACGGAACCGTTTCATTGGTTTCCAGATAAGCGTTCGTCGCAAACCTGCCGTACCAGTCCCACATACTATCCGAAACTGCATCTGTGTCATAGAAAGCCAGCAGCTGCAGCGCTCCGTTTACGGCGTCATTGACATTGATTCCGCTGACCTCTATTGTCTGCGCCGTCCTTGTCTTATCGATTTTCTGATCGCCGTCCGTTTTAAGCTGCGCGCAATCTGTCAGATCTGAAAAATACGGCACAAGCGCATTTGTCTGCATTCTTTTTTTATAGGAAATCGTATAATTTACTTTCTGCGCATTCGTGACACGATTCCAAAGCCCGCATGCGGCCTCGTTCCACAGCAGATTTTCCATCTCCTGCTCGTCGATTCCGCCTGATATGCAGGCGTTTGAAAAGCCGCCGTCGTCCGCCGTCCAGTTTCCGTTTCCATATGCCGTTCCGGTAAACGCTTTCAGATACAGATTTCCATTGATCTGCGCATCCGCCGTAATCGTCAGGATTTCCTGCTCGGAATACTTCGGTTTCTGGTTGGATACATGTTCCCGGCTGCCCCACAGACCGGAAATATGTATATTGGTAATCCGCTCCTCGAGCCGGCTCTGATACTTCTTGTATGTCGGAGCCTTCAAAACCAGATGCTCCGCCGCGCCTTTCAGCGTAAGCATACACAGGCAAAGCAGCAGCCCCCACAGTAAAACGGAGGCTCCCTTTACCATCCAGGTGCTGTCCCGTCCCGCCGCAAGAAGCACACAGGAGGCTGAAAAAAGAAACATGCTTTTTGCATCCGGAACCAGCCCTACCCAGAGCTCCGCCGCAAGAACCGTACATGGAATGAAAAGCACAAACGCCCGCACTCTTGTAAGCTCTGTCAGAAGGTACTGTACGATAATTGCAATCAAAAAAACAAAGCCAAAAGCAAAAGCGACATATTCCTCTTTTCCGACCGGAATGCGGACGCGCTTTTCGTAATAGGAGTTATATATTCTCACATAATCAAGCGCCAGTTCCAGCAGCCCGTCCTCAATATTCAGCCTGTGATTCAGGTAAAAGGCATAGAAGATTTTCTCCCCCAGACAGGCAATCCCGCCGGCGGCCAGCCACCGGATGATCGTCCGGTAATGCTTTTTCAGATTCCGGGTTGCATACGGCAGCACAAATTCAAAAAGGAGCACCAGAAAAGCAAGCATCATTCCCATATATAAAACCTGACGAAGCGATATTCCTTCCAGCGTAAATACGCGAAGCCCCATCAGAACAGCGGACAGCAAAAAGAGCGTGTGCAGCGCAAACGACCACACCGCATCTTTCGCCAATGCGCCCGGACGACATACTGTTTTTTCATGCTCTGTGCACTCAATACGCACACTGTTTCTCTGCTTCTTTTTCATCTATCCACATCCGCTACTTTAAAAGTAACTTAACCTGATCCTTTTCATTACTGATTACGGGTGTTTGGTTGAGCGCCAAAGCGCCGCTGCTGTCCATTGTAAGCTCATACAAACAGGATTCGCCTCCGTATGTTCTGTGATATTCCTCCACCGGATTTCGGTTCCCGGAAAAATCCGCATCCTGCATAAAGGTCGTCAGAAACAGGTAGTAGCTCTCTTCGTCATCCACCCTGGTTCTTATCAATTCCTTTTTGGAAGCGGAAATCCACACAACAAAATGCGGGCAGCTCGCGTCCATCAGGGAGTAGGACACGCTTGTTATCATGCCAAGCTGCCTGTTCCATTTTTCCCGGCATGGCGTTAAGAAAAACACTACCGGACAGGCTTTTGGCAGACTGCTCTCCTTGACCATCAGTTCGTCGGACTTCGCCGATAATTTCCAGTGCACGCTCTGCAGACGGTCTCCGTTCCGGAACGGTCTGACTTCAAACGTCTCGCTCGGATCATATCCGGGCCTTAGAGCATCATAGGTATCCGCATCCCCGAAAAAATTGCGCACCCGCTCTCCCATCACGACCGGAATTGCCGAAGGCTCCGGCAGAACCAGCGCATGCTCCTCTCCCATTCCCTTTTTGGTAAGATAAAACAGACCGGTAATATCATAAACTCTGATTTTGCCAAGTGAGAACACATAATCGCCCGGCTCACTGATCGTCACGCGGCAGCGTTTCTCAAGCTGTCCGTTCTTCGCCCGCTCCAGCGTAATGCGCATTCTCTTCTTCTTTTTGTCAAGACTTTTGCCGAAGCATACGGATGCACGTATCTTTGAACAAAACATTCTGTGCGGACCGCGGACCTGCACCTGAACAAAAAACGGCCGGTTCTGCTCTGCGATACCGATCGGAATGCGGATATCCCCCGAAATTTTTTTCATAAATACCGTAAGATAAATAAAAGAGCACACCAAAAGCACAGCCGCGGCAAAGCCGAGCAGCGCAAGCGTTGTACTCTCATATATGATTGACATATAAATAATCAACAGCACAAAAATCAATGCCCGGATATAGCTACACACGATACTCTGCCCTCTCCATATAGGATGCCGGCTGCCGGATTGTCTTTAGAATTTCCTCAAGCACAGCCGTTTCTGTTACACGAGTGGCTCTCGCTTTGGTGTTCAACACGATGCGGTGCTTTGCGACGTCAAGAAAAATTTCCTCCACGTCCTCCGGCGCCACATACTCCCTTCCCTGCAAAAAAGCCCGGGCCTTCGCCATCTTCGTACATGCGATCGTCCCTCTCGGACTGACGCCAAGCTCAATGTAAGGATTTTCCCTTGTCTGCTGTATCAGCTTCGCAACATAAGAATAAATGTGGTCATGAATATACACGCTCTCCACTTTTTCCTTTAGGGAGACGAGATCCTCCGCCCTCATAATCGCATGCATCTGCTCCATGCCCGCGCCGTTTGACTTTCCCTTTGCAATGGCGACCTCACTCTGCAAATCCGGATATCCCATGCTCATACAGATCATAAAGCGGTCTAACTGGGACTCCGGCAGAAGCTGTGTTCCCGCACTGCCCTTCGGATTCTGCGTTGCCATTACCACAAACGGCTCCGGCACCTTTCGGCTTGTCCCGTCTACCGTCACGACGCCTTCCTCCATAACCTCAAGAAGAGCGGACTGCGTCTTAGGAGAGGTGCGGTTGATTTCATCCGCCAGAAAAAGATTACACATGATTGCCCCGGGATGATAGGAAAATGTTCCCTTCTCCTTGTCGTACATGCTGAATCCGAGGATGTCAGCCGGCATGACGTCCGGGGTAAACTGCACTCTGTGATTGTTCAAGTCCATCGCCTTGGAAAAAGCCATTGCAAGCGTTGTCTTTCCAACCCCCGGAACATCCTCAATCAGAATATGTCCACCGGCAAGAATTGCTGCAAACGCCTTCTTCACACATTCGTCCTTACCGGTAACAACCTTTTTCACTTCCTCTATCACTGATAATGCTTTCTGGTATTCCGTATTCATATTATCCCCTTTTAGCTGCATCGATCCTTAACCGTTCAGAACCTGCCTGTATTCTCGCCGGAAACAGCCTCCAAAGGTTCCTGAATAGTTCATTTTTCACTAAATATATCATAGTTGTTCCGTACATACATTTCAAGCGGAAAAAACAGTGTCGGGGTGTTCTTTTTTCAGTCAAAAATATCTGAATAAAACGGCTCAATATGGAAATCCTTTTACTATGATAACACTTCATGCTTGGAGGATGCCATGTCAACTTATAAAGTAGAAATCTGTGGAGTCAACACGTCAAAACTTCCCATACTGAAAGAAGAAGAAAAAGAAGAACTGTTTCAGAGGATAAAGGCCGGCGATATGGAGGCCCGCGACCGCTATATACGGGGAAACTTAAGGCTGGTGCTCTCCGTCATCCGCCGGTTTTCCGGCCATAATGAAAACGTAGACGATCTCTTTCAAATCGGCTGCATTGGCCTGATGAAATCCATCGACAATTTTGATCCCGCAATGGGAGTCAAATTCTCCACTTATGCGGTTCCAATGATTATCGGGGAAGTCCGCCGTTACCTGAGAGATAACAGTTCCTACCGGGTTCCAAGATCTCTCCGCGATACCGCATATAAAGCAATTCATGCAAAAGAAATCCTTTCCCGAAAGCTTTTACATGAACCGACTCTGGAAGAAATATCGGAGGAATGCGGGCTCCCGAAGGAAGATATCGTATACGCTTTGGATGCAATCCAGACGCCGCTCTCGCTTTTCGATCCGATCTATACCGACGGCGGCGACACCTTATATGTCATGGATCAGATTTCGGACAAGAAGAACAAAGAAGAAAAATGGGTGGAGGATCTGGCTTTATCCGACGCACTAAAGCGGCTGAATGAAAGGGACGAACAGATCATCCGCCTGCGCTTTTTCGAGGGTAAGACGCAGATCGAAGTTGCGGAAGAAATTCATATCTCCCAGGCACAGGTATCAAGACTTGAAAAAAATGCGTTGAAAAGCCTGCAAAACTATCTGAGAATATGACAAAAACCCGCTGTCGCGGGTTTTTTAAGGATAGTACCGTTTCATATAGTATTGTGCCGCGCACTTGAAATCTTTCATTCCTCCGGGCTCGCAGCTTCCGATTTCCATATGCTTCTTTCCCTTTTCAAACGCATACAGATGCGGTCTGTCGTCATTCATGCTATTTCCCTTTTCCACTGTAATGTAGCTTAGGTTCTCAAAATTTTCATCAAAAAACAGAAACGCTGCATAGCACAGCGGATCCTCCTCCGGTTCCGGAAAGGTAAGTTTTATTACTGTAACGGTATCGGTAAAACGTCCCGGAATCACGCCAAACTGCTCCTTTTCATACGGGCAAGGCACATGATTCTGCTCAAACGTCCCAAGAAGCATGTCATACAGAAGGCCGGGATTGGTAATAAGAGACATCGCAAACCTCTCCTTCATATCAAAAAACCAATGCGGCAGCAATCGATGTTCATAAATATATCTTGCCGTATGACGATCCATCTTTACCTTCTCCCTTTCTTCAAAAACCAAGCGACGTTGACCTGAAAAAATACTATTTTATTATATTTTATTTTCGTGTGGGATTCAAGCGGTATTGCGCCGATTGACCATGCTATTCCATCCGCAATATCTCGCGCTTTAGCCGATCCATGATTTTCTTCTCGAGTCTGGATATGTAGGATTGCGAAATTCCAAGAATATCCGCCACCTCCTTCTGCGTCATTTCCCTGCCGCCCTTTCGATTGATTCCAAACCTGAGCTCGATAATCTCCCGCTCTCTTCCGCTCAATTTATCGACGGCTGCCCGAAGAAGCTTCAGCTCCGCTTCGTTTTCCATGTCCCGGTAAATAATATCTTCATCCGTACCAAGGATATCGGAGAGCAGCAATTCATTTCCGTCCCAGTCCACATTCAGCGGCTCGTCAATGGATACCTCAAGCTTTGTCTTATTGTTTCTTCGAAGATACATCAGAATCTCGTTCTCGATGCAGCGGGATGCGTACGTTGCCAGCTTAATCTGCTTATTCGGATTAAACGTATTGATTCCTTTGATCAGTCCAATCGAGCCGATGGAAATCAGATCCTCCACCGCAACCCCGGTATTCTCAAATTTTTTTGCCAGATACACAACCAGCCTCAGATTATGTGATATAAGTTTTTCTCTTGCCTCCTCCTTCGTCAGTGCTGCTTTGCCGCCTGTCATTACCGTTTTTGTTCCGACGTCCGTCATAAGCGCGTTCAGGCATTGCGTCTCCTCCTCCGGTATCAACGGAGCGGGAAGTACCTCCGAACCTCCTATGTACAATACTTCCGCCTCGTCGCTCCACAGGTCTCTCAAGAGCAAAGCAATTTTTTTAATTAGATTTATTTTCATACTCTTCCATCTCTTCTTCCAACTGACTGCTCAAAATGATGTTATACCTCTTGTTTGCATATAAACGTCTCTCTGCTTTTGCAACCAAAGGTTTTGTCTTTATAAGGCGAATAGATTTCTTGAATACGGTAAGCTCGTCAATTTCATATATTCTGGCGATGTTTCCCGACGAGTTAATCGTCCGGTATTTCACTGTCCCCACAAACTGATCCTCTTCTATGTTCATGGAATCCCACAGTTTTTCATCCAGAAAATGTACTCCCGTCTTTCTGTCCGGCCCTGCAAGCAGATTACCGCTGTCCAAAAGTCCCATTCCCCTTTCCGTCTTTCCTCTGTTTTTCAGTTCTACTTCCAAATAATTGTGTCTTTTCTTGTAACCCTGAATCGCTTTTCTAAATACCTTATCTGTAAATATCGTCATAAATACTCCTGTCAAAAATTGTAAATTATGTATCTGAAATGTATTTTCAACCGCCTCGGTCAGTCCTCCTAAAATCAATGCCACTCCGTAGCATATCAGCCCGTTCTGGAAAAAAATCCGCAAGGAATTCCATCCGAAAGCCACAAATGCCATGAGAGGGATTACGGCAAAATGAGAAAGCAGAAGAAATAGCATTTCGTTTTGTAGTGTGAAAAAAATAATTGTTTCCGCTGTGCTTCCAATCAATGCTGCAGCAATACATTTAAGCGCCAGATGCTTCCTCACACATCGGATGATTTTTGCTGCGATTATGAGGATACACAAGTTCATAAATACGTTGCTCAGGTAGAATATATCAGCGTATACAACATAAATTGTTACCACCTCCTAAAGGGACATTATAGATGAACCTCATGTCGCATTTTATCGAAAAAAGGAAGAGAAAGTATCAATTTAGTTGACAAAAAAAGAACCCGCTGCTATAACGAGTTCTTTTAAACGCCAAAAAGTATTCGATTATGTAGTCTTTTCGAACTATCGTTTAGAATTCTTAAGGAAATCAGGAATGTTAATCTCAACCTGCTTTACCGTACTTGACGGCTGTACCGGCTTCTGAATTCCGCTTAAAGCCGGATTCGGAGCTGCGGTTGTCGCACTCTGCGCGGCAGCAGTGCGCCCCGCGTATACACTCTGCGCTGTTCCGCCTGCGGACGCACCGGTCTGCTGGGTGGAATACCTCATGTTGTTGTACACAGAGGAAACCGCGGACGCCGAAGCCTTCGGAGCAACCGGCTTTGCATGCTCTTCCAGTCCGGTAGCAATTACGGTAATCGTAGCCTCGTCGGTCATTGACTCATCATACTTCGCACCAAAGATAATATTGGCGTCATCCCCCGCAAGATCCTGCACATAGCTTGCAGCATCATTAGCGTCCATAAGAGAAATATCCCCGGAAATATTTATAATTACATGGCTCGCACCATTGATTGTCGTCTCAAGAAGCGGCGACGCAACAGCTATCTTAACGGCCTCAATTGCCTTCTCATCCCCCTTCGCGGTGCCGATACCGATGTGAGCCATTCCCTTGTCCTTCATGACAGTGGACACATCCGCAAAATCCAGATTGATCAGTGCCGGGAGGTTAATCAGATCTGTAATTCCCTGAACAGCCTGCTGTAACACTTCATCCGCCTTCTTTAAGGCATCCGGCATGGTTGTACGTCTGTCCACAATCTCAAGAAGCTTGTCATTTGGAATGACAATGAGCGTGTCCACATTCTCCTTCAATCGTTCAATACCGGAAACCGCATTGATCATTCTCTGTTTTGCTTCAAATTTAAAAGGCTTTGTCACAACACCTACCGTAAGAATTCCCTGTTCCTTTGCAATTTTTGCAACAACAGGAGCCGCTCCTGTACCGGTTCCGCCGCCCATTCCACAGGTAACGAAAACCATATCTGCGCCCTTCACAGCTGCGGACAGCTCTTCCACGCTCTCCTCAGCCGCTTTCTCGCCGATCTCCGGCTGCGCGCCGGCGCCAAGTCCCTTAGTGAGTTTCTCTCCTATCTGAATCAATGTCGGTGCCTTGCAAAGCTGTAAGGCCTGCTTGTCTGTGTTTATTCCGATGAACTCCACTCCACCGATATTTTCATCAATCATTCTATTCACTGCATTATTACCAGCGCCACCGACACCGATTACGATAATCTTTGCGCTCGCATCTGCTTCCGTTGTTCTAATCTCTAGCAAGGTTCTTCCTCCTCATTCCCACATTTATTGATTTAAGCCATAAAAAGCCTTATTTTCACTCATATAGACTATAATATATTTTTTCAAGAAAAATATCAACAAGAAATTTCAAGAATTCTCAAAATAGGACCGGCTCACTCCGCTTCTCCTTCTCCCAATGCGCCTTCTTCGGGATGATCCTCTCCGTTTTCGGGCTCGTCCTCCCCATTTTCCGGCTCGTCCGCCCCGGTATCCGGCTCTTCGTCCTGTTCGTCCTTATCCTTATCAAACACAATATTCGTAGCCTCCTCTGTCCATGTCTCCAGATGAAGCACGCCGCTCATATCCCGCAGCGACGGCATAATCTTGACCATCCGGGCCACCTTTTGCGTCAGGAGCGTTTCGTCTCCCACAAAAACCCGCACATTCCCATACACCAGTACCGGCGAGTAAGTCTCTCCGTACAGAATGGAATCCGGCGTCAGATTATTCCGCTTTAAGGTCTGTGTCAATGTCAAAAGCTCTCTCAGATCGTCCTTCTTAATCGGAAGTTCTTCATACAACACAATATTTTCCACTTCCATGCCTTCAATCAACGGAACATCGCTGATGATATTATCGGAAAGCTCCACAACAAATCCGTCCTTGTCAAAATACACGTTTTCTCCGGACAACGGATTGACCAGATAGCCGATGGTTCCCTTTTCATAGACCATAATGTGCAGCGTATGAGGATCCCTGATGGAAATCTCCATCGTATCGATGAACGGAACCGTCTCCGTATCGAGGAACCGGTATTTTAGATACACGTATAAGGTATTCCAGGAATACTCGTCGTTTAGGACGGTTGTCGAAATCTGCTCGTCGCTGTAGAGAGCGTTTCCTTCCACCTCCACATTCAGAACCGTAAAGACTTTTACAATCACAAATGCAGCGGCCGCCAGAAACAGCACGACAAGCAGTGCAATCACAAGCCTGATTCTTCTTCTTTTCCTTCGCTTCCGCTCTTGTCTTATATTTCCCTGTTTCATGTATTCATGGACTCCAATTTAATGCCGCGGGACACGCCAAGCACCAGACCAATCTCCGTCATCAGAAACACGATAGATGTACCTCCGTAACTGATAAACGGAAGCGTAACTCCGGTATTTGGAATCGTGTTGGTTACTACCGCAATATTTAAGATAACCTGTAACGAAATATGCGCCATTACGCCGACAACAAGAAGCGCTCCGAACAAATCTTTTGCATTGTTGGCGATGACCATCATTCTCCAAATCATAAGAACATACAGCAGGATTACGCAGACCGCTCCGAACAGTCCCAGCTCTTCGCAGATAATTGTAAAAATCATATCGTTCTGCACTTCCGGCACATGCCCCATCTTCTGCAGGCTCTCGCCAAGTCCTTTTCCGAATAGTCCTCCCGATCCGATTGCATAAAGACCCATCAAGGTCTGGTAGCCTTTGTCCCCGGCCGTCTCTGGATGCAGCCATGCCTCAATCCGGTCTCCGCGGTATCCGGCGGCAAATATAAACAGCACAACAAACAGAATTCCCAAGATACCAATCAGGAAAAACGGCTTATACTGCGGGCTCGCAACAAACATCATGCAGACGGCAATTCCCATGACGATAATCGCCGTACTTAAATTGTTATATGCAATCACTCCGACAATCGGAAGCAGCATAACCAGAACCTTGACAATTCCGGCAAGCTGATTCATCTGTTTCGGCACCTTCTCTATTACCACTGCCAGAAAAAGAATAACGGCAATTTTCGCAAGCTCAGAGGGCTGGAAGGATAACGGTCCGAGCTGAATCCATCTGGATTGTCCATGGGAGCTGCTTCCGACTCCCGGAATCAGAACGGCGGTACACAGCCCGAATGCAACAATATATGCCAGCAGTCCGAAGGACTTCCAGATACGATAATCAATGACGGCCAGCATTCCCATCGGGATGAGCCCCAGCAATATCGCACGTATCTGTCTCTTCAAATAATATGCACTGTCCCCGAACTTGTTTGCAGCGGTGTAGGAGCTGGAACTGTAGAGCATGACCAGCCCGAAACCGATGATAAAAATCAAAATAAACAGCAGATTGTAGTCAAAATATGAAATTGATCTGGGACGGTGCTTCCGTTTTTCTGCCATTCTACTCCTCTAAGGCGCGGACATACTCCTTGAAAATCCGTCCGCGCTCCTCATAATTTTTAAACATTCCCCAGCTTGCGCAGGCGGGCGATAGAAGAACCGCATCGCCGCTTACCGCATTCTGGTAACAATAGTCGATTGCCTCCTCAAAGGTTGCACAACGCACCGTATTCATAAATCCATGTGCGTGCGCACAAGCTTCAATTTTCTCTGCGGTCTGTCCGATTAAAACCAAAGCCTTCACTTTTCCGTCAAAGCTCTCAATCCACTCGTCGTACTCAGACTGCTTATCATACCCTCCGCCAATCAGATAGGTTGGGCGGTTCATTGCGCAAATTCCCTGAATTGCCGCGTCCGGATTGGTTCCCTTTGAATCATTGTAATACGTTACCCCGCGCTTTTCTGTCACATACTCAATCCGGTGCTCCACCGCAACAAAACGCTTCAGCACCTCGATAATCTTATCTGTCGGAACGCCAAAGCTTACCGCGATTGCACATGCGGCCATCACATTCTCATAATTGTGCCTGCCGAGAAGATTCAGTTCGTCGACATGGATGATAAGATCATCCCTGCCGTCGTGTGCGTATCGGATTTCTTTCCCATCCAGATAAAATCCTTCCGCAAGCGTTGTTTTACTGCTGAAAAATACGACGGTCGCAGGACATTCCTCCGCAAATTTTCTCAAAACCTCATCCTCATAATTCAGGACGCAGAAATCCTCTTTGCTCTGGAACTTTGTGATATCCTCCTTGGTGCGGATATAACATTCCATGGTGTGATGCCTGTTCAGATGATCCGGCGTAATATTTAAAATTGCGGATACCTTCGGCGCAAACGTATGAATCGTCTCGAGCTGAAAACTTGAGATTTCCGCCACCGTAACCGTCTCATCCGTAGTGTCCGAAGCCACAGAAGTATAAGGGATTCCGATATTGCCGACCACTTTTACATCCGGAAAGTAATTCTTCATAATCTCGCCGGTAAGAGCGGTTGTCGTCGTCTTGCCGTTCGTTCCGGTAATCGCAATCACGCGGCCTTTCCCAAGGGAATATGCAAGTTCAATCTCTCCCCAGATTGCGATTCCAAGATTGCGCATGGCGTTTACCATGGGAAGATCGGTCGGTACGCCCGGGCTTAATACGGCGATGGAAAAAGCCTTCATCTGTTCTTCCTGCAATTCGCCCAATATAAGCGGTACATTTTTTAAAAAAGGATTTTTTTCATATAACGAGTTTACATCCAGTTCTTTATTTCCGTCATAAAGCGTTACATCCGCATGTTTTTCAAGCAATAACTTTGTTGCCGCAATTCCGCTGATTCCGGTTCCTGCCACCAGAATCTTCTGTTCCTCTATGTTCATAATAGCCTCCGTTGCAAGTAAATATATAGAATCAGTATAGTTGATTTATGCCTATTTATCAAGGTAAGGCAGGATGTTTTCAAAGATTTCCTTTGCCACCGGAGCGGCAATTGTTCCGCCGTAATACACACCCGTCGGGTTTCTTATGATTACAAGCACCAGCACCTTCGGCTCACTTGCCGGATAAAACCCCAGAAACGACGAAATGTATTTGTTCGCCGATCTCGGGAGCGTCTGGGAGGTTGCCGTCTTGCCTCCGATTTCATATCCTTCGATATAAGCGTTTTTTCCTCCGCCTTCCGAAACCACGCTCTCGAGAAGCATGCGAAGCGTCTCGGAGGTTTCCTCGGAGCATATAACGTCGGAATCATCATAAGAAAATTCCTCTACGGTATTTCCGTTTTCGTCCACAATCTTGCATCCCACATGCGGAGTCACTCTTACTCCCCCATTGATCAGTGAAGATGCGGTGCTTGCGATCTGGACCGGCGTGACCTGAAAGGACTGGCCGAACGACATGGTTGCCAGCTCCACCGGCCCGATCGCTTCCTTAGAATGCATGATTGTTGCCGCTTCGCCGGGGAGATCGATTCCGGTCTTCTTCAGCAGGCCGAATTTTCCCATATAATCAAAATACGTCTCCGCACCGATTCTGAGACCTACGTCGATAAACACCGGATTGCAGGAGTTCTGAATTCCCTCCTTAAAGCTCTCCGAGCCATGCCCGGTCGTCTTATGGCATCTGATTTTGCGGTCTTCCACATAGATATATCCGGGACAGTAAAACCGATCGTCTACATGAACCAGATCTTCCTCCAGGGCAATGGACGTCGTAACGATTTTGAAGATGGAGCCCGGTTCATAGGTATCGCTGATACACCAGTTCCTCCACATCCTGTTCTGATATTCGCTTTCCTCCTCTGTCCCAGCAAACTCCTCATACTGTTCGGTTAAGACAAACGGCTGGTTCAGATTGTATTCGGGATAATCTACCATTGCCATAATCTCCCCATTCTGCGGATTCATCACAATGATTTCCACGCCATCCGCCTCTTTTTGTATGTACGCCTTTTGCGCGGCCTGCGTGCAGTATGACTGAATATTATAATCCAGTGAAGTGACCAGCGAATTTCCATTTTGAGGCTCTATCCGGGTCTCCGGCGCATTGTACACTTCCACTCCTCTCGCGTCTGTGTAGGTTAAAATTTTTCCGTTCTCGCCCATCAGATACTCGTCGTATTTTACCTCAAGTCCGACGATTCCCTGATTGTCCCCTCCGGTAAACCCGAGTACCTTTGACGCCAAAGAATCGTAAGGATACACCCGCTTGTAATCTTCGTCCACCTTCACGCCGGCATAGCCGTACGCTAAAATCCGGTCTCCGGTCTCCTTATCCACGTTGCTTTTTATCCGCTCGATGGAGGACACCTTCTCCACCCGCTTACGGACGGACTCCTCGGAGAGTCCAAGCTCTTTGACAAGCATCGCGATCACTTCCTCCGGCTGCTTAATCTGGTTATGTATAACCGATATTGTACAGACGGATGCATTTGAAGCAAGCACGACGCCATTCCGGTCTAAGATTTCTCCTCTCGCTGCTTTGATATCCCTCTCCCGCTGTTCCAGATCTGTCGCTTTCTCAATATAATATTCGCCGCAGAAAACCATGATATAGACCAGACGACCGACCAACAGTACCGCCGCAAGGAACACACAGCCGGCCAATACCAGTATTTTTTTTCGATGAAAGGTTCTGCTTAGTTCCACAAAAAACCTCATATCTGATACACTTATTTAATCTTATGTAAGCAGTTATGAGGTTATTCGCTATAATAGTCTGTCGTTTCGGCTTGAGTGTCAATCCTGCGGTTCATCCGGTTCTCCCGGCTCATCCGGCTCAATGTCTCCGGCTTCTCCCTGTTCCGCAGGAGCAGACGGTTCATGGGTACCTTCCGTTCCCTCCCCCTCAGGCTGACCTGGTACTTCGGTTCCGGTTATGGTTTTCTCGGAATTGATTCCGGTCAGTTCCTCATCCGGATAGATGTTCAGATACGGAAGCACTTCCTCCAAAATTTCTCTTACCACATTCTGTGCATAAGAGCTGTGATCCTGTGCTTCCGAGTTTGGCTGGTCAATGACACAGTAAATAACCAGCTGTGGTTCTTCATACGGTACAAATCCCATAAAAGATACCAGATAGGCTCCCTCTTTTCTCAAATGTGTTTCTTCATCATACATCTGCGCCGTACCGGTTTTTCCACCCATGGAATAACCATCTACTTTTGCGGTCTTACCGGTTCCTTCCGATACGGTATGGAGCATATATTCTTTTACAATGTCGCCAGTGCTTTCCGATACGGTCTGTTTTACCACCGTAGGCGCTATCGCAGATACCGTATTCCCATCTGCATCCGTAATCTTGGATACCACATGCGGCTGATAATAGGTTCCTCCGTTGATCAGGGAGCAGAACGCGCTTGTCATCTGAACCATTGTGCAGTTAAAGTTCTGCCCGAAGCTGTTGGTTGCAAGGTCAAGCTTCGCCATATCCGGCCCATATAACAGGCTTGCGGTATATGCCTCGCCCGGCAGATCGATTCCGGTCTTCTGTCCGAATCCCATAATCGCCTGCATTTCCGAAAAATTCTCCGGGCCGATCAGATAGGACATCTGCATAATCGCATCGTTGCAGGAATCCATAATCGAACCCTCTACGGTCTCGATTCCATGCCCGGTTCTGTTGACACAGTGGATTGTATAATCACTGATCTGCTCATACCCGTCGCATAAAAACGTCATATCCGTTGTAAGCGTCCCGGTTTCGAGTCCGCACGCAACCGTAAACGGCTTTTGGACGGAGCCCGGTTCATAGGTCTCCGATACCGCATAGCTTCTCCAGAGCGTATTGAGCGCTGCATAAGTCTCCTCATCCGTCATTTCGGAAAGCTGTTCTTCCGTATAGTACTTACTTAAATCTCTCGGATTGTTCAGATCAAAATCCGGGTACTGCGCCATTGCAAGAATCTCTCCGGTGTTCGGATTCATAATCACAACCGCAATTTCTTCCGCTCCGGCTCCTTCTCTTGCATTGTCCGTATATGCTTCCGCATATTCCTTGATTTTCGATTCCACGATCGCCTGGACATTTTCATCGATCGTCGAGACAATGTTGTATCCGTCCTGCGCCGGAATTACCGTCTTTTCAAAATCATTGTCGGAATTCAGATACCCATATTCCCGCCCGTTGACTCCGTTTAGAATATCGTCATAATAATTTTCAAGACCGGTCGTTCCGACGTCTCCGGCAGAGGTAAACCCGATTACGGAAGCGGCAAGACTTCCGTAAGGGTACGTTCTTTGATATTCCTTCTCAAACCAGACGCCTTTGATATTCGGATTCACTTTATTCCCATCTTCGTCAACCGCTTCCTGCAATTCGACAAACGGCTGAACCACATCATAGGCAAGCTTTTTTTTCAGAACGATATATTTGCTGTCCTTTTTCTCCCTTGCATAGCTGTACAACGTATCGGTA
Organism: uncultured Lachnobacterium sp.; assembly: GCA_964614035.1. GTDB lineage: Bacteria > Bacillota > Clostridia > Lachnospirales > Lachnospiraceae > Roseburia. The sequence continues at coordinate 25,263 of CAZTKM010000029.1, forward strand.
TCCAGATCCGGAAAGCACTCCACCAGCGCATGAATCGTCGGATCGATGTATTCCTCCTTGTCTGTCATAATGGAACAGTCCAGAATCACATTGTATACGGCAACGCTTGTCGCCAGAATCGTCCCGTTGCAATCGACAATATCTCCCCGCTGATAAGGTATGGTCGTACTGTCGTAGGACTGTAAGGAAAGCACCTTTTTCTCATATTTCTTACCGCTCGAATAGATAATGTACATCAGATTTCCGATGAGCCCGAACATCAAAAGTACAATAACCGAAAAAAGCAATATGAGCTTGCTGCGCATTTTTCTGGAAAATTTCAGTGCCGGTTTTTTCTTCTTTCTTACTTTTCCCGCCAATTTTAACTCCTACTTTGCAGGAATGTCACTATATTGATCCATAAAGTTATTATTATCGATCGTATAATATACTACCTGCGCTTCCGTTGCATAAGTCATTCCAAGTTCATTCATTGCGACATCCTTAATCTGATTCAGATCCACAGAAGTGGTAACTCTCTTATAATTTGCGTCATTGTCAGCCTTTAAGTCAGCCGCCTCTCCCTCCAATGCCGCAATGTGCTTCATATTATAGGTAACATCCGACTGAAGCTTCACGTAAGAAAATGCGCAGAATGCGCTGACCATAACACATAGCGTAAGAAATGCAACATAGCCCTTGCTCATGTGCATTGCGCGCTCCCGGTTTCTTCTGGCCGCGTTCTTTCTTGCCTTTTCCTTTCTCCTTCGCTCGGCCTCTTTCGGGTCTTCCCTGACGCGTCTTACCGGCGCCGTTTCCAGTTCTCTGATTGTATTTCCGTTTATATAATAATTCCTGTTGCTCATATCTCTTCCCTCTTATTCTGCTTCCATTTTCTCAAATACGCGAAGCTTTGCGCTCTTGCTTCTGGTATTTCTCTTTCGTTCTTCCTCCGATGGAAGTATCGGTTTTCTTGATACGACATGTCCCTTTGATTTCCTGCCGCATACACAGACCGGAAAATTGCTCGGACATGTACAAGGGTTCTCGTTTCTTCTAAAATTCGATTTCACGATCCGGTCTTCTAACGAATGGAAGGTAATAATGCAGATTCTTCCTCTCTCATTTAAAAGATCAATCATCGTATCCAGATGATCTTCCAGTACGTCCAGCTCGTGATTCAGTTCTATGCGAAGCGCCTGATAGGTTCTCTTCGAAGGATGTCCCCCGGTAACCTGAACCTTCTTCGGTATCGCCGCACGAATAATCGCATTCAGCTGTCCGGTCGTCTCAATCGGCGCGTTCTCTCTTGCGGCGGCAATGTGCTTTGCGATATTCTTTGCGAACCGGTCTTCTCCGTAGTCTCTGATGATTCGAAACAGTTCCGCCTCGCTGTAAGTATTTACAATATCTTTTACGGTAAGAGCCTGTCTGTCATCCATCCGCATGTCGAGCGGCGCATCTTCCGCTCTGTACGTAAATCCTCTCTCCGGCGTGTCCAATTGAAAGGACGAAACCCCAAGGTCAAGAACAATTCCGTCAACCTTCGCTATTCCCAGATTGCTTAGCACCTGCTTCATATCCGAATAGTTGCTTCTTACGATTGTCACTTTATCCTGAAATTCGGCGAGCCGTTTTTCTGCGGCACAAATTGCATCCGCGTCCTGGTCGATTCCGATGAACCGCCCCTTCTCTCCCAAGCGCTTACACACTTCGTATGCATGTCCGCCTCCGCCTAAGGTTCCGTCCACATAGACGCCGTCCGGCTTAATCTGCAATTCTTCGATTGTCTCATTCAGCAATACTGATGTGTGGTTAAATTCCATTTCCGCCACTCCGTTTCTCTCCTAAATGCCAAGTCCAAGCTCCGCCATGTGTTCGGCGATTTCATCCATATCTTCATAATCACTGCTGTTCTGCCATTTCTCTTTGCTCCAGATTTCTACGCGGCTGAGTACGCCAACAGAAACGACGTCCTTATCAATTCCTGCGTATTCCCGTAAGTTCGCTGGCAGGAGGATTCTCCCCTGCTTGTCCACTTCACAGTTTGCTGCGCCTGCAAAGAAGAAACGCATGAACTTTCTCGCATCTTTTGAAGTAAGCGGCTTCTCCTTGAAGGATTGTTCGATTCGCTGCCATTCTTCATTGGAGTATACAAACAAGCATCCGTCCAGTCCCTTGGTAACAACAAACTCATCCCCAAGCTGTTCACGAAACTTAGACGGAACAATCAGACGACCCTTTGCGTCGATTGTGTGATTATATTCACCCATGAACATGTCAGCTCACCTCGCTTTCCTTTCTGTTTTTAGATAATTGCGAAACTCAGTCATTGTTTCTGTATGTTGTACAATATCGCTTCAGAAATCAAAGAGTTTCGCAATTACCTATTTCTTAGTCAGGTAAGTTATCCACAATGTTATCAACTTATCCACCACTTTACTCCACTTTTATGGTCAAATAACCCACTTTCCACCACTTTTCCTATATCATACACCCTGCATGCGGTAAAATCAAGTGGTTTTGGGCAAAAAAAAGGTGCGAAACTCCTAAAAGCTTCGCACTTTATCCTTCGTAGTATTATGCAGTTGTGTAGTTTAGTGGTGGTCGGTGGAGGACTCTTTCAGATCCAGATATTCTTCAATCAGCTTGTCCAAAAAAATACTTTTCTGATAAATTGCATCCTTCCTGCCGGTCTTGATTGTCTCTTCCAATGCGTTTCTTGCCACCTCGATTTCCTCTTCAAGCACTTTCTTATCCCGCATACCTTACTCCTTTGTTTTTTTTCTCCCAATAAGTATCCATATAATAGAAACGACCGCTAACAGAGCCGCAACCGCCATAGAAACCGGATAACCGATTCCCGGCAATAGCAATTGATCGGTTCGAATGGCTTCAATCCAGAAACGCCCTACTCCATATCCGAGTAAGTACCATAAGAACACTTCCCCCTCAAATTTCCGTTTATTAAAAAATACCAGAAGTAAGATCAAAAGCGCTAAATTCCATAGAGATTCATATAAAAATGTCGGATGAACCTGAATGTAGGTCACACCGTCAATTACGACTGCATGTTCCCACAATTCTTCCGTAATGTCAGAGGTGCGCACTGCCGAAACAGGCAGCTGCATGGCAAACAGATTATTCGTATACCCGCCAAATACTTCCCTGTTAAAGAAGTTTCCCCAGCGTCCGATGATCTGCCCCAGTATCAGCCCCAGAACGGCGGTATCGCACAGCCTGCCAAACGGCAGCTTTTTTACTTTGGAAAAAACAAAAACTGTGATAATCGCAGCTATCACACCGCCGTATATTGCAAGACCTCCTTCCCTTAATTTAAAAATGCTAAGCAGATTATCCTTATAATCGTCCCACCGGAATATTACATAATATATTCTCGCCCCAGCCATGGAACAGATAATGGCAATAATTGCCAGATCAAAATAAGTGTCCGGATCCTGTCCGGTTCTCTTCGCCCAGAAGGTGGCCAGCCAGAGACCCGCCATCATGCCACAGGCAATAATAATTCCGTAATACGCAATTGGAAAATTACCAATGTTGATACTCTTTCCTACATGTTCCAGATAAATATGTAGATTCGGAAAATTAATATTATACTCCATCCAATACCTCATGTATGATTCCGATACATTCTGTCGACAGTTCCTTTGGTAAAAAGAGCCGCAGACACGCGGCCCTTCTTATCCGCCGATTTTCTAAATCAGCATTTACATTTACACTTACTCTTAGGACTAAAGCTTCCGCAGCAGGTTTCCTCGCTATGAGTAGCGTCTCTTCCCTCTACGATAATTTCATCCTTTTTGCATCTGAGGTCTTTGTTGTAAGCGCAGTTTACCACAGTACAATCTAAAATTGCCATTTCTCTACCTCCATAACATGTTAAACAGAAAACATCTATCTTAAAAACCACTTCGTGGTTACAGAAATAGTATCTTCTGATTCGAATCTGTTATGCTGGCAATATTATGAATTCACGATATTCTATTTGTCTTCCTGCAACACTTCTTTCCGAATTTCCTTTGTGCGGATTTCTTCGCAGATCTGTTCGATAAACGCTGCAAGCGGTTTGACGCCCTCGTCTCCCGCAAAACGGCTTCTCACAGATACCGTCCCGTCGGCTTCCTCCTGCGCTCCGACAACAAGCATATACGGAAGTTTGTCCAGTCTGGCTTCACGAATCTTGTATCCGATTTTTTCGGAACGGTTATCCACCGCAGCATCCACTCCGTTTCTCTGCAATTCCTTGCAGACTTTCTGTGCATACTCCATGTATTTCTCGGAAATCGGAAGCACACGCACCTGCTCCGGGCAGAGCCATGTCGGAAACTTTCCGGCGTATTTTTCAATCAGCCATGCCAGCGTGCGCTCGTAGCAGCCCATGGACGTACGATGAATAATATACGGACGGACCTTCTCTCCGTTTTCATCAATATAATACATATCAAACTGTTCCGCAAGAAGCGCATCCCACTGAATCGTAATCATGGTATCGTCTTTTCCATAAACATTCCTTGCATTGATATCAACCTTCGGTCCATAGAATGCAGCCTCGCCCACATCCTCCGTAAACTTGATGCCAAGCTCGTTTAACATGCTGCGGATATGGCCTTCCGTCTCTTCCCATACCTCGGGCTCGCCGATATATTTCTCGCGGTTGTTCGGATCCCATCTGGAAAGATGATATGTTACATCCTCCTCCACGCCGAGTACCTTCAGGCAGTACTGTGCATGGGCGATACAATCCTTAAACTCCTGTACCATCTGATCCGGACGGACAATCAGATGTCCTTCCGAAATGGTAAACTGTCTTACTCTGGTAAGTCCATGCATTTCTCCGGAATCCTCATTGCGGAAGAGCGTAGAAGTCTCGCCCATACGAACCGGAAGATCGCGGTAAGAATGCTGCTGCGCCTTATACACATAATACTGGAACGGGCAGGTCATCGGGCGGAGCGCCATACATTCCTTATCCTCCGGATCCCCGAGTACAAACATTCCGTCCAGATAGTGATCCCAATGCCCAGAAATCTTATACAAATCCGACTTTGCCATCAGCGGAGTCTTTGTGCGCACATATCCCCACTCTTTGTCCTCGAGATCCTCAATCCAGCGCTGCATCTTAATAATCATTTTCGCGCCCTTCGGCATCAGAAGCGGAAGTCCCTGTCCGATGACATCGACAGTTGTAAAAAGCCCCATCTCGCGACCAAGCTTATTATGGTCGCGCATCTTCGCATCCTCCAATTTTTCCAGATACTCGTTTAACTCATCCTTCTTATTAAATGCGGTAGCATAGATTCTCTGAAGTCTTGCCTTATCCGAATCTCCTCTCCAATAAGCCATGGAAGACGAGATCAGCTTAAATGCTTTAATTCCCTTTGTGCTCATAAGATGCGGGCCCGCGCACAGATCGACGAATCCGCCCTGATCATAAAACGAAATCTCCGAGCCCTCCGGAAGATCTTCAATAAGTTCTACCTTATACGGCTCTTCTCTTTCTTTCATGAACTTAATTGCCTCTTCTCTCGGAAGCGTGTATCTTGTAATTGCGTGCCCCTCTCTGATGATTTTCTTCATCTCTGCTTCGATCTTGTCAAGATCTTCCCGGGAGAACGGCTCGCTGTCAAAATCATAGTAGAAGCCCTCGTCGATTGCCGGCCCGATTGCAACCTTTGCATCCGGATATAATCTCTTAACAGCCTCCGCCATGACATGTGATGCAGTATGACGGATTACGCGAAGTCCTTCCGGATCGTTTGCCGTAACAATGTTGAGCTCACAATCACTGTCAATAACGGTTCTAAGATCAACAATCTTTCCGTTTACCTCCCCTGCACATGCGACACGAGCAAGACCTTCGCTGATATCATGTGCAATATCGTATACACTTTTTGCTTCGCTGTATTCCTTCGCGGAGCCGTCTTTTAATGTAATTTTCATGGTTTGCATCTCCTTATATTATTCTCATTTACTTTAGGTAATTGCGAAACTCTGTTCTGCTTTCAATTCGTTGTACAATATAGACAAAATCCCCGCTGGGCACGCTCGCGCTACTTGTCGCTCGTAACGGTACATAAGGTGCCAAAATACGGCACCTAAGTACCGACGGCTCCAAACTACCCTGCGAGGATTTGTCTATATTGTTCAACTTCTAATGAGAAATTAAGAGTTTCGCAATTACTTATTCTCATTTACTTGTTTGTCATCCATCGTATCCGAAAGAAAATTGTCCATTCATTCTGTCTTAATCTTCCTCTTCAAACATATCTTCTTCCTCATCGGACAACATATACCCATTTCCATTGTTCGATCCGAAAATCTGTGTCTTTCTCGGCGAACTGATCATTCCGAATACAATTCCCCCAAGAACGCTTACCGCAATGGTAAGAAGGAACTCGCGTCTTGAAATATGAATTTCCTCCGGAATACTCTTAAAAAAATGAACGATACGCTTCATTCCGCATATTACCTCCTTTTCCAATGATTTCCATAATCAAAAAATCCCTGATACTAAACATTAGTATCAGGGACGATTGTGCTTCGTGGTTCCACCCGGATTCATTTTATTCCGTCAAAAAAGAATATCCATACGCTTCCTCCTTCGGAATAAAACCTCATTTGACGATAACGGAGTCGCCGGGCCGTATTAGGGCCGCTCCAAGGTGGTCTTCAATTGCTTCCCATCAGAACACTCGCATCGCTTCCTTTGTCGAAGGTGTTCCTCTCTGTGACGCTTGGCAATCTACTCTTCTTGTCAATGCTTTGCTATATTGATATTTTCAATTATAAGCGGTTTCGCCGGAAAATCAAGTGCAAGATTTCGACAAATTTTTTATCTACCGCAGCAATGCTTGTACTTCTTACCGCTTCCGCATGGGCATGGATCGTTGCGCCCGATTTTCCTGCCCACGATAACGGTTCCTGATTTCTTCTGCTCTAAGAACAGGCGCTTCTGCGTCGCCTTGTCAAAAATGTCATCCCACATCGGGAGTCCGTAAAGCCAGTCCGCTTTCGCGTCTACCATGTTCTTGTACAATTTCTCTTTATCAAACGCGAGGCTGACTTTTGTGTCCTCCTCCATCTCCTCAATCGGATTCGGCGTAATAAGGCTGTCATTGATTCCGTCTAAAAAGCCGGTCATTTCCATAACGGAAATATTGTATTTTTCGGCCAGCTCCTTAACCGTTCCCTCCACAACCTCATCCGGGTTGGTCAGAAGTTTCTCATAAATCCCCTTCTCAAGAAGAAAATAGTCCTGCCAGAATTTCTGTAACTGACCTCTGTCCGTTTTCTCATTGTAAGCAATCTTATGCCATTCCTGTAATAATGCCATATCTGATATCCACCTTTCAGTTGAATCTAACGCTCTATGCATCTCTGTCAATACTGCCATAGTATACCACAAACCGATATCGTGTGCAAATTAAATTAATTCCGGGCTTTTTTCTCAACGCTTGTTTATTCTGATGAAGCTGCTTATACTGCTGCTTTTTTCATAGAGGGCGCTTTCTCTTGCCTGTTCCATCAGTTTGCGTGAGATTCGAACATTAACAATTCCCATCACAGTTATGTAAAATAGAAAACCGATGCTGCCCAAAGGTGTACTTATATTACCCAAACGATAAATTGCCAGCTCCAGTACAGTGCTTATCAGCATTACCAATACACATATACTGTTTATTCTAACCTGCCCCACAAATTTGTATACAGCGATTTCCCTTCCTGTAATCCCCATAACCACTATCGCTAACAGCAAAAGGTAGACATGGATCAGAAGCAAGGTTTCCCGCAAATCATACATTCCTGTAATCTGTAAAATAACCCGCACAGCAATAATCACACAATTCGTATAACAGCAGATGCTCCACACTCTGCTCTCCCTGTTATGATACATGCAACGCAGAAACAGTACAAACGGAAGCGGCATAGTCATCAACATCAGGCGAGATATAAATACAAGTACATATTGCATGGGAAAATCCAATCCAGAATCTGTGACTCTCCAATGCACCAGATTCCCAGCATCGCGGCAAATATGGCAAACTGCATAATCGTTTCAGCCTCCGGTCCCTTTTTAACCACAAAAAGACCATAAAGCAGCATAACGATACCTAATAACGTAATGATTATCGCTATAACAAGTCGCGAAACCCGCTCCGACAGAATTTTATGCATAATCTCTCCCTGCCGGCATCGTCTTCTGTCAGTGAAATGATATTCCAACAAAAACCTGTTGTTTTGACCATGCTGCCTTCTTCTGTCTTCCGTTCATATACCTTGTTACCGTCAATAAACACCTCCAGATACATATGTACGGTACGATATACGATTAACTTATTATTCGTATTTTCTGCAGGTGCTCATCCTGCACAAAGACACCCTTCAGAACGATTTGTCAAGGACATAATAAAAAATATTAAAAAATGCCTGAAAATCCAATGTTTTCAAGCACTCCCACAATACACATATTCAGTTCTTTTTCATGCCCTGCATATCATTTTCTATCAGTCGGATAATTTTGTCGTTCATGCTTTCCCTGCTTTGTCGGCTGTAATGGAATGATACATCATAGGTGGTGCTGCCGATTTTCTTGGTAAAGCCTTTACGCTTTTCTTGTGTCCGCTTAGTGGTGTCTATTTTCTTCATTCTCTACTCCTTTACATGAAAAAAGAGCGCATAGATTATTCATTTTCTATGCGCCCTGACGCTGTGTTACTTATTTTGTTATAATTATGATGCTTATATTTCTGACAAAAAAACTTCTGCCATTCCTGTTAGTCCATATCGGGATGCCAATTCTTTTACACCTGACTTTATCTCATCTCGGCAAAAATCATGTTTCTGTAAAAACTCATCATCTTTGTCATTGAGGTAAGAATAAAATAAAAGCGCAATCTCCAAGTTTGCCATATTCCTATCAGATGTCATGTCATATATCTGGTTTTCTGCTCCGTTTATGTCACCATTATCAACCATATCCAATAATTTATCTAATGTATTTTGATTTTCTTTGTCCTCCAATAAGTTTTCAGTAGGATTTTCAGTGTCAATGTTAAAAAGCAGCTTCAATATTGCACGTATCATTTCTTTTATTAGTCTTATTATATAATCCTGTTCAAACACATAAACACTCCTTTCTGCATATAAATTCTGTCATGCAGAAAGTTTCAATTATTCATTCGGACTTTTTTAGCAATAATAGTATCTGCTTTTGGTAGTTTAGTGCTGTGTGCCAACAACTCCAAACAAACTATATGTGCTAAAACTATAAGCCATAAATTGAATATATTTTTACCTTTTTGTTTCCTCCGCATAGTAACCTTTGAAGATATTTCAGAAATTTCTTCTTTGTCCTCATTGACGACAACTAAAGATTTCAATTCGCCAAACAAACCATAGCTTGGCACACAACTGCATGATATTATCGGCACTGTTGCGGAAAGTACAAAAAGGAGAAGAAACAACCTCATTAGATAATGGCTATTTTTCTTTGTCATTTACATTCTCCAATCTGATTTTAATACAGCTAATTCTAACACATTTTCAATGGATTTTGTATTAAATTTCCCTAAATCACAATTCTTCCTCCCTCCCTTCAGCCCTGCCAACTGT
>CAZTKM010000030.1:0-11696 GCA_964614035.1 uncultured Lachnobacterium sp.
TCAAAGTTATAAATATTATACCAAATTTCATCACTTTTCTCAATAAAAATTTGAATTTTGCAATCTGCAAATAGTCATGATGCAGTCAACTATAATACCAGTATAGCAAACCATGCTGTACCATAAACCTCCCTCATTGAAAAACCGGTTAGAGATTACTCTAACCGGTCACTTACTATGTGGCGTTTCTCATAAGCGTCTTCCACTGCAATCACTGAAAATACGCATCGATTCCATTCGCAATCCCCGACACGATTTTCTCCTGATACTCTTCTGTTGCCAGCAGCGTATCCTCTTCTTCATTTGTCATATATCCCATTTCTACAATAGTAACCGGAACCTCACACCAGTTGATTCCACTCATCGTATCCGTTTCCCATACATACTGCCGGTTACATGCCGTTTCTTCTACAATAGCATCCAATATCAGAGTAGATAATCGATAGCTATCCTCATACAGGTCTGCATTATATGGGTTGTCCTGCGTCATACATATTGTCATTGCGCCGTTAACGGAAGCATCCTCATTTCCGTTAGCATGGATTCGCACAAATGCTTCCGCTTGATTTTCATTTGCAATAGCTGCCCGCTGGCTGTTGCTTATATCAACATCATTTGTCGTCCGTACCATAATTACCTCATATCCCCGACGCTCCAGCTCTTCCTGCAGCTTCAACGCAACCGATAGATTTAATTCGTACTCCGCCAGACCGGTAAATCGCCCCGCAGTTCCCGAGCTTACCTTATACTTTGTTTCGCTTGCGCCGGGACCGATGGGTTCTTGCTCACTGTTCCATTTTTCCTGATGTCCCGCATCAATACAAACCACATGTTTTTGCTCCTCTTCCGTTTCCGACATCTCGGTCTCGGAAGAAGCTTCTTCGGACGTCTCCACGATTTCTTCTTCATATTGGGATGCTTCCTGCGCGGATGTCTCAACGTCCACGCTTACCGTCTCTGTGACTATCTCTTTTTCTACTGCACCACAACCGGTAATTCCTGCCGCCAGCATGAATACCGTTAATAACGCACATAATATTCTCTTATTTTTCATTATGCCACCACGTCTTATCTTCAACATTTCCATAGTATCTTTGAATCGGCGTAATATGCCCGTTTCGGATTTCAAATACTTCCCAGATTACTCCCTCTTGTTCTGTCGGAACATAATAGGAGGCAATCAGACCTTCCGAAGCGTACACGTTCACACATGCCATTGAATTTGACATTTCCTTACTTCTATAATTGGCAGCCGAACAATTTGTAAAATCAACCACACAGTATTTATAGTAATTAGACGCGGAAAATTGCCGTATCGTAACCGTTTCCGGTCCATAGGAACTCGTATCGTCCACATCGAGATAACTGCTGAATTCATCATCGCCGTTCCCATACCAGATATGGTTCGTGGACGTTCCCGCCGTCGTAAATAAATGGGAGTCCAAATCATACGGATACTCGCCCCATGTCAGCACAACCGCATACTCGCCTTCATCCAATTCCGGCGTAGCATAAAATTCATAGAAACAATTTTCCCTTAACGGATTCGCCACTACTGTGTAGTACATTGTTTCGTGACCGGATGCCGCCACTTCAACCGTATAGGTTCCCGCCTGCAATGCCGTTGTCAAATATCCCGCGTTGTCCGCTACCCCCTGATAAACAATGTCTCCCATGTGATTATTGAGACCCTGACGGAAATAAACCTCCGCGCCGGAAAGACCCATCATGCCATTGCCATCGGACGCATATTCAAAGGCATCCCCTAAGGTCAGCTGCACGGTTGCCGTTTGATCCGATTCTTCAAACAAATATACGCTGTCCTGATAAGCACCTATCTGTTCATTACTCATTGCAATCTGATAACTGTCGGCAGAGCGCATACCCTCTTTGTGTATTCGAATATTGTATTCATACTCTTGGTTTGGAACATAGATTACATACATTCCGGAATCATCCGTAACCACAGAATAAATCAGGGTAGAAAAGTCAGAGGCATACAACTCCACTGCGGCCTGCCCGATGCCTGCGCCGTTTCCGTCATAAACATATCCCTGAATATGAGCAATGCCTTCGCTGTTTAAAACTGTCGCGTATGTATTGTATGCCGCATTGAGCATTTTTCTTTCCTTATCGTCAAACGCAGCTTTTTCCTCGTCAGACAGATTACTGTAATATACCATAGTCTTCTTGGCAAACTGATTTTTCATGCGTTCGACCTCTGCGTCGCCAAGCACATAATTCGTCGTTTCGGAATCTTTGACGGAACGCCATGTAACCATACAGTCATTTCGAAACAAATATCTCTCTCCCGTCTTATCCGGCGTTGCAAAAGTGGAAACATAGTTATCTGCCGTATAAATAAAAATAAAATTAACTTTTCCGGCATTATCGTAATAGTATTCCGTTATCTCCAATCCTGCTTCCATGTACTCTATGCTGACAATTTTATTCGGAAGATTGTTGATTGGGTTGAGATAAATGTCATATTGAATGATATTTCCTGTTATCGCATTTTTCATTTCCCTTTTGACTAAGCTGCATCTGTCTTTATCCAAATATCCGTCAACTGTCTGATAGCCTTCCACACAGTAAAATACGGTACGGTCCCATGTGGCTGATACGTCCCTTGCACCCGGAGCATAATTTTCCGCGTAAACATCAATCGAAGCCTCCGAATAGGCTGCATCATTCATTGCAATGATTTTCTGCTGAAGCTGTCCCTCTACCGTATCCGTTGAAAGTAATGCAACTCCATTGATTTCCGTCGGAGCCTCAGTCGGAGCTTCGGCCGGTTCCTCTGCCGATTCCGCCTTCTGTGTTTCTTTTTCCTCAGCCTCCGTCGCTTCCTGCTCTGTGACCGCCGCAACATTCTCATTTTTATTCTTGTTATTGTATCCCGACAGCCCAAAGGCAATCCCCGCTATCAGAACGATACCTGCCACGGCAATGCCAACCCACAGCCACGGATTTTTTCCCAGCAGATTCCGGATTTTTTCAATGGTTGATTCTGCTTTTCCATCATCCGCCGGAGCAGGGGCAGAAGCCCCCTTTACCGGGGCATTTTCCTGTACGGCGTCCGTCCGCGCCCCACAGTAAGGGCAGAACGCTGCTCCCTGTTCTATTTGCTTTTTGCATTGCTTACAACGCATAATCTTTTCCTTCCTCCCATTGTGTTAGAGCTACAGGCAAGTTTTTTAACAATTTCTTAGTACGGTTGTAAAATAAACTCTCCGCCCTCTTCCGTGGCTGCGTACATAGAAATCCCGCCTTTCAAGACCATTCTGACACTACCGTCATCTAAAATTTCCATATCCTCAATCATAAATCCGGCCATAGGCAGCGCGGTATCTGTAAACACCTGCAGCCCAAAGTAATACGGATAATCCTCGCCTCTGCGCATAATATTCGCCACAGCGTTATCCTTAAAACCGCCATGATTATACTCTTCATCTATCATTACACGTATTACGTCATAGGAATCCTCGCCATTTTCCAATACCCATCCACCACTAAAGTAAATCGGGCTGTCGCCTAAATTTTTGTATGCGTCCACGTCCCGTGCAGTACCCATCCACTCTAGTAATTCACTGCATCGGTAGGTGCATCCTGTCATATACTCCAAGACAGATTTTACATTTTCTATATTTCCCAGCGGCTGCCCCTCCGTGGCTCCACAGACGCGGCATGTCTTTGCCTCCGTCGCAGTTGCAGCCTGCCAGTCATGCTCCAATGCCTCTCCTTCTGTAGCGCCACACTTGCTGCAGGTCTTTGGTGCCGCGCAGGTTGCAGGCTCCCACTCATGCTCCAGCGTCTTTCCCCTTGTAGCGCCGCACTTGCTGCAGGTCTTTGGTGCCGCGCAGGTTGCAGGCTCCCACTTATGTCCTAATACGTCTATAGCAAACAGGAAAACCAGCAGTACAGTTAAGCCGGCTGCGCCGCAGCCCAAACCAATCCAAAACCTGTTTCCAAAACGAGAGCCTGCCTTTACTGCCTTCTCAAAAAGAGCTCCTCCTTTTTTAAGTGCCTCTTCTGCCACTCCTGCCGCCTGATCAATCATTCTATTCTGAGCACTGTCCTCAGTGGATTTCTCCACCTTTCCTATAGCGTTTTTGTTACCACAATAGGGGCAAAACTGCACATGATCATCGACCTGCTTTCCACAGTTTCCACAAAACATTTTATCTTTTCCTTCCTCTATCATTCGTTTTGAAATGCAATATATCAAACTCCAAGAGCGCAATATAGGCTCTTGGAGCGTTCCTTACCTTTGTATCTGTTCAACTTTTGTGCCACATTCACTGCAGAAAAGAATGCCGTGTTCTACCGGACGACCGCAATTTGGGCAAAAAACTGCTGCAGGAGCCGCTTTCTCCCGGGCATACAAAACACATTCCACATAAATCAGCAGACCGCAGACACATAACGTGGAAAATGTGCCGCAACTCCACCATGTCACATTGTAGCGTGTATAGAGCAGCACATAGATCAGCCACCCCGCAAAGGAGGACATAGTTACCACAGCCAGACCCACAACACAAACAAGATACTCCCTCTTGATGGTACAGAGCAGACAAAGAATCAGCACCAGTGGCAGCGCTCTGGAAAATCCTCCCAAAAGGCCTGCCAATCCCCCTCCGCCGATTATCCCGCTTACGCCAAAGAGTATCAGAACAACGCACATAAGTATCTTGGTAAAGGGCATACACCACGCCATAAATCGGTTGCCGTAAATGAATGCCTCCATCTGATCCAGAAGCTCACGCATGGCAAGAGTTCCCGATTTTGCTTTGGCCTTTTCCTCCTCCGCCTGCTGGTATGCTGCCACCTTTTGCAAGCCATTCTGGGTTTCCTGACGGAGCTTCCCAATAACCTGCGCTCCTGCAACCGTTACATTGGAGGTCACATTCCCTACCTTTTCAGCGACGGATGCTCCCTTCGCTTCCTGTGCCGCCGGAACCGCACCGCTTACCTGACTTACCTGTGGTATCGGAGCTGCCCCGCTTACCTGACTTACCTGTGCCGCCGGAGCCGCACCATTCATCTGAGGCGCATAAGCTCCCTGCCCCTGCACAACACCTGTTGCCGCACCATTGGACACAGCCTTCTTTTTGCCCGTAGTCTTAAACTGCACGAGCATACCGAAAGTCGCCGCCACAAGGCCGACCAAAATGATAACGGTCGGATTCGGCTGCCCTATCATAAGGCCGATACCGCCCCCGCACATAACTCCTCCGACTAAGCTGCTGGTAATGATGATGATAGGACGCGCCAGAATTACCCCGAGAATTCCCAACACGATTCCTCCCACAAGTCCAACCGCAATCGCTGTGTAGGGGTTGATTCCCGTACTGCCCGTGGTAAGAAGCTTTAACCCCATCTCCACCCCGCTTGACACATCCTTGGGCAGTTGGGACAGCATGATAGGAATGAAGAGAATCAGAAATCCATATGTAAAGCACTGGATAAAAATACCCACTCTCCAAAGTACCACGTTTAAAACAGCCCCGAGTATGCCCAGCACAATCACAAAAATTACCGTAGCTGCATTTCTGGTAATCAAATAACCTATAACGCCGCCGATGACTCCGCCCACAAAAAAACCGCAGACTCCTAACCAGAATTTATATAGCTTGTAACCCAAAAAATTGTGAAGAAGGCCAAGAATCAATAGCACAAACCCTAATACAATAAGCATTTTATCTTTTCTCCTTGTCTTTCATTTTCTCTTACCGTTCGTCATTCTTTTATACGAATACGGAATTACTCCGTCAATCTGGTGCCGCACTTTATGCAAAATTTCATTCCCGGCTTACTGACTTCGCCACATTTCGGGCACTTCGCTGCCTCGGATTGCACCGCGCCCGCAGGCTCCTCTACCGGAACCTCCGCCAGCTTCGCGCCGCATTTGGTACAAAATGCCACCCCCGGCTCCACAGGAGATTTGCACTGTGGGCAGAGAGCTTTGTCCGTCAGAACTTCCGGGGCAATAGGCTCCAGCTTTCCGCCACACTTATTGCAGAAAGCGCTATCCAGACTCAGCACATTCCCACATTTCTCGCATAAACGCTGTCCCTGCACCGCCAGTCTTCGCTTCTGCAAAAGTTCTCCCCTTGCCGTCAATTTTTCCAATTCCTGCATATCAGCCGCATATGGGGTTTCTGCCGCCTTTTCG
The DNA here is from genome assembly GCA_964614035.1 of uncultured Lachnobacterium sp. Taxonomy (GTDB): domain Bacteria; phylum Bacillota; class Clostridia; order Lachnospirales; family Lachnospiraceae; genus Roseburia. Next base: position 6,176 of record CAZTKM010000030.1, read on the forward strand.
ACCGTCATTTCTGCCGCATAACGCGCCCCGATGCTCTGATGGAGTTCCCGTCTGCGTTGTTCCAGAAACGCTATCTCTCTGTCACACGCCGCCACCTCCGCCGGAACTGCTGTCTGTGTCCCTCTTTTGTTATCAAAAAATCCCATTTTCTTACCTCCATGTTTTTTATTCAATGTTTTTATCTAATGTTTTTGTCTAATGCGATTTATCTAAAGTGATTCGTATATTCCCTGTCTTGCTGGTATTTGGGGTAATCCCCCAAGAATGCAGATTTAAAAATCTGCACAAAAATCTCCTGGGAAGAACACTGTGTGCCCTTCTTAGGAGATAATATATTTTCTTTTGTCGTCTTTTTCTTCCCTGTTCCAGATTTCAGAAAGGCTGCAATTTGCTCCTTAATCTGCACGGGTAATTAGTGCCTTTTCGGCATACTTCCCTACTGATTGATCTTAGAGAGCACCTTTACCTTATCTGCAAAATCTGTCATTCTCCATGTCCCCTCGTCCAAAGTTACATTATATTTACATTCCTGTGTCAACAGCCGCAGGGGATTTCCTGCACTTTGCACATAAAAAGTCTCTCTGGTAGTGACCACACAGTTTTCAGCATCGCTATAATTTACGGATACGATTTCATAAGAGTCCAACTGCTCTGTAATATTCTTTTGCACATATTTCTCCTGTGTAGTATATATACCGCTTCCTTCCTTCAGATAAGGCGCGATGAGCGAAAAGTCCGAATATGTCATCGCATCATCAAATGCTCTCAGATATTGTTCAACCGTCGCCTCCGGTCCATTTGTGTAAAGCGAGTTTCCTGAAATGCTGAGCAATGTATTAGGTATATAACTGTAATGACAGTCTCCGCCATATATTTCTGAGTGATATCCCACTACAACACGGATTTCATCACTCAACAAGCCATTGGAATCATCCGTAAATTCGACCATATACAATTCCTTTTCCTGCTTGTATATTTCGTTGTAAATATCCTGCATGGAGCTGATACTACTCACGTCATAATACCGGCCGCCTGTTTGGGCCGCAATATAATCTAAATCACTGTATTCATAGACATCAATCCCAATAATGAAAATAGGAACATGATATCTCTTTGCAATATCTATAACATCCGTCGGAGAACATGAACTGTAATTATCCAACCCATCCGTAAACGCAATGACGCACTTTGCTCCGGATTGAGCCGCCACTCTTGTCACGGCTGTATATAGTGCATCATACAGACTGGTCATATTATCTGTCTGTAAAGCGTTAATACAATCGATCAGAGCTTGTCCGTCACTTGTAAATTCTTTCTCCAGATATACACCTGTACTGAAAGCTGTCAACTCCACCTGATCTCCGGCTGAAAACTGGACACTATTAACAAAGTTAGACATAACAGTCTGCGCTTCATACAACGGCGAGCCCGCCATACTTCCGCTAACGTCAGCCACCATATCGATTTTCAATGCCTCCAGTTCGTTTAACTGTGTTACCTTTTTTACCTCCTGCCTGATATACTCTCCGTTGGCATTCTCTTTTCGAACAAAGAATAGTGCCTGTTCCAAACCCTTTGGTGTTTCTCCTGAACCCTGTTCTTCCAGACGCACATACAGCTTGACATTTGGATAGGCTGTGAGATCAACCTGCTGTACACTCACGTCCATATATCTCTGCGGCTTTATGTATTGGTAAACAATAGGGTCAAGAACCTCAAACACTTCCTGTACAGCGCTGAATTCTCCGCTCTCCGCCAGCTGTGAGATCTTATCCATATTATCATGATATGTGGAAACATCATTGGCATCGGCAATTGACAGATCCACATCCTCGTACCACGCCATTTTAGCATCAATGACCGCCTGATTATCCTCGATCACTCCATTCAATGCATTTGTTGCATCCTCCAGAAGCAAAGCAGCTTCGTTGAGGTTTCTGGATTGTATTGCTTCGCCGCATTCCTTCAGGATTTGCTCATATTCACTAAAGCTATCAGCCAGCCTGTACCGTTCCTTATTATCTTCCAGTTCCTTAAAAGAGACTTCTATTTCATTCAATTCCGCACATGCCTGTTCCGCCTCTTCTGCTATTTCCTCCAATTCTTCAATCCAACCATTCTTATCCTCAAAATCCAACAAGCCGCTTTTCTCCCAACCGGACGAGATGCTGTCCTTTTGTTCTATATAATCCGGCATTTGAAAAGAATCTATCTGCTCAGCTACCTCCACATATTTTTTGTCCAAAGTACGATTGAAAACAATAATCGTGGTTGCTGCCCCCAAGCCGAGAACAACCACAGCAGCCACTAGGCCGATAATAAGGCCCTTTTTCCGAAAACCACCGCCCTCTAATTTTGGTGGTTTATCTTCATCCGGCTTCTCCACAACTTTTGTGCCACATGATGGACAGAATGCCGCCCCATCTGCCAGCTGCATCCCGCAATTTCTACAAAGCATATCTCTTCCTCCACACGTTTTATCTGTCTGTCCTTATCATCTCATCCACAAATCCAAACCCATATGCAATCCCATAAGCATCCGCCTCAGCCCAGACCGTAGCCAGATTGCCATCCATTGCTTCCCTTCGCACCTCTGCTACCGTGTGCATACCATGTTCAATAATGATTCCCGGAACGCCCACATTAGCCGCCCCTCGCAGCACTCCATAATAGTCACCGTTATCCCCCATACGGCACACAACGGCTCCTCCCGTATCCAAGCTGTCATTATAAGCCTTTGTCCACTTCTTGATTCCCTCCGGCTCTGCTGTCTCGAAATAATCCGTCGTGGAGATTCCCATTTGATAGTTTACCTTTGAAAGATTCATCCCCACAGCATTAGATACATTTATGACTGCTTCCGAATCCATTGCTGTCTGATTTAAAAAAACCAATGTCTTATTGATAGCTATAGGCTGCTGACAGGTAGCGTAACCATTGGCATCTTCCTCATTGGCATTTGTGTGCAACGACACAAATAAATCACTCTCCTTTACAGAAGCGTACTCTCCCCTTAGACTGATATGCCCCTTGTCCAAAGCAAGATCCGTATATCCTTCCAAAGTGATTGTACCCGATTCTCTGGTCATATAAGAATCTATTCCATAGGATTCCTTCAGCACCCGCCTCAGTTCCTCCGCAAGTGCCAAAGTAAAATCCCCTTCCGCATACCCATAGGAATCATTTCCGGTTACCGCATTTTTACCACTATAATGACCGGGATCCAGACAAATCATGAGATTACTTGCAAGAATAGTCTTTCCCTCTTCCGGCAGATACGCTGTTTCATCCTCGACCTCCACATCCACTCGATACTCATATTGCCGAACGGTTCCTTTCTCCAGCGAATCAACTACTGAGAGCATCCCACCTACAGGTTTATCGTCCGCTGCTATCCTTTGGACTATTTCCCATTCGCCTATCCCATCATTATTTATCGCAGGTCGTCTTTTAAGGATATATTCTCGGATTTGTATATCTTCTATTTCCTTCCAGAAGATTTCTATCTGCGTACTTGAAATTCGTGCAAAGTCAATTTCCTGAACGGATATCGGGATACGTTCTACACCACCTGTAGACACATTTTCAGAAATCTCCTCAGGCAACTTTTTCTCTGTCGGAATTTCATTTGTAAAAATCTTCTCTGCCGAAGTTTCTTCCGGCTGGACCTCTGTTACCGTCTCCACGGAAACATCCTCATTCATCACATGCATCCATAAAAGAAACAAGATTGGCAGGAGCAACAGAACTTCGACAAGTTTTATCACTTTCCACTTGCGCATAGCAGGACTCCTTCTAGCAATAACCCTAACTTCTCTCTTCTTCTAAATATAAAAACCGTTCCTCAAAAAGGACTTCCGATTATCATGATTCATATAATTCCCTATTTGGTGTCTACTACAGTGACAATAAAATATACTTATCAATTCCGACTGCATCCCTCAGATTTATTCTGCTGCTTCGGCCTTAGCAAACCATTCATTTGCTTTTTTCAAATCCTGATCCGCACCAAGACCAACTTGATACATAGAGCCGATATACTCCATGGCAGTTGCATTTCCCAGATCAGCTGCCTTTTGAAACCAATCCTCTTCGTCCACTGCAATAGCAGCCTTTCCAAGATAACCTTCCACACAACCGTCTGCGACAGCGGAATCGAACAATTCCTGTGCCTTTGCGGCATCCGCCTCGATGCCCTGACCGTTATAATATAAAAAGCCTAGTGCCAGCTTTGCATACGGATTGTCTCCTGCCGCTTCATAGTAGGATTTTGCTTTCTCAAAATCCTGTTCCGGATAACTGAACCAGTCGTATAATGCGCCCAAATAAAAATTGGCTTCGGTTTTTCCTTTTTCCAATGCCTGCTCAAAGTTGCTGTAAGCGGCCTCGTAGTCGACAGTCTGTCCGTCCAAGCCGTACAGGCAGGCAGATAATGCGCTGATTGTGCAAGCTCCAATCAAGATGAGTGTAATAATTTTTTCTTCATGTTTTTTTCCCTTTCTTATGTGTATAAAAATTTTGTAAACCATATTGTTCCAAGGGCATCTGTCTATCCCGGCAATTTTTTATATTATATATCTTTCGTCCTAATCTTGCAAACTATTTCTTTGCATATGCAATATATGTGTTTGTTTTTCACATAGTACTTTACTGATACAATAATTATGGAGGTATATGCCATGACAGACTGGGAACAACAACACAAAATGATTGGCTTAAATATCGCCTACTATCGCAAACTGAAGGGTTTAAGCCAGCTTCAGCTTGCAGAAAAAGTTGGTTTAAGTCGAACCCATATCAGCAATATTGAGGCTCCCAATATGTCTACCTCTATTTCTTTGGATACTCTGCTGGATCTTGCAAATGCTCTGGACATTCCTGCCCAGAAGCTTTTAGATTTTCACGATGAATAACCGTTTTCGGTTATATTTTATCAGACATGCTTTTTTGTTCTTACACTAAACTTCGGATTTTTGTTCGTCGCCATAATAATAGAGCCACATGGGCGCCGCCAGATTTATTCTGGCATCCCACAATTTCTGCCTGTTTTCCGGCGTCTCCCTTAGTGCAAGTTCAAAATATGTTTTTACCGCTTCTTTAAAAATTTCTTTTTTATTTCTTTTCAGACAGTTCAGATAAGGCAAAAAGATTTCTTTTACATATTCCGCTTCTTTTTCATATAATGCTTTTCTTGCGCGGTTTTCTGCCTGAAATATGTCAAAGCAGTCTTCGAGACAGCCATAATTCAGATCCTTGTCGGGATTGTGATACTGTTCGTCCTTCCCTATAATGATCTTCTCAAGTTTTTTTGTTTTGATTTTGCTTTTTTCTTTATCGGAATCCAACTGTAGGATGTCATTCCACAGATACGCTTCCATGCTGTCCCGCCTGATCTGAATTCCGGCTCCCGGAGAAACTGTCAGATGCCGGATCAGCAGTTCTTCTTTCAGGAACTTAAAAGGAACTATGGATTCTTTCGTTTCGTCCACACAGCAGTTTCCGATCGCGTTTTTCAAAAAAT
>CAZTKM010000030.1:11796-31148 GCA_964614035.1 uncultured Lachnobacterium sp.
ATGGATTCTTTCGTTTCGTCCACACAGCAGTTTCCGATCGCGTTTTTCAAAAAATGAGTCTTGGCGTATAACAACGTGTGGCTACGTCATATTCCGCTTCCACTCCTCTATCAGCCGCTCCACCGAAAATGCTGCATTGGCAGGGCTTGTGGACGGAAGCGTTACTGCGGGGATTCCCACTTTGCTTTCCTGATATTTTTCAAAAAGCTTTCCCGACGTCTTGCCGTTGCAGTATATTTGTGTAATCCGGGTTTTCTTCACGAGCGAGGCAATGTCGGCAGGCACCACATTCCTGATACTGCTGTCGCTGGAGCCCTTGATGTCGCAGCTATATATGACGTCCCACGCCGCGATATCATGCTTTAGAAGCATCGCCTTCTTTTCCTCGACAGTTGTCGGAATCGGCTCCTTTAAGATACTGCTTACCACTTTCCAAAAACGGTTCTGCGGATGTCCGTAATAAAAGTTCTGCTCCCTTGATTTTACCGACGGAAAGCTGCCTAAGATTAAAATCTTAGACGTCCCGCTGTAGATCGGTTCAAAAGGATGTGTGATATGTTCGTATTCCATGTTCTTTTTCCGCTCCTCTTGTGTTATTTCTATCAGTCTGCGCCTTGCTTTTTTGCCAGATGTTCATCAATATACTCCATAAGCGGCTTTCTGATTACCTGATCTGCATGGTCTTTGTACCATGCGTATGCATCCTGCAGTCCTGCTCTTACGTCCATGGCTTCGTCCATCAGCTCATATTGCCTGTTCACATCCAGATAGTATTCATAATCATAGAAACTAAAATACCTGCGCTGCTCTATGTTGTCATACACATTCACATATGCCGGTTTCTTCCCGACACATTCATAGCACAAGGCTGCCCAGTCCTTTATACTTACGGCTTCTTTGTTTCCGACATTAAAGATATGATTTTTGGGCTTTTTTTCCAAAATACATTCGATAAACCGGCACAAATCCTTTACATGGAAAAATTGCATGGTCATCTCTCCGTCTTTCGGCAGATAGAACGGTCTGTCTTTCATTGCGCACTCGAATACAAATGCTTCCCGGTAAATGTTATTCATAGGGCCGTATAGGTACGGCGGGCGCAGAATGTATGCATCCGGCACCAGCTCTAACAGTTTCTTTTCCGCTGCGATTTTATCCGTTCCGTATTTTCCCCAGAACTTATTTGCCGCCAATGCGGCTTCTTCGCAAAACGGCTGCGTTCCTGTCTCCGGGTAAACGGCACTGGAACTGATCATAATATATGTACCAAAGGAATCCAATGCATTTACCAAATCCTCAATATCCGTTTCGTCATAGGCTGTTATATCCAGCACGATATCAAAATGGATATCTTTTAATTTGTTTCCTATTGCATGTCTGTCCGATTCGATGACTGTTACATGTTTTACCTGTGGTTTTGTGTTGCGGTTTAGGACATATACTTCATAATCCTTTTCCGCGAAATACGCTGCCGCATATTTGCTGACGAATACCGTTCCTCCGGTAATCAGCACTTTTCTTTTATGTTCCATCGTTTTCCCCCATACTTTCTAAGCTCTGTAATGACATCCATTGGTGTTTCCGCCTGCAAAAACTCCGCTTTTCTTCCTGTCGGCTGCCCGACGTTATTCTTTAGATACCACGCTGCCTGAAGCGGATGCATGCCGAAGGCTTGCGCCGTTTCCAATTCCCGGCTTCCTCCATCCCCCACGTAAAGACATTCCTCCGGAGCAACTGATAATTTGTCTGTGCACATCCGGAAAATTTCAATATCCGGCTTTTGTATTCCCAATTCACATGACATGCATACCGCATCAAAATAAGGAAACAGGATGCCCGACCGAATCGCTTCCCTTTCTTCATGAAAACAATTTGTAATCAGACCAATCTTCATGTTTGTTTCTTTCAGTTTTTCTAACATAGGAAGGATTTCGGGATGAAGGTGTCTGAAGCATTCTTCTTTGGATGCTTTCCGCTTGGTTACTATCTTTTGAAGCAGTTCGTCCGTATATCGGTCGTTTACCTTTAGCGCTTTCTCAATCACTTCCTCAAAAGTCAGTTTTCCAAGCGTTCTGTCTGTATCCGTTGCATCCCATAGTTCTCTGAATTTCTTTTCGGATATTCCGATATCTTCCGAGATCTGTTTTCCCATATATAAGGGGCTTTCAAAATGCGTGATCAAGGTTTCAAACATATCAAATATGACTGCTTTGATCATATAGCTTCTCCTCCTGCGCTTCTAAAGCTTTCTCATCATCCAGTATGCATCTGCGTAAGTTCCATCCTTGTACTTCATGTTATCCGGGAAGGTTCCGTAAATTTTAAAGCCCATCTTTTGATAAAGGGCAATCGCGCGCTCGTTATCTGTGACAACCTCCAGCTCAATCTGCTCCAATCCCTTCTCTCTTGCAATCTCAAACAGATTCTCAATCATGACTTTTCCGATTCCGAGTCCGGTATACTTCTGGTAAAGTGCGATTCCCATGCCGACACGATGCTTATACCGCTTTGCTCCCATTTCCATCAGAGAACAATTTCCGACATACTCTCCATCCAATAATCCTATCATAAGAAGACTGTTTTCGGAAGAATTCTGTTTCTCGATGAATGCTTTTTCTTCCTCGAGCGTGAGCGTAATTTCCTCCGGCTCCTTTACCAGGTAGCGAGTCTCCCCACAGGTTGTCTTTAGATATTCCAGCAGCATCTTTGCTTCGCTCACATCGGCATTTCGCAGAATGAGTTCATGCCCATTCAAATCGATTTTTCTTTCTTTTATCTTCATCCTCTTCCTCCTCGAAAATTCATCCAAATCCCGGCGGCTATTCAATCTTCATTTCCATGTATCTGCGAACGGTCTTTAGCCCGACGCTCTCATAGAACTGCAGGGCGCTTTCATTGAACTGCCACATGTCAAGCTCCAGCGTCCGGAATCCTCTTTGTTTGGCATCCTGCTTCATGAAATCCATGAGCGCAGTTGCAATTCCCTGACGGCGGTGGTTTTCATCCACACCGAATTCTTCCACATGGTAGAAATGGCGCTCGCATTTGTACGGTGTGCGCTCCGTATGCATAAACTGTACTGTAGCAAACCCGACGACTTCCGTCTGATCCAGCGCCACAATGATACCGCTTGACTCCTCCTCAAATCTCGTGTATATGAATGGCGCGATAAACTCCCAGCCGTCCGCGCGGAAGTAATCCGGTCTTCCTGTGACATGCAGTTCGTTTACCTGCATTCGGATTTTGTTTACCTGCTCCAATTCTTCCTCTTTCGCAAAGCGAATCTCAATGTTGCTCATAAAATATCCTCCTCATTCTGATTTTCTCACGCGTTTATTTTTTCTCAATCACAATCAACGGTATCGCCATCTCGTCCTCCGTCAGCCCGGCATGCACTCCGATATACAAGTCCGCTTCTTCCTTCGTCGCAAAAACGGAGACATCATCGATTGCAATCGCAAGATAGTCGCCTAACATATCGCGGAAGCATGGATGCTCGTTTCCGGTTCCGAATATCTGTTCATTCAGCACTCTTTCTTTTGTCCAGAGTAAAAACCTGCCGCCGAATTCCTTTTGGAATTCCGCTTCAAACTGCTCTCGTTTCTCCGGCTTGACAAATAAATTTAATGCTCTCGGCTCAATCGACGGAAGCCGTAACAGACATTCCCGAATCTTGGGGTACTCATCCAGCCCGACGCATTTGGAATCCATATGTCCATGGTCTACGGTTACAATTACCAGAGTGTTTTCGAGATTCTCACATAAGTGTTTTACCTGCTCCTCCAGCTGTTGTACCAGCGCTTTGGCCTGCGGCGCATAGCAGCCCACCTGATGCATGAGATCATCCGGCTCGCTCCAATAGCCGTAAATATATTTTTTCCCGGGCTTACTGCACAATTCCCCAATCCGGTCGCATATCGCGGAAAGCGTCTTTGGATACGGCTCTGCAAATGGCGTCGCCGCAACGGTTGTCGGCGGAAAAACAGAGGAGTATGCATCTACAAGATGCGTATTGAAAAATCCGTCTGCCGCCAGATTTTTTTCCAAAATGCATGTTCCCATTCCGTCTAAGAGCAGAACCACAATATTTTTGTAATTTTTCTCAAGAAAAGGGTTCAGCTGTGCCAGCCCGCCGCGCCCTTCTTCCTTTATTCCGAACTCGCCTAATATCGAGTTTGCCAGATTGACAATGCAGTTTGAATAATCCGGTAATTTTATGTTCATCGCTAACCTCCTTTTAAGTAAAAAAAATCGCATCCGACTCCTATCTGCCTGATGCGATAAATAAAATACAAGATGCGAAAGAAAAATTATATTCCCGGTATCCTGAAATCTATGCACAGACAAATAAGACCTATCGCCTCATAACTGTGCATAAATCTGTCACAGCTATGAACGAATACGTCTATACATCACTGAATACATATACTGTTTCCAAGATCCGTTTCTCATCATGTGAATTCTCCTTGCAAATTTTTCACAATGGTATCACTCCGTAAAAATCTTGTCAACCAATTTTTTGAAGTGCTTTAGCCGGACATAATTTTTACCGATATAATTTATATACTATATTTGACGGAGGATATTTTATGGAAATCAATCATACATCCGGGAACAATTTTTTAGATTATGTCATGGGGCAAAGAACCGATAAGCATCCGGTTTCCTCACAAGATAGTTTCAATTTTGGGGAGTATCTGCACAGCAAAATGCCAGACTGCCCATACAGCGCGCTTGCAAAAGACGGCATCATCCAGTACAACGGCGTTACCTTTGTCTGCGATTCAGACACGAACTCCATTTGTCTCGGAGATATGTCTGATCCCAAGAAAGTGCTGAATATTACTTTGTCAGGCGGCGGACACTTAAAGGTAAATGTCAACAACATTGGAGATATTTCGAAAGCGGCCGGTATGTTCTCCGCAGAGGATCTGGGCGCAATCCTTCGTGCAATCAGCGAGTATGAGCACTGCACCAGCAGGATTGAGGAAATCGAAGAAGAAGAAAACGAAGCGGTAGAGGAAGCCGCCGAAGCCGCGGAAATTGCAACCTTTTCCGTAAATGAAGCTATGGAGTATTTAAAAAGTTACAGTCAGGATATGTATGAGAAAATCATGCACAATGAGACGGAACAGACGTTTCCGATTGGCGGCGGGGAAATGACCCTAAAGGAGTGGGATACGCTTCTTTCAAACTATGACGAGATTCAGGATGAATTGAGAGAAGAGGCAGAAGCTATGAAGGAACGGAACGAAGAGGATTTGAAATCAGAGGAGTAAGAGCTCATGGAAAACTATAAATACCGGATGATTGGTCTGGCAGCTTTGCTGATTGCCGAAAAGCTTGCGGATTTAAGCTCTTACTTTTTGATTGTTCTTTGTGCAATCTATCTGGAAAAGTATCTGCTGACCATACTGGGTTATGCGGCGTTTCGGATCCTAATCCCGATTGCCTGTATTCTTTTTGGCATAAATCTGTTTATAAAGAATGAATCCGTAAAAAAACTGGCAGCTAAGTTTGTCATATTTGGCATTGCCATTTTTCTTATTATTCCTGTGAGCATCCGCATTTCTTCCATGATCGAGGACACCTATGCCTCATCCATCGAAAGCACGCTCTCCGAAGCCGACGAGACCGTAAGCGAGATCGAGGATCTTACCGGTTGGGACAAAGCGCAGTCCTTCTTTGACGATGCCGCCGATAAAACCTCCGGCACATTAAATGAAGTTTCCACTGCACTCGACGGTGCATTTTCAAATATCTCGAATGCGCTTAACGGCGAATTGTTAGAAAAAGCTCAGGAGGTATTGAATCACTTCCTTGAAGCTGTTGCCGTTATGATTATTACTTCGTGTGTGATTCCGATTCTGGTACTGGTATTCTTTGTCTGGATTACAAAGATGGTTCTTGAAGTGGATATTCATCTGCCTGCTTTCCGACAGAAAAAGTGACCGTCCGTTTTATGCGGCTGCTATTCTGACGGCGCTGTATCACTATTGCTGTAAATCTCAAATTCTGCGACCTGTCCTCCGGTCGCCCCAGTGTTGTCGGTAAAGGTTAGAATGACGGACGTGACATCCGTCTCGTCAAACTCGAGAACCACTTCGTTCCCCTTTTTGGGGTCAAACGTATAATGGTCTTCGGGAAACAGTTCCTGCCTTTTTCCGGCTTCGTCCACATAATCTACAGAGAATGTCTGTATTCGTTTTCCCCATATGGATTCCGGATTCAGGCATATTTTGATTGCATGGATTTTCTGGACTTCCTCAAAGGATACGGATAATTCGTTCGGGTAGGTTCCTTCCGCACCCTCCCAGTAGGACACGCCGATTGTTTTCTCGTCAATCGCTTTTCGCGCATTATATACGCCGACAAATTCTGTACTGTCCGCCTTTCCCATTGGAGCGATATTTGTTCCCTCTGGAATAATCGGTACATACTCCTCCTCGATAAACTGTTCGTTTGGCATACTCTCCGTTTGCTCAATCGCTTCGACGAGCGTAAAGTTTTCTTCCGATAACGTATTCCTATGCTCTCCTAAAATATACAAATGGCAGCCGTTTACGATGATAAGCAGCGCCGTAAGAATACCTATAATGCCTTTTTTCATTCCTATGCCTTTCATTTATTCGATATGCAGATCAGAGGTACTGTTCTCATCTATTTCAAACTTTCCCTCCTCAAAGGTTTCTATCTTTTCGCCAAGAATGGTAAGATTCTTTATCGTTACATCCGATATGGCGTGTTCTTCATCAAATCCCTGAATCCTAGAAGCATTGAATTTGCCGGACAGAACGTCCACCCCATCGATTACAATGGTATGAATGGTTCCTCTTTCCTTTGTGGATGACCAATTGCTGCTCTGCGCAATATTTAGGTCAACAAGATACGGCATGACATCGCCGTCCCCTTCTCCCATCTCGGCATCTTCTACCACTATATTTTGAAAGGTAATATTTGAGACCTCGGCGTCATCCGCATTGTGAACGGATATTACCGGCTTATGGAAATTGTGAAGCACACAGATATTCTCAAACGTTACATCCGAGATTGCCGCGTTCTCCTTCTTCCCCTTGTTCGTCTCATAGCCTACCTCCATAGACTGCGCAAAATCCGTCCAGACCTGAATGTTCGAAAAGGTTATGTTTTTGGAATTTTTGCCATAATTCTTTACGACCAGTGAATCGTCCCACGACCGTACAAAGCAGTTCGTTACCATTACATTTTCGCAGGACTGCAGTGTTATTCCGTCGCCGTTCGGGCGCGCGGATACAATCTTTACATTATCTATCGTAAGATTATCGGTATTATAGCCCTGACATACCCATGCGTTTGCATTTAGGGCAATTACCCCGCTTACATTCACATTCCGGCAGTTATCGAATTTGAGTGGAATGTATGCGGTTGCTCCCTTCCAGCTCTTATACTGGGAGCCGTCTATGATTCCCCGCCCGCATACGGTGATATCCTCTGCGAAATTGGCGTTCACTATGCCATGCACTACCGCGCCTCCGTCGATATACAATGTCTGTCCGCTCTCTACGCAGATTGATTCGATATCCCATTCCCCCGGACCGATATAAATCACGTTTTCATCGTCAAAGTCCGGTTTATCTGTCTCTATCGGATTTGCAAAAATATGTACTGCGCGCTCCACCGAGTCATTGAAACTGACGGTATAGCTGTCCTGCTCGGTTATGGAGAACGAAATCTTGTGATTCTTCTTATCGATTTTGGGCTCTATTCCATAGGATACGGGACTTACGCTTACCGATTCAATGTCGATGTCCGGCACGCAGATTTCGATATCCGCTCTTCCCTCGAAATCGAAATAGGTAATCGGGGTTCTCGAGAGCGGCGGAAGATATGAGGACACCCATTTTCTGTTGTGATTTACGTTGGTGTCATACACATAACATTCCTTCCCATCCACCCATATCTGGGTGTCCGTACAATGCATCAGGGAAATGTCCCTGCGGTTTTCCGTATCGTATGCAATGTCTTCTTCCGTTGCATCTTTTAAGGATTTCGGCCCCTCATATAACACCAGCTTCATGTCTTTCTCTGCCTTCTGCTCATTCTTTTCTTTCCAATCTATTCCAAGCCATACTGCGCTTGTAATCACGAGAAAAGCCAGAAGTATCATTAAAAAATTGGATAACGCATTCTTTTTCATGTTCTCATCTCTTCTTTTCATCACATACAATTCTTATTAAATCAGAAAAGGACTGCATCGCATATGTTGCCTTGGAGGAGGATGCTGCCGCTCCGATTCCGGCGCTGTCAAATCCGCCTGCAGCCGCCGCGTCGATGCCGGCCTCTGCATCTTCTACAACAAGACATTCGTCCGGCTTGAGCTTTAGCATCGCTGCCGCCTTCTCAAACACCTCCGGATCGGGTTTTGATTTTATAATATTGTTTCCGTCGGAAACAGCGTCAAAAAAACCGTCAAGCCCGATTCTTTCGAGTATGAGAGGAGCATTCCTGCTGGACGAGCCGATTGCAAGCAGAAGTCCTGTGCTCTTTAATCCATAAAGCGTTGCCTTTACCTCATCCTTTAAGTCGTCTTTTGTCATTTTCTTAAGATATTCCCGGTAATAGTCATTTTTCTGTGCCGCAAGCGCGGATTTTTCCTCATCGCTCAGCTTTGTCCCATGATATTCCTCTAAGATAATCTCAAGACTTTCCATCCGCGATACACCCCTCAGCCGGTCGTTTTTCTTCTCGTCAAAGGGTATGCCCATCGAATCCGCCATCTTTTTCCATGCTAGATAATGATAGTGATCCGTAAAACAGATGACTCCATCCAAATCAAAAATTATTCCCTTATAGCTCACTGTGAGACCTCCGTAATCGAAACATTCTCTTTTGTAACTGTTATTCTGTGCTCTTTTCCTCTTACAATGACATGGAACGAAATCTGATCGATTTCCTCCGGCAGACACGCCCGCCCCGAAATTGCGCCGTCTTCCACCTCAAGCCCTGCAAAGCCTTTTGCCAGCACCATCCACGCGCCGCCCTCCGCAGCAGGGTGTGTCCCGCCGATATAGACAAGACCTGCCCACTGCTTTCCTCCTCCTTTTAAATCAGATTCCGCTGACTTTAAAAAGAATGGGTACGCTTTGGACGGCTCATGGAAACGGCATGCAAGGAGGGAATACATGCAGGCGCTTAGCGACGAGCCATGCTCTGTGTACGGCTCGTAAAACTCCCAGTTTTTCCTGAGCGTTTCTGTATCATAATCTTTGTGAAAAAGTTCTAGCATAGTTACAACATCCGCCTGCTTTATGACTCTTGTATTGGATGCGACTCCGTTTCCGCCGCCCCAATATTCCTTTTCATTTAACAAGCGGCTTCTGACTTCATCCACGCTGCAGTCTTCCAGCCGGAAATAACCGTCAAACTGTTCTATGATTCCGTCTTTGTTCTTCTCCTGCAGCTTTATGCCCGCAGCATATTCACGAAACCGTCGGATTGCGCTCTCTACATCTGTTTTCTGTGCGAGCTCCTCGTATGCGTTTTTGTCATATGCCTTTAACAGTTTAATTGCTTTTACTGCCAGAAGAAACGTCTCTTTTGCCATTCTGTTCGTATAGGCATTATTATTCACTCTTTCATGGTACTCATCCGGCCCGATACAATCGTGGATTTCCCATTGGTCTTTGTCTGCGTACTTTAACAGCAGGGAAGCGTAAAACTCTGCACATTCGATTACGGTTTCCGTTCCTTTCTCCGCCAGTACGGAATCATCTCTGGTAACGTCGACATATCGCATAATTGCACTTGCAACCGCCGCCGAGATATGTACCTGCTTATCTTTAAAAAAGGTTCTTACCGGCCTGTTTGTAAACACACAGGTCACATTGTAGTCCGAGCAGGCGTCAAAACCGTTCTCCTGACTCTCCCATGCATAAAAGGCTCCCCTCCAGCCATAGGACTTTGCCTTTTCCTTTGCGCCCTCCAATGTGTCGATCCGGTACATGACAAGGCTTCTTGCCACATCCGGCTGGGTAAAGAGAAAATAGTCCAGCATAAACATTTCGCTGTCCCAGAATACGGCGCCCTTGTAGGTCTGTCCGGATAATCCCCTCGCCGGTATGGAAAGATTTTTACTGTGTCTTGGCGCAATGGAGTTCAGATGGTAAAGCGAATAGTTCATCGCCGTATCCGCTTCCTTGCTGCCTTTGATAGAAACCTCTCCATGCGCCCAGATTTCGTCCCACTTCTGCTTATGGAGGTTAAGCAGTTTTTCGTAGGATGTATGGTTTTCCAAATCTGTTTTCGCGCGCAGGAGAGGATGCACATCGTCGTTTGTCGTATAAATACCGGCGCAGGAAAAGAATTTGAACGATTCATTTTCCTTCAGGTTTACCACGTACCGAAATCCGTTGCTCCACTTCGGCTCTGCGCCGGAGAGCGGGTCCACCCGCCTTGCGACAGCGACCTTTCCTCCGCTGTTTTGAACGTTTGCCAGACACGCCTCAATATTCCGGTTATGGGAAAATTCAAAGGTCTCGTAATGCGGGCCGTAAATCTCCCAGATATCCGTATCGATATCCGCATCAACGATGATTTCCTTCTCTTTTGATACGGATACCTCGTATTCGCTCACAATCAGATGCACATTGTCCATACTTGCAAAGCGCTTGCTCTGAATCGTTACCAGTGTATCGTCCGACAGTTTCCACGTAGTCTTTCGCTTAAAGATACCGTATCGGTAATCCAGCTCGGTATGATGTGAGAGCGCGTCCTGCAATTTCAGCGCTTTCTCCCCTATGATGACCTCTGTATGGAGCGGGTTCGGCGCATTTAGCGGTTCTCTCCAGCCGTCGCCTACCTTGTCATAGATTCCCGCCAGATTGATTGCCGGAAGTTCATTTTTTCTGCTTTCGTCAAGCGTTCCCCGCACACCCAGATATCCGTTTGCAATCAGATAGCGGTTTCCGCGGTCGGCATAATTTTCAAGGTCTATCTCGTCGCTCTCAATGATCCAGTTCATACAGACTCCTTATTCATGTCATATCTTTTTTCTTCTCTGCCTACGCGGATGTCTTTTTTGTACAGCCGCAGCTTCAACGGTTCCTCGCTGTCATAGGAGAGCACAACTGCCTGTTTTTTTACCTGCACCTTCAGGCTTTTTCCTGCGATTTTTAAGGTAAATGAATATCCGTTCCATGATTTCGGAAGTGTCGGAGAAAGCATGAGCATGTCTCCGTCACTCACAAATCCGGCAAATCCGTACACGATATTCATCCATGCTCCGGCAATGGAGGTGGTGTGCAGCCCCTCCGCTGTATTCCTGTTGTAATTGTCCAAATCCATTCTTGTCGCAAAACCGAAATAGTGCTCAGCCAGCTCTTCTTTGCCGAGGCGGTTCGCCAGTATCGAGTGAATCGATGGGGACAGACTGCTCTCGTGTATACACCTCGGCTCATAATACTCAAAGTTGCTCTTCATTTCCTCGTCGGAAAATTCGGAGGCATAGAGCATCATAAACATCAGGACGTCCGGTTGTTTTAACATATCGTTTCGATAAATACGGTCATATGCCCAATGGCTGTACAGCGGAAAATCCTCAATCGGAATCTTTGACACCTCCACATGAGGCAGCTTGAAAAAGCCTTCATGCTGCTCGAATATCCCGGTATCTTCATCCTGCAGAATCAACATATCCTCTGCCTTTTTTGCGAAGTCCTCAATTTCCTTCTGCTCAAGGTTTATTTTTTCTGCAAGCCTGTCATATTCTGCCGCAGCTTCTTTGTGCATCAGCTCCAATGCATAAACCGTATACTCCAACGTCTTTTTTGCCATAAAGTTCGTATACGCATTGTTATGTACCATCATCTGGAATTCGTCCGGCCCCATTACGCCGTAGTAGCCATAGTGCTTACCGCTTGCGTTGTAATCGCCTCTTGAGGCGAGCATTCTGCTGATCTCGACTAACATCTCCACCCCATATCGGAACAGAAACTCATAATCGTTTGTGGTATGCACATAATTCCAGATTCCGTAAAACACTCCGGTAGACGCCTGCAGCTGCAGATTCGCATGCTGCCACAAGTCGCAGCACTCCCTGCCGCTTATCGTGGCAATCGGATAAAATGCGCCCTTTACATCCAGCGCCTTGGCTCGTTCCTTTGCCTCCGGCAGCGTATCATACCTGAATTTCAAAATGCTTTTTGCTGCATCCGGATTCGTAAACAGATAAAAAGGCAGACAATACACCTCACTGTCCCAGAAGGTATTTCCGTTATATGCCTCTCCGGTTAAGCCTTTTGCTCCAAATACCGCGCCGTATTTTGCCGTATGTAACGTCTGATGCAGCTCGAAAATACAAAAACGGATTCCCTGCTGGTTTAAGTCGTCCCCATCAATTTGAATGTCAGAGGTCTTCCACGTCTCCTTCCACCAGTTTTTGCTATCTTCAAACAGGCTCTCGTAGCTTGTGGCTCTCAAAGCGGATATGCCGCTTCTTTTCTCCTGCTCGAAGCCTTTTTCTTCCTCTTCATTTCGTGCAGCCGCCAGAAAAACGGTCCTTTTTAACGTCATACTGCCGCCTTTTTGTATCGTTTTGGTAAAGCGGTTTGCAGAAATACTTTCTTCCCCGGAGATTCCCTCCCCGGCGCTTCCTTCAAATCTCGCGTGCGCATATACGCTCATATTCGTGTTCAGCGTCTTTGCAAGTATCGCGCACTCCGTCGGCCATGTATGCCGCTCCTGCACCTGAAACATGCATTTGCCAACGCTCTCGTGTATGCATCCGAAATCCAATCCGCCAATAACTTCTACATTCGCAGTGCCCTCGATGACTTCGATGGTAATTTTCTGACCTGCAAATTTTTCATTGCTCATCGACACAAACCGTTCGAATGAGATACACACCTTGGTTGTACGTTCAACCTCCCATAAAAAACTACGCCTCAGAAGTCCGGTCTGCAAATCCAGACGTCTGGTAAAGTCTGTAATCACTGCATCCGCAAGATCCAATTGTTTTCCGTTTACATAGATTCTCGTATACAGCCAATCGACACTGTTTACCATAAACTCGGTAAATTCCAGCGTTCCTTTATATCCGCCCTTTTGCAGGAAGCGTCTCTCATACAGGCCGTTAAAATAGGCGCCCCGCAGAGAGTCCCCGCTATATCCTTCCTCAAAATATCCGCGGACGCCAATGTATTCATTGCCCAGCGAAAAAATGGATTCGGACACCTTGGAATACGCTTTGTCAAATCCCTCTTCGCTTACTGCAAAGGGTTCCGTCTTGTAATAGATATCTGCAATTTTTCCCATGTCTATCCCTTTACACCTCCTGTCATTACTCCGCCCATGATTCTCTTCTGGAATACCGCGAACAATATTGTCGGAGGAATGATCGAATACAATACGGCGCGAATAATATCAATCTGATTTGTCTTTATCGAAGTATTAAACGAGTACAGCTCCACCATTACGGTTTCTTTTCCGCTTCCGTTGAGAAGTAAGAACGGCATAAGGAAGTCGCTCCAGGATGCCGTAATCGCAAAAATCACTACAATTGCAATGATTGGCTTTGACAGCGGAAGTACAATTCTGCCGAACACCGCCAGCGCAGAACACCCATCTATTCTCGCCGCATCGATAATGTCCTTTGGAAGTCCTTTAAAATAATTCATAAAAAGCACCGTCCAATAGGCGTTTGCTCCCATGGACAGCCACAGCGGTATAAAGCTGCCTGTCAATCCGATTTTCTTGATATTTACAAACAGCGCCACAAAGCTCGTTGTCGGCGGAATGAGCAGACACCACATAACAAGGAGATAGACGATTTTGGAGCCCCTCGGCTTTAGAATTGCCAGCACGTACGCCAGCATACCGTTAAAGAGCACCGCACAGATGATGCCTCCTGCCACAGATATTCCTGAATTTATGTAATATTTGGTAAAGCCGAATGCATTCCATGTCTTAATCCAGCCGGAAAAATCCGCCTTTTTCGGGATAATCTGAGTCGTGCTCATATACTCTGTCAGGTCTTTTAAGGAACTGCACACAAGCCAGAACACCGGAAAAAGAGCAATCAGCGCAATCAATGCACAAAGAACATATATCACGATCAGCGAAATCTTTGTCTTGCGCGTTTTCAGATCATAAAAACGTATCACACCATCTTCTTTTTGAACATAACTGTCAAAAAATTTCATTTGTCCTACTCCTTATCCACTTTATTTGCAACCGCGTAGTAAATTACAGTCAAAATAATAAGTATAATACAAACCTCAACAGAGAGCGCCGCTGCCTGCGACATCTTGATCTGGGAAAATGCCAGATTGTACACCAGCTCCATAATGGAAATACTTGCATTGTTCGGTCCGCCGTTTGTCATCATCATCGGCTCATACAAAATCTGGAATACCGCCAATATCTGAAGAATCAGCATCGTCTTTCCGGTTTTTAATATGGTCGGCATGGTAATGGAGAAGAAACGCTTGATTGGCGATGCCCCATCAATGGTTGCCGCTTCATACAGCTCCGGCGATATCGAAGAAATGCTTGCCATATATACTAGAGCCGTACTTCCTGCCGCTTTCCATGTCATAGCGACCACAATCCAGAAGATAACGAATTTTTCATTCGTCAAAAAGCTAATCGGCCCAACCCCGATTTTTGCGAGGAGAATATTCAGCACTCCGCTTTCCCCTGTCCCGAAGAAGAATGTAAAAATCATAACCGCGGCGATGGAAGGAATTACATTCGGATAGTATGCTGCTACCCGGAAAAATCCTTTGAAATGGGTTACCTCCGTTATCAGTGCGGCGATGATAACCGGCACGCACAGTCCGACAAGCAGCGAGCATATCGTATATTTCGCTGTGTTGATCCATGCAATTTTGAACGCAGGCTGTACCAGCAGCGAGGTATAATTTTTCAATCCGACAAATTCTACCAGCGTGGTTCCCTTTACATCGTAGAAGGACATGCGAACGGTATCAATCAGCGGAACCCACACAAAGAATGCGAAGAGTATCAATGACGGAATCATCAATCCCCATGCAATCAAATCACTTCTTATCCTTGCTCCGTTTCCTTTTGTCTTCTTCATTCTCACATACTTTCCTTTCTTTTGGCCCTGCTATATCTGACAAAGTCATATCTGTATGGCGCTCTCAGATATACCGAAGAAGCTGCCTCCGGCAGCTTCTTCGGTTGCCTTACTGTTTACATTGCGTCTAAGACGGCCTGATAATCTGCATTTGCGCTGTCGAGCAAGCTCTGAATGTCTGCTCCTTCCGGATCAGCGATGATTGCCTGCAATACGCCGTTTAATATCTCGTACATCTGCTGGGTATCTCCAGGCTCCTCTGTGCGGAGCGCTCCCTCTTCTTTCGAGAAATCAAAGTAATCATTCCAGAGGTTCATATCCACGTTGCAGTACTCGTCGATTACCTTCTGCTGTTCGGTAGTAACGTCTCCTACCCATGCCGGGAACGTAGGAATTACAGGAATATCTGCGCCCTGTCTGTACTCAGCGTCAGCTACCCATCCGTCACGTGCCGCATCTGTTACTTCCGGAGATTTACCCATAATCTCAAGGTAATCCAATGCCCATCTTACTTCGTCGTCTGTTGCATCTGCCGAGAAGAAGTATGGAGTACCACCCATCAGGGTATAATGTCCGCCGTCTCCGGCAGGCATAGGTGCAAGGAAGAACTCATCCGCAGCCATACCTCTGTAGGAAGGCTGGTCAACTGCATCGTTTGCTGCAATGTACATTGCTGCTGTGCTTGTTGCGATACGGTCGAATCCGGTTCCCCAGTTCTCCTGAGTCGGATCCTCTGTCAGGCAGTTATCAAGCACCATTTTTCTAACCCATTCCATTGCCTCAACGGCTTCCGGTGTATTCAGATTGGATGTATATGTTCCGTCGTCATTCGGAATGCAGAGTGTGCAGCCATAGTTCCATGCAATATTTGACCAATGCCAGCCGCCGCCTGCATCAGATGCCTGCATACAGAATCCTGCCACACCGGTTTTCTCCCGGATGATTTTGCTGTCCTCATACACTTCTTCCCATGTAGTAGGATACTTTACCGTTCCATCCTCGTTTACGAGTCCGGCCTCTTCGAATAACGGAATGTTAATCATTAAGCCAAGTGAATATGCATCACGCGGTACGCCGTAAACTCTTCCGTCCGAATCCGACAACAAATCCCGAATTGCAGGGCTCATGGAATCCAGCCAGCCTCTTTCTTCCAAAATATCGGTAATATCTTTAACAAGTCCATTTCGAATTAATTTTTCCGGTTCTGTGTACCATGACTCAAATACGGTTGGTACATTTCCGGCCTGTGCCATTGCCACGAATGTATCCGGGGCATATTTATAATATGCAGGAATTACTTCTACATCAGGATGAAGCTCATTGAATGCCGGTACATAGCTGTCTGTATGTACTGCAATCGCTTCAAGCTCTGTATCCTCAGGCCAGATTCCAAGAGTAATGGAACCGGACTCGTTTGTCTCAACCGTAGACTCTGTATTCGCTGCGGCTTCCTGCTGGGTGCTTGGATTGTCCGATGCCGGCGCCGGTTCCTTTGAAGAACCGCATCCTGTAAACATGCTGGCAACCATTGTCGATGCTAATAGAACGCTGATTATTTTTTTCTTTTTCATTTTACAGTCCCTTTCTTTCTATAGTTTTTGCTTGTTTATAGCTTGGTTTTACGTCAAACTTCACATACAATTCACTTCTATTGCCGGCTCTATTGTGAATTTTGTTAGGTTTATCGTTAAACTAAATTTAACAGATATTTTGTCTGTCGGCAAGTGTAATTTCTCCCATAATTACGTTCCACTTTTTGTATGATTTTAACAAAAGTTCTCTGTTTTATTATAAAAGAATGTGAAAGCACATTCTCGCGCCGAGCGCGGTCGCTTGCGACATACTACATCTTCGCGCGAGTGCGCATCCTCCCGGAGGGTTTTTATCATATAGGGAACGCAGTTTCCTATATGATAAAAAAACCACTCGGCAGAAACAAACGAGTGGTTTTCTCTTTGGTATTATCTTTTTATATCTCTTAAACTGATGTTTGCAACGCTGCCTCTTTCAATCAGACTGACCGGAAGAATAATATTATTTTCCTCTACATGCTTTTCTTCCAGCAATTCAATCATCTGCTCTGCGGCAATCCGTCCCTTCTCCCTCGTATCCTGATGAATTGTTGTCAGCATCGGATTCGTCATTTTGCACCAGTTGATATCGTCAAATCCGACAATGGATATGTCCGACGGTATTTTCTTTCCGCCCTGTGTAATTCCGGACATGATTCCCGCCGCCAGAATATCAGCCGTCGCAAATATTGCCGTTATATCATTCCGCTTTGCCAGATTCGCGCCAAACGCAATCATCTCGTCCGTTACAAATTCACACTCAAACACAAGGTCGCTTCGAAACTCGATTCCGTTGTTCCCAAGCGCCTCTTTATACCCTTCCAGCCGCTCGGCAATAACGCCGGCTTTATACACTTTCGGGCCGACAAAAGCAATGTCCTTATGTCCATTGTCAATCAGATGCTGCGTCGCAATATAGGCTCCCTCCCTGTCCCGAAGTCCAACGTTTACGACATTCTTCTGTCCGCTTGCAAAGCTGTCGGTCACAACAATCGGCATGTGAAAATTTTCCAGTTCATTGAAAATCGGATCCTCCTCCAGAAGTCCCGGTATCAAAATTCCCTCCACGTTCCAGTTTCTCAAAAAGGCTTTCAGCTCTTCGATATCCTGTACCGCACGAATCATCAGAAAGTACCCGCGCTCGCGAAGCGCCTTTTCCACTGCTGCCGTCAGCATGTTCAAAAACGGATCGGACGCAAACTGACTTCTATTTTCACTATCCAGCCGGTCAATCAGCGCAACCAGCTTTGACGATTTTGTCTTTAACGTTCTTGCGGAAAGACTCGGCACATAACCGGTTCTTTTTATTATACTGTTTATTCTTTCTACTGTTGCCGGGGACACCTTCTTTATATTGTTGTGAATTACATTGCTTACTGTGGTACAGCTAACACCGGCTTCCTTTGCAATATCATCAATCGTTACCATCTTGTCCAACTAATCCAATTATTTGCGCTTTGACGCTTGAATTGCTTTCCCTTTCGTAATAATAGCTTCGAGTTTAGGATAAATGATTTCTTTGTAAGAAGTCAAGGATATTATGAATTCCTTGCTTGAAGTTATTTCATTTTCCTAATTGATATGCCTGATTCTTTTCGGCAAAAAAAATTTCAAAAAAGAGATCATTCCAAAGCGGATTTTCTGTTATATATGATGTAAGGACGCACTTAGAAGAAATCATTTTGACGCACGAAGATGAATTGATAGGGATGTTCTACCCTGACATTCCGCGCTATCGCCTTTGGCACGCTCCAAACCGCACGCTTGCGGAGGATACGGCACAGGAAACATTTTTCTATTGAGTGGGTATTTTCCTTACCACCATAGTAAAGAGTTGTTTACAGACAGGCAGCGCAATTTTTTATCTGTGCTTTCCGTTCCTTTTTGTATACGGTGTCTGGCTGTTTATGCTTGGGTATTTTACTTCAAAACAGTTTTTTGTTGGAAGCATGAACTTATGCTCGTTTTTCATCCTGACGTTTGCCATTGTCCCTGCACGCTTTGAATTATTGTTTCTGCACTCTTTTTTTGGGGATGGATTCTGATATGCGCTTTTCCGCTTGCTTTTTGCGCTCGGCAGTTTTTCTATATCATTTATGATTCGCCCTATGTGGAAATGCAGATTATCTGATGCAATAGAACGGAAAATTACTATGGAATTAATTATTGAGCATGTCTCAAACCATTCTAAAGATGTAACAGTTGTAGATGACATTACCCTGCATATCGCTCCCGAAGTATGGGGATTACAGGGAGCGAACAGTGCAGGAAAAAACACTCTTATTCGAATGATTGCTGGTATTATGAAGCCTGCGCCCGGAAAAATGCAATTATGAAAGACGAAAAACTCCTTGGATTTGCCAGAGGGTGTATATCAATCGGAAATTCTTCCCTTCGCTGCGCTTCTGCATGGCGTAAAGGAAGCCTTTGCCGCGCCGGCTTTCACTTCCGATTATCAGACCAGAGCAGACGATATCCTGCGCTGTACGAAATGTGGAAAAGTAAGGTTCGCCCTTGCAAGGATTGTATCGGCGTTTGTGATTTACAGTATTCTTCCAGCGGGAGGAGTCGGACTACAGGCAAGCATTCTGTATGCTGCCATTGGTTTTCGTTTTTGGAATATCGGAAATACTGCCATTGGGCTTCCTCAGAGAGTATGAAAGTTTTTCTGTAAATAACTATTAGCAATAGGTCTTCTATGGTAA
>CAZTKM010000031.1:0-30319 GCA_964614035.1 uncultured Lachnobacterium sp.
ACCGACAGAAACGGTTGAACCGACAGAAACGGTTGAACCGACAGAAACGGTTGAAACGACAGAAACGGTTGAACCGACAGAAACGGTTGAACCGACAGAAACAGTTGAGCCGGCAGAACCAGTTGAAACGGAAACGTCAGTAGAATCGGAAGATGGACAGGAGGGCGAAGAAATTGAAGGGGGAATTGCTCCTTTTTCCCTGCTGCCATTGGATGAGGAATATTTATCTGTTGATTTATCAGGATGGACCCCGGTGGAGCTTACCATGGTTCCGGTAACATCTATTTTGGGTAATAGTGCGCAGATTGCATGGAAGTATAGATATGGTACTTCTGATATATATCGTGTTAATACGGAAGGCACGTTAGATTTAAGTCGGCCCTTAAATTGTGAATTGGAAATGATTGCAGACAATGCAGATCAGCTGGATATGGAGAATACTCGTTATCTTGTAGATGTTACTACTACTGATTCTAAAAAGTGGTTAATACCAACAGTATATATACAAGATGAAGCTACTGGTGCAAGAGAGCAAGCTAGCCTAACAGATTATTATTATTCTGATGATGGTGTAGAAAGACAATTGTGTATATTAGCCTCGCTAGCATATAGTAGTGCGTATGTTAGCTTAAGCGTAAATCCAGAAGTTTTTGCCGACCCAAATTATGCACAGCTTAAAGCGTATGATGGAAACTTCACTACAGCAGAAGAGGCGATGACATCTACTGATATTACGGCACAATTATTTGCAACAGATATGACACAGGCAAATGCTGGGCTCTATATTAACAGCAGATACACTTGGGTAACACTTGTATCATTAGATAGTAGCGGCAATGTAACTGGATGCCTTCCAATTCAGTTACTAAATTTATTCTCTGAAACAGAAATTGATTTATCAGAATGGACTCCGGTGGAACTTACCATGGTTCCAATAACATCTGTTTTAGGTAATAATGTAATAGGGAATGATGCACAGATAGCATGGAAGTATGGACGTAGTTCAACTGGTACATATCGTGTTAGTACAGGAGGAATGTTGGACTTAAGTGAGGATACCGGTTATTATGTGGATTGGGAAATAATTGCAGACAATGTAGAGCATCTGGATATGGAGAATTTTTGTTATCGTGCAGAAATTAGGACAACTTATTCTAGAAAATGGCTGATTCCAACAGTATATGTGCAGGATGAAACTACTGGTGCCAGAGAACCAGTTAGCGTGTCAATGTCAACAGGTTATAAATATCAGGATTATAATGCAGATGATAGAAACTTACGCATAGAAGCTTCGATGGATGGCTATAGTAGTGCGTATGTTAGCTTGAGTGTAAATCCGGAAGTTTTTGCCAATCCGAATTTTTCGCAGCTGAAAGCGTATGAAGGAAACTTCACGACAGCGGAAGAAGCGATGGCATCTACTGATATTACTGAACAATTATTTGCAGCAGATATGACACAGGCCAATGCGGGTTTTTGTGTTAATGAATATACTGATACTTGGGTAACGCTTGTATCATTGGATAGCAGCGGAAATGTAACCGGATGTCTTCCATTTCAACTATATATAACCAATGCATACAATGGAATTAGTACCCGTTATTATTTGGCAACGAAGAATGAAGGCGGCTCATTTTTTAGCTATCTTAATTTCGATGGGTGTGTATATTCTTATGAGAATGGCATTCCTTCATGTACATATATTCTATATCAGGGAACTTCGCCATCACAAACGATGTATATTTGTTTTTATTATTATGTTGATGGAGACCTTGATACTACGCCGGTAACGGCAGCATACGTTGGTAACTATACTTCGATTGCAGAGGCAACAGCAGCAGGCGCAGCTGATATAAAAGACAGCTTATTTGACTCAAGCGTACGTTATGGCGCCGATTTTAGTCAGGGTGTCTATTTTAGTATTTTTGTAGGAGAAGACGGTGCGGAAGATCAGGCTGTTTACAGATATTTGTATAAGGTGGAAGAGGGAACAGAACCGGAACCAGAACCGGAACCAGAATCAAGTTCTTTAAACTTACATAGTGGAACAACCGTAGATTTTTATGGGTTAAAAGATTCAGTCGGCAATGATGTACCATGTTATTGTGTAGAGTACGATGAAGATTCGTATGGCGAATATAATTATCGAACAATCCTTGTTGGCGCAGATGTTGATTTGACAAATCTTGCACCGGTATTTACTACTGAGACAGGTGTGAATCTTTATGCCGCCGGAAGCAGTACTCCGGAAGTAAGCGGGATAAGCTGCCATAACTTTGCAAATGGAACTATACAGTATACCGCATCCGCAGAAAATGGGGAGGATTCGGCAAATTACTGGTTGCAGATTATAAAGCCAACGGATGGACAGTTATATGTAAACAGCTTGGCTGATGCAGAGTCACAGGTCAGAGTGGAAAATGGAGTTACATACGCTACACGTGAGGTAATGCTTGATAGTTTCCATAAAGATGTACACGATATATTATTATTAAATATGGGAACTACAGCAATTCCTAATTTAGGGGTTGAATTGGTATCAGATACCGTTGCACTTGATGAATATTGGACTCTTACCGGAGAGAAGGATTTCCTGCCATTTAACGGAGTGTCAACAAGTAAGAACTATGGGGAACTTCAGAACATGGCAAAGATTCGTCTTGTAAAGAAGGAAGGAGTTGCAGATGGTACGGATATCTCCGGTACTCTTACCATCAAGTCAGGAACTACTCCGCTTATGGTATTTACCCTGACCGGTACAGTTGGAGATCCTACGATCACAACAAGTGAAGTGCCGAACGCGGTTAAGTATGTACCATATGGTACGATGATTCAGAACAGCAACAAATACAGCTGGAATAAAGTTTCATATAAGTTTAGCTATGGACAGCTTCCGGCAGGTATGGAACTCAGGCCAAACGGCGAACTATATGGTATACCAACAGAGTCCGGCGAGTTCGAATTTACGGTTAAATTAATAAATAGTAACAGTATTTTTGGCAATTCAACAAAGACATTTACGCTGACTGTGCTTGATAATACAGATGCAAACGTAGATGCGGCTACGGATGAGGGATATACGGTAACGGAACGTGTACCAAATATTACAGTAGACAATCTTGCAGCAACGTATCTTATGGTTTCACAAGGAGTATTAGGAGAGTTTGTTGACATTTATCTTGACGGACAGAAATTAGCGGAAGGAACGGATTATACCAAGGAATCGGGAAGTACTCGCGTGACAATTCAGGCACAGACGTTGGTTCGTGCAGGTAATGGAAAACATACCTTAGGTATGGAGTTCCGTACAGCGGATGCACAGAATTTATTAAAACGTGCTGCACAAAACTATGTGGTTGGCAATGAAGATACAGGGAATACTGAAGAGTCGACTGGTTCTTCCAGCTCAGAATCAAGCGGCGCTTCCGGTTCAGTGCCAGATAATTCTACCGGCTCTGTCTTAATGAATGTACCAGCAGCAAGCGCAGCAGAGAATATTGTAACGATAGAGTATACGGTAGTATCCGGCGATTCACTCTGGAAAATCGCAAAGAAGTTTTACGGAAATGGAAACTTCTGGAAGAAGATTTATCAGGACAATGCCGATACAATTTCAGATCCGAACATCATTCGAGTTGGACAGAAGATTTTAATCTGCTTAACAGAATCAGGAGAGATGCCGCAGACTACACAAGAAACAGCAGCCGGAGGAACTTATACCGTTCAGACTGGCGATAGCTTATGGAAAATTGCTGATAAGGTATACGGCAAGGGCAGAAAGTGGAGAACAATCTACAATGCAAATACAAATGTGTTAAGTGATCCAAGCAGAATTCGAGCCGGACAGGTTCTTGTAATTCCTGAAGATTAATTTTTTGCATAATCTTTCATGATTCTCAAATAGACATTATGACCAAATTATGTTATATTGTATTTACCCAGTAAGAGTAAGCATACAAAAAAGGCGGTAATATACATGTTATTGACAAATGAAGATTTAAAAGCGTTAGCTGATTTGATTCAACCTATAAATGAGGATTTGCAAGAGTTAAAGCGGCGCACAGCAAATATGGAATTGCATCTTGAAAACGTTACGGATCAGAACATTCAATTGATAGCCGAGAATTTTATTGAGCTTACAAAGAAATTGAATCAGGCTATTCCGATAGCTGATAAAAACCTTGCTTACGAAGTAAAAGTGAATTATCTTGTAGAAAAGGTTCAAACTCTTGAAAAAGAGGTTACAGAGCTTAAAGGAAAGATTGCATAACAACAATATATAGTACAATAAAAGGGTGTAAAGTCTATGAAACAATTAAGACTTTGCACCTTTTTTATCCGGTAAGAAACAGCCGGTAAAAGCATATTTTTCATTTTTCTGCACATCCTTTTACCGAAAGGATGGTGTCTATATGAAAAAAGAAAAAATTACAACTACACCAAAAGGTCAGCCGGCAGCAAAGAAGCATACCGGAAATGTTCCTTCGGATGATGCTCCTTATGTATTTGTACCGGATGACCGGCCGAGAAGAGACGGCCCGGGTGGGGAAGACGGAGAATAGAAAAACTACTTCCGTATCATTTTCCGATAATCCTTCGGGGTCTTACCAACCTGTCGTTTGAATAATTTGGTAAAGTAATTGACGTCCGTAATCCCGCAGCTTATCGCAATATCCTGAATTTGGGAATTGGAGGAATTGAGCAGCAGGATAGCGTGGTCAATCCGCTTTTTATTCACATATTCTGTGAGGGTAACGCCGGTTTCTTTCTTGAATAGCGAAGAAAGATAACTGGCGTTCATATTCAGCATATCAGCCAGTGCATTTAATGACAAATCTCCTGAGAGCTGGGAATCCACATATATCATAATTTTCTGTACAGGAAGCGCATAACGATTCAACGAATGATTGTGCACGAGCTGGCAGTATTTCCGAATCATTTCCTTCTGCAGATGCTTTCCGCTTTCCATGGAATTGACAAGTTCAATTTTTCTGGCATATCTGGACGAAATCTGGTCAATATAAAATGGGTGGACAAAGCCTTGCTCGGCGGCCTTCCGCAGCAGGGTATTGAGAATGATGCAGTAATTTTTCAGATTGCGGATGGAATCAGGAACCCGCTGCTCCATTGCATATTCTATGCTTGACATTTTTTCGGCAAAAAATCCCGCTTGCTGAATCATTCCCTGCGAGACGATATTCAACAATTCATTTTCTGAGCGGTAGGTGTCTTCGAGCCGTTTTATTTTAAAGGAAATATTTTCCTGTTCCGTCAGGGGATGTACATGCAGCATATCGGACACATTAACAATGGAAGAATCAGTAAAATTTTCAAAGGAGAAGTTGTTTTTTCCTTGAAAAACGGTCTCTCCAAAAGCATTGAAAAGAGCAAACAGGATGTGCGAATCTGCAATCGGAGGAACCGTAGAATAGAAGGAATTGAGGAACGGCGCAAAGTCCGGCGATGCCCCGATGAGCTCTGTGAATCGCAGGATATGCTCATTGGAGATTGCGGTATCGCTGTACGGACCGGCCAGAAGCAGCTGCTCCGGATTGGTGTCAGGCAGCCGGAGCGCATAATACTGGCAATCTAAAATATCGCGGCATATGTAGATAACGTTCCGCCGCATCCGGTCGCGCAGGATGCCGACGGTCTTAGGGGTATACAGCATCCGATAGACAAAGCTGCGGATGTCGTCTTCATTTTGAAGCGGGTAATTGCCCTGAAACGTTAAGAAGGAGCAATCGATATTGTATTGCTTCAGAATTCTGGTTAAAAAGGAAAGCTCTTTATCATAAAACATAGGAATCTCCTCCTGCTACATAATGAAGTATTTCATTATCATTCTAGTATAATATTTGGAAATAATCAATTATACACAAAAATAATCCGGATATATATAAAAATTCTTCTAACGGAAAAAATGGGGCGCTGCTAGAATAAGGATACAACGATATGCTGCCAAGTATCTTTGGCGGGAGGATAGTATATTGCGAGAAAGGAAGGGGCTTTTATGGAGACGAGGAAAGTGAGACCTTTTGGTCTGAGAGACAAACTGGGATATATGTTTGGAGACTTCGGAAACGATTTTACATTTATCCTGTCATCCAGCTTTTTGCTGAAATTTTATACGGATGTTATGGGCGTGTCAGCAGGAGTGGTAGGTCTTATTATGATGCTGGCAAGATTTGTGGATGCGTTTACGGACGTTACGATGGGGCGCATCTGTGACCGCAGCAGGATGACGCCGGTAGGAAAATTCAAGCCATGGATTCGCAGGATGTGCGCACCGGTTGCCATCGCATCATTTTTGATTTATCAAAGCGGACTGTCGGGCATGCCAATGGCATTCAAGATTGGCTATCTGTTTGTGACATACATTTTGTGGGGATCGATTTTCTACACGTCCATCAATATTCCTTACGGTTCCATGGCTTCCGCCATTTCGCCGGAGCCGGAGGATCGGCAGTCGCTTTCTACATTCCGGACCATGGGCGGTATGCTGGCAGGCATGATTATCGGTGCGGGAGTGCCGATGGTAGCCTATGATAAAATCGATGGAAACAGTGTGTTAAACGGCGGACGTTTTACAATTATTGCAGGCGTATTTTCGCTCTTTGCAGTCGGCTGTTACCTGCTTTGCTATACGCTTACAACCGAGCGTGTAAAGCAGGAGACATCCGAACAGGCACAGGCGCAGAACAGTGTCGGAAGAATGCTTTTGAATGCGGTAAAGAACCGGGCTCTGGTATCCATTATTGTGGCGTCTATTGTGATGCTTCTCGCACAGCTGACCATGCAGTCCATGGCAAACTATGTGTATCCGAACTTTTACGGAAATACAGCGGCGCAGTCCGCTTCAACATTGATGATGATGGTGGGAATGCTGATTGCAGGCGTAATCGCAAAGCCATGCGCGCGGAAATTCGGTAAGGCGGAGGTCAGCGTCGCATCGAACCTTCTTGCAGCGGTAATATGCGTGGCGTTATTCTTCCTGCGCCCTGAAAATGTGTGGGTATATGTTGCTTTCCAGTTCTTATGCTGGCTGGGACTTGGCATGTTCTCCATGGTCTGCTGGGCACTGATTACGGACGTTATCGACTACTCGGAAATTAAAAACGGTGTGCGGGAGGACGGAAGCGTATACGCGCTGTACTCTTTTGCAAGAAAGCTTGGTCAGGCGGCGTCTGCCGGAATGACGGGACTTCTTTTGGAATTCATCGGATATACGCAGGCTACCGCGTTTGATGAAGGCGTTGTGAACGGAATTTTCAATATTTCCACACTTGTTCCTGGATTGGGATTTCTGTTGCTTGGACTGATTTTATGGTTCTGGTATCCGCTGAACAAAAAGACCGTAGATCAAAACGTAAGAATTCTGAAAGAAAAACGGGAAGGCAAATAGCAAAAAAGGAAATTCTGTATTAAAATATAATTGTAACAGAAAGGAACGAACGATATGAGACAGGTAATTGATTTTAACACAAAATGGGGCTTTTCCAAGGAAGCGGCAGCCGTTCCGGACGCGATGCCGCAGAATTGGATCTGGGTAAACATCCCGCATTGCTGGAATGCCATTGACGGTCAGGACGGCGGCAACGATTATTACAGAGGAACCTGCTATTATGCAAAGGAACTGAATAAGGCGGATATTCCGGACGCAGACAGATACTACATTGAATTTCAGGGAACAAATTCTTCGGCGGATGTGTATGTAAACGGAAAGAAGCTGGCGCATCATGATGGAGGATACTCTGCCTGGAGAGCGGATCTGACGGACGCTTTGGAAGAAAAAAATCTGATTGTGGTTGCAGTGGACAATACTGCAAACGATACGGTATATCCGCAGATGGCAGATTTTACATTCTATGGCGGAATATATCGGAATGTCAGACTGATTGCGGTATCAGAGTCTCACTTTGATCTGGACTATTATGGAGGTCCGGGAATCAAAGTGACTCCTTCCCTTGAGAAAGATGCGGCACAGGTAAAGGTGGAACTCTTTTTGACCAATGCAAAGGAAGGTCAGAAGCTTGAGGTTGCAATAAAGGATGCAAAGGGGGAAACGGTAGCGGCTGCAGCCGGCCCGGCGAGTGAGACAACACGAAATCTGACAATTGATTCTGTCATTCGCTGGAACGGAAGGAAGAATCCGTATCTTTACACAGCGGAGGCAAAGCTGACGGATGGGGAGGATGTTCTTGACAATGTGTCCGCCAGATTCGGATGCCGTACCTTTGAGATTGACGCCGAAAAGGGATTCATTTTAAATGGAGAAAAATATCCTCTGCGCGGAGTATCCCGGCATCAGGATCGATGGGGCTATGGAAATGCCCTGCTGCCGGAACATCATGAAGAAGATATCGACCTTATCTGCGAGATGGGGGCAACTACGATTCGTCTGGCTCATTATCAGCATGACCAGTATTTCTATGACCTGTGTGATGAGCGGGGACTTGTTATCTGGGCTGAGATTCCGTATATTTCCAAGCATATGCCGACAGGCCGGGAAAATACAATCTCCCAGATGAAGGAATTGATTACACAGAATTACAATCATGCAAGTATTGTCGTATGGGGTCTTTCGAACGAGATTACAATCAGCGGTTCGGATGAGGATTTGCTGGAAAATCATCGTATACTGAATGATTTGTGCCATGAGATGGACAAGACACGTAAAACAACGATGGCCTGCGTATCAATGTGCGATATTCATGATCCATACATTCAGATTCCGGATGTGGTGTCATACAATCATTATTTCGGATGGTACGGCGGCGATACCTCTATGAACGGACCATGGTTTGACAATTTCCACAAAACCTTCCCGAATATTCCAATCGGAATGAGCGAGTACGGATGCGAGGCGCTCAACTGGCACACTTCAGATCCAAAGCAGGGAGACTATACGGAGGAATATCAGGCATATTACCATGAGGAACTGATCAAACAGCTCTTTACCAGAGAGTATCTGTGGGCGACACATGTCTGGAATATGTTTGATTTTGGCGCGGATGCGCGCAACGAAGGCGGAGAAAACGGACAGAACCATAAAGGCCTGATGACCTTTGACAGAAAGTATAAGAAGGATTCGTTCTATGCATATAAGGCATGGCTGTCCGATGAACCGTTTGTGCATCTTTGCGGAAAGCGGTATGTCGACCGCGTGGAGGATGTGACTAAGATTACGGTATACTCCAACCAGCCGGAGATTGAATTGTTTGCCAACGGAAAAAGCTTAGGCAGGTTAAAGGCGGAAGATCATTTCTTTAAGTTCGATGTGAAAAATGCAGGAACAACTTCGCTTGTGGCAGTCGCCGGAGATTGCAGGGATGAGAGCGTCATCCGCAAGGTTGATACCTTTAACGAAGCATACCGCCTGAAGGAAAAGGGCGCAATCATCAATTGGTTTGACGTTACGGAGGCGGAGGGACACTATTCCATTAACGACACAATCGGAGATATCATGGCAAGTCCGCAGGGCGCACAGCTTATGGGCGGTCTCATGAAACAGATGATGGGAGGAAAGGATGGAGAAAAGGCAAAGCCAATGGGCTTTGAAGTGTCTGAGGGAATGATGCAGATGATGAATGGCTTTACCATCGTCCGTATTGCCGGAATGGCCGGCCTCATGGGAGGCGACGGTACCCCGGCAATCACAAAGGAGATGCTGTTGGGACTCAATGCACAGCTGAATCAGATTGAAAAACCGGAAAAGCTTCGGTAAACTGCATTGATAGGCGGATTGTCTGACTGTTGTATAATAAAAACTCATTGCACGATGTGTGATGAGTTTTTTTTATGCCATAGTATATATAATTATGCGGGAAACAGAGGTAATGAGGAAATGAAGAATGATTTGAGGAACCGGATGTATGCATATGTAAGGGCGTCAAGTATCGACCAGAATGAAGACAGGCGGATTGTCGAGATGGAAAAGCTTAGAATACCGAAGGAAAATATCTATATGGATAAGCAATCCGGCAAGAAGCGGCAGCAAAAGCAAAGGGGGTTCGATTCGGAAGACCTGAAATACCGATTCCGGATGATTTTGGCAAAATAGTGAGGGATTGGGAAAGGGGAGTAATCTCTGCAGACGAAGCACTTAGAAAAACAAATATGTCGAAAACTACATTTTACAGAAAAGTGAAGGGATACAAGAGCATAGACGGTAATTGATGAATGAGTGGAACCGAAAAGCACACAATTTGGGAAAATGGGGTGAAGACATGAGTAAGTTGTATGTTTCTATGTATCTTTTCATAAATATGCTGTGGAAAATCGATTTGATGTCAAAGAGACAATTTTTGTAAAACGAATGCTTCAGACTGTACTTCCGGAAGAATTGCGAAATATCATTTTGAGCAGGCTATTTGCAAAATATGCAGGAGTCTCTGAGGAACAACTGGCATATGAATTATATATGACGGAGGATCAGATTCGCACCATGAAGAGACATGGCATGTTGATCGGTTTGCATGGATATGACCATTATTGGCTGGGAAACCTATCTCCGGAACAAATGCGTCAGGATATTTCGAAAGCGCTGGATATGCTGGATGAATGTACCGGCCATATGAAGAATTTTATTTATTGGTTCTGCGACGATGCGGAATTGAAGCAGTTATACGAGAAGCAGGATTTTATGTTGAGAATATAGAAAGAGTTCTTCAATGGCGTAACAATATGCAAAATAAAGTGGAACATTATAAGGTCTGGCTAAGAAAGCAGGAAGTATAGAAAATTCATCGCGGCTGATAATCAAATAGACTTTATGTCAAAATTATGCTATACTGCACTTAC
The DNA here is from genome assembly GCA_964614035.1 of uncultured Lachnobacterium sp. Classification (GTDB taxonomy): domain Bacteria; phylum Bacillota; class Clostridia; order Lachnospirales; family Lachnospiraceae; genus Roseburia. The sequence continues at coordinate 10,804 of CAZTKM010000031.1, forward strand.
CCAGTAAGAGTTCGTGTACAAATTAAGGAGAAATAAGATGACAGACAGTGAAAAAATTGATTTGATTCTTTCTAAGATTGACAAATTAGATAAGATAGATAAGATGGAGAACGATATAGCAGAGATCAGACAGCAATCGGCAAAGATGGAGAGCGATATAACAGAGCTCAGACAGCAATCGGCAAAGATGGAGAGCGATATAACAGAGCTCAGACAGCAATCAGCAAAGATGGAGAGCAATGTAACAGATATCAAATTAACGCTTGAAAATGAAATCCGCGTCAATATTCAAAGAATAGCCGAAGGACATCTGGACTTATCAAGAAATCTGCATGAAGCTATGAGACCGAGCAACGAGGTTGAAGTGCTGGCAATTAAAGTCAGACAGCTGGAGTCTGAAGTAAGGGAATTGAAGCAAAAGATATCATAATCTAAATATTTCACATACGCAAGGTGTAAGGTCTGCTGAATGATTAAGACTTTACACCTTTTTGTTTCCTGCCTGCGGACAAAAGTGAGCAAAGCCGGGCAGGAATTAAACCTTTCGGAAAAGAAGGTCATTGATATTGCGCTCAAATACGGCATACAATATGCTGGACGATACGGATTTTGAATTGTACTATGGAACAATGAAACGGATTGTTTTTGCGAGATCTGGATGCCGGTGGAGAAAAAGGCTGCGGAGAAATAACAGACTGCAAAAACAGCGGGTAAAGGACGCTTTTTCCTCAAAAAAATAAGGAAAATGAAGCGTCTTTTTCATTGACAAAAGTTATCGTATATGATAACTTTAAAGAGGATTGTTCAGGCAGGAAAATGAGAAGGATTGCATGGAAAATGGAGACGCCAAGGGAATCGGTTGTAAGGCAGCTGAAGGAGGTCCGCAAGGGAAAGGGAATCACGCAGCAGGAACTTGCAGAGTTAGTGGGAACAAAGAAATCAAATATTTCGAGATTTGAGAGCGGAAGATACAACCCAAGTCTGGATTTTCTGGTCAAGGTTGCAGACGGACTCGGAAAGCAGATTCAAATGAAAGTGAAATAACAGGAGATTACAAAGGGAAGTACGGGAAGATGGCAGGACGAAAGAAATTGGGAAATTACACAGACAATGATGTGGAGCTTTGCAGAACAACCAGCGCAAGAGTGAGCAATAAGACGGCGGAGCTGTTGATGGAGGAGAGAATACCGTTTAGCAAAAATTGCAGGAAGATTCCATTTTTCCGCAGGGATAAGTACGATGGGGCAAGCCAGGTCTGGGTGATCAGCATCAATCCGCACCGGTACGGACAGGCGAGAAGAGCGTTAGACACGTTGGATACGTTTTGCCGCAAGCATATGGTGCTGAGTAATTATTAAAGGAATCATTTTACATTGCAGAGAAAAGTGTTAAAATAATTTTTAGCACTTTTTTTATTGGGTGCAGCAGAGAATGGAAAACGGTTAATGTTATGCAGGCAGGTATGGGAAAAAAGACAAGCAAGACAATTATAAACGGAATCGTGTTTGCGATTCTTCCAATCATCCTTTTTTATCTGATGGAGAGCTACGAGCACAATCCGTTCGCGGAAGTGCGGAGGGCGGCACAGCTCTTTAACATCATACTCTTTGAGCTTCTGGCATGGATCATCTTCTTTGTGACAAAGAGCGCGAAGGTATCTGTCCGCGTGGTTGCGTCTCTTTCCATGGCGTTTGGACTTACGAATCATTATGTGATGGAGTTCCGTTCTACGCCTTTTGTTCCATGGGACATTTTTTCGGTGCGGACAGCGGCAAGCGTAGCGGGAAACTATGATTTTACGCCGGACGTGCGGGTGGTGCTTGTGACATTGGGGTTTGCGGCAATTCTGGCGCTTTCCCGGTTCCTTTCGTTTCGATTTGAGAAGAGGCTGTTTTTCCGGCTGATTCCGGCAGCAGCCATATTGGCGGTTCTTATCGCTTTTTCAGGAAAACTGCAAAATGAAAGCTTTCAGCTGGCAAACGGTCTGTATCCGTTTTTGTTTACACCGGCTTATATGACGAAGGTAAACGGTATGGCGGCGACCTTTGTGATGGATATGGCGTATGTGAAAGTGGACAAGCCGAAAGGATACAACAGGCAGGAGGCGGCGCAGATTCTGGAAGAATATGGTTATACCTCAGCGGCGGAGCAGGCAGATTCCTACCCGAACATCATTGTCATTATGGACGAAGCGTTTTCGGATCTTGCGGTCCTCGGAGAAGTGAAAGCTTCTGAGGATTATATGCCGTTTGTGCATTCTTTGATGGACGGCGCCGACAACACCGTAAGCGGATATCTGAATGTGTCCGTTTGCGGAGGGAATACTGCAAATACGGAATATGAATTTCTGACAGGCAATTCCATGGCAGGACTTCCGGCGGGAAGCATTCCGTACCAGCAGTATATCAAGAAGGAGATACCTTCCCTTGCAAGCTATCTAAATTCGCTTGGATACGAGACTTATGCAATGCATCCGTACAATTCCACCGGATGGGACCGCAATAAGGTGTACCCATGGATGGGGTTTGAAAATACGCTGTTCTTGAAGGATATGGCGGACGTGAGAAAGCTGCGCACATATGCAAGCGATGCGTACGATTTTGAAAAGGTTATTGAACTGTATGAACAGAAGGAGGAGGGAACGCCGGCTTTTATTTTCAACGTAACGATGCAGAATCATGGAAGCTATGGGGAGACCTATGATAATTTTACGCCGGATATCACTGTAGACGGCATTGACAGTATCGCGCTGAGCCAGTATTTGTCACTGATCAAGAGAACGGATGAGGATCTGGAGAATCTGATTGCATATTTTGAGAATCAGGAGGAGAAGACGGTAATTGTCTTTTTCGGCGACCATCAGCCCGCAAATGCAGTGGCAAAATATATTATGGACGAGAATACGAGCGAGGAAGACCGATACAAGGTGCCGTATATTATCTGGGCGAATTATGATATTGAAGAAATGCAAGTCGATACCAGCGCAAATTATCTGGCGGCAGCCGCGCTTGAAGCGGCAGGAGTTCCGAATTCGGACTACAACCGGTTTCTGTTGGATCTGAAACAGTATTATCCGGTTTATTCGGCGGTATATCAGGAGGAAAGCGAAGCTTTATCCAAAGAAGAACAATGTAAAATGGCGCAGGATATGCTGCTCGATTATGAGAAGCTGCAATATTATCGTCTGCGCGACTGGAAAGAGGAAAAATGAAAAAGAAAAACTATGCATGGCATGTCAGCGCCTTTTTGATTCCTTTTGCGGTGTCGGTGCTGATTTGCGCGGGGCAGGGCGTGTATCCCTTCGGCGACCGGTGTATTCTGCACGTGGATATGTATCATCAGTACTGCCCTTTTTTTACGGAATTTATGAACAAATTGAAAAGCCAGGGAAGTCTGCAGTACAGCTGGAATCTGGGGCTTGGCTCTGATTTTGTGGCGCTTTATGCGTACTATCTGGCAAGCCCGCTGAATTTCCTTCTGGTTCTCTGGCCAAAGAATTATGTCATCGAATTTATGACGCTTCTGACATGGTTTAAGCTTGGGTTCTGCGGATTGAGTTTCTTTATTTTTCTGCGGGGACACTTTGCGCTGGATACGGACAGATGGAACAGGGATTATCGCATCCGCGCGCTTTATCCGGCTCTCATATTTTCAACAGCGTACGCCTTTTCCGGCTACATTGCGGCATATAGCTGGGATATTATGTGGCTGGACGGCGTGATGCTTGCGCCGCTTGCAGTACTGGGATTGGAAAAAATCGCAGACGGAGGCTCCGCAGCGCTGTACTACGTGTCGCTTTCGCTTGCGATTTTTACGAATTACTATATTGCAATCATGATCTGCATGTTTCTTGCGATGTATTTCGTGGCATATATGATTATGAAAAAAAGCACAGCGGACGGCGCAATACAAAAGAGTCCGGTCAGAAGCAGACTGATTGCGGCAGGAAGGTTTGCGCTGTATTCGCTGCTTAGCGGCGCATCCTCTGCGGTTTTGCTGATTCCGGAAATGAAAATTTTAAGCTACAGCGGTTCATCAGGAATCCATTTTCCGGAAGAAATGAAGTGGTACTTTAATTTTTTCGAAGAAATAACAAGGGCCTGCACGACGGCGGCAGCTTATACGGGCGCGAAAGACTGGCCGAATCTGTATGCAGGAGCATTCTGCTTTTTGCTGTTTTTTTTATTCCTGCTGAATGGAAAAATTGATATCAAAAAGAAAATATCAGGCGCTCTGGCCGTTGCGTTTTTTTGGGTCAGCTTCGCAAATAATTATCTGGACTTTATCTGGCATGGATTCCACTTCCCGGATTCGCTTCCGGCAAGGCAGTCCTTTCTTTACATCTTTGTCATTCTGCTGATCGGGTATGCGGTCATAGTAAAATGGGACGCTGTCAAGCTATGGCATCTGATTGTGTCCGGGGCGCTGAGCATAGCGTTGTTAATCGGCGGGGCGGCGGCAGTGGATGAAGAGATTACGGAGCGCACATCGATTCTTATTACGGGGCTTTTTTTGCTCGGATATGTCTGCCTTATGATTCTGATGCGTATCGGGGATGTACAAAACCGCCGTTATTTTGCGAAACTGCTGCTTGTGGCTGCGCTGGGCGAGGTCATCATCCATATGGCTGTTACCGGATATTACACTACCGGCAGAACTGCCTACATGAAAAATACGGAAAATTATGAAAAGCTTCTGGCTATTGCGGACGCCCGCGAGGAGGGCGGCTTTTACCGGGTGGAAGATATCGGGCGGCTGACCAAGAATGATGATATGCGTTTTGGATATGCCTCCGCAACACAGTTTTCTTCTCTTATGAATATCAATATCAGCCACTTGTTCCAGAGCATGTACATGGAGGGCGGCAAGAATTTTTATTGCTATAACGGCTCTAATCCGCTGACCTCTGCGCTGTTTTCAGTAAAATATATCCTTTCCGACAACGAACTGTTAGAGAGCAGGTACAGGAAGCGGATTGCCGAAGAAAACGGAGTATATCTCTATGAAAATGTGTACTGTCTTCCCCTCGGGTACATGGTTTCGGAGGATATGATTGCAGGCTGGGAGGACGATCGTACAGACCGTATGGCAAGTCTGAATTCCCTCGGGCAGGCGCTCGGGGCGGACGGCCCGATTCTTGTGGGAACGTCCTGTGAGCAGACGGTGGAAAAAGGAAACACAACGATTACCGCGGATTCGGAAGGATATTACTATGTGTCCTATTACAGCTGCGATTCGGATACGCTGACGGCAAAAACGGATGCGCATGGCACAAGGAAATATGCAAAGACAACGCACCGGTATCTGATCGAATTGGGACAGTTGAACGAAGGAGAGCATGTGACAATCACAAACTCCAACGAGGAGGAGATTCAGTTCCATGTCTATCGGATTGACGAAGCCCGGATGGAAAAAGCATATGATACGCTGGCTGCGCAAACCTTTGAAATGACCTCCTTTTCGGATACCCGGATCGAAGGAAGCATAGAAGTAAAGGAAGCCGGACGTCTTGTTTTTTCCATTCCATGCGAAGAAGGCTGGAGCATATATGTGGACGGACAGCGGGAAGAACCGGATCCGTTTAAGGAAGCGCTGCTTGCGGTTGCATTGGAGGAAGGCACACATGAAATCGTGTTAAAATATGAGACGCCGGGACTGAGAGCCGGAGGAATCATTAGTACAGCCTCCGTTGCGATTGCGGTTTTACTATTGGCTGTGCGCTTTTATGTGTTGTCGCGAAAACAAAAGTTTGACAGAATGCAAAATGTCAAGTAGAGTTTGGGTTATGGATAAATTAGTTGAATTTTATGTAGAACAATATCGTGCGGTCTGCAGAGAAGCCGGACAGAAAGCCCGGATGCAGAAATATATGCACAAAATAAATGCAAAGCTGAATGTGTTAAAAAACACCCATGCTTCCAGCAGCAAAGAGGAGGCGGTGTCGCTTCTTCACAGGGAAGTCAAGCGTCTGGCACAGGCCGCCTACTATTACAGGAACAAACAGGCTATCCGGAAAATCAACGAAGAACTGCTCGCAGAGCTGGCGCGCCTTGATATGGAGATGCTTGAAACCGAGGAGCAGGAGGCAATCGACGATGCTCTTTTAAAGGAACTTGGCAAAAAGGCAAACGGAGAGCTGTGCCATCATTCCTTTTTATATGTATGGCGCAATGTAAGGCAGAGGGAGCTGAAAAGGCAGATTGTAGAGCTTGTGCCGGCAAGACCGGAGCTGGAGTTTACCGAGACAAGGCAGATGAAGCGGCATTTTATCCTCCATATCGGCCCGACGAACAGCGGCAAGACCTATCATGCCCTGGAGCGGTTAAAGGACGCACAAAGCGGCGTTTATCTCGGTCCGCTGCGGCTTCTGGCATTGGAAGTATACGAGCGCATGAAGGAATACGGCACTGCATGTACGATGCTGACCGGGCAGGAATGTCTTGAGACGCCGGACAGTAAGATAACGGCGTCAACGATTGAGATGCTGGACCTGGATAAAGAATATGAGGTCGCGGTAATCGATGAGGCGCAGATGGTTTCGGATGAGCTTCGGGGACATTCCTGGACAAGGGCAATCTTAGGAGTCCGGGCAAAAGAGATTCATGTCTGCATGAGCCCTGCGGCAGAGGAGGCGGTCATCCACCTGATCGGACTTGCGGGGGACGATTATGAAATCTGCCGATATGAAAGAAAAACGCCGCTTGTGTTGGAGGAGAAAGCGTTTGTGTTCCCGGATGACGTCAGAGACGGAGACGCGCTGATTGTTTTTTCCAAGAAGGCGGTGCTGAACGTAGCAGGCCGTCTGGAAAGCCAGGGGATTGAGGCAAGCGTCATTTACGGCAGTCTTCCGCCGGAGATTCGAAGACGGCAGATGCAGCTGTTTAACAGCGGGGAGACCAAGGTGGTCGTCTCTACGGATGCGATCGGAATGGGCTTAAATCTTCCGGTCCGCCGCATTGTATTCATGGAGGTGGATAAATACGACGGAAAGAACACCCGGGCCCTTGAAGTGCCGGAAATTAAGCAGATAGCCGGAAGGGCGGGACGCTTTGGGCTATATGAGACCGGCTATGTGAATGCCATGGACGAGCGCAAGCTTCATTTTCTGCAGAAACAGTGGAAAAATGAAGAACTTTCTATTCAAAAGGTAAGTCTGGGCTTTCCGCAGGTGCTTTTATCGATGGATGCGCCGTTGGACGAAATCTTAAAGCTGTGGCATGACGCAAAGCCCTCGGAACCTTTTGAGAAGATTTCCATAGAAGAAATGCTTTTTCTCTACCGCGAAGCATATCGCATGAGAATGTACATTGCGGATTTTGATGATAAATATATACTCTATCGCATGATTACCTGCCCGATCGATATCAAGGACAGGGAGGTCGTGCAGCTCTGGGGAGAATACTGCATGAATTATACGGCGGATATTTCTCTGGAAAAGCCGAGAATGCACAGCAGATACCAGGGACTGTTAAAGTTTGAATCCTATTACAAAAAGCTGGATTTGTATTATCAGCTTTCCATGCGGCTGGGAAAGCTGGTGGACAGCGCATGGCTGGAGGAGGAGCGCGAAAAGACGCAGGATACAATCATGCAGCTGTTGTCGCAGGATAAGCACGAATACATTTTGCGCTGTAAATACTGCGGAAGAATTCTGCCGATTGATTCACCGTCGCGCCTCTGTAAACACTGCAGGAAAGAATCTGAGCAGTGGAGAGGAAACTGGAGATAGAAGTCCGGTTTATGACACATTAAAAGAACTATACTCCTTTTATCAAATAAAAAATGATGAAAGGAGTATTTTTATGAAAGGATATCATGTAGAAAGCGGTTATATGGGGTTTGTAGACGGCAGATACCAGCTGTTTGCGGATGAGAATGACTACAGGGAAGCTTTCTTAGAGCAGGAGGATTAATTTTCTCCTGCCCTTTTGCATTGAATTTACAAGGTTATTGTGGCATAATATATGAAGCTAGGTTGTGTTTTCAAAAGGAGGCAGCAGTATGGCAAAACAGGAAATAGATGTACGCGGTGAAAACGCGCCAATCAAAATTCGCCCATACGAACATCACGCGAAGTACTACGAGACGGATCAGATGGGAATCATCCACCATTCCAATTATATCAAATGGATGGAGGAAGCCAGAATGGATATGATGGAGCAGATTGGACTCAGCTACAAGGAGATGGAGGCGATGGAAATTATCAGCCCGGTGCTTTCTGTCGAAGTGGATTATCACAGTATGGTTCATTTTGACGATACGGTTGTGATTGAGACCAAAGTGACAAAGTATGACGGCGTTAAGCTTGAGGTGGAATACCTGATTACGGATAAGGAGACGGGGGAGCTTAGAACTAAGGCGAAGAGCAGCCATTGCTTTTTGAACCGGACAGGTCATCCGATTTCTCTGAAACGCTCTTATCCGGAAATTGACACGAAATTTTTCGAGATGAAGGAAGATATGTAAGATGAGCACAATACCAGAACGACTTAGCGCGCTCCGCGCAGAAATGAAGAAGCGAAACATAGCAATCTATGTTGTTCCGACCGCAGACTTTCATGAGTCTGAATATGTCGGAGAATATTTTAAGGCAAGAAAATTCATAACCGGATTTACCGGTTCAGCCGGAACCGCTGTGATTACGATGACAGAAGCAGGGCTGTGGACGGATGCAAGATATTTTCTTCAGGCAGAGAAGCAGTTAGAGGGGAGCACCGTAACTTTGTACAGGATGTCGGAGGAGGGCGTTCCCACCGTTACGGAGTATATTGAGAATACGTTGGAAGAGGGCGGAATCATCGGCTTTGACGGAAGAGTGATCAACAGCGCGCTCGGAAGAAAATTTCTCGCTATCGCAGAGAAGAAAAACGGCGGTCTGTATGTGGATGAGGATCTGGTAGACCTTATATGGACAGACCGGCCAAAAAAGCCGAAGGAGCCGGCATGGGTATTCGATGAAAAATATGTGGGAGAAAGCGTAGAAAGCAAGCTTTCCAAGATTCGTAAAGAGATGGAAGAAAAGGGCGCTACGATACATTTGTTGTCATCGCTTTACGACATCGCATGGCTTTTGAATGTGCGCGGCAGCGATATCAGTTATGTCCCTGTCGTACTTTCCTATCTTGCACTGACCAAAGATTCCTGCATCTGGTTTGTGCAGGAAGAAGTGATTGATAATGCGCTTGCCGCGCATCTTGCGGCAAATAACATCACAACAAAGCCATATGACAGTTTTTTTGATTTTGTAAAAGGAATTTCTTCCGATGAAGTGATTCTGATGGATACCTCCGTCGTAAATTACAGAATCGTAAACAGTATTTCAGAGGATGTAAAGGTCGTCGACGAGACAGATCCAAGCGTGCGCTTAAAGGCAATGAAGAATCCCGTTCAGATTGAAAACATCCGCATTGCACACAGGAAGGATGCCGTCGCAATGATTCAGTTTATGTACTGGCTTAAAAAGAATGTCGGAAAGATTCCTATGACGGAGATTCTGGCATCCGATTATCTGGAGAGTCTCCGCCGCAGGCAGGACGGATGTCTGGATTTAAGCTTTGATACGATTTGCGGCTATGCAGAACATGGAGCAATCGTTCACTATTCTGCAACTCCGGAATCGGATGTCGAACTAAAGCCAAAGGGACTGCTTCTCGTAGATTCCGGCGGACACTATCTGGAAGGAACTACGGATATTACAAGAACCTTTGTGCTGGGGCCGGTTACGGAGCAGGAAAAGGAAGATTTTACCAGAGTGTGCCGTTCCAATATAAATCTTGCGGCGGCAAAATTCTTACATGGATGCTCCGGCATGAATCTGGACATCATAGCAAGAGAGCCGTTCTGGGAAGTGGGAATGGATTATAAGCATGGCACCGGGCATGGCGTGGGATATGTGCTGAATGTACACGAAGGACCGAACGGATTCCACTGGAGACAGTCCCCGGAACGTTCCGAGGGGGCAACTCTGGAAGAGGGTATGGTTACCACCGATGAGCCGGGAATCTATATAGAAGGAAAATACGGAATCCGTACCGAAAACGAGCTTGTCTGCCATGAGGGAGAAAAGAATGAGTACGGACAGTTCATGTATTTTGAAAACGTAACCTACGTACCGATTGATCTGGATGCAATTCTTCCCGAAAAGATGACCTCTGTGGAGAGACAGCGATTGAATGATTACCACAAGATGGTATATGACACGATGGCACCTTACTTCGAGGGCGAGGAACTTGCATTCCTGAAAGAGTATACAAGAGCAATCTAAAAACGAAACAAAACACAGCACGAAGCCGTACTCTTTTTATGGCGTACAACTTCGTGCGGGATGTATGCTTAGGTCGCTCGATAGTCGCAAGAGCGTACAGGTAAGTATATTATTGTGGTGTGCAACTGTAATTTGTTATATAGAAATGGAGCAGCAGGATGAGCGAAAAGTTGGTTCTCATAGACGGACACAGTATTTTAAACCGGGCATTTTTCGGCTTGCCGGATCTTACCAATGCGGAAGGGCTGCACACGAATGCGGTGTATGGGTTTCTGAATATTCTTTTCAAGATTCTTGAAGAAGAACAGCCGGATTATCTTACCGTAACCTTTGACGTGCATGCGCCGACGTTCCGCCATAAAATGTTTGACGGATATAAGGGCACCAGAAAGCCCATGGCAGAGGAGTTAAGGCAGCAGGTGCCGCTCATGAAAGAGATGCTTAAATGCATGGGCGTTGCCGTCATTGAGATGGAAGGCTATGAGGCGGACGACATTCTGGGCACACTCTCCAGACTGGGAGAGGACAAAGGAATGGATGTGACCATCGTATCCGGCGATCGTGATATCTTACAGCTTGCATCCGACAAGGTCATGATTCGGATTCCGAAGACTAAGAAGACCGGTACGGAAATCGAGAATTACCATGCAGCGGAGGTAAAGGAAAAGTATCTGGTTACTCCGACAGAATTCATTGACGTCAAGGCGCTTATGGGCGATACCTCGGATAATATTCCGGGAGTTCCCGGAATCGGGGAGAAAACCGCAACGGCTCTCATTGCCCAATACGGCAGCATCGACGGCGTGCACGAGCATGCAGAGGAGGTAAAGCCGCCGAGAGCAGGGAAGAACATCGTAGAGTACTGGGAACAGGCTGTGATGAGTAAGGAACTGGCAACAATTATCCGCAATGCTCCGGTAGAGTATGATTTCGAAAAGGCAAGACTTGCTTCGATCGAAAGCTTATACACAAAGGACGCGTATATGCTCTGTAAGCGTCTGGAATTTAAGAACTTTCTGAACCGCTTTCATGTAGAGGCGCCAAGGAGTCAGGCGGCGGATCATTTTGTGCTTGTAAAGGACAAGGCGAAAGCGGAGCAGATTTGGAAGAAGGCGAAAGGAAAGCCGATTGGATTTGCAATTCTGCCGCAGGACGGAAGTGCCATGGACGAGACCGGGAATCCGGCGGCGGGCGCGGATGCGTTCGGACAGCTTTCTCTGTTTGCGGAACCGGTAACCAATGCGTTTTCGGGGATGAGTATCTCTTTTGGAGAGGAAGACAGCTATTTTTTTCTGACAGGAACAGAGCTTACGGGTGATTATCTGCTGGAAAAGCTGAGTCAGAAGATTGAAGAAGCGGTAAAAGAGGCGTCGCCGGTTCCCGCAATTTCGGCGCTGGATGTAAAGAGTCAGCTCCGCTATTTTTCAATCGGACGGCAGGGGGAGAAGGACGCTGCAAAAGCATTTGAATATTATGCGGCGGCAAGAAAGCAGTTTTTCGATATAACGGTTGCAGCGTATCTTCTCAATCCGTTAAAGGGAGAGTATCCGTATGAAGATATCGCGAAGGATTACCTTTCCCTTATGATTCCTTCCAAGAGTGACCTGCTCGGAAAGAGCGGCTTTGGAAAGACCGCTGCAGAGGATGAGAAGAAAGCGGCGGAGTATGCCTGCTATCAGGCCTACGTCGCATGGAAAGCGAAGGATGCACTTTCCGGCGAATTGAAAGATAAGGAGATGGATCAGCTCTTTTTTGAGATGGAAATGCCGATTGTTTTTGTACTTTCCGACATGGAAAAAGAAGGAATCCGTATGGATGGCGAAGCGTTAAAGAAATACGGACAGGAATTATCGGTATCTATCGAAAAATTGGAAAAGAAGATTTACGAGGAGGCGGGCGAAGCATTCAATATTAATTCTCCAAAGCAGCTTGGCGTCATTCTCTTCGAGAAATTAAAGCTTCCGAACGGAAAGAAGACCAAAACAGGCTACTCGACGTCGGCGGAGGTCTTAGATAAGCTTGCAAATGAATATCCGATTGTAGCGGATATTTTAGAATACAGACAGTTAAGCAAATTAAAATCCACCTATGCGGACGGTCTGGTCGGCTGCGTGAAGGCGGATGGTAAGATTCATACGACATTCAATCAGACGATTACGGCAACCGGCCGTTTAAGCAGCACAGATCCGAATCTGCAGAATATCCCGATCCGGATCGAGCTTGGAAAGCTAATCCGCAAGGTGTTTTATCCGAAGCCGGGCAACGTGTTTATTGATTCCGATTATTCGCAGATTGAGCTTCGGGTGCTTGCACATGCTGCGGGCGATGAACAGATGATGGAAGCGTTCCGTAGCGGGCAGGACATTCACCGGACTACGGCGTCTCAGGTATTTCATGTGCCGTTTGAAGAGGTGACGGATATCCAGCGGAGAAACGCTAAAGCCGTAAATTTTGGTATCGTATACGGAATCAGTGCGTTCGGACTGTCGCAGGATTTGAATATCGGGCGGAAAGAGGCGCAGGACTATATCAATCAGTATTTCGAGACATATCCGAAAATCAAACAGTTTCTTGACAGAACCGTAGCGGACGCGAAGGAGCATGGAATGATCCGAACGATATATGGGCGGATACGCCCGATACCGGAGTTGTCTTCCAGCAATTTTATGCAGAGACAGTTCGGAGAGCGCGTTGCCATGAACTCGCCGATTCAGGGAACGGCGGCGGATATCATCAAGCTTGCTATGATTGCAGTCCATGACAGGCTGATGAAAGAGGGCTATCAGGCAAAACTGATTCTGCAGGTGCATGACGAGCTCCTGATTGAAGCGCCGGAGGATGAGAGGGAGCGCGTGATCGCGCTTTTGGAAGAAGAGATGAAGAACGCGGTTTCGCTTTCCGTAGACATGGAAGTCGGAACCGAATACGGATATAATTGGTATGACGCACATTAAGTATGCGGGCAGACAATATGGGACGGAACGTATGAAATTTATCGGAATTACCGGCGGCGTGGGCGCAGGAAAATCCGCGATATTGGCATATCTGCGGCAAAAGGAACATATGCGTGTGATGCTCGCGGATGAAATCGCGCACGACCTCATGGAGCCGGGCACAACATGCTATCAGAGATTGGAAGAACGCTTCAGGAATACAGATATTTTTTTGCCGGACGGAGGCTTTGACCGGGAGAAAACGGCAAAATTTATTTTCGGAAATGAAGACAACCGGCTGGCCTTTAACGAAATCGTGCATCCGGCGGTAAAAGAGTATGTAATCGGGCAGTACGAGAACGAAAAGAAGAGCGGGAAGCTTCAGTTCCTTTTTTTAGAAGCGGCATTGTTAATTGAAGAACATTATGATGCAATTTGTGATGAACTTTGGTATATTTATACTGACGAGGCCAACCGGAGGAAACGATTAGCTGCTTCCAGAGGCTATTCGGATGAGAAAATTGACCGGATTTTTGAGAGCCAGCTTTCGGAGGAAGCATACCGGAGCGTATGCAAGGCCGTAATAGACAATAACGGGACTGTGGAACAGTCTTTGGAACAAATCGAAGAACACTTAAGGAGAATCAGGAATGAGTAACAATGTATTCGGACTTGATATTGGAACAAGAAATGTAGTCGGAACCGTTGGTTACAAGACTGCGGATGAGGAATTTGTCGTTATCGCACAATACATCCGCCAGCATGAGACCAGATCCATGCTGGACGGACAGATTCACGATATCAATCGTGTCGCGCGTACAATCGGAGTCGTGAAGGCGGAGCTTGAGAAGCAGATCAAGGAGCCGCTTGAAGAAGTATGCATTGCTGCCGCAGGCCGGGTGCTGAAGACGATAACGACACATATTGAATATGAATACCCGGAAGAATCCGTTGTAACAGATGAGGATATACATACCCTGCATCTTCTCGGAGTGGAGAAGGCGCAGGACATTTTAAAAGAGAAGAACGACACGAAATATCGGTTTTACTGCGTCGGCTACTCCGTTGTGAAATATTACCTGAATGATGAGCTTTTCATCAGTATCGAGGGCCATAAGGCTAATAAAATCGGCGAAGATATCATTGTTACGTTCCTGCCGGAGGATGTAGTGGACGGCCTTTATTCCGCAGTCGGGCTTGCAGGTCTTACGGTTGCGAATATGACGCTCGAGCCTATTGCCGCCATCAATGTAGCGATACCGGAAAATTATCGGATGTTAAACATTGCCCTTGTCGACGTTGGCGCGGGAACCTCGGATATTTCAATTACCAGAGAGGGCAGTATTATCGCCTACGGTATGATTCCGTATGCGGGGGATGAGCTTACCGAGGTAATTGTACAGCATTATCTGGTTGATTTTAAGACGGCGGAAGAAATTAAGCTGACGTCGACAACCGAAGAAGAGATTACCTTTAAAGATATCATGAGTATTTCACACACCGTTCCGGCAAAGGAGGTGTGGGATCTGGTCGCTCCTGTTGTGGATAAGATTACCTCAGAGGTTGCTGCCAAAATTAAAGAGCTAAACGGTGAAAAAACAGTGAGCGCCTGCTTTGTGGTAGGCGGCGGCGGAAAGGTTCATGGATTTACCGAAATGCTCGCAGAGCGGCTGGATATTCCGCAGGAGCGTGTGGCGCTTCGCGGGGAGGAGGTACTCGGCGAGGTAACCTTCAATCAGGAAGATATCGAAAAAGATCCGCTTCTCGTTACGCCGATCGGTATCTGTCTCAATTATTATGATCAGAAGAACAATTTTATTATGGTTCGTTTTAACGGCGAGCGTATCAAATTATATGATAACAACCGGCTTACGATTGTCGATGCAGCGCTTACTGCGGGATACCCGAAGGAACAGTTGTTCCCAAAACGAGGAATGCCAATCAACTTTACGGTAAACGGAGCGTCAAGAATTGCCAGAGGAGAGGCCGGAGAGCCTGCCATTGTGACGATGAACGGAAAGCCGGCGAATATCAGCACTCCGCTTGAACCAAACTGCGAGATTACGATAGAGCCGTCTACGGCGGGGGAGGATGCCGTATATATGGTAAGTCAGCTGGAAGAGTTTTCAAATTCCACAGTCTCCTTTTTTGTTAATAACAGGCAGATTACATGTCCGAAATTTGTGGAAGTAAACGGAAGTCTCGAACCGGGTTCGTATGAGATTAAAGAGGGCGACGCCATCGAGACCAGAAGCTTCTATACGGTCGGTCAGGTCGCTGAGTTTATGGATGTCGAAATCGACTTAGACCATCAGATTCTTGTCAACAACCGGGAGGCTGATGTGGATTCGCTCGTATATGAGAATTTCTCCATTGACTGGACGGCCTCGGCTTCTTACAATACCGCGCAGGGTACTGTGGAAGAGGAAGACTATGAGACAGAACAGGAAGAAAATGATGCATTGCAGGAGCCTGCAGCGGCGGTCGAAAGCGATGATGCGCCTGCAGAAGACGCTTTGCCGGAGAACATCCCTGAGGAAAGCGCCTCCGGGGATGCGCCGGAAGAAAAAGAAGAACAGAATGAGATTTCTGTAATTGTGAACGGAGAGCAGGTAAAGCTCGGCGGAAAAGAGACATACATTTTTGTAGATATCTTCGACCGTATTACATTTGATTTGAATGCAGGCGGCGGCCGATCAATCATCACTCTCTTAAACGGCAGGGAAGCGCAGTATAATGAGGAAATCCATGAGGGCGATAACATAGAATTATACTGGGAAGAGAAATAGCATGTTAGAATTATGTAGTATTGCAAGCGGAAGCAGCGGGAACTGCATCTGCGCGGGAACGGATTGCACGCATGTGTTGATTGACGCGGGCATAAGCGGAAAGCGGATTGAGAGCGCTCTGCACGAGCTGGGTTTAAAAGCGGATGAGCTGGAAGGAATCCTAATTACGCATGAGCATATCGATCATATAGGCGGGCTTGGCGTTCTGGCGAGAAGATATGGGATTCCGGTATATGCTACCGCAGGGACAATCGAAGGCATTAAGCGGATGAAAACGGTGGGGCAGATCGATGACGCCCTGTTCCATATCATTAAGCCGGACGAAGAATTTATCATCAACGATATGATGTTTACACCGATTCACATTTCACATGATGCGGCGGATCCGGTTGCATATCGTTTTACCAACGGAAAGCAGAATTTTGCCGTTATGACCGACCTTGGAACATATGACGATTATATCGTAAAAAATCTGCGGGATCTGGATGTACTTTTGCTGGAGGCAAATCACGACATACGGATGCTTCAGACCGGGCCGTATCCGTATCCTCTCAAGCAGAGAATTCTGGGAGATAAAGGACATTTGTCCAACGAAGGAAGCGGCCGGTTATTGGGAGAAATCCTTCATGACAATTTTGGGACTGTAATGCTCGGACATCTGAGCAAAGAGAATAATTACGAAGAACTGGCATATGAGACGGTCCGCCTTGAGGTAACGATGGGCGATAATCCGTATAATGCAGATGATTTCCCATTGTATGTGGCAAAGCGGGATGAAATCTCGCCGGTGCTTCGGGTGGAATAAAAGGAGGCTTACATATATGGAAAAAGCAGCAGACAGGGTAATTATCACAGTGGTTGGAAAGGATACCGTCGGAATCATAGCAAAGGTTTGCACCTTTCTATCGGAGAGCGGTGTAAATATTTTAGACATTTCCCAGACCATCGTATCCGGCTATTTTAATATGATGATGATTGCAGACCTTCAGGCGGCGACAAAATCTTTCCCGGACATTTCGGAACAGCTGGAACAGCTTGGAAAACAGATTGGCGTATCCGTCAAGTGCCAGAAAGAGGAAATCTTTGAGATGATGCACAGAATCTGACAGATAAAAAGATCATTCGGATTGTTTTGAAAAAGAAAACTTGAAGCTTGAGGAGAAAGAACATGATAAATATTGGCGAAGTACAGGAAACCAATGAAATGGTTGAGAAGGAGAATCTCGATGTGCGTACCATCACGCTCGGTATCAGCCTTCTTGACTGTATGGATTCGGATTTGGATAAACTCAATGAGAATATCTATCGTAAAATTACAACGATTGCAAAGGATCTTGTCGCAGCGGGGCAGGACATTGAGAAAAATTACTGTATTCCAATCGTAAATAAACGGATTTCCGTAACTCCAATCGCATTGATTGGCGGGGCGGCATGCAAATGCCCAAAAGACTTCGTGACGATTGCAAAGACTCTGGACCGCGCGGCGAAGACCGTAGGAGTAAATTTTATCGGCGGATATTCCGCGCTCGTATCCAAAGGAATGACTGCGGCGGACGAGAATTTGATTCTATCCATACCGGAGGCGCTTGCTTCTACCGATATCGTGTGCAGCTCCGTTAATGTGGGTTCTACCAAGACCGGAATCAATATGGATGCGGTAAAGCTTATGGGCGAGATTGTCAAACAGACGGCAAAGCTCACAGAAGAAAAGGATTCTCTTGGATGTGCAAAGCTTGTGATTTTCTGCAATGCGCCGGACGACAACCCATTTATGGCGGGCGCATTTCATGGAGTAACCGAGGCGGACGCAGTCATTAATGTCGGCGTAAGCGGGCCGGGAGTAGTAAAGACCGCGCTGGAAAAGGTGCGGGGCGAGAGCTTTGAAGTTCTGTGCGAGACCATTAAGAAGACCGCGTTTAAGGTCACGCGCGTGGGACAGCTCGTCGCAAAGGAAGCCTCAAAGAGACTGCATGTCCCGTTTGGAATTATCGATCTTTCTCTTGCTCCGACTCCGGCGGTAGGAGATTCTGTGGCGGACATTCTCTGCGAGATTGGCCTGGAGCATGCAGGAGCACCCGGAACAACGGCGGCGCTTGCGCTTTTAAACGATCAGGTAAAGAAGGGCGGAATTATGGCGTCCTCTTATGTCGGAGGGCTTTCCGGGGCATTTATTCCGGTCAGCGAGGATCAGGGCATGATTGATGCGGTAGAGGCGGGCGCTCTTACGCTGGAGAAGCTTGAAGCAATGACCTGCGTATGCTCGGTGGGGCTTGACATGATTGCCGTTCCCGGAGATACGAAAGCAACGACGATTTCGGGAATTATTGCAGACGAGATGGCGATCGGAATGATCAATCAGAAGACGACGGCGGTACGTCTGATTCCGGTAGTGGGCAAGGACGTAGGAGAGACGGTAGAGTTTGGCGGATTATTGGGATATGCGCCGATTATGCCGGTAAACCGGTTCTCATGCGATGCTTTTGTAAATCGTGGAGGAAGAATCCCTGCACCGGTGCACAGCTTTAAGAATTAAGTTCCGGTTGACATTTGTCGAAAAGCATGATTAAATAGACATAGTTATATGACTGACGGAGACGTGGAATTGACCACATGAAGTATAACGAACGATTAAGCCGACCGTCTGGGCGAACACGCAGAAGCTATAGCTGGATGCGTGGCCCAGAGGCCGGCTTTTCATATTTTAAAAAGAGAGGTGGAAGAACATGAAAAAAGTATCACTTGCAAATGAACTTAGCAGCACAAGCTATCCGGGGCGCGGAATCGTGATTGGCCGCTCCGAGGACAACAGCAAAATGGTTGCCGCGTATTTCATCATGGGAAGAAGCATAAACAGCCGCAACCGGATATTTGTTGAAGACGGCAACGGAATCCGCACAGAGGCATTTGATCCGTCCAAGCTTTCGGATCCCAGTCTTATCATCTATGCTCCGGTGCGCGTACTTGGCAACAATACGATTGTGACCAACGGCGACCAGACAGATACCATTTATGATCTGATGAATGCGCAGCAGACGTTTGAGATGGCGCTCCGCACGCGCGCGTTTGAGCCGGATGAACCGAACTATACGCCGCGGATTTCCGGTATCATTAACGTAAAGAACAATAAAGCGAATTATATGATGTCCATCTTAAAGAGCAACAACGGAAATCCGAACCAGTGTGTGAGAAATACCTTTTCCTATGATAATCCGCAGGCTGGCGAAGGCCATTTTATTCATACATATATGGGCGACGGCAATCCGCTTCCAAGCTTTGAGGGAGAGCCTATATGGGTGGAAATCAGCGGGGATATCGATACGTTTACAAACATGGTATGGGAGAATTTAAACGAAGAGAACAAGGTATCTCTTTTTGTAAGATATATTGATATCGCAACCGGAAACTATGAGTCCCGAATTGTAAATAAGAATAAATAGGTCAGAAAAGTATCAAAGATTGCTGTCTGTAAAGGAGAAAAAAATGAAAGAATACGAATTAAAATACGGATGTAACCCGAATCAGAAGCCTTC
>CAZTKM010000032.1:0-29573 GCA_964614035.1 uncultured Lachnobacterium sp.
CGTTGGGGCGTTGGTTATATGGAAAGTATCAAATCAACGCACGTTAATACTTTATTATGAGATAGGTGCAAATACAAACCGAAAGGTCAGTGGCGCATTTGAGCAGCGATAATTGGGTGTTGTGTCCTATATGTAAAAATAAAACACGAATTAGGGTGCGCTATGATACTGAATTAAAAAGGTTTCCTCTTTTTTGTCCGAAGTGCAAACAAGAAACCTTAATAAGCGTAAAACAACTAAAAACAACTATACACACAGAGCCAGACGCACAGACGCAGAGCCTATAAACCGCGCGATACTACGCGACTTACAGGCTCTTTATGTTTGAGCGTCACAATCGTAAACGGTACCGTCGTGTCCGTTTTTATTTACTCTAACCCGTCAAACAGTTTACCGTCAAAAAAAGCTATACTCCACCGTCGGGATATGACCTCCCAGGAGCGAGCGCTCCCAACCAGACTGCAAAGCAGGCGTGGCAGCCTGCGGGCGACGACGTACAGGCAGGTTAAAGATACTCGCGCGTTGAACGCCCACAAAGCATTGCGCGCCGCACCCATCAGCATGGGCCGGGGTGAGACTCCCGTGGAGCTGTGCCAGCAGCCGTCCGTATTTGCCTCTCTTATACTTGCTATATCAGCAATGATTTCTTTGTGTTCTTGTACAAAACAAAATTTAGCAGATATGACAACATCTGTGACGGATGACTATGCGGCTATAGTATGGGGTGATAAAACCTATGTGTCCTATGGTGCTTTATCTGCTTATGGTAATCGCGGAAAACAAATCGGTATTGTAGACGGAGACGAAACTTATAAAGTTTATGAATGTAAAAGGTATTCCTCTGATGAATGGATTGCAGCTGCTCTCCCTTATGCCCCGGCTATGTTGTATAGAGAAATAAATGTTGCAGATATTCCAGATGGATGGCAGTCAGAATATGAATGGAATCAATAAATTCCAATAGAACTGTAGCCACAGGAGAACCGAATCATTGCCGCATATAACAGGCAGCACGCCAAAACAGGAAATCACAAAAAGATTTCCTGTTTTTTGAAGTCTTGCAATTCGTTACTTTTTAATAGAGACATCCAGCTGCGGGAACGGAATGGAGATTCCGTTTTCATCAAATCTCTTCTTTATACATTCTGTAATGCGCCATTTTGTGGTCCAGTAATCTGCATTTTTTACCCAGACGCGAAGCGCCATATCAATCGAGGAATCGGAAAGCTCCGAGACGAAAACAAGTATCTCCCGATCCTGCATGACCGCCTCATCCTTTCTGGCAATTTCCTCCAATACCGCTTTCACTTTCGAAATATCCGAATCATAAGACACCCCGACGGCGACCTCCAAACGCCGCTCTTCCATTTTTGATACATTCGTGATTGTAGAGTTTGACAATGCTCCGTTTGGAATCATTATCATTTTATTATCGATTGTCAGAAGCTTTGTGTAGAAAATGGAAATCTCACTTACCGTTCCTTCCTTTCCGCTCCCTGCATCAAGGATATAGTCGCCGACCACAAACGGTTTTAACAGAAGTATGAGCACTCCGCCCGCAAAGTTTGACAAGCTTCCCTGCAATGCAAGGCCAAGGGTCAGTCCCGCCGATCCGAGCACTGCTACAACCGATCCGGTTGTCACTCCGAATTGTCCGAGAATGAACATGACGAGAATAAAATACAGGGAATACTTAATCAGGGAGCAGAGAAATGAGCTTACCCCTGGTTCAATCCTGCTTTTATCCATGGATTTCTTGATACACTTACTGATTTTCCCAATGATTTTTATTCCAATCAGCAGGATGACAACCGCGATAACCAGTCGAATCAGAAAGCCGATTACCGTCGGCGTTACGCTTTCAAGATAATTCTTTATAATACTTGGATTCTGAACCACTTCCTCTAGCTGTGGTTCGTCAAACAGCACTGTTTCTGTGTTAAATGTAGCAATAAATGGTACGTAATGCATGTTCCCTCTCTCCTTACTATTACAGTTGTGGTTGCCAATGTATCGTTGTGCAATATAGGCAAATCACAACAGGGTCCTTCGCATTGAACACTTAGCAAGTGCCTTTCACGAATTTAGTACCGCTACGAGCGATAAGTAGCACGAACATGCCCTATGGGGATTTTGTCTATATTGCAATTAGTCAGACAATTGCATTTTATATCTCGTGAATGAAAAGCCCGCTTCGAAGCTTCGGCTCGAACCATGTGGACTTCGGCGGCATGAGAAGCCCTGCGTCCGCAACTGCAAACAGCTCCTGAATCGAAGTCGGATGCATGGCAAAGGCCACTGTGGAATCTTCGCTGCATCTTCTCTCCAACTCCTTCAGTCCGCGTATTCCACCCACAAAATCAATTCTCTTATCGGTCTTCGGATCTCCAATCCCAAGAATCGGAGCAAGAAGTAAGTTCTGGAGAACAGACACATCCAGTCCCTCGACCGGATCCTCCGGAATATCCTCTGCGTGCATCTTACAGCGATACCAGTTTCCGTCTAAGAACATCGAGAACTCTCCCTTTCCAGTGGGTTTCACTGCGTCTGCAAGTTCCTGCATCTTCTGCAGATATTCCTCTACAGAAGCTCCTTCTTGCTGCATCCGCCCGGTTGTGATGAGCACGTCATTCTTCTCAAGCTTTTCCACATCAAACCGCTTTTCCATTTTTCCAAGGAATTCCTGCACAGAAAGTCCGTTCAAATCCTTCACTACACGATTATAGTCCATAATCATCAGTTCTTCATCCGGGAACAGCACAGAGAGAAAATAGTTGAACTCCTCTGTTCCGTCGTAATCCGGGTGTTCTTCTCTTCTCTTGAAACCGACTTTTACTGCTGATGCGGCGCGATGATGTCCATCCGCAATATAGATTGCGTTCATTTCTTCAAAATTCTTGCGGATTGCAGCAATATGTTCCGGATTATTGATCCGATATACGGTATGGCGAACACCGTCCTCCGCCTCGAAATCATAGATTGCCTGTCCTTCCTGCTCCGCCCAGACCTCAGCCATCGTCTGCTTCATACTGTCGTTGTTCCGGTAGGCGAGGAATATCGGCCCGGTCTGCGCATTGCAGGCATCCACATGATGAATCCGGTCCTGTTCCTTATCCGCTCTGGTATTTTCATGCTTTTTTATCACACCGTTTGCATAGTCATCAATGGAAGCGCATGCGACAATACCGTTTTGTGTCCTTCCGTTCATTTCAAGCGTATATATGTAATAGCATTCCTCTTCGTCGCGAATCAATGCTCCTTTATCCATCCATTCCCGCAGCATACCGGCGGCCTTGTCATATACTTCAGGCGCATAGGTATCCACGTCATCGGAAAACTGTGTCTCCGCGCGGTCAATTGCCAGAAACGACTGGGGATTTTTCTTCACTACCTCCACTGCTTCCTGCCGGTTATATACATCATACGGCAACGCTGCGATTTTCTCCGCCTTATCGGCTGCCGGTCGAACACATACAAATGGTTTTATTACTGCCATACACGTTTCTCCTCTTCTTATGTTTGTATTTATTCTCGTGTTTGTACTTTCTTGTCCTGCAAAACAGTCTTAAAAAGATATATAACATTTATAACATAACATCTTCTTTTTTCCAAGCGAATCGCTCTCGCAATATGTATTTTTTACAGTTGTCTTCCTGCTCTTTTCCATCTGCACATGAATTTTTCTTATATACATACGAAACATATCTTTTCTTCATTTTTGTATGTATCTTTTTCTTTTCCTTACATACGAAAAAGCAAATTCTGTCACTCTCGTATGTACCAATCTCATTTTCGTACATACGAAGAAGTAGAATTCATCACTTTCGTATGTATCCAGTCTCATTTTCCTACGTACGAAGAAGTAAAATTCATCACTTTCGTATGTACCAACCTCATTTCCATACATACGAAAAAAACAAATTTGTCCTCTTAGTATGTACAGTATATTTTTTCATACATACGAATCCTCCGAAAAAAGCGATTAGGTACGCACTGATTGCAGAGAAGCCTCTCCACAATGTATGCTTCACACAGCAGCCGGTTACCTTCCTGCACAAAACTTCCCTTGCTGCTTGCAAAAAAATGCCCATAAATAAACAAACTGCCCATAAATAAACCACATTTTATCTATGAGCAGCATATCCTTATAAAATCATAAGGGCAAAGCAAGATTTTGCCCCAACATCATAATTCTATCACTTATTTAATCACACGCACACGTATCACACCGTTGATTGCAGAAAGCTTTTCAATGACACTCTCTGTTACAGGCGAGTCAACATCAATAATCGCGTATGCGTAGTCGCCTTTTCCTTTATCGGAAAGGTCTGCTACGTTGATTCCGGCTTCTCCGAGAAGCGTGGTGTACTGTCCGATCATGCCGGCAACATTCTTGTGCAGGATACCGATACGTCCGACTGTTGTACAGGCCCCCATGCTGTTGTCCGGATAGTTTACAGAATGAACAATATTGCCGTTCTCCAAATAATCACGAATCTCACGCACCGCCATGATTGCGCAGTTGTCCTCCGACTCCTCGGTTGATGCTCCAAGATGTGGAGTTACGATACATCCCTTTGCTCCGACGGTTGTGGTATTCGGGAAATCGGATACATATTTGCGAATCTTTCCTGCTGCGAGCGCATCTACCATAGCCTCCTCGTCAACCAGAAGGTCTCTTGCAAAATTGAGCACGATTGCTGTCGATTTCATAAGGGCAATCGCGTCGGCGCTAATCATCTTCTTTGTAGAGTCAAGAAGCGGAACGTGAATGGTAATAAAATCGCACTCGCGATAAATATCATTTACATCGGTCACATGCTTAATCTGGCGATTCAAATTCCATGCCGCATTTACGGAGATATAGGGGTCGTACCCATAGACCTCCATTCCCATATGGATCGCCGCATTTGCAACCAACACGCCGATTGCGCCAAGTCCGATTACACCAAGCTTCTTTCCCGAAATCTCGGTGCCTGCGAAATTCTTTTTCTGCTTCTCTGCTGTTTTCGCAATATTCTCATCATTCTGGTTGTCTAAACACCAGTCGATACCGCCAACGATATCTCTGGATGCGTAAAACATTCCGGCAAAAACAAGTTCCTTCACGCCGTTTGCATTTGCACCCGGGGTATTGAATACTACAATTCCCCGCTCTGCGCACTTATCTAGCGGAATGTTATTTACTCCGGCTCCGGCGCGGGCAACGGCAAACACCTTATCTCCAAGCTCCATATCATGCATTGCCGCACTTCTTACAAGAGCCGCATCTGCATTTGCGATATTCTCGACCTTCTGATAACTATCGGAAAAAAGTTCCAAACCAACGCCTGCGATTGGATTTAAGCAAGTATAATTAAACATATGTATGTTCCTTTCTGTTTTGGATTAATTTTAAGCGTTCTTTGCTTCAAAGTCTTTCATAAATGCAACCAGCTTCTCAACGCCTTCCTTTGGCATCGCGTTGTAGATAGACGCTCTCATGCCGCCTACCGTACGATGTCCCTTTAAGTTTACAAATCCTGCTGCCTCAGCTTCCTTAACGAACTTTGCATCGAGATCAGCATTGCCGGTTACAAACGGTACATTCATAAGAGAACGGTCCTTCGGCACAACAGTTCCCTTGAACATCCTGCTCTCATCCAGAAAATCATAGAGAATTTTTGCCTTCTCCTCGTTTCTCTTCTTCATAACCTCAAGACCGCCCATGGCCTTAATCCACTTAAATACCTTACCGCAGATATAAATCCCGTAGCATGGAGGAGTGTTATAAAGAGAATCGTTGTCCGCCTGCGTCTTCCACTTTAACATGGTAGGTGTTCCCGGCAGAACGTCATCCGTAATTAAATCTTCCCGGATAATGGCGATAACGACGCCGGCCGGTCCGACATTCTTCTGAACGCCGCCGTATACTACACCATACTTCGAAACATCAATCGGCTCCGATAAAAAGCAGGATGATACATCCGATACCAGAGTTTTCCCTTTTGTATTCGGCAGCTCTTTATACTTTGTTCCATAAATGGTGTTGTTCTCACAGATATACACGTAATCCATATCGTCTGTAATCGGAAGATCCGAGCAGTCCGGGATATAAGAAAATGTCTTGTCAGCGGAAGATGCCAGCTCAACTGCCTCTCCGAAAATCTTGGCTTCCTGAAATGCTTTCTTCGCCCACTGTCCGGTAATGATGTATCCGGCCTTTTTGTTTTTCATCATATTCATCGGAACCTCAGCGAAAAACTGGGATGCCCCGCCCTGTAAAAACAATACCTTGTAATTATCAGGAATGTTCATAATATCTCTCAAATCAGCTTCAGCCTCTTTGATGATGGTATCATATACCTTGGATCTGTGGCTCATCTCCATGACGGACATTCCGCATCCCCTGTAATCCATCATCTCATCCGCCGCTTCCCGCAATACCTCCTCAGGCAATACAGCAGGTCCTGCCGAAAAGTTGTAAACTCTGCTCATTGTAACTATTCCTCCTTTTATTTATGCTTGTTTTGCATTGTAATCATCTTCATCGAAAGCCTCGTTAATCGGAGCTCCCGGCGCTACCATCGGCCAGACCTTATCGTCAGAATTGATGATACAGTCGATAACAAACGGTTTTTTACATTCGAGCGCTTCCGCAAATGCGGCGTCAAACTCCTGCTGTGTCGATGCGCGCTTTGCCTCTGCGCCCATCGCCTTTGCAAGCATCACATAGTCCACACCATCGTCCAGGACAGTTGCCGAATAGTGATGATCGTAAAACAATGTCTGCCATTGCCGCACCATTCCGAGTACATGGTTATTTACAATGACTTCAATCAGCGGTAACTTCTCGCGGGATGCAGTCGCAAGCTCATTCATATTCATTCGAAAACAGCCGTCGCCCGCGATATTGATTACCTGCTTATCGGGATTCGCTTTCTGTGCGCCGATAGCCGCGCCGAGTCCGTACCCCATGGTTCCGAGTCCGCCGGAAGTTAAAAGAGTGCGTGGATTCTTATACTTATAATACTGCGCTGCCCACATCTGATGCTGTCCGACTTCGGTAACCATGATTGCGTCGCCCTTCGTCATCTCGTAGATTTTCTCAATGAGATATGGCCCGCTCAGTCCATCCTTTGGATAGGTCAATGGGAATTTCTCTTTGTACTCCTCGATATGTGAAAACCATCCTGCATGATTTTGCCCGGACAGCTTTGCATTTATCGTTTTTAGGATTTCGTTCACGTCTCCGATAACACTTGCACTTGCCGGGATATTCTTGTTAATCTCGGCCGGATCAATATCGAATTGCAGGATTTTTGCCTGATGAGCAAATTTCTTTGCGTTTCCAAGCACGCGGTCGGAAAACCGGACGCCGATTGCGATCAAAAGATCACATTCGCTGACACCTAAATTGGACGTTTTTGTTCCATGCATTCCAAGCATTCCGGTATAACGTCTGTCTGTTCCGTCGAACGCGCCCTTTCCCATCAGGGTATCGCAGACGGGCGCATCCACAAGGGAGACAAATTTCTTCAGTTCTTCACTGGCGCCCGATATTACCGCGCCGCCGCCGACAAAGATGTATGGTCTTTTTGCCTCCGTAATCAGTGCGATTGCCTGTTCAATTTCCGCCTCGCTGATACTGCTTTGTGTCCGGGCAGCCGGCATAACTTCCTTTGGTTCGTACTCTACTTTATTTGCCGTCACATCCTTCGGAATATCCACAAGAACCGGCCCCGGTCTGCCTTTTCTTGCAATCGAAAAGGCGCGCCGTATGGTGTCTGCCAGATTTGCAACATCCTTCACAATAAAATTATGCTTTGTAATCGGCATGGTAATTCCCGAGATATCAATCTCCTGAAAACTGTCTTTTCCGAGAAGCGACACTCCGACATTGCAAGTGATTGCAACCACTGGAACGGAATCCATATACGCGGTTGCAATTCCGGTTACAAGATTTGTCGCGCCCGGGCCGCTCGTTGCAAGACACACGCCTGCCTTTCCGGTGCTTCTTGCATATCCGTCTGCCGCATGGCTTGCGCCCTGCTCATGCGAGGTAAGCACATGCTTGATTTCCGGATGCTTATACAATTCATCATACACGTTTAAAATCGCTCCGCCCGGATATCCGAATACGGTATCAACGCCCTGCTCTTTCAAACATTCGATTATTACCTGTGATCCTGTTAATTGCATTTTCAATCCCCTATTCTGTCAGTACACTATTGTATCTCAAGAATTGCTCCTCTGTTTCCCGATGTTACCATCGCAGCATATCTCTTCAGATAGCCTGTCGTAACCTTCGGCTCTCTCGGCTGCCATTTTGCCTTTCTTTGTGCAAGTTCTTCGTCTGATACGGCAAGCTCCAAGGTCATTTCCGGAATATTGATCTTAATGATATCGCCCTCTTCCACCAATGCAATCGGGCCGCCGACCGCAGCCTCCGGAGATACATGGCCGATGGACGCGCCTCTGGATGCTCCCGAAAAACGTCCGTCTGTAATAAGAGCTACCGAGATTCCCAGTCCCATTCCGGCAATTGCGGAGGTAGGGTTTAACATCTCTCTCATGCCAGGGCCGCCCTTTGGTCCCTCATAGCGAATGACAACAACGTCTCCCTCAACGATTTTTCCGCCCTTGATTGCCGCGATTGCGTCTTCCTCGCAGTCAAATACTCTTGCCGGTCCTTCATGTACAAGCATTTCGTCTACAACGGCGGAACGCTTTACCACCGATCCGTCCGGTGCAAGATTGCCCTTCAATACGGCAAGCCCGCCGGTCTTGCTGTACGGATTATCCACAGTCCGGATCACTTCCGGATTCCGGTTTACCGCATTCTTAATTGCCTCGCCGATTGTCACGCCGCTTACCGTCATACAATCCGTATTCAGAAGCCCGATGTCTGCCAGTTCCTTCATAACCGCGTACACGCCGCCCGCCTCGTTTAAGTCCTCCATATAGGTCGGTCCTGCCGGTGCGAGATGGCAAAGATTCGGCGTCTTCTCGCTGATCGGGTTTGCAAAGCTGATATCGAAATCAAATCCGATTTCATGTGCGATTGCCGGAAGATGAAGCATGGAGTTCGTGGAACATCCGAGCGCCATATCCACCGTAAGCGCATTCAAAATCGACTCTTTAGTAATGATGTCTCTTGCGCAGATATTCTTTCTGTACATATCCATGACTGCCATACCTGCGTGTTTTGCCAGCTTGATGCGCTCGGAATATACAGCCGGAATTGTTCCGTTTCCGCGAAGTCCCATTCCGAGAGCCTCCGTCAGACAGTTCATAGAGTTTGCGGTATACATGCCGGAGCAGGATCCGCAGGTAGGACACACCTTATTCTCAAACTCCGTCACATCATCCTCTGTCATGGTTCCTGCCGCGTAAGAACCCACCGCCTCGAACATGGACGAAAGACTTCTCTTCTGTCCCTTCACGTGTCCTGCGAGCATTGGCCCGCCGGATACAAATACGGTTGGAAGATTCAGACGGCATGCCGCCATTAACAGTCCCGGTACATTTTTGTCGCAGTTTGGAACCATAACAAGCGCATCAAACTGATGCGCAACCGCCATACATTCCGTAGAATCGGCAATCAGATCTCTCGTGACAAGGGAATATTTCATTCCCACGTGTCCCATTGCTATACCGTCGCATACCGCAATGGCCGGGAACACGACAGGAACGCCGCCTGCTTCCGCTACGCCAAGCTTTACGGCGTCTACAATTTTATCAATATTCATATGGCCCGGAACAATTTCATTATAAGAGCTTACGATTCCGACCATTGGTTTTTTCATTTCCTCAGCAGTAAATCCTAAAGCGTTGAATAGACTTCTTGCAGGTGCCTGCTGCATACCTGCTCTTGCATTATCACTTATCATATGAATTTCTCCTTTTCATTTATACGCGCTCTGCTATGAGATTTCCCATCTGCACAGTTCCCACCTGAGTAATACCTTCGGCAGACTCGCTCTTCTGCGGCATGATATCTATGGTGCGGCAGCCTTCCTTTAAAACCTGCTTGACGGCGGCTTCGATTGCGTCCGCTTCCCGATCCAGATCAAAGGTGTAGCGAAGCATCATCGCCGCGGAAAGAATCGTTGCGATTGGATTTGCAATTCCTTTTCCTGCGATATCCGGTGCCGATCCGCCGCTCGGCTCATAAAGACCGAATTTTGTATCGTTTAAGCTTGCGGAGGAAAGCATTCCGATCGAACCGGTTACCATACTTGCCTCATCCGACAAAATATCTCCAAACATATTTTCTGTTAAAATGACGTCAAACTGCTTCGGATCCTTCACAAGCTGCATTGCGCAATTGTCAACCAACATATGCTCGTATGTCACTTCCGGATAATCGCGGGCAACCTCCTCGACAATTTTTCTCCAAAGCCGGGAGGAATCAAGAACATTCGCCTTGTCAACAGATGTTACCTTTTTTCTTCGCTTCATCGCAATATCAAAACCTCTTTTTGCGATTCTGCGGATTTCATTTTCATTATATGTAAGCGTGTCAGTGGCCGTCGTGACTCCGTTTATTTCCTCGGTCCTGCGCTCGCCAAAGTATAATCCGCCGGTCAGTTCCCGCATAATCATCATATCGAATCCGTCTCCGATAATATCCGCGCGGAGGGGACATGCCGCAGCCAATTCTTCATACAGGCAGGCAGGCCGCAAATTTGCAAACAAATTCAAGGATTTGCGAAGCTTCAGCAATCCCGCCTCGGGACGAAGCTCCGGCGGAAGCTGATACCATGGGGATGTGGAGGTATTTCCTCCGATGGAGCCCATAAGAACCGCATCGTTTTTTTTTGCGGTCTCAATCGCTTCGTCGGTAAGCGGTACGCCTGTCGCATCGATGGAGCATCCTCCCATCAGAATGTCTGTATAATGAAATACATGACCGTATTTCTTTCCGACCTGATCCAACACTTTTTTTGCTTCTGTCACAATCTCCGGTCCGATTCCGTCTCCTGAAATCACGCCTATCTGACAATCCATTTCCTTACCTCTTTTCTCAATACATATTCGGGTAATTGTGAAACTCTTCCATCCGTTGTACAATATAGACAAAATCCCCGCAGGGTACGCCCCCGCTGCCTGTCGCTCGCAGCGGTACTAATATGTTTCGCAATTTACACTGCATTTCTTTTAATAATATAGTAACGGTCTTTTTTTTTCAATAAGCAAGAGTATTGCTCTTATTTATATGCCTTATAATCTCACGTTATGCTATCTTCTGTTACTATTCATAGAAGATATAAAAAAGGAGCACAGTCTTCCCGGATTTCCGAAAAGCCCCGCCCCTCTTTCATTCTTATTTTTCTTTCTTGCCCTTCTTTTCCGGTTCTTCCTTTGTAGCGTCCTCCGGCTTCTCGACAGCGGAAATTGCCGTCTTTGTCATCGGAATCCGGCAGTTTTTATTGTTGCCAAACTCCACGATAACGGTATCATCCGTAATATCAATGATTGTTCCGTAGAATCCGCTGGTTGTAAGAATCGTATCGCCTACCGCAATCTCGCTGAGCATCATGTCCTTCTTCTGCTGCTCCTTCTTCTGCGGACGAATCATAAGAAAGTACATGATTACAAAAAAGATTACAAGCCACACAATCATCATTATGCTGCTTGTTCCTGCGCCGGCAGTTTCATCTAATAAAACTGAAAACATTCTTCAATCCTCCTAAAAAATACTATTGCTATTGTACACAACTTAAAGTAAGCGGGCAAGCCTTTTTTCCCGAATTTAGGTTTTTTTAACTATTTTCCTCTTCCTTTTTGCGATTGATCTGTCCCATTCCGTAGAGTTTTTCTTCTTTATAGGAAGCAAAACGTCCCTCGTCAAGCGCATTGCGGATTTCTTCCATCATAGTATTGTAAAAGTAAAGATTGTGCATAACCATAAAGCGCATGCCAAGCATTTCGTTCGCCTTCAGCAGATGTCGGATATATGCCCTGCTATATTGCCGGCAGGCCGGACATCCGCAGCCCTCCTCAATCGGACGCATATCCTTCTCATATTTTTTATTGAAAAGATTGATTTTTCCCTGATTGGTATACGCATGTCCATGCCGTCCGTTTCTGGTCGGATATACACAGTCAAAGAAATCCACGCCGCGCGCAACACCCTCCAGGATGTTGGCCGGGGTTCCGACGCCCATCAGATAAGTCGGCTTTTCCTTCGGCAGATACGGAACCGTCTCGTCCAGAATGTGGTACATCTGCTCATGCGTCTCGCCGACGGCAAGTCCTCCGACTGCATATCCGTCCAGTTCCATCTCTGAAATTCTTTTTGCATGGTCGATACGGATATCCGGAAAAATCGCTCCCTGGTTGATACCAAACAGAAGCTGCTCCTTATTAACCGTATCCTCCAATCCGTTGAGCCGCGCCATTTCCGCCTTGCATCTTTTCAGCCAGCGGGTAGTCCGGTCTACCGAATCCGTCACATACTTTCTGTCTGCCAGAGCAGGCGGGCACTCGTCAAACGCCATAGCGATTGTAGAGCCCAGATTCGATTGAATCTGCATACTCTCCTCCGGCCCCATAAATATTTTGGCACCGTCGATATGTGATTGAAAATGTACCCCTTCCTCTTTGATCTTGCGGAGTCCCGCCAGAGAGAACACCTGAAATCCACCGGAATCGGTAAGAATCGGCCTGTCCCATACCATAAACTTATGCAGCCCGCCAAGCTCTTTGATCAGTTTGTCTCCTGTTCTGACATGCAGATGGTACGTGTTGGAAAGCTCCACCTGACACTTTAGATTTTTTAAATCTTCTGTGGAAACCGCGCCCTTAATGACGCCCACAGTCCCCACATTCATAAATACAGGAGTCTGGATGTCCCCATGTACGGTATGGAAAATCCCCCGCTTTGCTCTTCCTTCCTGTTTCAGTAATTCATATTCTGCCATACACTATTTTTCTCTTTCTATCCTTTCCGATTGAAACCGCCGCATCAGGATACCGTTACACAGCAGCGTATTGTCAATATAACGGCGCTCTAACAGAATTTCCCCCGCCATAGGGATTTCGATATCCTCTTCCGAGCAGTTGATAATAATTTCCACATAATTGTCAACCCATCCGACCTTTTCAAATTGAATCACTCTCGGATATTCCTTGTACTGATTTGGGAAATGGAAATTTCTGCTCTTTAATAAAGGTTCACTTTTCCGAAGATTGATCAGCTGCGAGATAATTTCAATGCGCTCTTTATATTTTCCCGCATCAATCTCTTCCCAAGGCATACATCTGCGGTTATCCGGGTCATGTCCGCCCTCCATCGCAATCTCTGTGCCGTAATAAATGCATGGGCTGCCCGGCATTGCGAAAAGAATCGCAAGCTGCGCAAAATACGCATCCAGACTCTTCACATTGCTGCGAAGGCGCATGGTATCGTGGGAATCCAGCAGATTGAACAGCACATCGTTCGTCTGCTGCATATATGAGGTATAGCAGCGGTTGATTGTATACTCAAAGTCCTCATTCGTCAGGTTCTTGTCAATCCAAAAATCCTTGATACTCTCTCCCAGCGGATAATTCATAACAGCGTCAAACTCGTCCCCGCGAAGCCAAGGAAGCGCATTGTGCCAGATTTCTCCCAAAATATAAATATCCGGATCGATCCCTTTGATTCTGTCATGCAGCTCCTTGCAGAAACGATGCGATACCTCGTTTGCAACATCAAGGCGCAGACCGTCGATATGATATTTTTCTACCCAGCCGGCACAGATATCAATAAAATATTTTCTGACCGTCGGATTATTCGTATTCAGCTTTGGCATCCCGTCAAACAAAGCAAATGTATATATCTGCTTTTTCCTTGCCGCTTTTCCCTTCCGGTCAAACGGCCATTCGTTGATCATGAACCAATCATAATACTCGGACTTTGGCCCTTTTTCCAGCACATCCTGCCATTTCGGGAAAAAGTAACCGCAATGATTGAACACGCCGTCCAACATCACGCGGATGCCCCGCTTATGAGCCTCATCCACCAGGTGTTTAAACGATTTCTCATCTCCGAAATTCGGATCAATCTTCGTGTAATCCTTGGTATCGTATTTATGATTCGAAGGCGCCTCATTAATGGGAGTAAGATATATTCCGGTAATTCCGAGGTCATTCAGATAATCCAGACGGCTCGTAATTCCTGCCAGATCCCCGCCGTAGCATTCTTCGTTTCTTACCTTTTCCCGGTGCTCGTTCCATGGCTTTACATATTCCGGATCAATGCTGTGGTCTCCGTTGCAGAAACGATCCGGAAAAATCTGATACCACACCGTATCATTTACCCAGGAAGGCGTCTTTGGTATATCGCAGGGATTCATCCATGGGAACACAAAGCACTGTCGGCTTCTTCCCTCCAGATGCATCTGCTCGCTGCTGACAAAACCGTCCTCGAAATAAAACCAGCGCTCCGTATCCGTAATCAGCTCGAAATAGTATTTCAGCCGTTTATACTCCGGCTTTACCGTAGTTGTCCACCAAAGCTGGTTCTTCAGGTGCTTCTTAAAGACGATTTCCTCGCTTGTGCCTTCCCAGTTTTCTCCTCCTCCAAGAATACCCTTCGCAAATGGATCACCCTTTATAATATTTACCCGTTTTACATCATATCCGGTCTTAATATTGATAATCAGCTCGTCCTCATTGAATGGGTAACAATAATTATCACTGGCCTGATGATATACCGCGTTGAATTCCATAAAAACCCCTCTTCTTTCTTGTGCGCAAATTTACGAAACTTCTGTTAAAAATATACCATAACTTTCTTGACTATTCAACCGGACATTCTCTATAATGGGTTCAAACCAGCAAATATACCCGCTCTTTTTGAGGGGAAAATTTGTAACTATTCATAAGCGATTGCAACTCTCTTTATATTTCTAATGCCAAGTTGTGCAATATAGACAAATCATTGCAGGTACTTTGGAGCCGTCGGTACTTAATGAGTGCTTTGCACGAATTTAGTACCGCTACAAGCGGCAGGCAGCGCGAGCGTGCCCTACGGTGTTTTGTCTATATTGTACAACGAATAATAGAAGAAACAGAATTTCGCAATTGCCCAGCAACTATTCAGGAAACGAGGTAGCATCTGAAAATGGCAGGATCATCTTTGGGGAACATTTTTAAAATAACAACATGGGGCGAATCGCATGGAAAGGGAATCGGAGTCGTCGTGGACGGATGCCCTGCGGGACTTTCCCTTTGCGAAGAGGATGTTCAGGTTTATTTAAACCGCAGAAAACCGGGGCAGTCCAGATTTACTACACCGCGGAAGGAAGACGACGCCGTTGAGATTTTATCCGGCGTATTCGAGGGCAAAACGACAGGCACACCGATCTCCATGGTGGTATGGAACAGGAATCAGCAGTCAAAAGATTATAGCGAAATTGCTTCCTACTATCGTCCCGGACATGCCGACTACTGCTTTGATGAAAAATACGGCTTTCGCGATTACCGGGGCGGCGGCCGTTCCTCCGGCCGCGAGACCATCGGACGTGTGGCAGCCGGAGCAATCGCCGCAAAGCTTTTAAAGGAGATGGGAATCTCCATTCTGACCTACACCAAATCAATCGGCCCCATTCAAATCGATATGAAACGCTTCGATGAAGCCGAAATCAACAAAAACCCATTGTATATGCCGGATGCTTCCGCCGCCGGACAGGCCGTCTCCTATCTGGATGATTGCCGTTCGAAACAAAATTCCTCCGGCGGTGTTGTGGAATGTATCGTAAACGGACTTCCGGCAGGACTTGGAGATCCCGTATTTGAAAAACTGGACGCCAACCTTGCAAAAGCCATCCTTTCAATCGGAGCCGTCAAAGGATTCGAAATCGGCGACGGAATGGATGCGGCAAGGGCAACCGGCCTTACCAACAATGACGCATTCTGCATAAATTCGGAAGGAGCTGTCGCCAAGAAAACCAATCACTCCGGCGGAACCCTTGGCGGAATGAGCGACGGTTCCCCGCTCGTGCTCCGCGCCGCCTTTAAACCGACGCCTTCTATCGCCGCCGGCCAGCAGACGGTCAACAAATCCGGCGAAGAAATTGACATCAGCATCAAAGGCCGCCATGACCCGGTCATCGTTCCCCGCGCCGTAGTTGTAGTCGAAGCTATGACAGCCGTTACCGTTCTTGATGCGCTTCTTTCAAATATGAGCGCGCGTCTCGATAAGATTAAAGAATTCTATGACAGGTAATACTTATGCTGCAATATTCCCAAAAAGTTCTACGGCAAGCAGCGCTCACACAATAACTATGTTTACTATAAGAACCTGCCACAGGCAGCTTTCCGGATGCCAGGCAGCGAAAGAATCCCTCCATAGAAAAGCTGCTATAAAGCTCCTGATCTATGTGAGGGATTTTTTATGTGATTTATGGAGACTTTACATCAGAAATTCTTGTATCATTTTCTCGACCACACACATATTTAGCGGATTTTCTTTCGATTCCATTGTAAGAATCAGATTTTTGCCGGGAATTATTCCATTCAGTTCATACATCTCAAGCTTTTGTACTGCCTTTTTACAATAAACATCCTGATCCATCATTCCCAGATGCTCCCAATAGTACTCCTTTCTCTTTGCGACATTCAAGAGAGTAAAATCCGGATGTAAGACAATATTTTTCGCAAGTATAAGCGGTTTTTCATATTGATATGGGATGTTCATTAATCCGAATTTATCCGCAAGGATCTTCTCTGATTTTGAACGAACCAGTTCTCCCTTATTTGTCTGAAACAATAAGTTTTCTTTATGCTGATTCCATGTCCCGGGCTCTCTGGTCTCCCATTTTTTAACGTACTCCTCATCAGATAATGTATATGCCTGCACTAATTTTTTGCGTTCATCATTCAGGTTCTCATATTGCAGTTGAATTGCATTTTCATCATACCTCGCAATCATTTTTCTGACCAATTCTAATTGATTTTTCGCAGCCTTAATTACCTTCTCTGCGTAATCACGCTGTGCAATTTTATTTGCCAAGCTCTTTTCATCTGCTTTTAGATACTTTCCGTTATGATTCTTGTCCTCATCCTCCTTTTTTCTTACGTAAAACTGCACATGTTTTCCTTTCTTTATAATGCGCAGCATTTGATCCGGCGAACCTTTTACCGTATATTCCGCCTGTTCCAATATCCGCTTTAATTCACTCTCTCTTGCTTCCAGAATTTCTTTTAACTGATCCATGTTTTCCTCCTTTTCATCCTCTGCTTTTCTACAGGATATTTTGATTCTTTTATATTTGAGTAGATTACCTACAAAATAAACATATTGAGGCATCTCGTATGTAGTCTTTTCTTTTTCCTGCATACGAAATGCCTGAAAATGCTGCTCTCGTATGTTGCTTTTTCTTTTTCCTGCATACAAAATGCCTGAAAATGCTGCTCTCGTATGTTGTCCTTTCTTTTTCCTGCATACGAAATGCCTGAAAATGCTGCTCTCGTATGTTGTCCTTTCTTTTTCCTGCATACGAAATGCCTGAAAATGCTGCTCTCGTATGTTGTCCTTTCTTTTTCCTACATACGAAATGCCTGAAAATGCTGCTCTCGTATGTTGCCCTTTCTTTTTGTACGCATTTTCATTCTATATTCTTTTTCTATCATTATGGGATTTTCGTCTGCATGTCTTGCAGAAGTAATACTTCCGCAAGACCATATCAGACAATAGATTCTGTTCGTTTCAGAACAGAGTTTGAATTGATTTGTATCGGATTAATCAAGAGCAATCGGCTCGTCTTCCCTGCGCCGCAGAATATCATACTCCTCCAATTCCATGCCGAGATCTACATAGAATATCTGCTGTGGGTGCGGGCAGGCTTCCATTGGCCGCCCCTCCTCATCCATAAGCGCTTTTACCGTAACAGGCACATTTTCCCCATTTGGTTTCATCACTTCAAGCTCTTCGCCGACGGAGAACTTATTCCGCTGTTCCATCCGATACATACCGGAGGCATTCTTCTCCCCCACAATTCCAAGGTAGGTGTACCCCTTCTCATAGGTATTGTTATCATAAATCTGCGCTTCTTCCGACGGTTTTCCATAGAAAAATCCGGTGGTAAACAGGCGGTACGTACAGCTTCTAATCTGTTCCATATACCAGGGCATATTGGCTTCGTATTTCTCCTGCGACTCCAAGTAGTCGTCGATGGCCTTGCGGTAGGTTCTTGCAACAGTTGCAACATAAAGGGCGGTCTTCATACGCCCTTCAATCTTGAAGCTGTCAATCCCCGCATCCATCAGATCCGGAATATGTTCAATCATGCACAGATCCTTGGAATTAAAAATGTAGGTTCCCCTCTCATTCTCATACACCGGAAGATACTCGCCGGGCCTGCTCTCCTCCACAACAGAGTATTTCCAACGGCATGGATGTGTGCAGGCGCCTTTGTTCGCATCCCTTCCGGTAAAATAATTCGAAAGCAGACATCGTCCGGAATAGGAGATACACATTGCGCCATGGACAAAGGTCTCAATCTCCAATTCATCCGGAATATTTGCGCGAATCTCTTTCATTTCCGCCAGCGAAAGCTCTCTTGCAGACACAACCCGCGCCGCTCCCTGTTCATACCAGAATCGATACGTTCCATAGTTTGTATTGTTTGCCTGCGTACTTACATGACGTTCGATGTCCGGGCAGACCTCCTTTGCAATCATAAACATTCCCGGATCCGAGATAATCAGTGCGTCCGGGCGCTCCGGTTTCATATCGCGAAGTTCTGCAAAATACGCGCGGGCCCCATCCAGATCATGATTATGCGCCAGAATGTTTGCGGTAACATACACCTTCACGCCATGCGCATGTGCAAACGCTATACCCTCCGCCATATCTTCCATTGAAAAATTCTTTGCTTTTGCGCGGAGTCCGAATGCTTCGCCTCCAACGTATACCGCATCGGCTCCGTATATAACCGCTATTTTTAAAACCTCCAGACTGCTTGCCGGAACAAGAAGCTCAATCGGGCGTTTTACTTCCATATGGTATTCCATTCCTTTCCGGATTCTCTCCTATTCTGTAGCTTTCATTTTACATCGTTGTCCATAAAAACACTTGATTCAGTTACTTTTTTACCGATACCGTAATGCCGTCGCCGACCGGAAGTATGGCAGTTACAAGATCCTCCCGGTGAGTCAGTTCGTAAATGTACTCTCGAATTCTCTTATGGATTGTCCGTTTCCTGCGCTCTACAATATAATGCGATTCAACGATTTCTCCCTCCTGAAGCACATTGTCGGACACCAGCACCCCGCCGCTTTTTAGCAGGCGCATCATCTGCGGCATAAAATGAATATACTGCGCTTTGGCCGCATCCATAAAGATCAGGTCATATTCTTTGGAGAGTGTCGGCAGAATCTCCGCCGCATCGCCCTCTAGTAGTGTAATCTGATTTTGCTTACCGGCGCGGATAAAGTTCTCCTTTGCGATCGGAATCCGCTTGTCATAATTCTCAATCGTTGTGACCTTACAGCCTTCCGGCGCATAGGTTGCCATAAGTATTGCGGAAAATCCGACTGCGGTTCCTACCTCTAAAATTTCCATTGGTTTTGTCATTGCAAGAAGGAATTTCAAAAAGCTCTGCATCTCTTTCCGAACAATCGGAACATAAGAATCCAGAGCTTCCTTCTCGATGACGTCCAGTATTTCTGTGTTCCCCGAATCAAACGAATTGATAAAGGTTACCAAACGTTCATCAACTATCATATTTTAATTCTCCCCGGTAGTCTCGCCGGTCTGCGACTCACTGTTTTCTGTTTCTTTTGTCTGATTCTCCGCCGCTTCCGTATCCTCTGTGCCGGCCTCTGCAGCCGTCGACATTGCGATCATAAGCTCCTTCGGTTCCATATTCGTATTCAGCGTATAGACGCCGGGAATCAGCTTTCCGGAATAATCAAACACTTTCATTTGAAGATAAAAAAGCTTCGAATCGCGAATCAGTCCCTTTTGCTCAAGCAACTCCGCAATCTCCTTGTCTTTCATTCCGTCCTGAATCAATATCGGAACCTCTCTCCCCTCGCCGGAGGAAACGGCCTTTTCGGTAAACATGCGGTAGCCAAAGTCATACCCGGCGACGGCGAGCTGTTTTGCGACAAAAATCAGCACAACAACAAGCAGTATTCCTAATGAAAAACGAATAAAATGAAAAATTGCTTTATTGCCGTTTGTCATTCTCTTGATCTCCTTATACTTCCATAATAATCGGCATTATCATTGGTCTGCGCTTTGTTTCTTTCCACACAAAATCGGAAAGCGCATCTTTGACTTCCGTCTTAATCTTGCCCCAATCTGTGATATTGTGATCCATACAGTAATTCATGGTCTCGTCGAGCACAGATTTCGCCTCGTCCATCAGGCTTTCGGAATTTCGCACATATACGAATCCTCTGGATACAATATCCGGACCTGCAAGTATCTGGCCGGAACCGCTTTCCAAGGTCATCACCACAATAATGATTCCGTCCTCTGCCAGCTTCTGCCTGTCGCGAAGCACGATATTGCCGACATCTCCTACGCCAAGACCGTCGACCATGATATTTCCGACCGGAACTTTTCCCGTAACCTTGGCTCCGTTTTCATCGATTTCCAGAATATCCCCGGAAGATAAAATCTTAATATGGTCGGAATCATAGCCAAGCTCTTCCGCAATTTTGGCCTGTGCAATCAGATGCTTGTATTCCCCATGTACCGGAATGGAATACAGCGGATTTACCAACGAATAAATCAGCTTAATGTCCTCCTTGCAGGCATGTCCGGATACATGGACGTCCTGAAAAATGACATCCGCGCCCTTTCTCATCAGCTCGTTGATAATACCGGTAACGGATTTCTCATTTCCCGGAATCGGATTTGAGCTGAACACGATCGTATCGTTTGGTTTGATGCTTACTTTTCGATGCGTTCCGTTCGCCATGCGGGAAAGCGCAGCCATAGACTCGCCCTGACTTCCCGTTGTGATAATGACCGTCTGCTCGTCCGGGTAGCTTCGAAGCGTCTCCACATCAATCAATATATTGTCCGGCAGCGTCAGATAACCAAGCTCCGAAGCAATCTTAATGATATTTACCATGCTTCTTCCCTCGATTGCGACTTTGCGGCCGAATTTGTACGCCGAATTGATAATCTGCTGTACACGATCTACGTTTGACGCAAACGTTGCAATGATGATTCTGGCCTTAGTATGTTCCGCAAAAATGTTATCAAGCGCAATCCCCACGCTTTTCTCGGATTTTGTAAATCCTTCCCTCTCCGCATTCGTACTGTCGCAGAGAAGCGCAAGAACTCCTTTCTTGCCGATTTCTCCGAATCGCTGCAAATCAATCGCATCGCCGAAAACCGGCGTATAATCAATCTTAAAATCTCCGGTATGCACAACGATACCTGCCGGCGAATAAATCGCAAGTGCGGCGGCGTCCTGAATACTGTGGTTTGTCTTAATAAATTCTACCCGGAAACATCCCAGATTGATATGCTGTCCGTACTGAACTACCTTACGCTTTGTCTTCTTTAAAAGATCATGCTCCTCCAGCTTGTGTTCTATGATTCCAATCGTAAGCTTTGTGGCGTAAATAGGCACATTAATCTCCTTCAAAACGTACGGAATCGCACCGATATGATCCTCGTGTCCATGCGTAATGAAAAAGCCCTTTACTTTATCGATATTGTCCCGCAGATAAGTGATATCCGGGATGACAAGATCGATACCAAGCATGTCGTCCTCCGGGAAGGCTAGTCCACAGTCTACAACGATGATACTGTCATCATATTCAAAGGCTGTGATATTCATTCCGATCTGTTCTAATCCGCCCAAAGGAATTATCTTCAGCTTGCCTCTATTTAGTTTTGTTTCTTTTTTCAAAATATTACCTCCATTATTTTTTGCTTATAAATCCTGTGAAATCTCCGCGATTTCTTCTAAAATATTACATCCGTTTCTTCATCCGTAAGCTCAGCAAATACTTTCGCAAGGGCAGCAAACTCCACGTCGTCCTCCACCATCTCGTAAAGCACTTCCTCATCTTC
The DNA here is from genome assembly GCA_964614035.1 of uncultured Lachnobacterium sp. Classification (GTDB taxonomy): domain Bacteria; phylum Bacillota; class Clostridia; order Lachnospirales; family Lachnospiraceae; genus Roseburia. The sequence continues at coordinate 22,016 of CAZTKM010000032.1, forward strand.
CGTATGAATTTCTTTTAAAATATATGCTTCACTATCTCCTTCCTCCGCTCCGTCGGAAACAAGAAGATATTTCGCTCCGTTTAATTCTGTCTCTTCCTCAATCGCAAACTCTGCCTTTTCATTGGTCTGCGGATCGATAAACAACACTTTTTCCATATAATCTCCTAATCACTTGCCGGAATTTTTAAGATAATCCAAATATCCCTGTAAAATAAAAATCGCCGCAATCTCATCAACATATTCCTTGCGGTTTTCTCTGCGTATCCCCATTTCCATCATAGAATTGTCAGCTGCAACCGTTGTAAGACGCTCGTCCCACAATACGACTTCCAGTCCGGTGCGTTTTGTAAGCATATCAGCAAATTCCTTCGTGCGCTCGCAGCGTTCGCCCTCCGTATTATTCATATTCTTAGGATATCCAAGTACAATGCGGTCTGCTCCGCCATACTGTGCAATTATTTCTTCGATACGTGCCAAGGTCTGGCGCAGCTTTCCCGGCGCTTTCCTCCTTACGATTTCTACTCCCTGCGCAGTCAGAAGAAGTTCATCGCTTATCGCAACACCTACTGTCTTTGAACCATAATCCAAGCCTAAAATTCTCATATATGTATTTACCGAAGCTCTCCTATTTCCATGACTCGTCCCTGATGTAAGCCTTCAAAACCTCCTCGACCAGCTCGTCGCGCTCGACCTTCATAATGAGGCTTCTCGCATTCTTATGACTGGTAATATAGGTCGGATCTCCGGACATAATGTATCCGACAATCTGGTTTACCGGATTATACCCTTTCTCGCTAAGCGCCTCATATACGAGACGAAGCACGTCCTTTACCTGAAGTTCAGGCTCCTTTTGTACAGTAAAAAATTGTGTATTGCTGATATCCTGCATATTCGTTACCTCACCCTTGTTCTTTCCATTTTACCCCACTCCATAGAAAAAAACAATAATATAAAGAAAACATTTCCGTCATCTTAGTATTCCGAGATAAATTCCGTCCTTTAAATGTCCCGCCACGTCGCAGCTTCGGATACAGTTTGAGAGATTTGTCCGGGATTCTACAGCAAATTTTACATATTCTTTATTATAACCAACGTAATACATTTTATGTTCGATCTGCACCGCTTCTTCAAAAAGAACCTCCTGTACACTTCCCACGTATGCCTCGCGAAATTCCGCGGACATGCGCTCGCCAAGCTCGATCAGCTCTGCGCTCCGCTCTGCCTTGACCACCTCCGGAACCTGATGTTCCATGACCGCAGCCTTTGTTCCTGCACGTTTTGAATATTTAAAAATGTGCATCTCATAAAAATGGATACGCTCCAAAAACGCTCTGGTAATTTCAAACTCCTCCTCGGTTTCCCCCGGAAAACCGACAATGACATCCGTTGTAATCGCCGGATAACGGAAGTATTTCCGAAGAAGGCGGCACCCTTCTTCATACTCCCTGCTCGTATACTTCCGGTTCATGCGCTTTAAGGTCTCATCGCATCCGCTCTGCAGCGACAGATGAAAATGCGGACAGATTTTCGTAAGCTTTGAGATCCCGCTTGCAAACTCTTCGGTTACAAGCCTCGGCTCCAATGAACCCAAACGGATGCGTTCGATACCTTCGATACGGTGAACCTCCTGAATCAGATGAAGCAGACTGTCGCCGGTGTCTGTTCCGTAGGAACTCAGATGGATTCCGGTAAGCACTACCTCTTTAAACCCTTTTTCGGCCAGCCCCCGCACTTCCCTTACCACCGATTCGAGACCTCTGCTTCTTACCCTTCCCCTTGCATAGGGAATCACACAATAGCTGCAGAACTGATTGCATCCGTCCTGCACCTTAATAAACGCCCTGGTATGTGCCGCGGTTCGGGACAGAAAGAGATCCTCAAATTTCTGAGCGCCGTCATTGATATCAATCACAGACTCCAAAGCGCCATGTGAGGCGCCGGCTTTTGTCCTTGCGAAATATTGTTCCAGCAATCCTACAAGCTCTCCCTTTTTGTTGTTTCCGATTATGATATCTACCGCATCATCCGCGAGAGCCTCTTCCTCCTTTGTCTGCACATAGCAGCCTGCTGCAACCACAGCCGCGTCGGGGTTCTTCGCCTTCGCGCGATGCAGCATCTGACGCGATTTCCGGTCCGCTATATTTGTCACAGAGCAGGTATTGATTACGTAAACATCTGCGACATCATCAAAATCGACAATCTCATATCCCGCCTTCTCCAATAACTGCTGCATTGCCTCCGTTTCATATGCATTTACTTTGCACCCCAGATTATGTAAGGCTGCCTTTTTCATTTTTCACCTCTATTACAATTGACTTTTTCTCCGAAAAACAGTACTATCTTGGTAGATACTTTGTTTAAAGGAGGTTTTCTAATGAAAACAATACAGATTTCATTAAATTCTATCGGAAAAGTAAAATCATTCGTAAATGCTATCTCTCAGTTCGATTATGATTTCGACCTGATTTCAGGAAGATATGTTATTGATGCCAAATCCATCATGGGCATTTTCAGTTTAGATTTATCGAAGCCAATTGAACTCGCTATACATACCGAGAACAATCTTGATGAGATTATGGAAGCATTAAAGCCATATCTTCTTGACTGATTACAGAATCTGCTTTTCCGAAAGAGCCTGCTGTGCAGACTCTTTTTTCATTTTACTCTGCGTCCACCCAGATGACCTCCGTCGTATCAATCGCCTTCTGCACCAGTTCATCCATCTTCTCCGCAAGATTCTGCTCCGACCTTTTGATGTATGTCAGATTTGGCTTCGTTACCGGATGCTTCGCTACAAAAATCGTGCAGCAATCCTCATATGGCAGAATTGAGGTCTCATAGGTATCAATCTTCTCCGCAATCGTGACAATGTCCTGCTTGTCCATTGCAATCAGCGGACGGTATACGGGCAGCGAGCACACTTCGTTGGTTACCGCGAGCGACTGCATGGTCTGGCTTGCGACCTGTCCGATGCTTTCCCCTGTGATCAGTCCAAGACAATCATCCTCTTTTGCAAAATGCTCCGCAATCATCATCATGTAACGCCTCATAATGATGGTAAGCTCATCATGCGGACACTTCTCGTAAATATAGAGCTGGATATCGGTAAAGTTTACTACATGAAGCTTAATTTTTCCGGCATACGCAGCTACTTTCTTTGCCAGATCCACAACCTTCTGTTTCGCGCGCTCGCTGGTATATGGCGGCGCATGAAAATACGTGGCCTCCAGATTAACTCCGCGCTTCGAAATCATATACCCCGCAACCGGACTGTCAATTCCGCCGGACAGAAGAAGCATCGCTTTTCCTGCGGAGCCAAGCGGCATTCCTCCCTGTCCCGGAATTCGGACGGAATAAATGTTAATCTGCGGGCGGATTTCAATATGAATGGTTACCTGCGGATGATGAACATCCACCTTTGTTTCGGGGAATGCTTCAAGCACACGCTCTCCGAGCGCCGCACTGATTTCCATGGATGACATCGGGTAATTTTTTCTGGCGCGTCTCGTATCGACCTTGAATGTAAAATTTTTATCGTCATATGCTTCATTGATATGGGCAATGACGTCCTGTGCCAGCTTTTCAAAGCCTTCGTCTTCGGTCAGAATTACCGGGCAGATTTCTACGATACCGAATATCTTTTGCAGTTCTCCCACAGTCTCATCATAATCATAGCCGCCCTCTGTCTCTACATAAATCCGGCCATTCTCTTTTCTTACGTGAAATGTTCCCTCTGCTTTCTTTAGATGGCTGATGATATTGGAAACCAGCTTATCTTCAAAGATATACCGGTTTTTTCCCTTTATCGCAATCTCCGCATACTTTATTAAAAAAGCTGAATACATCGTTCTCTCCTCTCTGCTGCCTTCTTGCCTGTTGATGCTGTAATTAGTGTCTTGTGTACTTCTGTAACTGCGGAATCACTTCCTTCATTACCGTAACCGCGTAATCAACCTCTTCCATGGTTGTCTCGACGCTAAAACTGAAACGAACCGTAGAATCCAGCAGATTTTCCTTTAAACCGATTGCCTTTAAGGTGCGGCTGACGGACGGCTTATTCGAAGAGCATGCGCTTCCTGCGGAAACGTAAATCTCCCTGTCTTCCAGCGCATGAAGCATTACCTCGGCCCGCACGCCTTCTATACTTACGCTTGCAATATGCGGAGCAGCCGTTCGGTCATGGCGTCCGTTTACGCTGACGCCGTCAATTTTTTCTGCCTCCTCGATAAAATGCTCCCGCAGCTTATACAAGTGCTCCTGCTTCGCATCAAAATCCGTATAGATTTCCTCTGCGGCCACGCCGAGCCCTGCGATTGCCGGAACGTTTTCCGTACCGGATCGCATCCCTTTTTGCTGTCCTCCTCCAAAAAGCATCGGTTTGATTTTCGTCTTTTCTTTGATATATAAAAATCCGCTTCCCTTTGGCCCATGAATCTTATGCCCGCTGACGGAAAGGAGATCAATATTCAGTTTCTTCGGATAAATCATAAGCTTTCCGTATGACTGTATCGCATCTACATGAAATACGATATCGGGACTAATTGTTTTGATTGCTTTCCCTGCTTCCTCAATCGGTTCGACTGCGCCAATCTCGTTATTGATCTGCATCAGGGAGACCAGAATCGTGTCGGGGCGGATTGCTCGCTTTAATTCCTCAACCGATATCTCCCCGAACGCATTTACCGGCAGATAAGTGACCTCATATCCGTTTTCCGAAAGCCATGCAAACGGATTTGCAACCGAGGCATGCTCAATCGAAGTTGTGATTACATGCTTTCCTGCCCTGCGGTTCGCCTGTGCGCAGCCGATAATCGCAAGATTGTTGGATTCCGTTCCGCCGGAGGTAAAATAAATCTCCTTCTCCTGCACCTTCAATGTTTTTGCAATCTTCTTTCTCGCGTCCGTTACAACGCTTTCGGCTTCCATACCCTTCCTGTGCAGGGAAGACGGATTTCCGTAATTCTTGGTAAGAAGCTCTGTCATAAGCTCCACAGCCTTTGGATTGCATTTTGTTGTCGCTGAATTATCTAAATACGCTTCCATTTATTGCTCCTGTTTCTTCTCACGCCCGATTTTGCCGGATAAATCCGCTTTCCACTGTCAGTCATCCAGCTCATAGACCAGCATGGCAAGTGTCACAAGTCCCGCGGTCTCCGTTCTCAAGATTCTTCTGCCTAAGCTGATGCGGTGCATACCGTCCGGAAGCATTTCGATTTCTTCGTCCGAAAAACCGCCCTCCGGCCCGATGATGATTCCGATTGATTTTCCTCTTTCAATGCCGGAAATGAGCGCCCGCGTCGCATCCATCCCACGCTCATTCTCATACGGTACCAGCACGATATCCAATTCCTTCGCCTGCTCCAACGCCTGTTGATAAGAGATTGGCATGGCAACATCCGGAATCATGGTTCGCTTCGACTGCTTTGCAGCGCTCTTTGCAATTTCCTGCCAGCGTCTTACCCTTCCCTCCGCCTTTTTCTCATCCAGCTTCATGACGCAGTTCTTCATTGCGACGGGAATGACCTGATACACTCCAAGCTCTACGGCCTTTTGAATGATCAATTCCATTTTTTCACTTTTCGGCAGTCCCTGAAAAAGATATATCCGATTTGAAAGCTCCGTTCCCACCTCATCCACGCGGTCAATCTCTGCATACACCTCATGCTCCGTAATCGCTGTGATATGGCAGAAATATGCCTTTCCGCCCTCGTCGCTGATCCGGATTACATCGGACGGCTTCATCCGAAGCACATGGCCGATATGATTTACGTCGGAACCGGATATCACGATTTTATTCTGCTGTACTTGTCCGTTCTCCACGAAAAACTGATACATACCATTTTTCCTTGCAATGTATTCCGGCCCATTCCTAAGACAGTTCTCCCGCCTCTTCGGGCAACTCCTGCCTTTCATTCTTATGAGCCGCTATATTTTGCGGGCTGTTATGTTTACCCATTCGCCCTGATGATTTACCTCCGCAATCTCCATGCCGGCCGCTTCGATTGCCTCTTTTACTTCCTTTTCCTTAAAATCAATGATTCCCGACGTGATAAAGCAGCCGCCTTTTTTCAGTCTTTTGGGAATAACCGGAGCCATGGCGATAATGACAGGTGCCAGAATATTGGCTACCACAATATCAAATTCCTCCGTCCCGACTTTCTCCTGCAAAGCGGCATCATCGATTAAATTTCCGACATAGAACTCTCCTAGGCTTACATCCAGGTGGTTTACCTGCATATTCTCTCTCGTGCTTATCATACAATCCGGATCCAGATCCGTTCCGACAACGCTGCCCGCGCCGATTTTGAGCGCGACAATGGAGAGGATTCCGCTGCCGCATCCGACGTCAAGTACCTTTGGATGCTTTACCTTAGGCGTGTATTCCCCGTTTCCGCGGATGTATTTGAAAAGCTGGCGGATACAAAGCTGTGTAGTCTCATGCTTTCCCGTTCCGAAAGAAATCCCGGGATCAATCTCAATCAGGAACTTATCCTTATCCTCTTCCCTTAATTTTTCCCAGGTCGGCTTGATCAGAATATCATCAATGGTAAATGAGGTAAAATACTTTTTCCAGTTATTGATCCAGTCCAGATCCTCCGTCTCATCGGACGTAATCGTGCCGCTTCCGACGTCAACCGTATCCCGAAGCTCTTCCAGTCCGATTTTAACCCGCTTTAAGAGTTCGCTCTGATCCTGTCCATCCTCTTCTACGTAAAAGCTCACATGGCTGATTCCCTCATCCGGCGGAAGCTCCGGGAGAAAATCAATAAACATTTCTGCCTGATCCGCCTCTGACAGAGGAATGTTATCTTCAATCTCAATTCCTTCAATTCCAAGTTCCATCAGCATAGAACTCATAAAATCCTCTGCGGCGGTCGTTGTCTCAATCGTATATTTTTTCCATTTCATATGCTCTGCCTCATCTTCCCTCACACCTAATTTAAGTATTGTAACTTATTTCGCAAAAAAAGAAAAGCATTGCTGCTTTTCTTATCCAAAAACTTTCTTATCCAAAAACCTTACTCAGTTGGTCATACTCCCTGTTAATTTCCTGGAGAGTCTGCTTATCTCCATCCAGATTATCCGGATGATAAATCTTAATCAAATCTTTGTAACGCTTCTTTAAGGATTGCTTGTTTCCTACACCGGTAAAGAAAAGTTCTCCCTTAACTATGTTCTTGGACTCGGCCTCGGCGCTATGTGTCTCAAATTCCTTCACGCGGTTATAGAATGCCTTCTGTCGTTCCATCTGCTGCCTTTCGGTAGCAAGCTTTACGAGTTCTTCCTCCAGAATCTTAAATTTCATGTCAAACAATCTCCGCTGCTGCTCTAATCTCCGGTCTTCGATTTCAACTCTCTTGGAAAAAGCCTTTTGTTCAATTTCTAATTGATGTCTTTGTTCTTCTAATGCTCTACGTTCTTCTGCAAGCGTCATAGCACAATTCCTCATACGTGTATCATAAACAGTAAACAATATGTAGCCATCAACTCCATAAAAATCATTTATATAATACAATATTTAGTGTTCACAAGTCTATGGTAAAATAATACCAAAAAT
>CAZTKM010000033.1:0-28759 GCA_964614035.1 uncultured Lachnobacterium sp.
GATCATGGCGGCAAATGTCTGGATTCTGAAAATGCTGGCGGTAGCGTTTTTCATACTCCTCGCCCATTTTCACTGCATAGAAGATATGCACCTGTGTACCGGAAACGGCAATATTATTTTCCAGCGGCGTGACCAAGTCGGAATAAAACTGATTGCGGACGCTCTCCCGCTTCACGAATACCATGTCCCGGCTGCCTACGCCGAACATCTCCATCATTTTCTCCATATAGGCCCGCTCCTCGGGCGCCTCTTTCTTCAAAAATTTCTGCATAATACCCGGCATCTTTCCCGATTGAAAGATCCCGTACAGGAACCTGGCAATCAGCCATGCCTTAAGCCGGGCGGAAGCCCCTGTTTCCTGATCAAGATCCGAGCTTCCCAAAATGGCATGGTCGATGTGGACACGCTTTCTCTGCACCAGCAGTCCCACGAAGCTGCCGCCCATAGAGCAGCCGTATGCGGCGCAGATATGACCGTCGAAGGTATCCTTTATGTAGTCCTCTATCTTCGCCGCTTCAGTGAGCATATCCGTAAACACCGTATCCTCTGTTTCGTCAAAGCCGTCATAGGAAACGCAGACAACACAGTAGTCCTGCTCCAGTATGGGAATGACCGTCCCAAAGTTTCGGCTCCAGTGGCAGCAGGTGCCGGGGAGCAGCAAAATCGCTGGATTCTCCCGCTTTCCAAAGGTATAGAACTTCATAATCTCCCTCCTGTCGGTTAGGTTTCGCTAACCTTTATTTCTGAAAAAGGCCGCTCCGCATGAGCGGCTTTTCCTATTTCAATTTTTATTTATTCCGGAAACAAACGCTGGCAGGCGCCATATACCAGAGTCTCCAAAACCTGCGGATACATTGGACCAATATTGTCCCGATGGGATACCGTCAGGAACAGCCCCCGCACCGTGGCAGCGGCCAATTCCATGCCGCCCTCCGGTTCCAGGCCTGCATTTTCCAGAAGCGCCTTGATGTGGGCCTCATCCCCGTGGTAATGATCTTCCAGCACCTCCGCCGGAATCCTGCGAAGCAAAAACGGAACATCCTGCTCCAGAAAGTCCATCATCCCGGACTGTCCCATAAGCTTGCAGGCTTCCAGCACAGCTTCCGCCGTTCTTTTGTTTGCAGGCTTCCCCTGGTCGTGCATCAGGACATCCGCACATGCCTCGTAGATTTCACTGTGAATATCCTCAAGAAGCTCCAAAAACAGCATCTCTTTGGAGGAATAGAACTTGTAAAAAGCGCCCTTGGATATGCCCGCTTCCTTTGCAAGCGCCTCCACCGTAATCTTACGCATCCCGCAGGAGGCGGCATACTTCCGGGCAGATGCCTTCAGGTCTTTCAGAATCATATCCGTTTCCTTCTGCGAAAATGCTTTTGCCATAGCTGTCACCACTGTTTGACTGTTTTCCTGTTTTGGTCATATTGTATCAAGCGAATTGTCTGCTGTCAAGATTCCTTCCGTTTTTTCTGTAAAACAGAGGAAAAATAAATCCCGGCACTCATATCATCACGCCTGACTAAAACAATGATCCCTGTTTGCGCCAGCTCTTTCATAAGCTTACTTACTGTCATCATACCGGAATAATCCAAACCACTGGTCGGCTCGTCCAGTATAATCACATTTTTATCGGCCAGAACCGCTACTGCAATCGCTAATCTTTGCTTCTGTCCTCCGGATAGGCTCTGCGGATGCCTTTCCCGCACATCCAGAAGATCAAGGCACTTCAAAATATCTTTTACCTGCTCTTCCGATACCAGTGGGTTGCCCAAAAAGCACTCCTCCAAAACACTCTCGGCAAAAAGCTGGTAATTGGTATCCTGCATGACAATGTAGCTTTTCCTCAGCCGCTGCTTTTTCTTCAAAGCAGCGCCGTCTATTGCAATTTCACCCTGCCTGCATTCGAGGAATCCGCAAATCGTACGGCAAAGGGAAGTTTTGCCCACACCGTTTACTCCTGTGATTGCCGCCACATCTCCTGATTGAACGGAAAAGGAAATATCCTTTAAAATTGTTTTTTCCCCGAAAGAGATTTCCACATTCTTTAGTGTCAACGAGTGTTTTACAAGAGGGGCATTCCCATCCACAGAATGACAAACAGAAACCTCTTTATACGGGAGCAGCCTCCTTAAGCCTATGGATTTTCGCTCCTGCTCAGACAAGGAGAAGAGCTGCCCGGCTGTATAGCAATGTTTTATTTTCCCTTTTTCTATCCAGACTGCTTTATCAATCAGTCCGTCCAGATAGGCAAACCGGTTTTCCGGATGGTCTCCCATCTATGACCAATTTTTTTACATTTGCGAATATTTGGATGTTACTCCTATGGATTTCTTTGATTTTGATTCCTCTCGCCCGAAAGAAACCGACGCGCTATACAACGACCTGAACCAGTTGTCCGATTCACAGTTTAAGAACATCCGGGAAATTGTCAGCGATTTAGCCGGAAAGAACTGAAACAAAAAAGGATTCTGCAAGACAGAGCATAGCTCTCTTACAGAATCCTTTTTTCGTTTTAAACCGGCTCTGCGGCCGTTGTATCTGTCTCTTCGGACTTTTGCTCCGCCGGCATCACATAATGCACTCTCGCCTCATCAAACCGGTCTTCCTGCACTTTTTCTTCCGCAGGGTAGCCGCATGGCACAAGTGCAAACGGATCTAAATCCGCCGGAATATCCAGCGCCTTTCTCACCGCATCCATCCGCTCTTTCTTTGGGGCGATTCCCATCCATACCGTACCAAGTCCGAGTTCGTCCGCTTCGAGCAGAAGATTCTCCACAGACGCGCTCATATCAATCTCATAGTAATCCGGAGCCACACCGGTTCTTCGATAGCATGGGACAAAGACTACCGGAGCTTCCGCGGCGCATTTTGCGTACGGCGAAGCTGCCGACAGCTTTTCAATCGCATCTTTGTCTGTTACCACGTAATATTCCCATGGCTGCTGGTTGCATGCAGACGGTGCGGCCATGGCAGCCTTTAGTATCATTTTTACCTTCTCCGGCTCTACGGCATCCGCTTTATACCTGCGGATGCTTACGCGGTGGAAAATTCCTCCGCTTCTGCGCTCTTTTAATCTTCTTTGAAATTTCATCTGTCCAAACTTCAAAACCGCGTCATGTCTTCCCTGCACCACAATCCGGTTTCCGTCATAGGCCTCTTTCATGGTAAGTTCTCCGGAAACAATCTGAATCAGCGTATTGGCGTCCACATAAATCACTGCATCGCGATCAAAGTACTCATACGGCTGAATATCAATCTTGCCATCGTTGATTTCAATGTAGAAAGCGCCCTCTCCTTCCCCGTAGATATTGAACTGGATTGCGATATGATCCCTGATCTCACTCGCATCGAACCGCACTATACTTGCCCTTAGTTTTTCTACGATTTCATTGTACGTCATAAAAACCCCTCCTATGTATGTTGTAAACTACTGGTATCTTGTCCAGACCTGCATCTCGTTTTCTCCTCTGTTTGCCCACATATAGTATGGCACATAATTAAGCGTCACGCGCTCTTTTGCTCCTGCTTGAATCCTGTGATACAGCGATGTGTCAACATCCCTGCGCTCCCTGCTGCCGGATACTTCGATTGCTTTTATCGTCTGCCCGCAGATTTCCTTTACCGTCACACAGATATCCGGATTTTTTTCAATAGACACCAGATGAAGGTCTGCGCCGTTATCGATTTCCTCCAGACAATATACAATCGGGCCTCTGACCACCGCGGCCTTTCCGATGTCTTCTCTTACCCGGTTATTCGCAGTATAAAGCATTGGTTCCATCGGGAAATCAAATTCGATTGTTTCTCTTTCCTTCCACGCTTTCCTAATGTAGCAATAGCCGTCCTTCATTGATTGCCTGCCGGTACGAACCGCTGCCTCCCTGCCCCAATCCGGGATTCGGACCGCAAGGGTAAACTCCTCCGGTGCGTTTGTGACCTCAATGGACACCCTTCCGTTCCATGGAAGCTCTGACTTTATGCTGATGCCGACCTTCCGGTCTCCAACCGTTTTTTCAATTCTGCCGCCCAGATAAAGATGAATAAACAGCGTATTCTCATTCTCCGTATAGGCGTAGCTTCCGATTGAGCTTATGAGTCTTGCAATATTCGGCGGACAGCAGGCGCATCCAAACCATTTCTGCCTTACCGGCTTTACATGAAATTTCCGCTCATCCTTCTGGCAGGCGCTTGGATTTACTTCCAACGGATTTACATAGAAAAAGCTTTTTCCGTCCAATGCCATACCGCTCAATACGCCGTTGTACAACGCGCGTTCCATCACATCCGCATATCTGCTGTCCGCTTTGATTTCAAGCATTCTTCTTGCAAAAAACATCAGTCCGATTGACGCGCAGGTCTCCGCATAGGCCGTATCGTTCGGAAGATCATAGGGATACGAAAATGCTTCTCCGATATGCGTCGCACCAATTCCTCCGGTAATGTACATCTTTTCGTTTACAATGCTGTTCCACAGACGCTCACATGCTGCAAAAAGCGCCTCATCATTGGTAAGCCTTGCAACATCCGCCATACCGGAATACAGATATACTGCGCGCACCGCATGACCGACTGCCTCTGACTGCTGCCTTACCGGAAGATGCGCCTGATGATACAAATAACGCAATTCTTCTTCTTTTCCTTTTTGAATTGCCTCCGGGTGCTCTTGATCAAAATAGTAAGGTCTTTTTCCACGCTCGTCTACAAAATATTTTGCCAGCTTTAGGTATTTCTCTTCTCCGGTTGCGTGATAGAGCCGGACAAGCGCCATCTCGGCAATCTCATGTCCCGGATAACCTTTACATTTTCCTTCTTCTTCCCCAAAATAATCCGCTATGTAATCAGCAAACCTGCATACCGCTTTTAACAGCCGATCCTTGCCGGTCGCCTCATAATATGCAACCGCGCCTTCCGCCAAATGTCCGAAACAGTACAACTCATGATGATCCCTAAGATTGGAAAACGTCTTGTCTCTGCCGTTAATAATATAGTAGGTATCTAAATATCCGTCTTCCTGCTGTGCCGCACAGACAAGATCAATCGCGCCGTCGGCAATCCTTTCCAGTTCTGCATCCGGATGCTGCGTGAGAGAATACCCGACCGCCTCAATCCACTTCGAAAAATCGCTGTCCTGAAATACAAATCCGTAAAACCGGTCTTCCTGCGGATGCTTTGGATCATCCGGCAAAGTCTCGAACCCGCGGAATGTGTACGCTGGTTCAACAAAAGCCGCACCCCTTGCCTTCTTTTCGCTGTTTAACCTTCCCGCCGCCTTAAAATTGTGCATGCAGTAGCTCGGCGCCGCGCCTTCCACGCGGTCATTCAGCGCATCCCACTGATATGGGATTACTTCTGTCCGTACCAGTTCCATCTCATGCTTCCAGAATTTGTCCGTTACCTGTATATGCCGAAGCGAAACTGGTCTGCTGTAATTCTGTCCATTCATATATTCTCTCCATGAATATTCCGAAACCAAACCCCCAACTCTGTCATTTCTTAATAACTATTATACACGAATCCGGGCATGAAAAAAAGACAGCTTTTTCATCTGCTGTCTTTTTAGGAGAAGGTATTTTTACTATGGGGTATAGTAAAAACTATATAATGTATTGGGGGTTTACGAGAATTATAATACCATGCTCTCCGGCCGAAGTGTGCACAAATTTCACATTTTTTTGCATTTGTTTTTGTGCACTTTTACTAAAAAGTGCAAGCTTCCTATAGTACAAAAAAACGCATGGTTTTACTTGTTCCATACTTCTTTACGCTATTGTTTTGGTATTAAAGTCAATCAGTAATTCCGTATTCCCGATAGAACTGTTTTCGCGCCTCATCATCAGAAACAACTTTTTGTGCATCATCAATCTGTCCATTCGATAGCAACAGTCCGATTAACTTACTCAATTTTTTTCGCCTTCTTCACGCCCCTCCTCGCGGATGCCGTTAATAAAAACTTTTTCATTATACTCTGTCAGACACACATCCATCACCTCCGCTCTGTGCTTCGTGAGGAAATCACGTAATACATTCTCCTCAATACATTGCTTTACTGCTTGATCGGCTCTTTATCCGAAGTTCTGTTATAGAATACGACATATTTCGGAGCAGGAATCTTTATCGGTCTTGAACCATATATATTTAACTTATTCTTATCGACATATGCTTCGTAGAGATTGCCAAAATACATCAGTCCTCGTAACGGCATGTTCGGATTGTACGAGCTCTGCTGCTCCCAAAGGGTCAGGTAACTGTCAATCAGGATGGAGACCGTCATTCTTCATTTTAATATAGACAGCGTCATCCAACGTGGTTATCTCCGTTATATCATTTACATTATATGTAGTCCGATACAGCGCATTATACAATGAAATGATGTTTTCTTTTCTGTCTTCACTTCCAAACAGAAGCCGAAAGAGTCTGTCCTTGTATTGTGGATTTATTCTTATGTTTTCCATGTGATCCTTTTTTTAGAGTATATCATATTTTTTGAATGCGGGCAATGCGACAAAAAACAGCGGCGGATATAGGGGGATGGCGCCTGACATTTTTTGTCGTATGTAAGTTATGGCAAAAAGCCTGTACACTATGAAGTTGTAGGTTTACTTGGGAATCATGGCGAAATGCCTGTGAATTGTCCAAGCGGAAATCAGTTATCTGTGCGCAACTGATTGATTTGCATGTTAAGAATAACGCAATGAAGCAGGAAATGCAAGATGAAAAAGTAAAAGATAATCTGCATAAAAAGCAAAAAAATAACCATCCTGCATCTCTGCAAAATGGTTATACATTATATAGTCTCCTAAAAAGTTCTTATAAATCACTTATCGGTTCCCCCAACCGACTGTATTAGTATATCCTATTCGCCCACTTTTTTCCATATACCGATTAGACAATAATCGTGCGGCTTTTTTGTGCATATTTTGCACTTTTCCTATTTATTTCAGGGTAGTTTTATGCTAAAATAGCCATAATTGTAGCACTTTCGTATCAGGAGCCGATAAATGAAAAAGAAAATAATCTCTATCATTGCTGTACTTTTCATCTTCCTGGCGGCTGTAACCGTATGCGCCGCCCTAAGAAGCCCGCGGTTTAAGCTGCTTTTATCTGTTGTACATTTTGCGGAGGATACGTTGAAAGATCCATCCTATCTTCTGTATGAAATCGATATCATGGAATTTATACACGACTATCTGAACGCAGATACACAGATTACCGGAGACGCCCAGCTATACAATATCGAGGGACTTGGGTTTTCCGTTTCTGCCGGCATGGACGGTATCCGATCCCTTCCGCAGGGGAGGTCCTCCCTGACAAGCAGCCTGTCTGTCATCGGAAAAGATGTCGGCGATATCGAGGTGTACGCCGAAGACCAGACGGTCTGCTTTGTCGTTCCGATGCTTGACAATATGGCATATGCGTTCCCGACCGGAGTGGATTTGTTTATGAGAATGCCGGATCTTACTTCCGATCTGAACCAGAAATGGTTCCGCGACAATGCCGGAAATATCATTCAGTTTACAGAAGAGATTGGGATTGAAGAGACAGGTAACACGATTAAAAGTGCAAACGGACGCGTTTCCAGTGAATATCTGATTACCATTCCTCAGGGCTGCGGCTGCTTCATCTGGGATTTGTTTGGAATGGAGTATCCTGACTATGACGTTGTCGTTTCTCTCTTTTTAACGGACAAAAACCGGTTCCGCAGAATGGAGATGGATCTTTCCGAGGTTCTCCCCGGCGCGAGGCTTGTTATTGACGGCGAAAATGCCCAGACGGCAGTCTTTTACTACGAGCTTCCGGATGACGAGCGCGTCGAATTGACACTCATCCGGGACGGCGGGCACAAGAACAAGATGGTCATGGACGCCGTCTACTATGCGAACACCGGTCAGGAGTACTACATCTCTGCGGATGTATACTGGTCAGAGCTTACCGAAGGGGTACAGCTCAAATGCAAGAATGTTACCATAAAGAAAGGAAGCAAGACTCTGGCAACTGCGTACTTTTCCGGCACAATCACTCCTCTCGACCGGGAACCGGATGTATTTGCTGACACCTCTGTGGATTTGTATGGTTTAGAGCAGCTGGACTGGAAAAAAATCCGGGATGATGTGGACGGATTCATGAGCGATATGAAGGAAGTGCTTGCGGAGTATCAGAACAAATAAAGGGGACTGCAAATGAGTTCCCCTTTAAAGCTGCAGCTTCCGCATTTCATAGAACTCTCCCTTGTTCTCCATAAGCTCCTCATAGGTTCCGATTTCCGTACAATGTCCGCCGTCGATGACCGCGATACGGTCTGCGCCCTTGATTGTGGAAAGCCGGTGCGCCACGACAAAGGTGGTTCTTCCTCTGGTCAGATTGTCCAGCGCCTTCTGGATTTCCATTTCAGAGATACTGTCAAGCGCAGAGGTTGCCTCATCCAAAATGATGACCTTTGGATCACGAATCAACGCTCTTGCAATTGAGATGCGCTGCCTCTGTCCGCCGCTCAGTTTTCCACCATGTTCTCCTACAACCGTATCAAGTCCGTTTGGCAGACTCTCCACAAATTCCTTCAGATTTGCCGCCTCGATGACCTGCATCAGTTTCTCATCGGGAATGTCCGTTTTTCCGTAAGTGATATTGTCCCGAATTGTTCCCGAGAACAAAATGGATGTCTGCGGCACAACTGCGATATGTTTACGATAGCTATGTAAATTGATGTCATTGATATCTTTTCCGTCGATTAACAGACGACCGGAATCCGCCTTATTAAAGCCAATGACGATATTTAAAATGGTGGATTTTCCGGCGCCGGATTCGCCGACCAGCGCGATGGTCTCCCCCTGCCTTACATGAAGATTCAGATGGGAGAGTACCGGTTTTTCCTCATCATAGGCAAAAGACAAATCCTCAAAATCATATTCGCCGTATACGTCTTTGACCTTTGCCTTTCCTTTGTTATCCTCCACCTCATCCGAAAGCAGCACTTCGCCTACCGAATTGACGGACTCCAGCCCTTTTGAAATAATCGGCAGCAGATTGATAAAGCTCGTAATCTGGTTAACAATCGTTGAAAAATAACTCTGGTACAGGGTAATATCGCCGACCGTCGTAAGCCCTTTAAATGCCAGAAAGCCGGTAAACCCCAGACAGAGAACCTGAAACACCTGGAATACGCACCAGCCTACCGCGCCGAAATTGGCCTGCACAACATCCAGATGATATCCGCTTTTCGCCACATTGTTCAGCTGGTTTTCCATTTTGTAGATTTCTTCTTCCTCAAGCGCATGTGCTCTGGTTACCGGAATCAGTTCCACCATCTCCATAACCTGCGCGGAGGTGCTCTCCATCTCCTTACGAAAGGCAAAATTTGAGCGCTTAATCAGATTGCGGAAAGACGCCATTGTGATTGCGGCAACCGGCCCGCACACGACAAAGAAAATAAGGACGGTTCTGCTCCGGAATCCTGTGACGATAAACGCGACAACCAGATTCATAATAATAGTAATTACATTGGTAAAAAGCTGCTGTGATAAGGTCTCAATCGCCTCTACATCACGCATAATCTTCGACTGCAGCCGCCCGGACTGCATTTCCTTATGGTACGTGATGGAAAGCTGCTGGAGCTTACGCACCAGCGCGCCGCGAAGTCCTGCCTCGAGACTTCGGATTGCGGAGCTGCGGAAATGCGTATACAGATAGTTGCATGGCATGTTAATCACAACCAGAAATAACTCAATCAGCACATAGCGGATTATTCCCATTGTTCCTGCACCGCTTTGCCCGGAGACAATATTGATAATTCCGGCCGTTGCCACCGGAAGATACCATACGCAAGCATGCTTCAGTGCAAAGAACAGGGCTGATAAAAGCAGCTTTACATAATGTCCTTTATAAAGATTTAACAGAATCCACAGCGGCCTCTGACTGTTTTTCAGATACGCCTCAATAAATTCATTCTCCATATCCGATAAAGATTCTTCAATTTCATCCATGGTATGCGATTCGCCCAGCACTTTTTCTCTCATAGCTTTTTTCATCCTCATTCCTGTAAAGGGAAATAAAATTTTATCTCGCCTTTCGCTGTTCCTCGGCACTGTTAATCAGGCCTCCGAGAAACAATACGTACATACATCCGTATAACCAGACCATAATCAGCGCAATCGTCGTCATCGTCCCGTAAAAGGATGCATAATTGTTATATTTATCCACATAAATAGAAAACAATCCCGAAAAAATAATCCATCCCATCGCTGCAAACACCGCGCCCGGTATCTGCGCTTTCACGCTTCTTTTCTTCTCCGCCGCCTTCTTATTCGGGCAGAATACATAAATCAGAAGAAAAAATACGAACAGTACCGGTATGCAGATCCATAAGCGGATATTTAAGAGTTCCACGAGCCATCCCCCGCTTGGGAAAAACCTCAGATTGATCTGCTTTCCAAAGACCATAACCGCAAGGACGATAATCAGCAGCACCGCAAATACCACACTGTACAGTATGGAATAAAGCCTGAGGAGAACATAATTCCGGGTTTCCTTGATTTCATACATGACATTGATGCCCTTCTGCAGCGATACGAATGCTTTCGAGCTCAGCCAGACCGCCGTAATTACGGTAATGGAAATTCTTCCTCCGGTGTTTCCGCTGAAAACTTCACCGGTAAACGTCTCCATCGCGCCCTGCAGGGACGCCGGAACAATCGTTCTCGCCCATGCTAAAAAATCAGCCTCCGTAAAAGGCGTTAAATTCAGCAGCGTAAAAAAGAACAGCATAAACGGAAAGAACGACAAAATCATAAAAAAAGCCGTCTGTCCGGAATAGACAGAAATGGAACTCTCGTTATATTTTTTTATAAACAGCAGAATATCTGTAAATTTAATCTTCCTTTTTGCCATAGCAGCCTGCCCTTACCGGTTTCTGGCTGTCAAGCTTTGCATCCGCTTTTGCCTGAAACTTATCGACAAAAATAATGAAACGTTCATGCACGCCCTCTCCGATTAACCCCTTCTCATCAAATGCCTTTACCGAAAACGTAAGCGCTCTTCCGTCCGCCTTTAAAAGCTCCGTCTCGCAGGTAATCTTCATTCCGACCGGCGATGCGGATACATGCTTAATATTTACCGCTGTGCCGACAGTTGAGCATCCTTCCTCCAGAAATTCCTGAACACTTTCTCTCGCAGTGCTCTCCATCAGTGCAATCATGGCAGGAGTCGCGAACACTTCCGCTGCGCCGCTGCACATCGAGCGGGCCGTTTTCTCCTTTGTAACAATGATTTCTTTTCTTCCCTTTATTCCTGCTTCAAGCATCCTTTTGTCTCCTTTTACATTCCATATTCTATGCATATCCAAGTTCGAATTTTATCATAACTTTCGATGTTCTGCAACCGCTACAAAATCGGTGCAATCAGACGAAGTATGCACTGGCGCAGCCGCACGATATGTCCCGGCTTCGTCTTATATTTTTCTGTTACCTCGCAGCTTTTCTCAAACATCTCAAGAAAATCCGCCTTAACCTCCTCGACAGCTTTGCAATGATACATCAGACATCCGTCCTCAAAATGATGGTATAAGCTCCGATAATCCAGATTGATGGTTCCGACCGTTGCAAACGCATCGTCACATACGCACATCTTCGCGTGACAGAAGCCCGGCGTATATTCGAATATCTTTACGCCCTCATCCACAAGTCCCGCATAGAAGGACCTTGTTACCTGATAGGTCAGTTTCTTGTCCGGGATGCCGGGTGTGATGATTCTTACGTCAACACCGCGCTTTGCGGCAAGCGTAAGCTCTCTGCTCATCTCGTCCGTTATGATCAGATACGGCGTTACAAAATAAATATAGCGCGTCGCATTCTTAATCAGATTCAGATACACATTTTCGCCCAGACGCTCAAAATCCAGCGGATTATCCGCATAAGGCGCCACATATCCGTTTTCCTTCTCCGACAGGTCATCCTTTGCCGCATTTCCCACAGCAAGATAACTCTCCGGCTCGGCGTCTGTGTGTTCTACAAAATTCCACATTTCAAGAAACATTACCGCAAAGCTTTTTGCAGCCTCTCCGGTCACTTTGATCCCTGTGTCTTTCCAATATCCGTACGGATGCGTCCTGTTAAAATACTCTTCCGCAAGGTTGTAGCCTCCGGTAAATGCGGTCTTGCCGTCAATCACTGTAATTTTCCGGTGATCCCTGTTGTTTAAGAACAGAAAAATCGCCGGAACCATCGGATTGAAAATGCGGCACTTCATCCCGTCGTTTTCTACCTTCTTTACAAAATCCGGGCTGATAAACCATGAGCTTCCAACATCATCGTATAAAATTCTTACCTCCACGCCCGCTGCCGCTTTTTCCTTTAATACCTCATACAGCTCATTGAAGGCGCTCTCCTTCTCAATTGCGTGATACTCCATAAAAATATAGCGTTCCGCCTTCTTCAACGCTTCAATCTGAGCCTTCAGCCCCTCCGAGGCGTCGCTGTAATAAGCCACCATACAGTTCTCGTATACCGGAAATTTCCCATAGTCCCTGATATAACGCATCTGATTGGCAGCCATAAGATTCTCGCTCTCAATCTTTTGAAAGGTCTCTTTCTTTTGCGGAATCAGTTCCTCCATCCGGTTCGCAATGGCCTCGAAATGCTTTCTCTTCTTTTTTGTGCCGTCCGGTCTTCCGAGCAAAAGGTACATCGTTATTCCCAGAATCGGAAATGCCAATATGACGATAATCCATGACAGCTTGATTGCTCCGGTTGTCTTTCGATAGAACATGCGGAGTGCAAACACCAGTGCGGTAAGGCTCGCCGCCACCGAAATCCATGTCGCGTAGGCGCTCAGCTTCATCGCAAGAACCATAAACCACAGCGTCTGAAACACAATGGAAGCCGCCACAAACAACATTCTTCCGACGCCGTTTTTTACATGCGATTTTTGTTCCACACGCATCTTTGTTTGCTCTCCTTTTATCCTATTTACCATCATATGCCGATATCCTCATTCCCAAAAATGGACTTCCCCATACTCTGAAGAAGTCCGTTCTTAGTTTACTATATTTCTTTTTATTCTATACCGGATTGCCTGCCAAAAGCATCATAATGTCATTGGAGCGCTTCACAAATTTCGTCATCTGGTCTACCGGAAGCGGCTGATTGGAGATTCTGGCAAGATCATACAGCTGCTCTGCAAACATGGATACATGCTCCGAGTCTTTATTCTCCACAATGTATTTTACAAGCGCATGGTTTGCATTTAAGGTAAGCGTCTGGTCTGCCGCGAACATATCCGGATCCATGCCGCCCATCGCATACATCCTCATCATATCCTGCATACGTCTTCCCTGTTCCGAGAGCGTAAGGACGGATGCAACTTCCTCATTCTTTAGAGCCTCCACCTTGATGGTAAGCTTGTCATTGTTTAACGCTTTCTTAAATACGTCCGTAAGAGTCTCCGTTACCGCGGTAAGATCTGCCGCGCTCTCGTCCTTCAAAGACTCTGTCAAATCTGCATCGATGCGCATGAACCGGTAATTCTCGTTTCTCTGCTCCAACTGGCTGATGAAAGAAGTATCAATATTGTGGTCAAGGATTACCGCATTCATTCCCTGCTCCTTGAACAGGTTGATGTACTGTCCCTGTTGATTGATATCCGTTACATAGTAGACCGTCTTTTTCTCCGGTTCTTTATTTTCGGAATCCTCTTCCCCGGAAGCTTCCTCTGCCGCCTCCACAGAATCCTCTACTGTGGTCTCGCCTTTTTCTTCCTCCTCGGAATGCTCCGCCTCATTCTCATCCTTTGCTTCCTCAACCGGCGCTAAGAGCTCCGGAAGCGTCTGATACTTATCGTTGATATCCTTGAAAAGGATGTAATCATTCATCTTGTCGCAGAATTTCTCGTCCTTCAGGCAGCCGAATTTGATGAACGGGCTGATATCATCCCAGTACTTTTCATATGCTTCCTTTTCGGTCTTGCACATTCCAATCAGCTTATCCGCAACCTTCTTGGTAATGTACTCTTCAATCTTCTTTACAAATCCGTCATTCTGAAGTGCGGATCTGGATACGTTAAGAGGGAGATCCGGACAGTCAATTACGCCCTTTAAGAGCATCAGAAACTCCGGAATAACCTCCTTGATATTGTCTGCGATAAATACCTGATTGTTGTACAGCTTAATGGTTCCCTCAATTGAATCATACTCGGTATTGATCTTAGGGAAATAAAGGATTCCCTTCAGATTAAACGGATAATCCATGTTGAGATGAATCCAGAATAACGGCTCCTTGTAGTCCAGAAATACCTTACGATAGAACGCCTTGTATTCATCTTCCGTACAGTCGTTCGGATTCTTGGTCCAAAGCGGCTTTGTATCATTCAGAGGCGCCGGACGTTTTACAATCTTTACCTTATCCTTTGCCGGAGATACCTCAACGACTTCCTTGGTGCCGTCTTCGTTTTCTTTCTCCTCGGTCTTGGCCTCCTCGTGAATCTCCTCGATTACAGTATCGGTATCACGAACGTCCGCCTTGTCGATGGTCTCATACTCCGTCTCGGCGTTTGCCTTTGTAAGATAAATCTCGGTTGGCATGAATGAACAGTACTTCTCAATGACTTCTCTTGCACGATACTCATTGGCAAATGCCAGACAGTCCTCGTTCAGAAATAGCGTAATCTCCGTTCCGACTTCATCCTTATCTCCGTCTACCATATCAAATTCCGTCCCACCGTCGCATGACCAGTGAACCGGCTTCGCGCCCTCCTTGTAGGAAAGCGTATCGATGGTAACCTCATCCGCTACCATGAATGCAGAATAGAAGCCCAATCCGAAATGGCCGATAATCTGATCCTCCGAGGCCTTGTCCTTATACTTCTCAATGAAATCTGTCGCGCCGGAAAAAGCGATCTGGTTGATGTACTCTTCGACCTCATCCGCCGTCATACCAAGGCCATTGTCGATGACCTTAATTGTCTTCTCCTCAGGATTGACAACAATCTCAATCTTAGCTTTGTAATCAGCCGGAAGGGAATATTCTCCCATCATGTCCAATTTCTTTAACTTGGTAATTGCATCGCATCCGTTCGAGATCAGCTCTCTGTAAAAAATGTCGTGGTCTGAATATAACCACTTCTTAATAATCGGGAATAAATTCTCGCTGTCAATAGAAAGATTTCCGTGTTTTGCTGCCATGATAAACACTCCTTTTCGTTCAAAATCTATACGAAATCCCTTTGGACTTCTTGTGTTAATAGAAATGATAAATCCGAAAAAAAGAAATGTCAACAAAAAGTTAGCACTCTTTTAACAAGAGTGCTAACAAAATATCTCAAACGCCCAATTTTAAAGCGTTTCCGCATTTCTAAAATTTTCATAAACAGGCTGTTTTTGCGAATGTATGGGCGGGTTGCCGCATAGTTACCATAAATAACATATCACGCGGCCTGCTTCCAGTCCTTTCTGCGAAACACCAGATCCACCAAAAGCGCAACCGCAGTTCCAAGTGCAATTCCAAACAATACATCTGTCGGGAAATGCACAAAATTGTATAGTCTTGAAAAAGCAATGACCGCCGCGAAAATCACAGCAGGAATCCCGAACCTCTTATCATTGCACAAAAGTGCAACGGATGCGGTAAATCCGTTCATAGAATGACCGGATGGGAAGGAATAGTCACTCGGAATCTTAACCAGAAGCGCCACATTGGTATCAATCTGGCAGGGTCTCATTCTCGCTGCAAGATTTTTAAGTATCAGATTGCCGATGATAAAAGTAATGGCAATCGATACCATCATTTCAATACCGGTTTTTCTGGTTTTCTTAGGAATCATAAAAATTACCGAAAGAATAATCCAGAACAATCCGGCGTTCCCAAGGTTTGATACAAATGCCATAATCACGTCCAGCACAGGATTATGAATCCCCTGCAGCGCGTACAGCAGACTGAATTCCCAGTCCCAATAAAATTCATTCATTTATCCATTCTCCCCATTTATATTTATGCATAACAGGTAATTGCAAAACTCAGACTTTACAGCCATTCGTTGTACAATTACTTATTACTGATAAAAAATTTCTCATCATACAATTTAAAAAACGAATCTGTATAAATTTCTTCGGTGCCAGCCAATGTGATTGTATTCCAGAGTTCCTCATTGAGTACAAAATCCGTACGGTCAACATATTCCTGATACAAATCGTCGAACTGCTCTTTTCTTCTCCGCAGAACAATGACGGACTTGTTCGCCTCTGTCAGCTCCGGTTCGAGCTTACTGATACATTTTATAAAATAGTAGCCGTTCTCCGTCGCAATCATTTCGGACGCAGCCTCGTTATCCAAAGAAAACGCCACCTCTTCCACTTCCTTCGGATATTCGCCTCTCGCTATCGTCGTCTCCATGGACTCCGCCTTGTTGTATGTACCCGCAACCGCTTCGAAATCCTCCCCGTTCTCCAGTTTCGCAGCAACTGTCATTGCGGTCTCCTCATCCGGGATATAAATCTGCTCCACGCGTATCACGCGGGCCTCATCATCACTGACCTCTTCATTCACTTCCTCTGTCAATGTCTCATACAGCTTCATCGCAACCGCATAATGCTCATAGGCAAGGGCAACGTCAGATTCCTTTATATTCATGAATGAAATTTCTTCCTCGCTCAGGGAGGCAAAATATTCCTCCGCAAGCTCTGTAACCTTTTCAGACTCTTCCTCCGTCAGCCCGATCTCCTGCTCCATTGCAAGCTCATACATACAGATGACTCTTCCGCTCTCCGCCAGCGTCACTCCACGCACGTAATCTTCCAGAGAATCCGTAAGTTCCGGCCGCTCCCAAAGTTCTATTCCATAGGAATTGCCATATATGTTTTTGTAATTGCATAAATAAATTTTTACTTCCGCAATGCTGCACTTTTCATTGTTAATGGAAAAAACGGTCTTGTCATCCACTTTCTGCTCATAAAACACATACTCCGTATCGCCGATTGTGCAGCCGGTCAGCAGCGCGGTGCCAAGCATAAGCGCAGCGATTCCGCAAAAAAAATGTCTTTTCATTCGTACTTATCCCTCAACGATTAAATATCTTCCGTCCGAAAGCGCAAACACTTCGCACTCCTGCAGAAGCTCAGCGTCGCTCAGTCCGGAAATATCGGTTCCCGCCTCTTCAAAATACTGCCGGACTTCCTTTTTATTCTTACATACTACAGCCATGCAGTCCTCCAGAAAATATTCGGCCTCCTCCATGGTATCTGCGACAGTTTCCGGAAACAGCTGCAGCTGATGTTCCAAAAAATACGTTAGCACTTCTTCATCATATTCGTTCATACCGGTTCTCCTGATATTTTTTCTGGCAATGCAATCATTCTACCATAAATTGATATCTATGCCAAGTTTTAACAATTCCTGATAGAGTCTTCCGATTGGAAGTCCCATCACATTATAAAAATCCCCCACGATTCCTTTGATATAAACCGCGCCTTTTCCCTGAATACCGTATGCCCCGGCTTTATCCATCGGCTCCCCGGTCGCAATATAACGCTCGATTTCCTTCCCGCTCATATCATACATGGCAACATCCGTCTTATCGCAAAACGTATATTCTCCGGTTTTCCCGGACTCGCCAATAAAGACGACTGTCACGCCGGTAAATACGCTGTGCGTATTACCTGAAAGCATCGTTAGCATGCGTTTCGCTTCCGCTTCGTCCTTCGGCTTTCCGAGAATATTTCCCTCAAATGCCACAACCGTATCCGCGCCGATGACCATGATATCCTGCAGACTGTGTCTTTCCATCCACGATAAGATTCCTCCTGCCACTTCCTCCGCTTTTTGTCTGGAAAGCTCTGCAACCACGTCGCCCGGAACAGCGGTTGTGATCCGTTCCTCTCCCCTGGCAGGGCAGACCTCAAACGTAAGCCCCATCTGCTCTAACAGTTCTTTCCGTCTTGGCGATCCTGACGCTAGTATAATCTGACTCATAAACGAACAACCTCCTTCAAGTGAAACGAATATATGAAACATTCCTTTGTATCCAGTTTTTTCTCTTTCGTTGAAAAAATTCTTGCAAGCGCATCGGCATACAATTCCAGCTGCGTCTTATACCGAAGCACCAATTCGCCGGATTCCTCCACCCGGTCCGTCTTATAATCAAGAACCACCAGCGAATCCTCCTCTTCCCAGAACACGTCTATAATTCCCTGCACAAGCACACCGTCATGCTCCATGACAAACGGTTTCTCCTTATGCAGTCTGCCGTTTGCGGCAGCTTCCGCCATGCGGGACGCAATTTTACTTTTTGCAAACGCTTCAATCATGGACGGATAAATGAGCTGCCTCATTTCCTGTGTAAGCTCGTTTGTTTTACTCATTCGAAGCAGTTCGTCCCTCACAAATGCTCTTACCGCCTGATCGTCCCCCTGATTTACGCCCTTTAGCTTTACAAAATCCAGACACTCCATCGCGCGGTGCACCGCAGTTCCGCGAAGCGCGCCGCGGCTTACCCCGTATACCGGAGATATCCGCTCCTCTTCGTTCTCAGGCGCCTTGGCAAATCTCGGAATATAGTGTTCCTTTTCATCCAGCAGAAAATCCGGTCTCTGCGCTTCCTTCTCACTCTCGTCATACCGTCTGGTCATGGAGGCATGCTTCAATTCCGAAACGGAGTATTTGCTTTTTCTGTTCCGCTCCTTCCGATACGGATACTCATAGGATAATTCTGCTCTGATCCGGTCTCTCAATGATTGATCCGCATGCGCAATCCGGCGGAATACTTCACTTACCCGATTCCTATTCTGCGCCTGTATCTCTACATTCTTTTGAACCAGATCCGCCGCCTCCACAAGGGTAATATCATATTTATCCGGATAGGAGAGCACCGCCGGAATGATCCAGTCCGTATAACTTTTTGCTTTTGCGCGGCTAAGAAAGGATAATGCCTGTTTTTCCTTCGTATTACCGATATAATCCGAAATCTTATCTGCACCGTCAATCGTGCCGGTCAGAATCAGCTTTTCCTTTGCCCTTGTAAGCGCGACATACAATACGCGAAGCTCCTCCCCAATGCTCTCCCTTTTGATGCGCTCCGCAATCTCTGTCTTAAAAAGGTTTGCTCTTCTGGTTCTTGGTTTTACCGTCATTTCGGAGATTCCCATTCCAAGCCCGGAATGAAGCACCATGACATCCGCACTGTCGCGCAGGTTGAACTGCTTGGACAGACCGCAGACGAACACAACCGGAAATTCCAATCCCTTGCTCTTATGAATCGTCATAATGTGAACCACATCCGCATTCTCGCCAACCACGTCCGCCTCCCCGGCGTCAATCTCATACTGTCTGATTTTATCCACATATCTGACAAAATGAAACAAGCCCTTATAGCTGGTCTTCTCATACGCGCTCGCTTTTTCCAGAAGCATATTCAGATTGGCTGCCCGCTTCTTTCCTGCCGGAAGCGATGCAGCGTAAGCTCCATATCCGGTTTCCTTTAACACCCGGTAGATCAGATCCCGGATCGGAATATCCTTCTCCCTGCGAAGCATTTGATAAACGGCATAAAAATCCGCCAGTTTCCCATCGACTCCACCCGGTTCCTCCCCTTCCTGCCTCACCGCGTACGCCTGCTTCATTTTGTTCAGCGCGGCGGCAGAAAAAGGAACGCTCTCGTCACTTACCCGGATCTCCGCCAGCTCTTCATCATCCAATCCGGCCATCGGCGAGTGCAGCACAGCCGCCATCGGAATGTCCTGATACGGATTGTCCAGAATCCGGAGCATATTTAAGACCGTCTGCACCTCGATTGCGGAAAAATAGCCGGTCTGCAATTCTAC
Organism: uncultured Lachnobacterium sp.; assembly: GCA_964614035.1. Lineage (GTDB taxonomy): Bacteria > Bacillota > Clostridia > Lachnospirales > Lachnospiraceae > Roseburia. The sequence goes on from CAZTKM010000033.1 coordinate 19,793, forward strand.
ATGCGCCGGAATATTGCAGTCCGCCAATATGTCCGCAAAGTCCTCTCCCCATCCGCGCAGCGAGCGGAACAATATGACGATATCACTGTATTTTAAGCTTCGCTGCTCTTTGGTCTTACTGTCCGTAACCTTCAAATGAGCCATCATGTCATTGATTTTATCGGCGACCATATGCGCCTCAAACCGATGTCTGGATAAGTCCTCGTCCGTAAGCCCCTCCGCAGGCTCCTGAGACAGGTCAAAATACAGGATTTCCGCTTTCATATCGGGATTCGGCGGATAGCCGGCGCCTTCGTACAACGCCGCATTTTCATCATATTCCACATCTCCGAGATCCGGGCTCATCAGCTTATAGAAGACGTCGTTCGAAAAATCAATCACTTCCTTACGGCTTCTAAAGTTCCGGTGAAGCTCTATCTTTTGCGTCTCGCTCTCAAAGGCGTCAAACGTTTTGTACTTTTCCATGAAAAGCTCGGGGCAGGCCATGCGGAAACGGTAGATACTTTGCTTTACATCTCCTACCATGAACATATTATGTCCGCCGCTGCCATTCTTCGCAACTGCCTTTAGGATTGCTTCCTGCACCTGATTGCTGTCCTGATACTCGTCAATCATAATCTCGGCAAACTGCTGCTGGAACTCCAGCGCGGTTGCGCTGCATTGCTTTGTATCCTCGTCCACCAGAATTCGAAGCGCAAAATGCTCAATATCCGCAAAATCAACAATCCTTCTTTTTCGCTTCTCCGCATCCATGGCCTCCATATAGAGACAGGAAAGCCGGATCAGTTCGTCCGCATATGGGCGGATTCTCTCAAACTGGGACACCACCTCCGCCGGTTCCGTCGAAAAATACTTGCTCTGCAGTTCTTCTATCGTCCCTTTCAGACGCTTTCTTCCGTCAGACACCGCGTTTTTCTTCGCCTCATCCCCATCGAAATTGCGGATTGGCGCCAGCGGCTTGTACTTAAAATCACAAAAAAGCTCATGCAGTTCCCTGTAGTCGCTCTTCCGCAATGCCTCCTCATAAAAATCAATATCGCTCCTGAGCGCTGGCGCATACTTTGCCGGTCCATCCTCCGCAAGTGCGGTTTCAAGAAGATTCTGCGTCTGATCCAGACAGTCCGCCACAGCCAGCTTTACATAATCGCAGATCTCACATATCACAGGGGACTCCAACAATTCCTCCACAGATTCTATGCGGTATCCTTCTGCCAGCGACAACACCCATTCCTTCGGCCATGGCTGGCTCTCCGACAGGCGGTAAATCTGTGATACCATATCTTTTACCGCCGTATCAGAGCGCTTTCCGGAATATGCGTCAATCAGCCGCAGAAAGGCGGACTCCTCACACTCTCTGCATGCTTCATACTCCGCCTCAAACACTTTTGCAATCGTATCCAGCTTTAAAAGCGCAAGCTCTCCTGCATCCGCAATGCGGAAATCCGGATCAAGACCAATCTCTCCGAAATGATTTCGCACGACGAAGAGACAGAAGCTATCTATCGTAGTAATCTGTGCATTATGTATCAGGGAAGCCTGTCTCATTAAATTTTCATTTTCCGGTTCTTCCGCCAGCAGCCCTTCAATTGCAAGCCGGATTCTCTCCCTCATCTCCGCTGCCGCCGCATTCGTAAATGTTACGACAAGCAGCCGGTCAATATCTACCGGCTGCACGCTGTCTGTTATTTTCCGGATAATCCGCTCAACAAGCACAGCGGTCTTACCTGATCCCGCCGCAGCGGAAACCAGAATGTCCCGATTGTTTAAATCAATGACCTGTTGCTGCTCCTTTGTCCAACTCACTGCCATATATTACTCCATCAGCCTCTTTTGACATTCTCCAATTGCATGTTCTCAATAACTTCCTCTTTCTTGATTGCAGAAAGCTTACGATAGGAAAACCCGGGAATCTTCTTATCAAATCCGCAAACCCCCTCGTACGGACAATAGCTGCAACTCTTGCGCTGTCCGTCCATATAAGGATTTACCTCGACATTCCCCTCAAAAATCTGTTTCCCCTGATTGATTATCTGATTCTTTACATACGCTTCAATAATTTCAAACTCTTCACTGCTTGCAACCTTAGATGCAGCCGAAAGTTCCCCCGACTTGTTGATTGCAACCGGTATTACTTCGGATTTTTTTTCAAAATGCTCATCCAGACTGCGATAAACGGCCTCCTCGCTGTTTACCAGACCGTCGGGCCTGAGCGCGGCCAGCAGCGCATGCCGGTAATCCTTGGAATCCGCGGAAGCATCGTCTCCTGCATCAATCACAGGATCGTCAATCTGATAGTACAGAACAGCCCCCGGAAGCACACGCTTCGCCGGATACTTTTCCCTTGCGTACTCCATTCCTGCCGCAAGATACACAATCAGTTGAAGTTCCAGCCCCTGATAGATTCTGACCAGGTCAAACTTCGTACTTCCGGATTTGTAGTCGATAATTTTTACATAAAGCCTGTCGTCATCCTCCGCCGTATCAAACCGATCGATTCTTCCGAGCAGCTGCATATTCTCGTCCGCTCCGAAAGAAAGTTTAAGCGTGTTTAAATTTTCCATCTCAGAGAACGAGACCTCAAACTCCGTCGGAACAAATCTGCCTGCGCGTACCTGCTCGGTAAGCGCCCACACCGTCTGCTCAAGGATGCCCTTCATGCGCTGCACCATATGAAGCTCCTCCGCCGTCGCATATGCCGTCAGATTCGGATAGCCGTAGAGCGCCTCCTCCATTGCTTCGCCGCACAGCGAAATGCGTACGTCCTCCGGGACTTGAAACCAGTCATATTCGGACTTCTCAAGTTTTTGGCTGTATCGCTTTAAAGCATCATGGTACAGGTTCCCCATATCCGTATTCTCAAAAGCGGCAAGCTCACGCTCCTTGAGCTTCAAGCCGTATTCCAGAAAATGCTTGTAGGCACATAGCGCATATTTCTCAAGTCTCGTCACGCTTCCCTTTAGATTCCTTCCGTAAATAGCCTGTGCAACCGCCTTGCTGATTGGATCGGAAGAATACTTATCATACGGAGCCTCAATCAACTGACGCACCTTTTCAGAGTCTTCTTCCTCCAGCAGAAGGTTTGCCAGCGCATACCAGTTCTCGTCATATTCGCCGTTTACCAGGTAATCCTTTGCAGCTTCCTTTGTGTAAAAACCGGGAATCGAAAGAATTTCCTCCACGTTCTGCACGACAAGCTCCGGAAACAGCCGCCTCATTGTCTCGATCAGATAGGAAGGCCGCACCGTCTTTCCCTCTCCGTCGACTTTGACATAGCTTATATACAACAAACATGTCGGTTTTGTTAAATTACGATATAAATAAAACCGTTGGATAAAGGATTGTTCCCTTGCGCCCGGAGCAAGCTCCAGCTTTGCATCCTTTAACATCTGTCGCTCATATTCGGAGATGATGCCGCCTTTTCCTACCGCCTTTGGAATAATGCCGTCGTTTACTCCGACAAAGAACAATACCTTTACACCGTTTAGCCGGGTACGCTCAATGTCTCCTATCGTCACGCTGTCGTATCCCGGCGGAATGACGGCCACGTCAGCCGCAGTCAATCCGGCCTCCAGAATTTCCGTAAATTCTTCGACCGAGATTACCTCCTCGCCGAGAAGGGCGTCATACTTCTCCAGCAGTTCCATCACAATGCGGTAAATCTGACCGTATTCCTTTGATTTATCCTGCCGGCCGTCATTTAAATATTCCGCTTCTTTGTCCCACAGCTTCTCTTCCGCATGAACCAACACCAGAAGCTCATAGAGCGCAGTAATCTTTTCTGAGACGGTCGCCGATTTCTTCTGGAATATATCATAGAACGGAATCAGTAAATCTGCGATTTGGACTCTTAGTTCCTCCAGCATTGGAAGATCGCACATCCGCTCATCTTTCATCAGGCGAAGCCATCGTTTTTTCCACGCATTCTTACCGCGGATTTTTATTGCGACAAGGTAGTTGTCCAGCAGGTCAATTTTCTCCTCTTCAATATCCACAAAGCCGGTTCGCAAAAACCGCATGACCGATTCATAGGAAAAATTGGAGGATACGACCTCAAGCGCGGCCCTGATACATTCGATAAACGGATGAAATAAAACCTCTGCCGTCCGATCCATGAAATACGGTATCCCGTACTTGTCGAAGCATTCAACCAGACAGCTTCTATACTCCTCTACCGCGCCGGACACTACCGCTATATCCTGATACCGGAAATTTTCTTCCCGCACCAGGCGGGTAATCTCCCTGGAGACATATGTTATTTCCTCGAACGGATTGCGCTCGCAGGTAATCCGGATATCGCTGATTGTCCCATTCTTTTTCTTATACCATTTGCGGAAAAGATTCTGCTCCATAAATGCCAGATCCGGCGAATCTATGTAACGCTTTCTATTGCTGTCCGTCAGAACGACCGGCTCTGACACCTCAATATCCGCCTGTTCTGCCATCTGCATAAGGGAGGAAATCGTCTTCTTCGACAGATAAAACAGCTCGTGCTCCCCGCTGCAATGGTAAAAATCCTCCTGCGCATCTATCGTAAGAAGTACATACATCTGCTCAATGAGTGGCAGCATCGTTTTAAGAAGCCGGTTCTGAATAGGAGTAAAACCCGTAAATTCATCAAAAACTACCACACTGTCTTTAAGCAGCGCCGAATCCTCCGCCACATCAATCAGCACATTGAGAATCTCCTCCGCCGTCACATAATTACCGCGCATATATTCCGAAAATCCCTCATAAATTACGGCGATATCACAAAGCTTTGCCCGAAAGGCCGGCGATGCGTCCGGGGACAGGGCGTACTCCTTCAAAGCGGCAGGGGAGATATTGTATTGCACAAGCTCGGAAATCAGTGATTTCAGTTCCTCAATATATCCCATTTTTGCAATATTCGGACGAAGTACGGTCAGCTTACCCTCCTTCTGCTTTGCGATTTTGCGAAGCACCAGATTCTTTCCCGTCTCTTCAAGAACGGACAGTTCACTCATTCCCAAATCGTCAAACACCCGGTACGCCAGACGCTTGAAGCTAAGAACATCAATGTTCATAATGGCATGGTTTTCCGATAATTCTACGAGTTTCTTCTGCGTCTGCATGGTAAACTGCTCCGGAACGACCACAAGATAGTTCTTCTTCGGATGAAGAGCCGCCTCCTTTACAATTCTTCCGTACATATATTCTGTTTTACCGCTTCCCGAATTTCCTAATACAAATTGAAGTGCCATCCATGCTCCTTAATATAACATTGCAAAAATATCGGCAATTACCACCGTAATAATACCGGACACAGCAATCGACAGGGAGCTCATCGCGCCCTCCACCTGTCCAAGCTCCATTGCCTTTGCCGTTCCGACTGCATGCGACGCAGATCCGATTCCGATTCCCTTTGCAATCGGATTTGTAATTCCAAATACTCTGCACACCGTCTCTGCAATCATATTGCCGAACACTCCGGTTACGATAATGACCGCCACCGTAATCGTAACAATCCCGCCCAGTTCTTCCGATACACTCATTCCAATCGCCGTCGTAATTGATTTCGGAAGAAGTGTAACATATTGTGTGTGACTTAAACCGTACAGTACCGATAATACAAGCACACATACTGCGCTGGTCAGCGCTCCGGATAAGATTCCGAGCAGAATTGCCCTCCAATTTTGTCTGAGCGGCTCAATCTGCTCATAAAGCGGAACCGCAAAAGCGACGGTTGCCGGAGTAAGCAAACAGGAAATATATCCGGCTCCGGTCTCATAGTCTTCATATTCAATCCCCGATACCAGCAATACAGCGATAATTATTATAATAGAAATTAAAAGAGGATTAAATATCTGCGTTCTGAATTTCCTTCTTAAAAACAATCCGAGTTCAAAGGCCGCAACTGTAAGAACTACACCAAAAAAAACAGAATCTTGTAAAAAATTCACTTTTTACGCCCTCCTGTCTTTTTCGCTTCCATATGGATTGCCAATTGAGTTACCCGCCCCGCAACGCCCATTACCAGAGCGGTTGAAACCATCATAATCACAAGCGCCGGAATCAGCATCTCCTGCAGAACTCCCCAGTTTTCCATGAGTCCCACGCCCGCAGGCACAAACATAATCGGCATAATTTCAATTAAAAACGCTGCAGTTTCCTTAATCTGCGGCAATTTCACTATACCGGTAAAAAGTGCTGTAAACAACAGCAGCAATCCGTAGATACTTGCCGGAATTGCTATTGGTATCAGCTCGTGCAACCATTCCCCGATAAATGAAAAAAGTACAATAATAAATAGCTGCTTTACGTACTTCATAGATTGTAAGCCTTTCTTACCCATCCACCTTTCCAATCGAAAAAGATGGCAGAATATTTGAATTTCCATACTCTTTTTCATAATTATGGAAAATGCGATCCATAATCAGACTCACATTTGTATCTCCTGCCTCAAACAGAATCACCAAAAACTGTACGCTGCTGTAACGTGTGTAGATATCCAGATTCCGAATGGATTTCTGGATTGAATCCTCCATACAGGACATTGCACGCTCCATCTCATCAATATAGGGCGTCTCGTCATCCGGTGAATCCAAGGTAACCATAATTAAATGGAAACCATGGTCGTAACGCAATTTCAAATTGGCGGCATACTCAAACAGCTTCGCAAATTCGCGGTACTCCACATCCATCGCCCCGGAATAGCTTCCGCTGTTCTTAAGAGACTTCATCACTTGTTCCATATCCACATCTGATTTCCGCTTCAGGTTATACTCCTCTTTCTGATAGAAAAACAGACCGGCTTTTCCGTTTTGCTTTACATAGTATAATGCTTTATCCGCCTTATTATACACATCCGAATAGCTGTCTTCCGGTGTACACATGCACAGTCCAACGGACAGGGATGCCTGACGGATCGATGCATCCGCTTCCTTTGCCGCAAGAAAATCGCTGATAATCTGATTTACCCGCTGCTCCGCCTCCTCGCGTGTTACCTCCATCATAAAATACAGAAATTCATCCCCGCCAAGACGACATGCAATCGCATGATCTTCGTGCTTCTTTAATATTTCACCCATTGTTTTCAGAAGCTTATCTCCGATTTTATGTCCCATGGTGTCATTGATTTTCTTTAGATTGTCTACATCCAGGAAGGCCAGACAGCCGGCCTTTTCCGCCATAGCGCGGAGAATCTTCTGTTCCCCGCTGCTTCGCATATTAAGACCTGTCAAAAAATCCTTTGACATCTCCGCAACCTTTTTTCTTTCCTGATCCGCTTCCTTCGTCTGCTTCTCCAATTCGGTCAGAAGCATTTTCTGCAGACTGACAATATCAAGAATCCTGTGTATTCTTGATATGGCTATCTCCTGTCGAAACGGCTTCGTGATAAAGTCCATCGCACCTTCCCGGAAACCTTTCAGCTCGTTCCTGCTATTGCCGTCCGCCGTAATGAAAATGACAGGGATATCCCTGGTCTGCGGATCCGCCTTCAACTGTTGAATGACAAGATGTCCATCCATTCCGGGCATATGCACATCCAGCAATATCAGATCCGGTTTACATTCCTTTACCTTCAAGAGCGCCTCCTCGCCTGAGCTGGCAACCGAAACATCAAACTCTTCGCCAAACATCTTCTGGGCAACTCTCAAATTAAACAGTTCATCATCTACGACAAGAATAGTATTCTCCATTTTCCACCCCTTTATCACTGCAGAAATTTTATCCCACTTCATGACCTTACGCACAACATAATTATCTTTATTATAACAAAAAAGTCCGGGTAATAAAACCCAGACTTTTCCAATCAACATCAGAATTAATGATGGAACAACCGAATTCCCGTAAAACTCATAACCATTCCGTATTTATTGCAGGTATCAATTACATGGTCGTCGCGGACGGAGCCTCCCGGCTGGGCCACAAATTTTACGCCGCTTCTATGCGCACGCTCAATATTGTCCCCAAATGGGAAAAATGCATCTGAGCCAAGTGATACATCCGTATTCTTGTCAAGCCATGCTCTCTTCTCCGCCGCTGTAAACACAGCCGGCTTTTCCTTGAAAAACTTCTGCCATTCGCCCTCCGCAAGAACATCCATATAATCCTCGCCGATATAAAGGTCGATGGTGTTATCGCGGTCCGCACGCTTTATGTGGTCCGCAAACGGAAGACCGAGCACCTGTGGAGACTGACGAAGCCACCAGTTGTCGGCTTTGCTTCCCGCAAGTCTTGTGCAGTGGATACGCGACTGCTGGCCCGCGCCAATACCGATTGCCTGTCCGCCCTTTACATAGCAGACGGAGTTCGACTGTGTATATTTCAGGGTAATCATTGCAATTGCAAGATCAATCTTCGCCTGCTCTGTAAGATTCTTATTTTCTGTGACAATATTTGAGAAGAAATCATCATCAATCTTTAGCTCGTTTCTTCCCTGCTCAAACGTGATGCCGAACACATCCTTGCGCTCGATCGGAGCCGGAACATACTCCGGATCTATTTCAATTACACAATAGTTTCCGTTTTTCTTGGTCTTTAAGATCTCAAGCGCCTCGTCCGTATATCCGGGAGCGATTACACCATCCGAAACCTCCCGCTTAATTACAAGCGCAGTGCTCTTGTCGCAGATATCGGAAAGTGAAATGAAATCGCCGAATGAGGACATCCGGTCGGCGCCTCTCGCGCGGATATATGCGTTTGCCAGCGGAGTAAACTCCATATCCATATCATTTACCCAGTAAATCTGCTTCTCGACATCCGTAAGCGGCTGGCCGACGGCGGCACCGGCAGGAGATACATGCTTGAAGGAGGTGGCAGCCGCAAGACCGGTTGCTTTCTTTAGCTCTTTGACAAGCTGCCATCCGTTAAACGCATCCAGAAAATTGATATATCCGGCTCTGCCGTTTAAGACCTTGACCGGCAGTTCTCCCTCCTGCATATAGATGCGTGAAGGCTTCTGATTCGGGTTACATCCGTATTTTAATTCGTATTCTTTCATTTTTT
>CAZTKM010000034.1:0-27948 GCA_964614035.1 uncultured Lachnobacterium sp.
TTGTTCAGTCCCTGAATGGCTTCCACCACATGACTGCTCATTTTCTGGATTTCATGGTTCCTGCATAAACAGCGCGACTTTCAACGACACCTTCCAGAATGCGGTCGTCGCACTGACCGAACACGAGGAAATGCTGCTTGCAGGCTCTTCCTTTGTTGTGAATCTGCAATATGTAACGGAAATCACAAGACACGACCTGATTATAAACGGAAGACACAGGATTGCAATTCCGCGCGGAAAGTACGAAGCGTATAAAATCGAGTGGTCGGACTATTGGCGGAACGGCGGAGACTGCCATGTCATTTAGAAAAAAATCCCCAGCCTCTCAATCTTTAAGGGGCTGGGGAATTTTTAGTTTACATATTTTATTACCGTATCCCAGATATCATTGGTATCCCAATACAGACTCCAGAAGGAAGCGCCTGCAAGGCTGTACTCTGACATCAGCCGGAGCCGCTCTTCGGTAGAAGAGGAATCCTCCATCCAGATCATATAGGTGGAACCGTTTTCTTCATATTCCGCATAGAACTGACCGCAATCCTCCAACCATACCTTTTCGGCATTGTGGCCTTCCACAAGCGTGGCGGATGCGGTTGAACTGTATGCCGAGGAGGAGAAGTCGTATACAACTTCGGTATCGGAGGCGTCGGAGTTTGGAGTCCTTACCCAGACTCTGGTGTAAAGCGGCATTCCCAGAATAAGCTGGTTGGAAGGAACATCCGAAAGAGTAGTGGAAACGCCCTCTCTTACCCATTTGATGGAAGCGACGGAGCCCGGTTCCTCGGAGCCGGAATAGTGCTCGTCATACTCCATCATAACAACATAATCCGCAAAATCGGCAAGCTCGCTCAGATTATATACCGCATTGTAGCTTGCAGGATGAAGAACATCGACAGAAAGGACAATCCCATTGTTGGCGCATTTTAAAGAAAGCTCGCGGATAAATTGAATATATCCGTCACCCACAGCGGCGCTGTCAAGATATTCAAAATCAATGTTCACGCCGTCCAGATTGTATTGGATTGCCATAGAAACAATCTGGTTCACTAAGTTCTGGCGGACGGAGGTGTGGGTTAAAATATACGTGGTATCTTCCGTCCGGTTAAAATCCGCATAGTTAAAATTGTCTACCATTGCCCAGACTTCCACATTGTGCTGATGGCAATAATTTACATAATCGGAGGAAGCAATGCTTGACAGATTTCCCTTGTTATCCTTTAGGAAGAACCAGGTAGGAGAAACCACATTCAGTCCCTTCGTGTTGGAAATCTGTGAAGCGATATCCCCATTGGATGAGGAATCGTAAAGCTGATCCCATGCCATACAGATCTTAAAGTCCTTGCTGATATGGGAGAAGGTCTCCGGGACAAACTCGCTGAAAACCGTCTCAGAAGATACGGAGGAAAGCCGCTTGGAGCGGACATACCCAATCACACCGTCGGCAGTAGCGACCTTCGTCCAGGTTTCATCTTGTTCGAGAACAGTGACCGTATCATTCTTGGAAACATCTGTAAGAATCGGACTTTTGATTTCGCCTTTCTCCCGGATCTCGGTATTTTTATTGATGGCAGCGGTAGTGATTTCGCCCCATATATTTGTTATAACTATCCGCGATGGGGTGTCAAAATAAGAGTAAGTAAAATCGGAATACTGTTTTACAAAATCAATGTCGATCCATGCGGAATCGGAGGTTGCCTTTACAATTACACGCCCATAGTCTGTCGAATTTTTGGTTACCAGGTAGCTGGATGCGTCTGCCTCTGCAGTGATCAGGTCGGAGGACGTCGTATAAAGCAGGACATTCTCATTTTCATCCCAGTAGAAGCGGGAGTTGATGGCATCATGGACAAAGTGATAATCAAGGTAAACATGTCCGTCGATAAAGGCAGCATCATCATCCGTTATTTCATTATTTAAAACAATTGCAACATCCGCATCGGACGTGATGTTATAATAGTCGGACAAATCCGCGCGCTCCTTCGACGGAGTGTATTTTTGAATAAGTGATACGATTACGATACCTGCGATAATAAGAAGAATCAGGACGATTACCACTATGACAGGCATTATTTTTTTCTTCATGTAGAAAAAGGGCTCCTTTCCGAATATTTACATACTTATATAAATTATATCATTGTGGCTTATCAGATTCAAATAGTATATGCAAAAATGCGCAGGAAAGAGACTGCCAAAATAAGACAGCCTCTTTCCGCTCTTTTTTCCTGTGATTTAGTTTAAAAGGAAGAGAACCTAAGTGCTATATACTCTTTCCGAATGTCTTTTTGATAGTATGTTAAAGATTCTTCAATAAATCAAAATGTTGAAAATATAAAAATCTATGAAATCTCTTCGATCATCCTCCTTTCTGTCATAGCTTCCGTTTGGCTGTAGAAGAATTGTGGTATATGAAACTCCCTACAGTATCTCTTCAAAAAACTTCCAATCGGAGACGGTTAATCGAAACGGATTTTCCAAAAAGGGTACGGATTTTACGCGCATGTGATAGTGTTCCCGCCAATAGGCAAGGTTTTCTTTTATCCCCAAATTTCCCAGAAGAGTAATGTTTTCTGAATCTAAAAAATGTAGTTTGTATTTCAGGAACCAATCCCATGTATGTTTGCTTTTCCATGGACAGATACTACCAATGATAAATTGTTTCCTGCATTGCGCAAATTCCTGACAGGTTGCGGAGCTAAGAATCCCAAGGTCAAAAACCATGCAGTCATAGCCCTTGTTTCGTATATCCGGCAAACGACGAAGCGTGCAGTCCGGATAAAAATCAATGTGAAATAAGGAAAAGAAAGCTGCATCGTCCGCATCCGAAAGATACCGGATCTGTTTACTGCCGTTCATTTCGATATATGCGGTTTTTAGTCCGAGCCTGCTGCACATATAATTCGAGATAGAAAGCGCAATGTGCGTGGTACCGATTCCATGTTCAATTCCACAGACCGCTATCGTCTGCGGGAATGAGGCAATTGTTTTCTTAAAGTGAAAAATGGTAAAAACCGTCCTTTCTGTCCAAGCAGCTGGTTGAGGAAAGAAAGCTTCTCCCGGGTGATGTAAAAAGGATCCTTTTCGTAAAAAAACAAGTACACCGGAAGAGAAAATTCTTTGGCAAACTGGCGCGCAATATGGGAATTTCCCAGATTGCAAATCACTTTTACGCGGTCCTTGTGCAGCATAAGGGACTCCTTTTGCGCGCATGAGTCCGCATAATGCCATGGCCCGCCGGAACAGATATAAAGAATCAGATCTGCGTCGGAATTCTGCGCCGCAGAAAGATCCGTTCCATAGTCAAAGACTTTGATTCCGTCAAAGGAATCTTCAATCCGAACGCCGGGGCCATATTTCGGAAGGCCGCAGAAAGTGTGATAGTACACACAGCCGTTTTTCTCCCACACCTTTTTGGAGACGGCGCACATATTACGAAGACAGTTATCCGGATTTTCTTCATAATAGAGAGCGCTTTTCCCCAGATAGTTCAGTGTTGATACGAGAGAAACGGCAATGTGCGTTGCGCCACAGCCCATAAAACTCCCAACAACTGCTATTTTTTTACACAGATGCGGCTGACTGATTTTGTAAAATTGCTTTTGGATTTCCATATTCAGATCCTCCACCGTTTCGAAGCGAGAATCCGGATCTGGTTCAGTTGCTTTTTGGATAATATGTTGAAATGATCTGGAAAGCCGGATATCTACATAATCTTTAAGATAATCCATAAATTTTCCGATGGAAAAAATATCCGCTGTGACAGACTCCGGTTTGCCTAAAAGGTGTTCCGGCGCCGAAAACGCGGCGTTTCCAAATTGCTTGAAGTTATTTCCTAAACTGGTAATAGAACATGATACGCCAAAATCGATTAATTTTATTTGATTCCCGCATACTATAATATGTGCAGGTTTTAAATCCTGATACAAAACAGGATACGGTAAAAACGAATGCAGATAAATAAAAATATCGCATAGCTGCATACAACATGTGCAATAAAAGTTTAGGGAAATAAACTGCTGATGAAGCAGATAGTCTTCCAAAGATTCGCCTCTTACGTATTCCTCAATCAGATAATAGCTGTCTTGATCTTCTTCTATATCGTAGATCATGGGAATACCGGGATGACTCATGGACTTTAGAAGTCGTGCTTCCGATAAAACTGAAAGTGAGTCCGAGCCTTCTTTGGGGATAACTTTGATTGCTCGTTCCACTTCTAGAGATTGATGTCTGACAAGATAAACAGTGCTGAAACTGCCACTGCCCAAAGTCCGAAGAACTTCATATTTGCCGGACAAAAGATATAAATTTGAACTTTTCATACGCTCCTTTTTGCAGCGCATCTTGTGTAAATTCATTTTTATCACAAAAGAATTCAAATTGCAAGTGTTTTTTTTGGAATTTTTAGAAATTTTTTATAGCTTGTCATACTTTACATCGCCAAATCATTTGATTATAATAAGTGTACGATTTACATGGAGATTTTCAAAGTAAGGATGTGATGATATATGAAAATTGAAAAAGTAAATGAAAATCAGATCCGCTGCACGCTGACAAGGGAAGATCTTGCAGACCGGCAGATACGGCTGAGTGAACTCGCCTACGGATCGGAAAAAGCAAAAATGCTGTTTCGTGATATGATTCAGCAGGCAAACAACGAATTCGGTTTTGAAGTGAATGATATTCCGCTTATGGTTGAGGCGATTCCTGCATCGGCGGATTCCATTATATTGGTTATTACAAAGGTCGAGTATCCGGAGGAGCTTGATACCAGATTTTCGAAGTTCTCCGATCCGGATGAAGATATGTACTATGAGGATGAAGTGCAGTCGCCTCCGCTTCCGCCGCAGGGAGCAGACGATATCTTAGGCCTTTTCAGGAAGCTGAAGGAAGACCATGAGCAGGAGGCCGCAAAGGCGGATGAGAGAAAGCCGGAGGAGGAACAGGTGCTCAGAGCGCTTCCGGATCTGACCAAGATGTTTGAGTTTAAGCAGATGGAGCAGGTTGAGAAGCTTGCGCATGTCTTAAACGACTATTATCAGGGAGAAAACGACCTGTATAAGAACAGTGAGACGAACCGTTTTTATCTGATGGTTCACAAGAGTATGCATACACCGGAGCAGTTCAACAAGGTGTGCAACGTAATCTGTGAGTATGCGCTGCAGAGAAATTATAACGACTCCATCGGGGCGTATTTTGCAGAGCATGGGAAGGCAATCTTAAAAGGAAACGCGCTTCAGACACTGGCACAGTTGTAAGAAAAATAAAAAAGCGTTCGCATTTGGCGGACGCTTTTTTTTGCGAGGAGCAGTATAAGAAATCAGCCTAAATCCTGCTCTAAAAATCCGTTGATATCTTCAACTAAATCATCCGGATCAATTCCATGAACCATAGCGGCCTCCTCAATCGTCTCCATCTGGGAAGACGGGCAGCCGAGGCAGTGCATACCGATGTTTAAAAGAACCGGTGCGATATTGGAATCAATCTGGAGCAGTTCGCCGATCATAGTGTCCTTGGTAACTCTGGCCATAGGTTAAAACCTCCTTTTTTTGGTAAATTTCTTGTGCTATTATAATACCATTCCCTAGGAATTGCAAATTATTCTGTTAATGAAATGGGAATTTGCGCCGATATATTATCCAGAAAGACAAAAGGCAGGGATTGCCGACAGATAAAAGCAAGGATGCGAAAAAGGATTTGAAAGAAGAGAGGGACTTACAATGAGGATTAATCAGAATATGTCAGCAGTGCGGGCAAATAATCAGCTGCTTCGCACAGAGGATAGGCTGGCGGCATCCATTGAGCGTTTATCAAGCGGATATAAGATCAATAAGCCGGGGGACAATCCTGCCGGAATGGCAATTTCAAATAAGATGAGAGCACAGATTAACGCGCTCGATCAGGCAAAGTCGAATGTGTCGGACGGCGTATCCGTTATGCAGATTGCGGACGGAGCCTTAAACGAGGTAAGCTCCATGCTGCAGCGTATTCGGGAGTTGGCAGTTCAGGCCGGTAACGATACCAATTGCTATGAGGACAAGCAGAGTATTCAGGCGGAAATCGATCAGCTGACGAAAGAGGTTACCCGCATTTCTACGGATACCGAGTACAACAAAAAGAATCTGTTAGACGGCTCGTCCGACCTGCGCGTCTATGCGACGCCGAACAGCGCAGAGCGAATCAATGTTTCGAACACCGTCTCCTCCGGAAAATATACCTTTAACGTTACAGAATCTGCGGATAAGGCAAAGATGACTTTTCGTACGGACGGACTATTCGATGGTGCTACAGGTCTGATACCGGCGGATTATGACAAGGAAAAAATCTACATAAACGGCGTTACGATGACGCTGACCGAGGGAATGACCAAGGAGGATTTTTATCTGCAGCTTCGTGACACGACGGAGCAGGCCGGCGCGACTATGGAGTGGCAGGATGACGGTACGGTTTTGATGGAGACCACCAGATACGGTACGAGCGCAGAGATTGCGATTTCCATTTCCGATAATCTGCAGGGTGTATTTCAGATAAAGGACAATGCAGACGAAACGGAAGACCAGCAGACTGCGGCGTACAATACCGAGACCGAGTGCTGGGAGCTTACGGTATTCGGCG
Organism: uncultured Lachnobacterium sp.; assembly: GCA_964614035.1. Lineage (GTDB taxonomy): Bacteria > Bacillota > Clostridia > Lachnospirales > Lachnospiraceae > Roseburia. The sequence goes on from CAZTKM010000034.1 coordinate 6,610, forward strand.
AAAATGCGGAAGCTTCCCTCACAGATGAGAAAAATCCGGACGGAACCAACGTGTCCGGGTTTACGTCCACCGCGACGATATTAACCGACGGAAACCGCATCAAGATAACGGATTACAATGGTTTTTCAATTGATTTTCTTCTGGATGAGACGTATGGAGAAGTTGCCGGAACGGACGAGGGGAATTTTATGCTGGAGGTGTCCGAAATCGGAACGATGAAGATTCAGGCCGGTGCAAACCAGTATCAGACCATCGACATCAGCATCCCGGAGGTCTCTGCAGAAACCCTCTATCTGGACACCGTTGACGTGACGGTTTCCGGCGGCCCGGATCGTGCGCTTGTCACATTGGATGAAGCAATCGCCCAGGTAAATGATGTAAGATCGCGGATCGGTGCATTCCAGAACCGTTTGGAGCATACCGAGGCAAGCTTAAGCGAGACGCACGAGGATATGACGGCCGCATACGCAAATCTTCTGGATACCGATATGGCGTCGGAGATGGTGGAATATACGCAGCAGAATGTGCTGGAGCAGGCCGCAACGTCTGTTCTGACGCAGGCAAACGACATGCCGCAGATGGTACTTCAGATGTTACAGTAGCCGGGGGAATTGTATGAAAAAAGAGCAGATTAGCGATTTTACCAGAAGGCTCAGCCAGTGCAACAAGGGGGAAATGATTATCATTATTTATGATATTTATTTCGCATATGCGGAGGATGCGAAGGAAGCGTATCAGGCAGGCAGCCACGATCTGTTTAAGGACTCCGTTCACAGGGCGCAGGACGTCCTGACGCAATTGATCGGGGATTTGGATTTTACGTATCCGCTGGCAAAGAATTTGTACGCCTTATATATGTACTCGAGAAATTCTTTGTCCAAGGCGCTTTATGCAAACAATCTGGGGCCGCTGTATGACGCGGAGAAAATATTGCGCCGCTTATACGAAAGCTTTAAGGAGGCCGCAAAATCCGATACATCGGGGCCGATGATGAGCAACGCCCAGCAGGTCTATGCAGGCATGACCTATGGGCCGAAGTCGCTCAACGAGGATTACATAGAAAATCAGGCAAGGGGATTCTTCGCGTAAGAATCCTCTATTTTTTTGACGCTTTCCAGTAAGTATTTGTAGCGCATCTGGACGGCCTTTGCGTGGTAGATATAGTAGTCGATCAGATCCGGTTCAACCACATTCTGAAGGTTGGTGTAAGTAATATTCAATTCGGTCGTAGTCTTATTCAGGTTATCGATCAGCATGAGATAGCCTTCATCTGTTTCAAGCGATTTTTTATTTCGTTTCATAATGATTCCTCCACTTTTTGGAAAACGGATTATGATAAAAGTATAAGCAGTCCTGTGCAAATCTATACAAAAAAATGGAAATTCATTTGTGGATTGTTCCCAAAAAATTCCACTTTTTGAAAAAAGTGCTGGACAATCGCAGGAGGCCTTGCTATAATTCGACATAAAATCAAAGCGAGGTGATGCGGGATTGAACGTGCATGTCGCACAGAACCTTTTGCTGTATGGAGTGCTATGCCTGGCAGCAATCGGGGATTTTTATCGCATGAAGATCAGCAATCGTCTGATTCTCGTGGGTTTGCTGCTCTCTTTGGGATTTCGGATTTTAGCGGAGGGCGTAGGCGCAGTACCGGTCGTACTGTGGAACATTTCTTTTCCTGTCATAGTGTTATATGTCTTTTATCTTCTGGGAGCAATCGCCGCAGGCGATGTCAAATTATTCTCCGTTGTCGGAGGGTTTCTCCGTTTTCATGAGTTGATAATGTGTATGATTGTGTCGTTTTTGATCGCGGCGCTCTTTTCCCTTGGAAAAATGGTCTATTACCATAGATTATTTTCGGGGTTGCAAAAAGGCGCAAAATATCTTTGGGGACGATTCAGGGGCGGACAAGAAGTGTATGAGAGAGATTTTTCTAACAAAACCAATCTCATACACTTTTCTTTTGCCATTCTTTTGGGAACGGCAGCAGTTGAGCTGTATCTGGGAGGCTGGCATTAGAAGGGAGCAATATGCAAAAAATGAAACTGGCAATCTGCATGGAAGATGCGGAATATCAGGCGCGTTTTACGAATTATGTATTCGGACATTATAAAGAGCAGTTTGAACTGCATGGATATCAGTCCATGCCGCAATTTGCGGAGTATGCAGGCGAGCGCGGCGAACAGATTCTGCTGACCGACGCATGGGAGGAAGGGAAGATTCCCGGTTGGGGAAAGCCCGTTCTTTATCTTACGGAGGATGCGGCAGGGGAGCAGGAAGAGCAGGATCATCAGATCCGCCGGATAGAAAAATATCAGGATGCCGGAAAAATCGTGGAAAGCATTTTAAAGAGTGTCGATGACCGGATTTATGAGGTAACAGGCAATCACATGCCTTCGTTGAATCAAAAGACGCTTGCGGTGTATTCATTAGCCGAGACGGAGTATCAGCTGCCGTTTGTGCTGACGCTTGCGTCTATACTCGGCGAATCCCAGAGGACATTGGTTCTCGATTTACAGGAGAACAGCGGATTGCAGCAAATGTTTGGCGAGGGGGAAAACCAGGGGCTGGAAGAACTGATGGTAATGGCAAAAGGAGGAAAATTTTCAAAAAACCGGCTGCTGTCCTGCATCTGCCGCAGGGAAGACTGGGACTATGTATATCCGGCAGTCGATACGGAGTGCATCTGTAGTATGGAGAGCGAGAGTTATTTTAAAATACTTGAGCTAATCTGCAGCGAGATGAACTACGATGTCATTCTGGTAAATCTGGGAACCAGATTTTCGGGCTTTTTTGAGGTGCTCAAACAAAGCCGGGCGGTTTTCTTTCTGGAAGGACAGAGCGGTCTTGCGAAGGCGAGAGAGCATGAGTTTGAACGGGAGCTGGACCGGAATCTATGGCGCGATGCGGCGGAAAAGATGATAAAAATGGAGATACCGTTTCGTCCTGCGCAGGTCATTCCCTGCGAGCGGCTGGTGGACGAATGGAAATGGAACGAATTCGGAGACCGGATTCGAAGGCTCGTGCCGGAGGTAACGCAGATTGGATAGCATGGTTACAGAAATTCGTGAGAAGGTGCTTAACCGGATGGATTTGACGAAGGAGACCTCGGATGAGAAGCTGCAGGAATTAATCGCGCAGGAGGTTTCCCTCATAGCGCCGCAGAGGCGTCTTTCGATTGCCGGGAGGGTCAGTCTGGAAGAGCTTGTATTCAATTCGCTTCGCAGGCTGGATGTCATTTCCGAACTGGTGGAAGACGAGGCGGTTACGGAGATTATGGTAAACGGGCCTCAGAACATTTTCTATGAGAAGGAAGGGCGGATATACCGATGGGATCAGGGGTTTGCGTCCGAGGAGCGGGTACTTGATATTTTGCAGCAGATTGTTGCGAATCATAACCGCGTCATCAATCTGTCGTCCCCGATTGTCGATACGAGACTTATGGACGGTTCCCGCGTAAACGCCGTACTGTCGCCGATTTCTGTGGATCACACCGTAATTACCATACGAAAATTTCCGAAGGAACCGTTGACAATGGAACAGATGGTTCGCATGGGATCGATATCGGCGGAGGCTGCCGGGCTGTTGGAGACGTTAGTAAAAGCCAGATACAGCATCGTGGTTTCCGGCGGAACCGGTTCCGGTAAAACCACGTTTTTAAACGCGCTGTCCGCTTTTCTTCCAAAGGATGAGAGAATTATCACGATTGAGGATTCTGCGGAGCTGAGGATTCAGGGGGTTACGAATCTCATTCGACTAGAGACAAGAAATGCGAATATGGAGGGCGTAAAGGAAATTACAATACGCGATTTGATTCGGACGGCGCTTCGCATGCGCCCGGACCGGATTATCGTGGGAGAATGCCGCGGGGCGGAAGCATTTGACATGCTTGCAGCGTTTACGACCGGACATGACGGCAGCTTTACCAGCCTCCATGCAAATACCGCAAAGGATGCCGTATCCCGGCTGGAAACCATGGTCCTGATGGGAATAGAACTGCCGCTCTCTGCAATACAGAGGCAGATTGCGTCCGGGATCGATATTATTGTTCATCTGGGAAGACTCCGCGACAAAAGCAGAAGAGTATTGGAAATCACAGAAATCTGCGGGATAGAGGACAAAGAGATTTTGTGGAATCCGCTTTTCCGGTTTGCGGAGAAGGAAGAGAAGGACGGAAAAGTCCTCGGAGAACTGAAGAAGGTAGGATGCTTGAGAAATGGACAGAGAATTATTGACGCGGGACTTCAGTGGGACGACGCCACAGCTGAAGAATTACAGAAGTTATAGGCTGTCTGTCCCGGAGAAAGCGCAGGCCGCGCTGGCTGCCGCAGCCGGCTCTGCTGTGATAGCCGTACTTTTTTACGACTGTATATGGGTAATGCTTATCATGCCGGTTCTCTATCAGGTGTTCAAAAAGCGAAAGATCAAGGCGGGTATCCGGAAACAGCAGAGAGAAATCTGTATGCAGTTTCTTGACGCAATAAGGGTAGTGTCCTCGGCTCTTTTTGCAGGCTTTTCCATGGAGAACGCATGGGTAGAGGCGCAGAAGGAGATTGCGAACCTGTACGGAGAGAACAGTATGCTGTGTGCGGAACTGTCGAGAATCAATAGGACGGCAGCGATGTCGGTGCCGATCGAGGGCCTGTTATCGGATTTTGCGGATCGGACAGGCGTGGAGGATGTGATATCGTTTGCAGAAGTATTCGGGTTTGCAAAGAGAAGCGGCGGCGATTTTGCAAAAATTATTGAGACGACGGTCAGCCATATACGGCAGAAGCAGGAGACCATACAGGAGATTGAGATTCTGATAGCGGCAAAAAAGCTTGAGCAGAAGGTCATGGACATTATACCGGTTTTCATTCTTTTGTATCTTCGGGTAACATCCGGCGGCTATCTCGATATTCTCTATGGAAATCCTTTGGGAGCGGCTTTTATGACCTGCGCGCTTAGCATATACATTTTTGCAATATATTTGGCGGAAAAAATCATGGAGATAACGGTGTAGATATGAAAGAGAAAAGAAAAATATGGATTATAATCGCATTTCTTGTTGTCCTTGCGGCGGCAATCTATACGGATTTTTTTGACAAGGAGGGAACGAAGGAGGGAGTTCTTTTGCGCAGGGGCGCGGGGGAAGGAGACCAGGAGCTGGCCTATCGCCTGACGGCGGAGAACCTTTTGGAGGATTATCCGTATCAAGTGTCTGTCTGTGAAGCCAGATACACAGAGAAAGAGGCACAGCAATATATGAATCAGGCAAAGGAAGAAATCGATGAAAGCTTCTGCAGAGAGGGCGAGGACTTCTCAAGGGTAACCGGGTATGTGGACGCTGCCTCCTCCTACGCAGAAGGAAACGTGCAGGCGGATTGGACGTTTTCGGATTATAAAGCCATCGATGCGGATGGAACGCTGCTCGAGGACGGATTAGATTCCAAGGGAACGCTTATAACGGCAAGCGCAGCGTTGTCCTGCGGGGATTATAAGGAAGAGTATACGTTTCCGTTTCTGGCGTTTCCAAAAGAAAAGACAGCAGAGGAGCTTTTGTTAGAAAAGATTGACGGATATTTCGAGGAACAGAACAAACAGGAAGGAACAGAAACAATTTCCCTGCCCATGCAGATTGGAGGCATTACCTTGCAGTGGGTAAAGGAAAAGGACTATATCACACTTAAAGTACTGTTTGTTGGGCTGATTCTACTGTGCCTGTCCCCGCTGATCCGGGTCGAAGAGGCGCAGCAGAAGAAAAAGGAAAGAGAGAAGGATCTGTTGACAGAATATCCGAATCTAATCAGCAAACTGACTATTTTAGTGGGTTCCGGGATGACATTAAAACAATCTTGGAATAGAATTTCCGCTTCTTACATTGATAAGAGGCAAAAAAACGAGCGAGGAAAAAGCGCGGTCTATGAGGAGATGTACAGGACATCCAGGGAATTGGAGGAAGGAAAGAGTGAAAGACAGGCATATCAGGAATTTGGCGAGCGCATAGCGCTTCCTTCCTATTACCGCCTTGTCCGTATTTTGATTCAGAATCTGCAAAAGGGATCCAAGGGGATAACCCAGATGTTAGAGCAGGAATCAGAGAAAGCATTTGAGGAACGAAAGCACATAGCAAGAAAATTGGGGGAGGAGGCGTCGACCAAAATGATTTTTCCGCTGATTCTGATGATGGGGATTGTGATGGCGATTGTTATCGTTCCTTCGATTATTGATTTTATGGCATGAAAGGAGAAAATTATGTTAGGATTTAAGAATTTTATTTTGGAGGAAGATGGAGTCGGAGTGGTTGAAATGATTCTGATTCTCGTAGTTTTAATTGGATTGGTCTTGATTTTTAAGAAACAGCTGACTACCCTTGTGAACAATCTATTCGATACGATTACGGATCAGGCAAAGATGGTATAGGGCATGAAACAAAAGAAAGCGAGCATAACAATTTTCGGATTGCTTAGCATGATGCTGGTGGCGGCAGTCCTTTTTACCCTGTTGGAATCAGCCCGATATTGTCAGATCAGAAAACTTGTTACCATCAATACGGCATCCGTCACAGAATCCCTGTTTGCCGGATACGTTAGACCGCTCTGGGAGGAATACCATTTACTGGTGTTCGACGCGACAGGAGAAGAGGATAACCGGTTTTGCAGCGTGGAAGCGTATCTGGAGGCACTCTCGAACGAGAACCTTGCCCCATTGGAGAACAGTAAATGGCCGGTCGGGAACAATTTCTTACAGGTAAAAGCGGTAGGTGCGGATGTGTACCAATACCGGTACATTACGGATGAAGGCGCTTTTGAGGACGCCGCAGCTGCCTATATGCAAAACAATATGCTGGTGGAATCCGCAAAGTTTCTGTACGGACAGTATGAGGGCGTCAAGGGGCTGACCGGGGAGGAGCCGTCTGCAGATTCCGCGGTGGAGGAGGCCGTAAACGCTCTGGAGTCAGGAGAGATTACGGCAGAGAAGGCAGAGCCGTCGCAGGAATCGGGAACCAAAGGAGAATATGAGGATTTGCCGGAGGTAGAGGTCAGGGAGAATCCGCTGGATGTGTTTTCAGAGCTGAAGGAGAAGGGAATTTTAGCCCTCGCAGTGCCGGATTCGCTTCCGATTTCGGATAGGCGCATCTCCAGCTCATCATGTGTGTCCAAGCGGAGTCTGTCTAAAGGCAATTACGAGGAGCCGGCAGAGAAGGCATGGACAGACCGAATCGCACTGGAACAGTATCTGGGAGAGTATTTGGGCTGCTTTACAAATGTAGAGGAGAATCGCGCGCTCTCGTATGAGCAGGAGTATGTGATTGCCGGAAAGGACTCCGATGCGGAAAATCTAAAGACCGTAGTGAATCAGATTCTGGCAATACGTGCGGCTTCGAACCTTATGTGTTTAGCTGCCGATTCCGGAAAACAGTCGGAAGCGATGGCAGTTGCCGTATATTTAGCGGGAGAGTCGGCAAACCCGATTGTATTAGAGACGGTAAAATGGGGAATTCTGGCGGCCTGGGCCTACGTGGAGAGCATACTGGATGTCCGGTCGCTCCTTTCCGGGGGAAGCATATCCATGATCAAAAGCTCTTCGGAGTGGACTTCGGATGTGACCGGACTCGCTACGAGCCTTCTTACTTTGGGAAAGGCAAAGAACTGTGAAAAGGGATTAAAATACGGCGGTTATTTGGGAATTCTGCTTTTTATGCAAAGTGAAGAAGAGCTGTCCCTGCGTGCGATGGACGTTATGGAGGCGACCGTTCAAGGGATGGACTACTATTCTGATTTTCAGATGGACCGAATGGTGCTGGAGGCAAAAATTCATATGGAATATAGCTGCCATACCATTTTTTTCGGGATGGAAGGATTGACAAATAAAATGGAAAAGGAATTTTTTTTCAAAGAGGATAGGTCTTATTCCTATAGAAAGGCCGGTGTATAGGGGTGTTTCGTTGTTATAGGAATAGAAAACGTATGACGCGCAAATCTCTCACATCGCACGCACAAAGCACATTGGTCAATAATTTTTACAACGGGACACCCCTATGCACCGGTTCCTATACCCTGGAGGCCGCCGTCGTGATACCTCTTATCGCAGGCTTCTGGTTGTTTTTGCTCTTTTTCTTCCGCGTGCTTATGGTACAGACCTGTGTGTACAGTGCCTTGTCATATTCCAGCCGGAGGACGGCGGCAATCGCATCGGAGCTGGAATCCCCGGCGGCTTCGCTGGGGACGGCGGAATTGTTTTTTCGGGAGAATATCGGCCGGCAGGATGTGGTTGACCGATATGTGGAAGGCGGTTTGTGGGGAATATCCCTGCTTACGTCAGAGTGCTCCGGGGAATATATTGATCTAAAAGCCTGTTATCGCGTGAAATTTCCGATTGGGTTCTTTCAGATAAAGGGGATAACAATCTTTCAGGAAAGTAAAAGCAAGAAATGGACGGGGCAGCCGGTAGAACCGGACGAACAGTTAACCTATGTATATGTGACGGAATACGGAGAGGCATATCATATGTCAAAGGACTGCAATTATCTGGATCTGTCTATTCGAGCCGTAGAAGCGGCGCAGATTGCAGGCCTGAGAAATCAAAATGAACATAAATACTACCCATGCGAGCTTTGCGCGGCAGAAATTTCAAACGCGGAAAAGGTATATATCACAAGCTATGGGGAGTCTTATCACAGCAGTATAAGCTGTGGAGGATTGAAGCGGACGATCTACCTGATCCGGTTGTCGGAGGTCGGAACGCGGCATCCATGTAAAAAGTGCGCGGCAGGAAGAATAGAGGCAGCGCCGGACGAGGACAGATAAGAATGGAAACGGTAAAGATTGGAATTACAATTAGCGGATTAATCTGGAACAGCATTTTGGATTTAAGAGAGAAAAAAATATCGCTCATGGTGGTTATCTTCTACGCGCTGATTGGCATGGGTTATCAGATCATAAATAAAAATCTGGGATTCTGGATTGTGGCGGCACTAATTCCGGGGCTGCTTGCTCTGGCTTTCGCAAAGCTGACAAGGGAAAAAATCGGCTACGGCGACGGACTTTTGTTATTAGCACTGGGATGTTACCTTGCTATAGAGGAACTGGTTCTGGTATGTATGATAGCGGTCTGTCTGGCGGGAACGGTCGCGCTGATTCTGCTTCTGTTTTTTCATAAAGGGCGCGATTATGCGATTCCGTTCGTGCCCTTTCTATTATGCGGATATATCATGGAGTGTTTCTTATGCGGATGAAAACAGTAAAAGGGAGTTACACAATTGAGGCGGCCATACTCATTCCGTTCTTTCTGTTTCTTATGGCAGGAACCATACGGTCAGGGCTTTTTCTATATACGCAGGTAAAGGAGCAGGACGAAAGCCGGATTGTGGAGGATATCTGGGCGGTTTCCGATTTTTATAAATGTACGACGGTAGGAGAGTGGTTGACAGATGAATAAAGCGGCAGAGTATGAGCGCCAATTGAGCGGAAGCTATATGAAAATCCAGATCGAAGAAGAGGATACGCTGGATGAACGAATCGTATTAAAAAACAGGCCAAAGGGAATTCTTGCGATGGAAAAGTGCTTTTTTAACGGAAAAGCAGAGTATTGGTATCAGATTTCCGGAAAGCAATCCTTGGAAAGCTATTGTCAATTCCATGAAATAGGAATTGCGTTTGTGGAGAAGGTGGTGATAAGTGTCTGCAGTCAAGCCGTAATTATGGAGAAGCACATGCTAAGTCCGGATGGTCTTCTTCTGCAGCCGGAGTATCTATTTGTAGACAACCACACGCAGGAAATTATTTTTACGTTCTATCCTTGTGATACCGTAAATCTTTCCCTGCAATTTCAAAGACTGATGGAGTATTTGCTGACAAAAATCAATCATAAGGATGCGGACGCCGTTTCCATGGCTTATGAATTATATGAGAAGACTTTGGAGGATGGGTATAGTATTTGGGATATTCAGGAGTCCATTGCAAAGAGCAGAATAAACCGGCAGACGGACGCCGAAACATCCTCGCTTGAAAGAAATTCCGAACCAAAAGAGAGTAAGCGGCAAGAAATAACAGTTCAAAAGTCCTATGAAGGGCCAAAGGAGAACATGGCGCCAAAACGAAAGCAAAAAATTTGGAAAAAAGTATTGGAAAACGAAGCCGTAAAGGAGTGGACAGCCGTTTTTGCTGGCGAAAAGTCAAAAATAAAAACAAAATTTAACAAAGAAAAAGCGGCTCAAAAGGGCAGTTTATTCGAAAAAGGAAAGAGGGAAAAGAGACAGGTCATATATCCGCCTGACTACGAACCGGCGCCGGAGGACAGGCCGCTTCATCCTACGATATGTTTAAGCGACTATCGGGAACACCCGGATGGACTGCTTCTGTATGAAGGATATGAAAATTTTCAGGATATCCGTCTGGAAAAGAAAGATGCAATTATCGGAAAGGGGGAGGATGCAGATATCAGGATAAATAAGGAGACAATCAGCCATGTACATGCAAAACTATCCTACGAGAATGAGGAATACTATCTGGAGGATCTAAATTCCACAAATGGCTGCATGATAAACGGAAAACTGCTAAATTACCACGAGCGGCAAAGGCTAAGAAGCAACGATATTCTCTGCTTTGCGGATGTAAAGTATCGGTTTATCTAAGGAAAACCACAGATTGAGATTGATTTTATGCGTAAAAATTCATATACTTTAATATAGAAAGAATATATGGAGAGAATACGAATGAAAATCAATGTATATTATGGCGGGCGCGGACTTTTGGACGACCCTACACTTTATGTATTAAATAAAATGGGAGAGGTATTGAAAGAGCTTCGTGTGAATGTCGCGCGATATAATATTTATGAGCATAAGAATGAAATCGCAACACTTCCACAGACGTTTAAAGAAGCGGACGGAATTATTCTCGCGACAACCGTAGAATGGCTTGGAATCGGCGGATACATGCAGCAATTTCTGGACGCATGCTGGCTGTACGGAGACAAGAGCAAGATTGCGACTACATATATGCAGCCGGTTGTAATGTCGACGACGTACGGCGAGCGCGAGGGAGAGCTTGCGCTTATGAATGCATGGGAGATTTTAGGCGGACTTCCTTGTGCAGGCATATGCGGATATGTAGATGATCTGGTTACCTTCGAGATGAATCAGGATTACAGTCTGATCATTGAGAAGAAGGCGGAAAATTTGTATCGCACCATATCGCAGAGAATGAAGAGTATTCCGACCAGCAATCTTGCAATTAAGCAGAACGTGCTTCGGACACAGCAGCTCAATCTGACGCCGCAGGAGAGCGAACAGCTGTCGGAGTATGTATCGGATGATTCTTATGTAAAGAAGCAGAAGGAAGATATCGAAGAGCTTGCAACGATGTTCAAGGATATGCTTGGGCAGTCAAAGAGAGAAGAGGGAACCGCCTTTATTACCGAGCTGAGGGCGCATTTTATGCCGCTGGACGATTTCCACGCGAGCTATTCCATTGATATCGATCAGGGCAGGCAGCCGCTTTATATCCTTGTTTCCGGGAGCGATCTGGATATTCACTATGGAAAAGAAGAGTCGATTGACGTCTACGCAAAGACAAGCAGTGAGGTTATGCAGGCAATTGTGGATGGCAGAATGACCTTCCAGCGGGCGTTTATGACAGGTGAAATGACCGCGAAGGGGAATTTTAAGACGCTTAGGACGCTGGATCAGATTTTTCGTTTTGATTAGCGTTTATCAGAGAAGTAATCCGGTCGGTAAGCGCATGGATATCTACCATGACATCTTCCCAGAAAAGATAGTCTCTGACTTCCGGATGCTGCTTTTGAATCAATTGAAGCGAGCTGTTGATTGTGGTTAGCGAATTTATGATTTCGTGTAATGTGTTTTCCATTTGATTATTATTTGGCATATATTTCCTCCAACAAAACGAGTTTAGCATTACCTTAAAAAAATGGCAACTACAAATTTCGTCGAAAAATAGAAAATGTGGAAAAGGAGATAGAAAAATGAAGGATTCAAATTGTATTTTCTGTAAGCTTGCGAACGGAGAGATTCCAACGAATTCGATTTACGAAGATAACGATTTTCGTGTAATTCTGGATGCCAGCCCGGCTGCGAGAGGACATGCGCTTATTCTGCCGAAAGAGCATTTTGCAAACGTATACGAAATCGATGACGAGACTTTAGGAAAAGCCGCAACGCTTGCAAAGAAAGTAATTGCACATGAGACAAAAGTTCTGAAGGCAGACGGATATAACATTGTACAGAACAACGGAGAGATTGCAGGACAGACGGTATTTCATTTCCATATGCACCTCATTCCGAGATATAAGTCAGATCAGAATGCAGGGGTTCTTTCATGGAGACATGCCGAGTTTTCGGATGAAGAGATGAAATCCATCTGCGAGGAGATGAAATTGTAAAAGGACCGGCAGCGGTTTTACTGCCGATCCTTTGAAAAAGCGAAGGCGTCATCTGCTCTCTTCTTTGATTAGCTTCACAATGGCCGCTATGGAATCGATCTGACCGCTTTCCTCCATGGCCTTTTTATAGGTATCTCTGTGTTCATAGACTTCTTTTACCGCATCAAGCAGTGTCTCTGCCGTTAAATTCTCTTCCTCAAGTACAAAGGAAAATCCCTGACTCCGGAAGGATTTTGCATTTAATATCTGATCCCCGCGGCTTGCCGCTGCAGAGAGCGGAATCAGAATATTTGGCTTATGGAGAGCAAGAAGCTCGCAAATAGAGTTGGCGCCTGCTCTGGAAATCACAAGATCAGCAAGGGCTAACATGTCGGAAAGCTCGGCGTTGGCATATTCAAACTGGCAATATCCGTCAGTACCATTCAGACTGTCGTCCAAGTTGCCTTTTCCGCAAAGGTGGATCAGGTTAAAGCGTTTCAAAAGCTGAGGAAGGACTTTGCGGACAGCCTCATTTACAGCCTTAGATCCCGAGCTGCCGCCGACAATCAACAAAACCGGTCTGCCCTCGTCGGCAAAATGACAAAGCCGCTTTGCCTTTTGCGCGCTGCCAAGAAATAATTCCCCGCGGATGGGAGAGCCGGTAAGAACCGCTTTGCCTGCAGGAAGATATTTCATAGTCTCGGGGAAGTTACAGCACACTTTTTTGGCGCCGCGAATGGCAATTTTATTTGCAAGCCCCGGAGTGATATCCGATTCATGTATAATTGCCGGAACATGGCAGGTTTTTGCGGCGAGTACGACCGGAACGGAAACAAATCCCCCCTTGGAAAAGACAATATCCGGCTTCAGCTTTTTCATAAGGGAAACCGCTTCGCCATATCCTTTCAGTACTTTAAAAGGATCCGAAAAGTTTTTTAAATCAAAATATCTGCGGAGTTTTCCGGAGGAAATCCCATAATAAGGAATATGCTGGGCTTCAATGAGGCCTTTTTCCATTCCGGCATAAGAACCGATATAGTAGATTTCATAACCGGCTTCTTTTAAAGCTGGCATCAGAGCAATATTCGGTGTAACGTGTCCTGCGGTGCCGCCGCCAGTCATTACGATTTTCTTCATGCTAATATCCTTTCTATGTAAAAAATATCTCTTCCTAATATTATACTCCAAAGTATAAAAGTCAAGAAAGATTAATTCTGGAAGTTTTGTCGAAAAGCCGCAAAACTTGCGGCGAAAACACATGCGCGACCTCTTTTTTTCAAAAAATTCTTTCTATATAATATAGAAAGAAAGTAACGATTCAGAACCCTATTCGCAGGGTGGCTCGAATAGAGCAACCGCCCATGGTTTCGCGAATGTATAGGGTGGGGTTCTGATTAGTTACGAAAAAAGCATAGAAAAAGGAGCAGAGGATATGAAAGAAATTCTAATATTGGGACAAACCTATGAGGCGGAAATTATGCTGGGTATGATGGTGTTCCTGCTGATTTTGTCCGTTCTTTCCTTACTTAAGATTAGTGCGACAAAACGAAAGCTAAATCACGTGATACATACAGTGCAGAATTATCTGGAGGCCGTTTGCGAGGAGGAATCCACGAGTCCCGAAACAGGCATGGCACAATGTTCGGAAACAGAACCTGTTATGCAAAAGGGCATGGACAAAAAGCCGGAAAAAAGTTCCAAGGACGAGGAGCAAAGCCGCATAATTTCAGCGGTTTTGCAGGAAATTTTTCCGTAATACATTGGTTAATTTATCCAAACGTTAGGGTGCATTCAAATGGGAATGTGCTCTTTTTTTATAAAAATATTACCAAAATTTGACAACTCGCTCGCGCTTTGATATAATCTGTCCGTAATAAGTTTGTAACAAACTACATAAGATTGTTACAAACATGGAGGTGGTATGTATGAAATTTAACAGAAATCTGGTAGGAATTGTAACAACAGGAATTCTGGCCATTGCATTTTCTGTCACAGCAGTTTTAACAAATGATACCGCAGAAAAGAACGAAGAGATTACAACAGAACAGATTACGGCAGAAGAGACGCAGGAGCACATAGAATTAAGAGAAGGTCAGGCTACCGCCGGTGTAGCGGTTGTCCTTGATGAGTATGAGGTCGCCGCAACAGAAGCGGTTGAGAATGTCGCATGTATCGAGAAAGAAACCATCGAATTTGTGACCGCATCCGATGTAGATGAAATTCTTGAGACTGTAGAAGAAGCGCAGGCCGCAGCAGTCCCGCCAATGTCAGAGGAGGAAGCTGCATGGCAGAACTGTCTTATGGCGGACATCCAGACAGAGATGAACGTGCGCGCAGAAGCAAGCACAGAGGCCGAGATTGTAGGAAAACTCCACAAGGGCGACCGCGCAACAATCTTGGAGCAGGGAGAGGAATGGACGAAAATTTCCTCCGGTAATGTGGAAGGATATGTAAAAAATGAGTATTGCGTATTCGGAAGCGACGCATATGAGTATGCTCTGGATAACTGCGATACGGTAGCGACCGTCCAGACGAGCGGACTCCGCATCAGAAAAGATATGTCGACCGAGTCCGGTATTGTGACAACACTTGCAGAAAATGACCAGATTGTTGTAGATACCGAGGAGGAGACGGCAGACGGATGGGTTGCGGTAAGATACAATGGGGAAACCTACTATGTAAGCGAGGACTATGTAGACGTGGATCTTCAGACCGGCGAGGCGCTTACCATGGAAGAGGAAGCGGAATTAAAAAGAAAGCTTGCATCCGAGCAGAAGCCGAGCGATGGAATCACTCAGACGGCGGCAGTTGCAGCGAGTGTAGACGAGCTGACGCTTCTTGCAGCGATTATCCAATGCGAAGCCGGAAACCAGTGCTATGAGAATCAGCTCGCCGTAGGGGCTGTCGTATTGAATCGTGTCAAGAGCGACAGATATCCGAATACAATCTATGATGTCATTTTCCAGAAATCGCAGTTCGGACCGGCATCAAACGGAGCATTAAGCAAGCGGCTGAATAAGGGCGTAGGAAGCACAGCGCTTACCGCAGCGCAGGCGGCGCTGGACGGACAGGACAATACGGGCGGCGCAATGCATTTCAAGCTCGCAAGCTCCGGCCATGAAGGCGTAGTAATCGGAGCGCATGTGTTCTATTAAGTTTTCGCAGCGAAAAGAACAGGAAATCCTTTTCAGGCAGCATGAAAAAGTGCCTGAAAAGGATTTTTTCTTGCTAGAACGGCATAAAAGAGTTAAAATGACTTCATCGTAAACACGAGGAGGAAAGGGCAATGACATTAAAAGGACGTAACTTCTTAAAACTTATGGATTACACGCCTGACGAAATCCGCTACCTGATTGACCTCTCAGCAGAGCTAAAGCGCCAGAAACAGCAGGGAATCAGACAGGATACATTAGCAGGAAAAAATATCGCGTTGATTTTTGAAAAGACCAGTACACGTACCCGATGCTCTTTCGAAGTGGCGGCTCATGATCTGGGCATGCATGTCACGTATCTCGATCCGGCCGGATCACAGATCGGTAAAAAGGAAAGCATTGCCGATACGGCAAGAGTGCTTGGAAGGATGTTCGACGGAATCGAATACCGCGGATACGGACAGGAAATCGTGGAGGAACTCGCAAAATACGCGGGAGTTCCTGTGTGGAATGGGCTGACCAACGAATTTCACCCAACACAGATGATTGCGGATATGCTTACCATACAGGAGCAATTCGGAAAAACGCAAGGAATAAAGCTGGTATATATGGGAGATGCGCGCTACAACATGGGGAACTCGCTTATGGTAACCTGCGCAAAGCTCGGCATGGACTTTGCGGCATGCACCAACCGGAAGTATTTCCCCAATGACGAGCTGACAGAATACTGTCAGAAAACGGCCGCGGAAACAGGCGCACACATCACGCTTACCGAGGATGCTGCAGGAGCCGTAAAGGACGCGGATGTGATTTATACGGACGTATGGGTATCCATGGGAGAGCCGGAGGACGTGTGGGCGGAGCGTATCAACGACTTAAAGCCTTATCAGGTCAACGCGGCAGCGTTCGCAAACGCAAAACCAACCGCAATTTTCATGCACTGCCTGCCGGCATTCCACGATCTGAATACGACGATAGGCAGACAGGTCTATGAAAAATTCGGACTGAGCGAGCTTGAGGTAACCAACGAAGTGTTTGAGAGCGCGCGCTCCGTAGTCTTTGACGAGGCGGAGAACCGTATGCACTCGATCAAGGCGATCATGAAAGCAACTCTTTCCGATTAATGCAACAATTTCTAAAGGTATCATTCGTCCGGGCGTGTCCCGGGCGAAAGTTTTATAGGGAGACTGTATGAGGACGAAGATACTTACTATGCTCCGCCAGACGGACGGATATGTGTCCGGGCAGGAGCTGTGCAATCAGCTTGGCGTATCAAGAACCGCCGTCTGGAAGACGATAAACCAGTTAAAAGAGGCGGGATATGAGATCGAAGCATTACAAAACAAAGGCTATCATCTGATATCCGCACCGGATGTCATGGACGCCGCCGAAATAAAAAGCTTAAAACATACCGCATGGGCAGGAAACGAAATCGTTTATTTCGATACGATTGATTCAACGAACACCAAGGCAAAAGAACTTGCCGAACAGGATTATCCAAGCGGGACGCTGGTCGTCGCGGACCAGCAGAGCGCAGGGCGCGGAAGAAGAGGAAGAGGCTGGGAGTCCCCGACCGGATGCGGCATCTTTATGACGCTCATGCTAAAGCCGGAGATCAACCCGAACAATGCCTCCATGCTTACTCTGGTATCCGCACTTGCAGCCTCAAAGGCAATTACAAAAATAACAGGAGCGGCGGCGCAGATCAAATGGCCGAACGACATCGTAATCCAGGGGAAAAAGGTGTGCGGCATCTTAACGGAGATGAGCGCGCAGTTCGATTATATCAACCATATTGTGATAGGAATCGGAATCAACGTACATAATGAGGATTTTCCGGAAGAGCTGAAGGAGAGTGCAGGCTCGCTGTTTTTACAGTGCGGCAGACGGTTTCACAGAGCCGACATTATCGTAAGCTTTTTACAATATTTTGAGCAGTATTACGAAGAGTTTTTAAGGACAGAGGATTTGAGCGGGCTCTTAAAGGAATATAACGCAATTCTTGTCAATATGGGCAAAATCGTCAGGGTTTTAGATCCGAAGGAACCGTTTGAGGGAAAAGCAATGGGAATCACAAAGAAAGGCGAGCTGATTGTAGACACCTGGGAATCCAGAAAACTGGTGTCCAGTGGAGAGGTATCGGTCAGAGGAATCTATGGATACGTATAACAGGGAAGAAATTGTGCTCTGCGCAGCAAATTCATACAAACAGAAATACTATTTCAATCCAAACTTTGCAGAGCTGCCGGAATCAATCAAGGAAGAGCTGCAGATTATGTGCGTACTTTTCACAGAGGGTGTGGGAGGCGTACTGGAAGTCGTCTTTGCGGAGGATGGAGAACTGGAATTTCGCACATCCTCTGAAGCGGGAGACTATTTTTATGACGAAATCGGAAGCGTCTTAAAAATCAAGCAGTATCAGAATCAGAAACGGGATCTCTTAGAAGCGCTTGAGACCTACTACAAAGTCAGATTTTTAGGCAGGGGATTGGATGAAGAACAGGATTAAACCGCTGCGGATTGGAAGCGTAACTCTGCCGAACAACTTAATACTGGCGCCCATGGCGGGCGTAACAGACCTGCCGTTTCGTCTGCTCTGCAAGGAACAGGGGGCGGGGCTTTTATGTATGGAGATGGTCAGCGCCAAGGCGATTTTGTACAAAAATAAGAACACCGAAGAGCTGCTTACCATTGATCCGAGAGAAAGACCGGTATCGCTTCAGCTGTTCGGCGCCGATCCATCGGTCATGGCGCAGATTGCGCATCAAATCGAGGAGCGCCCCTTTGACATCTTGGATATCAATATGGGCTGCCCGGTGCCGAAGGTAGTCAATAATGGGGAGGGCTCCGCGCTTATGAAGGATCCGGTTCTTGCCGGAAAAATCATTGAGCAGGTGGCAAAAGCGATAAGTAAGCCTGTTACCGTAAAAATCAGAAAAGGCTTTGACGAAGAACACATAAATGCACCCGAACTTGCACATATTGCAGAAGAATGCGGAGCGGCAGCAGTAGCCGTACATGGACGGACGAGAGAACAGTACTACTCGGGAAAAGCAGACTGGGATATCATCCGGCAGGTAAAGGAGCGCGTATCCATACCGGTCATCGGAAACGGGGACCTGCAATCGGCGGAAGATGTGATTGCGATGCAGGAGCAGACCGGATGCGACGGATTTATGATTGCGCGCGGCGCACAGGGAAACCCATGGATTTTTCATCAGATACTGCATTATTTTGAGACCGGCGCGCATGAGAAGAAGCCGTCGGCGGAAGAGATGAGACAGATGATACTCCGCCATGCAGGAATGATGATTGCATACAAGGGAGAGTATATCGGAATGCGCGAGATCCGAAAGCATGCGGCATGGTACACAACCGGATATCCAAACTCCGCGCGCTTCCGGGGGAAAATCAATGAAGTGGAGACGTATGACGAACTGGAAAAACTGCTGGAGCAGATGAAGGAAGCAGGCTTCTGATGAAAAAGCGCAGACATTTTTCCCGGCAAAAAAGGCGGCGATACTTGACAGAAAGTGCGTCATTGACTATAATACGAGAGTTAAATTAGACGTAAAAATATGTTAGCAGGTTTTCAAATAGCGAAAAATATATAAAGGGAAGGGTAAACGAATGGAAAAGAAAAACATTATGACCTACGAAGGTCTCAAAAAGCTGGAAGACGAGTTAGAGGAATTAAAGGTTGTAAAACGAAAAGAGGTTTCCCAGAAAATTAAGGAAGCCCGCGAGCAGGGGGACTTATCGGAGAATGCAGAGTACGATGCGGCAAAGGATGAACAGAGAGACATTGAGGCACGTATCGAGCAGATTGAAAAAATCTTAAAAAACGCAGAAGTTGTTGTGGAAGAAGAAGTGGATCTTGATAAAATCAGCATCGGATGTAAGGTTCGCATCTTAGACGAAGAATTTAACGAAGAATTAGAGTACAAAATCGTAGGATCTACCGAGGCAAACAGCTTAAAGGGTAAGATATCAAACGAGTCGCCGGTCGGCAAGGCATTGATCGGCAGGAAGGTCGGCGATGAAGTCACTGTTGAGACTCAGGTCGGCGAATTAAAATACAAAGTACTTGAAATTCAAAGATCCGTAGAATAAGACGTTGACACGAAATGCATCTGCATAAACAGATGCATTTCTTTTGCCAAGAAAAAAGAAAGAGGGACAGGTATATGGCGGAACAGAACAATTCAAATCAGCAGGCACAGCAGGATCTAAACCAACTGCTCAAGGTGCGCCGCGAAAAATTGCAGAATCTTCAGGAAAACGGAAAGGATCCGTTTGTCATCACAAAGTATGATGTAACTCATCATTCCGATACGGTAAAAGAGGAATATGAAAAGCATGAAGCAGAACTTCTTGCAGGACGCAAGGCGCCAAACGTCGAAGGACTAGAGGAAGCGGAAGCAAGAGCAGTCAAAAAAAGTGACTACGATGAGAGAAGAGCAATCATGGATGCCTCTCCGATTTTTGTAAGTATCGCAGGACGAATGCTCTTTAAACGCGTGATGGGAAAAGCTTCTTTCTGCAACATTCAGGATTTGAAGGGAAAAATTCAGGTCTATGTTGCCCGCGATGCAATCGGCGAGGATGCATATGCAGACTTCAAAAAGTCTGATATCGGCGACATCTACGGAGTAAAGGGATTTGCATTCCGTACCATGACCGGCGAGATTTCCGTTCACGCGCAGGAGCTTACGCTTCTTACCAAGAGCCTGCAGATTCTCCCGGAAAAGTTTCATGGACTGACCGATACCGATGCGCGATATCGCCAGAGATATATTGACCTTATCATGAATGAGGACAGTAAGAACGTATTTATCAAGCGCTCTCAGATTATTCGCGAGATTCGCAACTTCCTCGCAGGAAGAGACTTTATGGAAGTGGAGACTCCTACCCTCGTATCAAATCCGGGCGGAGCGGCAGCAAGACCGTTCGAGACACATTACAATGCGTTGAACGAAGACGTTAAGCTGCGCATCTCCCTTGAGCTTTACTTAAAGAGACTGATTGTTGGCGGAATGGAACGAGTATTTGAGATTGGCCGCGTATACCGCAACGAAGGCGTAGATACCAGACATAATCCGGAGTTCACACTCATGGAATTGTATCAGGCATACACCGATTATTATGGAATGATGGAGCTTACCGAGTCCATGTTCAAGTACCTTGCCGAGACCGTAAACGGAAGCTCCGTCGTAACCTACAATGGAATCGACATCGACTTTGGAAAACCGTTCGAGCGCATTACCATGACGGATGCGGTTAAGAAATATGCCGGAATCGACTTTGATCAGGTTAAGACCGATGAAGAAGCAAAGAAGATCGCCGATGAGCACCATATCGAATATGAAGCCCGCCACACGAAGGGGCATATCATCAATGCATTTTTCGAGGAATACTGTGAGAAGAATCTGATTCAGCCGACATTCGTTATGGATCATCCGGTTGATATCTCGCCGCTTACCAAGAAGAAGCCAAGCGATCCGTCCAAGGTAGAGCGTTTCGAGCTCTTTATCAATGGATGGGAGATGTGCAACGCATATTCGGAGCTGAATGATCCGATCGACCAGAGAGAGCGTTTCGCGCTTCAGGACGCAGCGGCTGCCGCAGGAGATGAGGAGGCAGAGCACACAGACGAGGACTTTTTGAATGCTCTTGAGATCGGTATGCCTCCGACAGGCGGTATCGGCTATGGTATTGACCGGCTT
Source organism: uncultured Lachnobacterium sp. (assembly GCA_964614035.1). Lineage (GTDB taxonomy): Bacteria > Bacillota > Clostridia > Lachnospirales > Lachnospiraceae > Roseburia. The sequence continues at coordinate 27,854 of CAZTKM010000034.1, forward strand.
GTTATGCTGCTTACCGACTCGCCGGCAATCAGGGATGTGCTGCTGTTCCCGACGATGAAAACTTTGGGTAAAGAAAACCAGTAAAATCAAGGGTT
>CAZTKM010000035.1:0-27709 GCA_964614035.1 uncultured Lachnobacterium sp.
TGACAATGCGGACAGTATTTCCCTCAACGATGAATGTAATACGATCACCGCTTGCTACTCCAAGAACTTCACGAATATCTTTCGGAATTGTGACCTGCCCCTTTGCCATGACTTTCGCATTATCTACAAACGTATTTGCTAACATGATTTTTTACCGCCTTTCAAAAATATGGAAAGTAGGGTTTTCCCTACCTTTATTATATGCAGAGGGAGGAGAAAAAACAAGAGTAAATATTGGAAACTGCTAAAATAGCTTAATAGTAAAAGAATCAAATCACTTATAAATGTACCAAGCCGATTCTTTTCTCTTCTTGTATCAAGAATCGGCATATCAATTACCTGCCTTTCCTCATTTTGTTGTGATATTGATACTCTGGCATATCCAATAATATTCTGTTCCTGCTTTTTTCTTCCTCCCTAAATCAAATAAGAGCGTATAGATTTCTCTATACGCTCCCTTATGCTATGTAGTTACTTATATCTTAAATCTTCTCACTTCATTGTATAACTCTTCGGAAACATCCAGGTTCTTCTGTGCATTCTCTCCGATATCGTTCATGGATGATACAATATCTACGGTTGCTGTAGTAACTGTAGTAATACCCTGCGCCGTTTCCTCTACTGCAATATTAATTGCGTCGATTGCTTCTTTAATTGAACTGATTGCCTCCTGAACCTTCTGGCTGCTGCTTGCAAAATCTTCCATGGAAACCGCCATACTGTTGATGTCTTCCTTATATGCGTCAGACATCGCAATCGCGCTCTCACGTCCCTCCGCATTATTGTTTCTCAATATCTCCGACATTTCGTTCGCCTTCTGTGCAAGAGCGTTTACCGCTCCGATTACTTCGCCGGAAACGTTCTGAATATGAGATGCTGCATCGGATGAATCGTTTGCAAGCTTACTGATTTCATCTGCAACGACTGCAAATCCCTTGCCGGCTTCCCCTGCTCTTGCCGCTTCAATTGATGCATTCAAGGATAAGAGATTGGTCTGTTCTGCGATATTCAAAATATTTGTTACCAGTTCCTGAATCTTCTCAACCTGTCTTGCGGAGACGATACATTCGTCCAAAGCTGCAACAATATTCTGAATTTCCACGTCGATGGCATCGCGCTGTGTAATCGCGCCGTCCCGCATTTTTTCCACCTTTGTTACAATCTTCTCGGAGACATCCGACTGATTCCTTGCCTGATCATATACACCGTCTACCAACGCTGATATATCGTCCATCTCCTTTGTTACCTGGGTAAGCGATGCGCTGGTTTCCTCACTTGATGCGGACATTTCTTCCATGGTAGCGGAAACATTTGCAATTTCATCTTCGGAACGCTTGATATTCGTTGCGACTTTATTGGCAACTGTCTGCAGGCTTGATGCATGATTATCCAGCATAGAAACGATTCCATGCAGCTCTCCGAGCATTTGGTTAATACCGGTGGAAAGCGCGCCTACTTCATCATTTGCCCGCACCGGAATACGTTCTGTCAAATCTCCGTTTCCGGACTGTATCTTCTCTACGATATTCTGCGTCCGATCCCGGGAAATCTTTGCCGGTTTTACCAAATTCCAATACAAAATGGTAATGATGATAAACAGAATAATCAAATCAAACAGCACCAGAATATTGTTAAAAATGTTCGTACCATTTACCTTTATATCTGACTTATTCTGAATATAAGCAACACGCGCAGCTAACAGCTCTTCGTATTCGCTCTCACACTGTGCAATCTGTGCATAGAGCTCCGTCTGCATCTCTCCAAATGCATACACCGCTGAATAGTCTCCGGCTGCTGCGGCCGATGCCGCATCCGTTGCCATTGTGCAGAAATCGGTCAACGCGCTCGTCCATTTGGAAACAAGCGCTGCGAATTCCGAATCCGGCTCTGTTGAGGCCGGCATCTGAAGAGTTCCCGCTATTTCGTTCAGCCTTGTACAGTTCTCCAATACGATATTCGCCTTGTCCTGCGCATAGGAAAGAACCGTCTCTGCGTTTTGCCCCTCTCCAACCAGAGAAGCCAGACTCATATACATCTGCACTTCAATATATGCACGCCCGGCGTCTTCGGACATTGTCTGCATATCGACATAATTATCATAACAATTTACATACTCGGAAACGGTTACCATCGCCGCTTTATTTGCAATTATTCCTGCAAGGCCAAAAAATGCAAGAATAAGCGTAATAATCATGACTCTTGCGCCTAAGCTTTTCCTCTTCGAACCGGCTTTTTTCTTCTGTTCCCTTTTCTCGTTTGTACTGCTTCCGCTCATATCGTTTTCTCCTTTACTCATATTAATCCTCTGTCCTACCCTCCCCAAAAAGCAAACAAGAATAGATATCTATTATATTAGCACTCCGCAATCTGTTTTGCAATACAAAATGACCAGCTCACCGCACACCGGATTCTACGTCGGGACATTTAGAACCAGGAACTAAAACGGCTTCCCACTCCGAGAAGTGCGATCAGGTATGCGCCGTTTACATCATACTGTCCGTATACCCGGTTAAGTGACGTCGGAGTGCTGTTAAGCCCCTTTACGGTGTTGTTATAGCTTGTGACCATTCCTTTTGTCTGGGAAAGAGGGCCATCCGTTGTTCCGTTTTTTCTTGCGTCGGAGAACACATTTGTGGAATTCTTAGAAATAAACGACGCCGCCTTTTACCGTAATTTCACTTCTGTCGTATTGCTCCACACAGGCCATATTCACGAAATACCCCTTGTGTACACGAAAGAAATCGTCCGGAAGTTCGCTGGCAAGCTCCTCCATGGAGCCATAATAGGCAATTTTTTCGTCTGGAAGATGCAGAATATTTTTTCACTTTCAATATATACGATCTGTCCGACCGGTATCCGTTTTACTTCCCCTCTCGTCTTAATCAGAAGATACCGCCCGCTGTCCGGCTTCTGTTTTTTCCATACGGATAACATCTGCTCGTAAACCTTATAAAATTCAGCCTTCTCAAACGGCTTTAACAAATAGGCAAACGCATGCACTCCGAAGGCATCCTGCATGTGTTCATTATGTCCCGTCACAAAAATAATCAGAGGCAGACCGCCCCATATATCCCTGCATTCCTTTTCCTGTCTGCCCCGGATTTGTTCTGCGATTTTCATTCCGCTCCACCTTATTCCTGTTCTTTTTATATCGGAGCAAAATAAATTCCGCAATACTATAACGGTATCATACGGTCGTTTTTTGTAACATCCGGACCTACTCTGCCTTATATCCCCACAGATTTCTTGTCTGTGCCATGATTGTCGCAAGCTCCCATTCTTTTTCGGTATTCCTGATACTGTTTGGATCGCGCAACAGTATCTTTCCTTCGTCCGTCACCCCGCACAATACGATAAAATGACCGGTATCCGTAAAGTCCCCGGCACCCATGATGCAGATAATCGGATGTCCCTGATTTAACTCTGCCAGAATATGCTCCTCGTCGAACGGCACCGCAATCACACTAAGCCCCAGATTATTGGCTGCAAAATCGCTCATAATCGTCCAGAGGGAGCCGCTGCCTTCCACATAGTAGCCTTCTTGTTCCGCCAGCTTTGCCACCTCATACGGATTCATGTCATCCTCTCCGGTCAGCCCGCAATATACCATGGAAAGACAGGTCGGCCCGCATCCGGTAATCGCAAGAAAATTATTTCCGTACTGCTCGTAGCCCCATCTCTTGTCCCACTGTAAAAAATGCGGAATCGTTCCCCGCTCCACTTCTTTGCTGATATCGATTTCGTCCGGATTTCCCTTATAATCCGGATATCCCAGCACAAAATCGCGCGCTTCCTCATTCCGCTCATACAAATCCACAAGGCTGTCCGGATACTCTCCGTTTCCCATCGCCTCTATCTGCTTCTGACCGGCCTTTGATTTCGCCGCCCCTATTATATTTCCGCCGACGGAAAGTCCTTTCACGAAACCAGCCGCGAGAACCGCAAGCACCAGCAATAGCGTCCCATACGCAATCCTCCGGTACAGCTGCCTCTGGCGCTTGCGTCTTCTCTTTCGTTTCCTTAGCTCTTGCTCTCTCCTAAGTTCTTGTTCTCTCCTGCTCTGCGTAAAATCGTCCCTTTGCAGATCGATCATTTGTATACTCTGACTGCTCATCCCAAACCTCCTGTGTCATGGCTCTATTATCCCACAAACAAGGGAGATTTTGTTTTAATGTTCTCTTAGCATAATATTATGATTTTATTAAATCTACCAGGTAGTTCTTCCGGTATCCGTTACCTCTAATGTCTCGGTATTTACCATAAAGAAATCCAGAATCAAAGAGTCCCTTGCCTCTCCGCCCTCTGTGAAACGGTAATTCTCCTGATAGACAAATTCATCCTCTCCATCCACATTCTTATTATACTGCAGCTCCCGCTCGGCATATGCCGTCTTATCGTCAATCATCATTTCATACCGGCAAACAATCGCCCTCTCCTCGCCTTTTGCGGAATAATAAAATTGCAGTTTTGGCGACTTGCCGTTCTCATCTTCTGCGGTTTGGAAATCCGACAGCGCGCCTTCGGTAATCAGATATTCAAAAATCGCTTCGTATTCTCTCTTGATTTGCTGGTCCTCATATTCGTCAAGCACCATGTCCTCGTCATAATTTCCGGAGTCTTCCGCGCCGAACACATACGACTCCGCAGGTTTATTCTCTGCAGACTCTTCCGCTGTCGGTTTTCCTACCGCTTCCTCGGTCACATTTCCGTCGTAAAACAAGCGGTATATGGTATCCGGCTGCTCGCTTCCTCTTACAATAACCTGTACATTTTCACCTTGGAAATACACTTCAAAATTACTCATCCCTGCAGACGCTCCATCGTCATAGATGGAAAAAGAATACTGGGAAACGAATCTTTCGCCTGCAAACAGCTCCATCTTACAATGTGCAGCGCCAAACGGAAAATCCGGCTCCCCAATCTGCATGATTTCCAAAGAATAGCGCTCGTCTGAAGTCGTGTATGTCTCAATCTGCGTGACTTTATATTTCGTCTGATAAATGATCATTCCGACAGCAAGCATAATAAGAATCATTATGCTGATGCATACGATGGCTATTATTTTTGATACCGATAATTTATGTTCCATACCAAAAGCTCCTTATCCGAATGTTACCGGCAAAAAAATATGAAAAAGAACTGCAAACACGACAGAAAGCGCAAGCATCCCTTCCGTCTCTCTCGACTTGCGGTAAAGCACACCTGCCCCGATTGCGTACATCAGTACGTTCATCCATCTCTTTACGCTGACGTATGACCAGCCGTACGCGAACGCACAGTTAAATAACACCGCAAGTGCCAATGCGGAAATGATTATGGCGGGAATACCGCGCCCCTTCGCATACCAGCAGATAAATCCCAAAACCGGCGAAAGTATCGTAAGAACAATCCATATCATCGCGTAATCCTTTGGAAAAAATCCCGCCGCAAAATAGCAGTACAGATAATAGCTTGCAGCCATTCCGAGGAAAAAAGCAAAGACATTGATTGCCGCGCGGATCGGCGTTCTGCTGTATACAGCGATACATATTGCAATCAGAATCCAAGGCGCCAGCCCTCCGAGAAAATTATGAAAATCCAGAAAATGATCCACACGTGAGAGCATGTCGGGAAGCTCCGCCTGATGCGCATCCAGATACTTTGCCAGAATCCCAAGTATGATTCCGAGTACCAGAATTCCAAGTGTAACCAGAATTTTCTCCGAGACAGATCGCGTCGGTCTCGCTTTTCTTATATTGTCTAAAAAATGCATAATTCATCCTCCCTGTAACAATGGATTTATTTTACCTTTCCTCCGCAAAATGGTCAACCGAAAGAAGCTGTAAACGGCAAAAGAATTCCCCTGCATATCGCCGGGGAATTCTATATATAAAATGGATATAAACTGGTAGTACATCCATTTCAGCCGTATATTGTCAGATTGCAAGATCTACGTGGTTCATCGTGCCAACCATACCGCTTGACTCCTTCAGATAAACACCGGTCTTGCGGAGCACACCGTTCGTCTGATTCTCCTCATTCTTCAAAGTAAATTCCGTATCGACATTCCCAAGGTAGATTGCACCGACGTCCGCCTGCTTTAAATCCAGCAGTCTGTCATTGCCCTCTTCATCCTTCGTCCAGACCTTCAGCTTCTCAAAAATGCTGTCGTTCTCGTCAATCCATCCGTTACCGTCCTCGTCATAGCCTGCCAGATCTTTAAATCCGTCGCCGCTCTTGGTTCCGAACAGTTCAGAGCCGTCGTTAATCCTGCCGTCTCCATTCTTATCAAGTGCAAGAAAACCGCTGCCCTCTCCTGCAAAAGATATTTCTTCTTCCTTTCCGTCCGAATCCAGATCGAACATAAATTTCTGATCTGTCACAGTTCCGATATCGGTATCCAGGTTAATCATAAGCGGATCCGTCAGAACAAGCTCCTCCGTCTTTAGCGTATCGAACGTGCTCATACATGCCCGCGACATGGATACCTCCATATTAAAATCAATGCTTCTTCCGTCTGCGGTCTGCACTTTTCCGACTGTCGCAAAGCTCATGCTCTCCGTCTCTGTGGTAAAGCCGCTTGTCGCAGTTACCTTCTGCCAGACGGAACCGCTTGATGTTGTGCCTGCCTGTATGCCGCCGGATGCTGCTCCATGGGATGAAGTGCTCGATAAAGCAACCGAAAAGGCAGCCTGCTTCGTCGTTTCAAATCCCCGATATGCTTTGCTTCGCATATCGTAGATGCCTGTCTCCTCATCCTTTACCCCTTTTTTGCTGCCGACCATACTCAGAAGCTTCTTTAAAAGCACCAGCTGCATTTTCATGCTGTCCGAAATTTCTATGCGTCTTTCCGGGGCGGTTTTGTTCGCCTGATTCATCTGTTCCGCGAACAATTTCATAGACTTATTCTGATTTTCCTCCTGCTTTTTCTTTGTCTCCTCCTCTTCTTTTTCCTGATAGAGCTTCATGTCCTCTGCCAAAGTTCTGCCTTCCGCTTCCTTGGACAGCGTAAGAATCGCCGCCGGAAGATTCTCCGACGCTTTTGCCTGCATCGTCATAGACTGCTGGTAAGTAAAAGAGCTTGCAGCATGACTGGCGGACATTTCAATAGAACTGCCTGCAATTTTCATATTGGACTCCTTTCCGTTTGCCTTTTGCAAATCCGTTTGCAAAAAATGGACTCATAAGGATATTTAGTTCATGAATTTGTAGGAATAGCCGGCAGAAAATGCCTTGTTTTCTGATTTGTAATAGCAAAAAAAGATATAGGCATACCTATATCCGCTTCTCATCATCCTTGAATACTTACCTGCAAATCCATTTGCACGAATATCTTATATGTTGTTGTATAAAGAATATCGGTAAGAAGCGTAGGATAATTAACCCCTCAAAACAAATATATACAAATTATTTTCCAATCTCTGCGGACAACATGTGCTCCGCCTCCGTTCATGGCAGCCGGATGTCAATCGTTCCATAACGAGACTTTTATTCCGGTAAGCGCCAGATGTAACGGGCGGAACAGAACAAAACACAGCACAAAATTGCTGATTCCATGCAGGATATCATATGGAATACCGGAAATCCACCAGCTTACCGCCATGGACGGACCGCCGATGAAAAAGTATGGGACGGAACAGAATGCGCCAAAAAACAGTCCGAAAAATCCGGACAGAAAACAATATACCCAGTGTGAATTTGTTTTTCTAAAAAGAAGCGTGAGCAGCACCAGAAGCGGCCAGATGTACGCATACATGATTGTCCAGAGTCCGATTCCCCATACCACACATTCTATTCCGACAAATGCCCAGACTGCAATCAGGGTCTTCCAGCCCAGAAAAAGCGTAAACAATATGATAAGCAGCGTAACCAGTTCCACATTCGGAACCGCCTGTAACGCTGCTTTTACCGCTTCAAGCATAGCGGCCATCATTCCGATTGCCGCTATGTCTTTTACAGAAAAAAGTTCTTTTTTACTCCGCAACATAAACCTCATATACTATGCTGTATGTATCTCCATCTGTGACCGGCTGCGTGTCCACGCCGTACATACCATATTCTCCGTTTACATAAATTGACCAATATGCCCCATCTGCGTCGTAATCCGCCGTAATTCCATTTACCGTTGTAACGTAGAGGCCATAATCGGACTCTTCTCCGGCGATTGCAAAATCGGTAGCGTCATCCAGTTCCTCCAAAGCCTGTCTTAAATATTCCGCATCTGTTCTTGTCTCGTAGGTAACGCTCCCGCCGTTGTTGTCTACCACCTCGACAGTAATTGCCTTTGCGCCCTGCGCCGTCTTTGGCCCGAATACAACGTAAATTCCGACAAACGCAGCGATTACAACAACCGCTGCTACAATTGCGATCACAATTTTGGTACTCTTTTTCATAATTTTTCCTCTCTTTCCTTTTGTTTTTCCTGCTGCCCATAAAAAAAGCTCCTGACCTGCAATCGGCCAGAAGCAAAAAATGCACAAATAGAAAACAAAATTCCATGTCAGGAATTCTGTGACACACATTCTATTTGACTGCAAACCAATTACTCGTGGCTTATGAAAGTCATTCATACAGGCAGGTCTCCTGGCTCATAGCTAAAACAAATCGCCTTCCCGTTTCCAGTGGCTAAGCAAACGCTTCTGATCTGTTCTTACGCTATATACAGTGACGAGTTCGCACAGGCCTTGCACCTGTTTCCCTTTTCACCGAAGCCGCATAAGCGCTTCGACACCTATTGCTTTTTTCGTAGTATGTTCTACCATATCGGATATGCTTTGTCAAGCTAAGCCGGATTTTTAACAATTTAACTTTTTTGCCGCAGGCTGTCATCATCCAAGCGCTGCATCCAGCACCATCATAATCACAAAGCCCGCCGCAAAGCCGATCGTGCCAACATTGGAATGGTCGCCCTCTGATGCTTCCGGAATCAGTTCCTCCACCACCACATAAATCATGGCTCCGGCTGCAAACGCCAGCAAATACGGAAGCAAGGGCTCAATCAAACCGGAAAGCAGTATGGTAAGCGCTGCTGCGATCGGCTCTACAACCCCCGACATAATGCCATACCAGAAGGCTTTTCCTTTTCCCATGTCCGCCTCGCTTTTCAGCGGAAGTGAAATAATCGCTCCTTCCGGAAAATTCTGGATTGCAATTCCAAGTGACAAGGCGAATGCGCCTGCCGCCGTAATACCGGTATTGCCTGCCAGCATACCCGCAAAGACGACTCCGACCGCCATGCCTTCAGGAATGTTATGTAACGTTACCGCAAGAACAAGCATGGTCGTCTTTTTCCATGATGTTCTTGGTCCCTCGGAAATCTCGCTGCCCAGATGCAGATGCGGAACCAGCCGGTCCATGAGCAGAAGGAATGCCATTCCCAGCATAAATCCGACAGCTGCAGGTATAAAAGCAAGCTTTCCCATATCCTCAGACATATCCATAGCCGGAAGCAAAAGTGACCAGACCGACGCCGCTACCATAACACCGGAAGCAAATCCAAGCAGCCCTTTCTGTATCAACGGTCTAATCTCATTTTTTAATAAAAAGACGCATGCCGCGCCCAACGCCGTTCCAATAAAAGGAATCATTAAACCATAAAAAGTAAACATATGTACCCTTCCCTCTCTTGGTTAGTCTTCTCTAACTGTTGGTTTAGTATATCAATTGTCCGCTGATGTGTCAAGCCTATTCAATTAGCAAGGATTGATTGCGATGACCTATGAATCTCAAAGAATTTCTTCCATAAATCAAAGAAAAATGATATAATATTCGTATCATTCAAAAAAGGAAGGGTGTGAATATATGGCTTATTTTCAAGTGAATTGGAATGACTATACACAGGAACTATCATCATTTGCTATGAAAGAAAATTGGTCGAATGATACTTATCCAGATAATAAAATACTTACAAACTATATGCTTCATACATATAAGAAACTTAGTTCTGAGAAGAATATTGTTATCAATAAAGAAAGGGAATATGCCTTATTTAATACGGGATTATTTACAGAATTTTATCAGCCGATATATGCTTATCAGGATAAAAACAGATTGCAGTTTTTGACAGATTACGATCTGGGAAGTATGAATATAAGTGATAAACCATCAAGAGCAAACTATTTTGAGGATCCGTCTCTGTTATTATTTGACTGGCATTATCAAATCAATATCAACTATAAACATATTCTTAAAGATATAAAAAATATAAACAGAATACCCGAAAAATTGAAGGACAGTAAAAACATACTTAATAATCTTAACGGTTCCATAGAAAGTATGAAAAAGAAAGTTTCCGCCAATTATAAATTGGCAATTCCTCAATATTATGAAGGAATCATACAATTATTGCTTCCGTTGTGTCTGGAAGATGATGAAAATCCGTCACTTGCATTGGCCGTAACCAAAGTAGGGGATTATTATCAGGGTCACACCTGTTTAACTTTAGATATGGCATATAACAATGCAAGACTTATAGCGAAACCGGAAAGCAGCTGGCTGGCACAATAATGCTTCAGCTGCCTGTGATTTCAAATGCGCCTTATTGGCAGCAAAATGGACTAGATGGGAGTCGAACCCATGTCCGAAAACCAATTCCCTGTCCTTCTACGAGCGTAGTTTATCGTTTAACATTCCCTCTGTCACACGAGGATAAACACCCTTGTGATTTCAGTAGCTTCATCATACGCCCGATGGCTCAAAGCTTTACCATCGTCGTTTCTCACATAGTCGAAGCCGGAATTCTAAAGTGTGAGTGCCCTAGAGCCGGCTGCTGCAACTAGGCAGCGTATGCTAAATTATCGTTAGCGTTTAATTTTAATTTGGCCATTTCACGCATCGCCATACGACTCGCTTCTCCAGCTGCATGATCCCCGTCGAAACCATTACTAGCCCAGGATTAAATTTATATCTGCAACGCCCGAAATGGGCGATTTGCATTCCTATCCGAGATTTCTTACCTTGAAATCTCTTTCCGCCTCGCGTCTGATATCCTTCTTTGCGATATCTGCCCGCTTGTCATAAAGCTTCTTGCCTCTTGCAAGCGCCACCTCAACTTTTACGAGGCTTCCCTTAAAGTATACCTCAACCGGCACAATCGTGTAACCCTTCTGTGCGATTTTACCGACCAGTTTCTGAATCTCTTTCTTGTGCATCAGAAGCTTCTTCGGCCGGAGAGGATCCTTATTGAAAATGTTGCCTTTTTCGTATGGGCTGATGTGCATACCGTATAGGATAACTTCCCCATTCTCAATATGGATGAAGGCTTCCTTGATACTGCCCTTTCCCATGCGAAGCGCCTTCACTTCTGTTCCGGCAAGAGCAATGCCGGCTTCAAAGGTTTCTTCCAGAAAGTAATCATGGTAGACTTTCTTGTTGTTCGCGATTAATTTCTTCGCTTCTTTTGCCATACCGGCATCCTCCCTTCTCATCTGTTATTATACCAAACCGTTTTTTATTCCACAACCTCAAAATCTATGGTTCTCATCAGTCGGTCGCAGCTTGCCACGCGGACGGTAACCCTCTGTCCGAGCTTGTAGCGTTTTTTCCCGGATTCTTCCGCCAGCTCATAGGTATCTTCGTAAAAAACATAATATCCGCTAAGCTCCGATATTCTGACAAGTCCCTCCACCGTATTAGGAAGCTCCACGAAAAATCCCCATTCGGTTACCCCGGATATCACGCCATCAAATTCTTCGCCTATATGGTCTTCCATGTATTCGACTTTCTTCTGCCTGATGGTCTCTCTCTCCGCTTCGTCCGCGCGGCGCTCCGTCTCGCTTGCATGCTTTGCAACGCCGTCCAGGATTCCTTCGTAATGCTCTCTTCTCTTTTCATTCATGCGTCCGCGCAGATTTTCTTTGATAATCCGGTGAATCTGAAGATCCGGATAACGGCGGATCGGTGAAGTAAAATGACAATAGTAATCTGCCGCGAGTCCGAAGTGTCCGCTGCAGCTTGTCGTGTATCTTGCCTGTTTCATGGAGCGCAGCGTCAGTCTGCTGATCAAGGCTTCCTGCTCGCTTCCCTCGATTTTTTCCAGCAGCTTCTGAAGTTCCTTCGGATGCACCTCATCCTGTCCGATGTGAATGGTATATCCGAAATTATTGATAAACGTGGACAGCTTATTGATTTTCTCGCTGTCCGGTTTCTCATGGGTGCGATATACAAACGGAATTTCCTGCCAGAAGTAATCGGATGCAACGGTCTCATTTGCAATCAGCATAAAATCCTCAATGATCTTCGTTGCCACATTCCGGTCATACGGCCGGATATCTATCGGTTTTCCGTTTTCATCCAGAATGACCTTCGTCTCCGGAAAATCAAAATCAATCGAGCCGCGTTTCTTTCGTTTTTTTCGGAGAAGCCCTGCAAGACACTCCATCTGCTCAAACATCGGCACCAGCTCTTTATATTCTTCAATGACAGAAGGATCATGGTCTGCCAGAATCTTTTTTACATTGGCGTAGCTCATCCTGCAGTCAACTCTGATTACGGTCTCGGCGATTTTATGGTCAATCACTTCTCCCTTCGGGTTGATTGTCATGATGCAGCTGAGCGCCAGACGGTTCTCTCCCTGATTCAGCGAGCAGATTCCGTTGGAAAGCGCATGCGGCAGCATCGGGATTACGCGGTCTACAAGATATACGGAGGTTCCGCGGTTGAACGCTTCTACATCGAGCGCGCTGTGTTCCTGCACATAATTCGATACGTCCGCAATGTGAACGCCAAGCACATAGTTGTCCTCATCCATGGTAAGAGAAACCGCATCATCCAGATCCTTCGCGTCTTCCCCATCGATGGTAACCATCTGCACATCCCGCAGGTCCATGCGCCCTGCCATATCCGCCTCGCTTACTTCCTTCGAGACATTCTCCACCTGACGCATAATCTTTTCGGAGAAATCAACCGGCAGATCATATGCCCGCACAATTGATAATATATCTACGCCCGGATCATTGATATGACCGAGAATTTCGACGACTTTCCCTTCCGGATTTTTCCCATTCCTTCCGTAATCCGTAATCTCAACCACGACCTTATGACCGCTGACGGCGCCCTTTGAGCGCTCGGACGGAATAAAAATATCTTTACAGAACTTCGCGTTGTCCGGCACGCCAAAGCCATAGTTTTTGCTTTCTTCATAGGTACAGACAACCCGCTTCATTCCTCGTTCCAGAATTGCCAGTACCGCGCCTTCCCTGCGCCGTCCTGTTTCTTCCGGCGAGATTGCAATCTCTACCATATCCTGATGCATTGCTCCGTTGACTTTCGATTCCGGAATAAAGATATCCTCGGCTTCTCCTTCCACCGTAACAAATCCGAAGCCCTTTGGATGAGCGGTAAAAGTTCCGGTAATCCGTTTCTCTTCGGATTTTGTATATTTTCCTCTTTTCGAGAGTGCGATTTTTCCTTCCTTCTGCAGTTCAAGAAGGATTTGCTCTAAAACCGGCCGATCCTCCTTCTTTACTTCGAGCATAATTGCAAGTTCCTTTATTTTCATAGGAACATAATGCTCATCGCAGATAAAGTCGTAAATCATTTTCTTTCTTTTTTCGTATAATTCCATACTTACACCTCATTGATGCGGAAGCGCAATCGTAAAATCCGGCCTTACAGACACCTGCTTTTCTTTGACATAACCGTCCGGGCCCCGCCTGTGCATTCACAAAAAAAGCATCCCACGACCACTCTTGTAAGTATCTCGTGTAGATGCTTCTCTTTCGCATTTCTTTGCTTTACCAGATTCCCAGATTCAGCACAACTGCCAGAATAAGGAATACTGCGACAAAGATTTTTGTGAGCTTGACCAGCATACCCTCCATAGAACGTCCTTTGTTCTTGCCCCAGTATGTGTCGGCAGCTCCGCTGATTGCTCCGAGTCCCTGCGATTTGCCTTCCTGCATCAAGATGATTACTGTAATTACAAGACTGATTAAGATAAATAATACAATTAAAATCGTTTTTAAAACGGTCACGATTCGCACCTCCTAAATTCAACTCAACAACTCAAGACAGTATACCACAGGATAAAACGTATTTCAAGCATTTTATTTTTCGTTCTTATCTATGCCACTTTTTGCAATTTTATGATTTATATTTTACCAATTTTCTTTTATAATATAGATGATATGGATAAGGAGAAAGCCATGACTCATCTGACTATGAAAAAAGCAGCGTGCCTGCTTCTTCTGCTTAATCTATGCTTTTTATTATGCTCCTGTGGGGACAGCGTTTCCAAAAATCCTTCGCCTTCCAATTCGGGCCAAAATTCCGCTTCGGATGCGCAGGGTAACATCAGCACCGGCGATTCTGTTCCTCTTAGTTCCGGAACAAGAGATAACACTTCCCATGTGCTGGTTCCTTCCGCAGACGGCATCGAATGTTATCGCTGTGACGCAGCGGTCATCGACGCTTCGAATTCCTCGGAAGGATATATCATGGTAAGCTATGAAGGCTCAAATGAAAAGGTAAAGCTTCAGATTACCGGTCCTGACGGCGTTACTTATACCTACAATCTTCATGGCGGTTACGAAGTTTTTCCTCTTACCGCCGGAAACGGAACCTATACTGTCAGCATTTTTGAAAGCGTAGATATCGCAGCAAATAAATATGCTACAATAATGTCTGAAATGATTTCCGTCGACATTACAAATGAATTCGGACCGTATCTGTATCCGAATCAGTATGTGAATTTTACAGCGGATTCCCTGCCGGTAGCCAAGGCGGTATTGCTTGCAGGGCCTGCGAATACCGATTTGGATGTTGTTGCAAGCGTATACAACTACATGATTGAAAATTATACCTACGATTACGAGAAAGCCGCGACGGTTCAATCCGGCTATCTGCCTGACGTGGACGAAATCTATCAGGCAGGAACCGGCATTTGTTTTGATTATGCCGCGGTTACTGCCACAATGCTTCGAAGCCAGTCCATCCCGACACGCCTTGAGGTCGGTTACAAAGGAGAGGAATACCATGCCTGGATCAGCACTTATATTCAGGACATCGGCTGGATCAACGGCATTATCGAATTTGACGGAAAGACCTGGCGCCTGCTTGACCCAACGTTTGCGGCGACCAGTTCAAGCCCCAAAAAATTTATTGCCGAGGACGACGGCTATATTACCCAGTATATCTATTAGGAGGATTACATAGATGAGCAAAAAAGCTCTTTCCAACGCAGAAATTTCAGCTTTCTGCCAGCAGATCGCAATGGTCGTTGAGGCAGGTCTTCCAACCTATTATGGAATTTCCATTCTCATGGATGATGCGCCGGACCAGGAAACCAAAGCGCTTCTGACACAGATTTATCAGCCGATGGAATCGGGCGGAACGCTGCACGATGCCATTGAAGCAACCGGCGTTTTTCCAAAATATATGGTTCACATGGTTGAGCTCGGCGAGCAGACCGGCCGCCTTGAGGAAGTGCTAAAGTCACTGACTGTATATTATGAGCGGGAGGCTTCCATCCGCGCCGGAATCAAAAATTCCGTAACATATCCTCTCATTATGACCGTTATGATGATTGCAGTTATTATTGTTCTGATTGCAAAAGTCCTTCCGGTTTTTTCCCGGGTTTACGAAGAACTCGGCAGTGAGCTTACCGGTTCGGCGCGGGTGCTTATGAATATCAGCAATGCCTTAGACCAATACCTCATTGTTTTCGTACTGATTTTCGCCGCGATATTTGCGGCTGCATTGATTCTCCATTTTACCGGCCTGTCCCGCGTAATGTTTCAGGGAAGAGGAATCTCCCTCTCGATTGCCGCCAGCCGCTTTGCGAATTGTATGTACCTTGCTCTTGCCAGCGGCCTTGATACCGATCAGGGGCTGGTACTTGCATATGAACTCGTTGATAATCCATACATGCAGGACAAAATTAACAAATGCCGCCAGCACATCCGGCATGGCGAGAATTTTTCGAATTCCATGCTTTTGTCGGGCATTTTTTCGCGCACCTACGCAAGCATGATTACGATTGGTTACAAAACCGGAGCTATGGACGAGGTCATGGCAAAGATCCAGTCAGCATATGAAAAGGAGGTGGAAGACCGTCTGAACCGCTTTATCTCTGTCTTAGAGCCGACTCTGGTAATTATCCTCTCCTTTTTTATCGGATTGATTTTAATCTCATTCCTGCTGCCGCTTCTTGGCATTATGTCCAGCATCGGCTGAGGAGGTATTTATGGTGTTTGAAGCAAAAAACGAAAAAAAGAATATCTCTGCTTTCCTGCCCGCCATTCTGATGGTTCTTGTGCTGATTGTGTTCTGTTTTGCCGCCGGTTCCGTTTCAAAAGCCAACGACGCGCGCGAAAAGGAAATCCTTCAAAATGCATTAGACCGGAGCATCACACAATGCTACGCTTTGGAAGGGGCTTACCCAGCCAGCCTGTCCTATCTTGTTGATAACTATGGTCTGACCTATGACAGCAAGCGCTATTTTATTGATTACCGGTACATTGGCTCGAACTTAAGGCCGGATACCATGATTATAGAAAGAGATTGATTGTATGATAAGACTGCATTCATCCACACACAAAATTGATATGATTTTTGTGGCCGCACTTTTTACCGTTTTTGCGGCTACCGCCTTTTTGGCAGTGTTGATTGGAGCAAAGCAATATCAGAAAACTGCGGATAACATGAATTACAATTACGAGGTTCGCACTGCCGCCTCCTACATAACAGAAAAAATCCGTCAGAGCGATTCCTCCGGCAGCATAAGCATCACAACGCTTTCCGATGTGAACGCGCTTGCTGTCTCCACAACAGAGAACGACAAAAACTATACCACCTACATCTACTACTATGATGGCTGGCTGCGTGAATTGTTTGTTTCCGAGTCTGCTGTTTTTTCGCTGGATGCCGGTCAGAAGATTGTGGAAATCTCCGGCTTTTTTGCTTCTTACGCGGATAACAGTCTGCTGGAGATTACCTTTACCGGGACGGATGGCACCGATTATCCTGTTTACCTTGCGATACACAGCGATGGGAAGGAGGCACTATGACACGTCAAAAAACCTCCGGAAGCAGTCTGTTTCTGATGGAAATTCTGCTTAATATTCTGCTTTTCTCCGTAATGCTTTCGTTCTGCCTGCAGTTTTTTAGCAAGGCGCATACGCTTACCCACGCTACGACGGAGTTGGAGCGTGCGGTTACGACATGCTCCAATGCAGCAAATATGTTTGAAGCAGGGGACGGATCCCTTGACTCCGTCAGTTCCATGTACAAGAATAAGGTATTTGTAAACGGCCAGCTCGTCATTTACCTGGATGAAGATTTTCTCGACTGTCCTGCCGAAGAGTCCGTATTTACTATGACCGTCGCACTTTTACCGGATGATTCTCCGGTAACCAGAGCCTGCATCAGCTGTCAGAAGGGGAGGACGGATGTCATCTATCAGATAACCGTATGCCATTACAGCGCACTTACCCCGTTAGATTCAGGAGGTAACGAATATGAATAAGCATTCGAATTTTGGTTATGCTACGATTCTGCTCTCCTTTATCCTGATCTGTATCCTCACATTTACGGCGCTGACCTTACTGACCGCAAATTCCGACTTAAAGCTCAGCAAAAAAGCTGCCGATCGGAATACTTCCTTTTATGAGGCACAGGAGCTTGCCTATGAGGATATCGCCCATATAGACCAGATACTGATGGAGTGTTATCAGGCATCCTCCGGCGAAGATGCTTATTATGAATCGGTAAAAGACACACTCTCCTTGCAATTTGACGGGACCTTTGATTTTTCAGACGGCAGAATGCATTATGTTTTTTCCAAAAGCATCACGTCTGATCAATATTTAGAAGTTTCACTGTTATTTGAATATCCGCAAAATGATATTGATACTTTCTATGAAATAGAGAGATGGCAATCCGTTCATGTGGATACGCCATTCGAAGAACAGCCATTAAACCTCATCGGAGGAGATAAATAAGAAAGGGATTTATTATGGATGTACGTAAAGTTTTAGAAGAAGTAACAGAGCGGGGCGCATCCGATATTTTTGTTATCGCAGGACGCTCGCTTACCTTTAAAGTAAAAGGAAATATGTCGAGCCTGGAAGACACTATGATGCTTCCAAAAGATACCTATGAATTTGTCATTGGGATTTACGCCTTGGCAGAGCGCGATATCACTTATTTTGAAAACAATGGGGACGACGATTTTTCCTTCGCCATCCCGGGTGTTTCCAGATTCCGCGTCAGCACATTCAAGCAACGCGGTTCCTACTCTGCGGTAATCCGCGTTATTTCCTTTGAGCTTCCGGATCCGGCAGAGCTTATGATTCCGGAGGCGGTTATGAATCTTGCTTCCAACCGCCGCGGAATGGTGCTTGTAACGGGACCTGCCGGAAGCGGGAAGTCCACAACCTTAGCATGCATTATCGATAAGATCAACCACGAGAGAGAAGCCCACATCATCACTTTGGAGGATCCGCTTGAGTTCTTACACCGCCATAAGAAGAGTATTGTCTCCCAAAGAGAGATTTCCACCGATACGGAAAGCTACTTAACCGCTCTTCGTGCGGCGCTCCGCCAGAGTCCGGATGTGATTCTCCTCGGCGAGATGCGTGATTATGAGACCATCAATGTTGCGGTTACCGCAGCGGAAACCGGTCATTTAATCTTCTCTTCCCTGCACACCATCGGGGCGGCGAATACCATCGACCGGATTATCGATGCATTTCCTGCAACGCAGCAGCACCAGATTTCCATTCAGCTGGCATCCGTTCTTCATGCTGTCATCAGCCAGAAGCTTCTTCCGTCGGTTGACGGGCGCGTGGTTCCGGCGTTTGAGATTATGGTCCTTACTCCTGCAATCCGCAATCTGATTCGTGAGGGAAAGGTTCATCAGATTGACGGCATCATCTATACCTCCTCTTCCGAGAATATGATTGCAATGGATACCAGTATTTATAATCTCTACAAGGAAGGAATCATTTCTAAGCATACCGCAATCTATGAGTCGGTAAATCCTGAAATGATGGAAAAGAGACTGAATCTAAGGTAATATTTCTTACAGAACCTTTTCCGAAATGCGGAGCAGCTCGTTGTACTTTGCGGTTCGCTCGCCCCTGCATGGCGCGCCGGTCTTGATCCAGCCCGCATTGACCGCCACAGCCAAATCCGCGATAAAGCAGTCTTCCGTCTCTCCGGATCTGTGTGAAATGACTGCCTGATATCCGGCAAGCTGTGCGCACTCAATTGCATCCATCGCCTCTGTAAGCGTTCCAATCTGATTGACTTTAATGAGCACCGCATTGCCTGCGTGCATTCCGATTCCGCAGCGGATACGCTTTGTGTTGGTTACAAAGAGGTCGTCGCCTACCAGCATCACGCGCTGCGGCTCTTCCTTATCATGCATTCTCCATGAGTGCTCCGCCATACGACAGGTAAATTCCTTCCAGCCTTCCCAGTCCTCTTCGTCCAGTCCGTCCTCAATTGAAATAAGCGGAAATTCCTTTACCAACTCCTCATATAATGCGATCATCTCTTCCCTGTCGCGCTCTTTTCCCTCTCCCGGAAAAACATAGCGCTTTGATTTCTCGTCGTACAGTTCACTTGCTGCAGCATCCATTGCAAATGCGAAATCTACGCCGGGTTTGTATCCCGCCTTTTCCACCGCTCTCTTTAAATAGGAGAATACTTCTCTGGCATCCGCCAGATCTGGCGCAAATCCTCCCTCGTCGCCGACAGCCGTAAGCAGGCCGTCTTCCTGAAGAATCTTCTTTAAAAAGTGATATACCTCTGCTCCCATCCGAAGCGCATCACAAAAATTGTCAGCAAACGGAATAATCATAAACTCCTGAAAATCCAGCTTGTTCTTTGCGTGCACACCGCCGTTTACGACATTCATCATCGGTCTTGGAAGCACCTTTGCATTGATTCCGCCGATATATCGGAATAGCGGCATCTCCATGGCAAGAGCAGCACATTTTGCGCAGGCAAGCGATACTCCAAGTAATGCATTGGCTCCCAGATTCCCTTTGTTATCTGTCCCATCCAGTTCAATCAGCTTGCGGTCGATTGCCACCTGATCTAACACGTTCATTCCGAGAAGTTCGTTTTTGATCCGTTCATTGATGTGATCCACCACCTTCTGAACGCCGAGCCCGAAATACTTTTTATCTCCGTCCCGAAGTTCGATTGCCTCGAACTGACCGGTACTTGCTCCTGACGGAACGGATTCTCTTCCGATGGTTTTTCTTCCTGTGGTCTCCGTCTGGGCAGTAATCTCCACCTCCACTGTCGGATTTCCTCTGGAATCCAGAATTTCTCTTCCATGTACGTCTATGATTTTAATTTCTAAAGACATAAAAACAGCCTCCTAAGGTTTTTTACTATTATTTCCTTAGAAGGCTGCATATTATTCATGCAATTTAATTACATAAAAATTTAATAAATACGTTTTCATCTACACATTGATTTCCGCTTTTACTCCGAGTTCGTCCCTGTTCGCCTCAAGAACCGGCTTAACCACATCGCGCAGATACACTTCTACCTGATACGGAGCACGTCCGACATAAAGCTCCGGCTTTAAGGTGCTTTCAATCTGCTCTTTTGTCAGTCCGAAGGAAGGATCTGCCGCAATCAGATCGATTAAGTTATTCTCTTTTCCTTCTTCCTTAACCGTCCTGCCTGCCTCCATGGAAAGCTGCCGGATTTTCTCGTGAAGTTCCTGACGGTTTCCGCCGTTCTTAACCGCATCCATCATAATGTTCTCCGTTGCCATGAACGGAATCTCGCTCATGAACTGCTTGTAGATGACCTTCGGATAAACAACCAGCCCATCTACCACGTTCAGACAGAGATCTAAAATACCGTCTACCGCCAAAAATCCTTCCGGTACCGAAAGCCGCTTATTTGCAGAGTCGTCCAACGTCCGCTCAAACCACTGAGTAGAGGACACGATTGCCGGATTAAGCGCGTCTACCATGACATAATCCGCCAAAGAGGCAATTCGCTCGCTTCTCATCGGGTTTCTCTTGTATGCCATTGCGGAAGATCCGATCTGATTTTTTTCAAACGGCTCCTCAACCTGCTTTAAGTGCTGCAGCAGCCGGATATCATTGGACATCTTGTGGGCGCTTGCGGCAATTCCGGCAAGAACATTCACGACACGCGTATCCACTTTTCTGGAATAAGTCTGCCCGGATACCGGATAGCACGCTTCAAATCCCATCTTTTTGGCAATCATCGGATCAATCTTATCGATTGTCTCATTATCTCCGTTGAACAGTTCCAGAAAGCTTGCCTGCGTTCCGGTCGTCCCCTTTGATCCAAGAAGCTTCAATGTGCTCTGCACATACTCCAAATCCTCAAGATCCATCATAAACTCATTGAGCCAGAGCGTCGCACGCTTGCCGACAGTGGTCGGCTGCGCCGGCTGAAAATGCGTAAATGCAATCGTAGGAAGATCTTTATACGTTTCTGCAAAATCCGCAAGCTCGGCAATCACGCTTACCAGCTTCTTATGTACCAGCTTTAGAGCCTCATTCATAATAATGATGTCCGTATTATCCCCGACGTAGCAGGAGGTCGCGCCAAGATGGATAATTCCCGCTGCCTTCGGACATTGCTTGCCATAAGCATATACATGACTCATGACATCATGACGTACCAGCTTTTCGCGCTCCTTCGCAACATCATAGTTGATATCATCCACATGAGCCTTCAGCTCATCAATCTGCTCCTGGGTTATCACAGGCCTGCCGTTCTCAGAAAGTCCTAACTCCATCTCTGTCTCTGCAAGCGCGACCCAAAGCTTTCTCCATGTTGTAAACTTCATATCCTGTGAAAAAATGTACTGCATTTCTTTGCTTGCATAACGTTCGGACAGCGGACTGCTGTAACGATCTGTACTCATAACAATTTCTCCCTGTTTGTTAAATTTTGATTTTATTTATATCCTATATATATCAGTTTTATTCTGCAATTCTGCATGTATACTATCGATTCAGAATACGTTTTTCCAAATCCGCTTCCCTGTCATAGTACTCTCCCCGGATATCTTCCGCCGGAGGCTCCATCGGATACTGCCCATCAAAGCAGCCATGACAGATTGGAAGCCCGTCCGCAATCTCTGACAGACGTGATATTTCCAGATATCCCAAGGAGTCTGCTCCGATCATCTGCCGGATATCCTCAATCGATCGATTATATGCAATCAGCTGTTCCCTCGCCGGTATATCCGTTCCAAAATAGCAGGGCCATAGAAACGGAGGCGAACTGATACGAACATGGACTTCCGTTGCCCCGGCTTCCCGAAGCATGCGGACTATCCGGTCCGAGGTCGTTCCCCTCACAATCGAATCGTCAATCATAATCACACGTTTTCCTGCTACCGCGTCCTTTAATACATTTAACTTTACCTGCACGCTGGACTCCCGGCTTGACTGCTTTGGTTTAATAAAGGTTCGGCCGACATAGCCGTTCTTTACAAACGCCGTTCCATAAGGAATACCCGATTCCAGAGAATATCCCAATGCCGCCGCATTGCCGGACTCCGGAACACCGGTAACAATATCCGCCTCAACCGGCGAATCCATTGCCAAAAAGCGGCCTGCCTTGATTCTGCTTGCATATACGCTTACACCGTCAAACCGGCTGTCCGGACGTGCAAAATAGATGTACTCAAAAATACATCTTGCCTCCTTTTTCGGTTCAATCGCCATGGTCATGTCCGAGGAAATTCCGCCGTTCGGAGTGATTGTCACAACCTCTCCGGGTTTTACGTCCCGCACAAACTCCGCTCCGATTGTATCAAGCGCGCAGGTTTCCGACGTTACGATATATGCGTGATCCCTCTTTCCGATACAGAGCGGCTTAAATCCAAACGGATCGCGTGCGGCAATCAGCTTTCGGGGGCTCGAAACAACCAGTGCATACGCCCCTTCCAATCTCATACAGGCTCTTCTTACCGCCTCTTCCGCCGTATGGCATTGAATACGCTCTCTTGCAATCAGATAGGCAATAACCTCCGAGTCGATGGTTGTCTGGAAAATTGCTCCTGTATAAGCCAGTTCATCCCGCAGGCTGGCTGCATTGATGAGATTTCCATTGTGCGCCATTGCAAGCGCACCCTTGACATAGTTTAAAACCAACGGCTGGGCATTTTCCCTTGAGGAAGATCCTGCCGTCGAATAGCGGACATGTCCTACGCCGATGTCCCCTTTCATAGCCTCCAGACTCTCCGGGGTAAACACCTCGTTTACCAGGCCCATCCCCTTATAGGATAAGACCTTTCCTTTCGGTCCGTTCGTATCGCTTACCGCAATACCACAGCTTTCCTGTCCCCGATGCTGTAATGCGAACAACCCATAATATATGGTAGACGCCACATTGCCGCCGTCAAAATCATACATTCCGAAAACGCCGCATTCTTCATGCAGAGAATCTTCATCGTAATAACTGCTTGCCAAAAGATTTTGTTCCATCTGATCTCCATTCCGGGATCCCCGAAACCCGCTTTATTATATTCCGCTGATATACATCAACAACCGAAAAAATAATCCCCATTATTTTCCTGAAAACTCCGAACCGGTAAGAAGCTTGTATGCTTCCTTGTATTTTTCCACCGTCTTTGCAATTACATCCTCCGGAAGCTTATAATCGCTCTTTGGATTCGCCTTTAACCAGTCTCTTACAAACTGTTTGTCAAAAGACGGCTGTCCATGTCCCGGCTCATATCCCTCCAGCGGCCAGAAACGCGAGCTGTCCGGCGTCAGCATTTCATCTCCAAGCACGATGCTGCCATTCTCATCCAGACCGAACTCAAATTTTGTATCAGCAATAATAATTCCCCTGGAAAGCGCATACTCTGCACATTTCTTGTAAAGGGCAATTGTGTAATCCTTAATCCGGGTTGCATAATCCATTCCCTTTCCCGGATAAATGTTCTCAAGAACCTCTACGCTCTTCTCAAAAGAAATATTCTCGTCATGATCTCCAAGCTCAGCCTTTGTGCTTGGCGTATAAATCGGCTCCGGAAGCTTATCCGACTCCGCCAGTCCCTCCGGCAGCCTGATTCCGCAAACCGTTTTGTTCTCCTTGTAGCTTGCCCAGCCGCTTCCTGTGATATATCCGCGGACAATACACTCTATCGGGAGCATCTTCAGCTTCCTGCACATCATACTGCTGCCATCAAATCTCTCCTGCCGGAAAAACTCAGGCATATCCTTCACATCAACAGATACCATATGGTTTTGCACGATATCCTTCGTAAAATCAAACCAGAATCTGGACATCTGCGTCAGGATTGCCCCCTTATCGGTTACCTTGTTTTTCAGGATAACGTCAAATGCCGAAATGCGGTCTGTTGCCGCAATAATCAGATAATCTCCGATATCATACACCTCTCTGACTTTTCCCTCTTTAAATGGCTTATACTCTGTCATGATTGACCTCCGAAAAATTATTTTATGATTTAATATTTTGTTCTCTACACAAATGTTTTTACATTTCTTGCCGGGCTACCTTACCAAAAGTGATTTTCCTGTCATTTCGGCCGGCTGCTCCATACCCATAATGTCAATAAGAGTCGGCGCGATATCTGCAAGACATCCGCCCTCGCGCAGCTTCCATGACGGATCTCCGTTTACTAAGATAAACGGAACCGGATTTGTCGTATGCGCGGTATGCGGTTCTCCTGTCTCATAGTCAATCATCTTTTCTGCGTTTCCATGATCCGCGCAGATAAACATTACTCCGCCTGTCTCCTTAATGGCAGCAACCGCGTCTCCGACAAGCTCATCAATTCTCTCCACAGCCTTGACCGCTGCCGAAATCACGCCGGTATGTCCGACCATATCCGGATTGGCAAAGTTGATAACGATTACATCATACTTACCAGACTTAATTGCCTCAACAAGATCCATACCTACCTCCGGTGCGCTCATCTCCGGCTTTAAGTCGTAGGTAGCAACATCTTTTGGAGAGTTGACAAGCAGACGGAACTCGTCTACATTCGGATCCTCCACTCCGCCATTGAAGAAGAACGTAACATGCGCATATTTTTCTGTCTCGGCAAGCCGGAGCTGCTTCAATCCGTTCTTTGCAAGAAACTCTCCGAATGTATTGGTAAGTTCTTCCTTCTCAAATGCAATTTTCTTATTCGGAATACTCTCGTCATAATCCTTAAAGCACACATAAGTAAGCTTTAAGAACGGTCTCTCGAATCCGGTAAACTTATCATCACAGAATGCTCTGGTAATTTCTCTTGCCCGGTCAGGCCGGAAGTTGAAGAAGATAACGGAATCGCCGTCCTTTACAAGCGATAGCGGCTCTCCGTTCTCATCAACAATTACCGTCGGAAGCACAAACTCATCCGTCCTTCCGTCATCATAAGAAGCCTGCATAGCGTCGACCGCATTTACAGCCTTAACGCCCTCTCCCTTCGTGAGGGAATCATAGGCAAGCCGCACACGATCCCAGTTGGTATCACGATCCATCGCATAGTAACGTCCCGACAAGGAAGCAATCTTACCTACACCAAGCTCGTCCATCTTTGCCTGAAGCTGCTTTACATAATCCTTTCCGGAAGCCGGCGGCGTATCACGTCCGTCCAGAAATGCGTGAACGTATACCTTCGAAAGTCCGTTCCGCTTAGCCATCTCGAGAAGTCCGTAAAGGTGTGTAATGTGGCTGTGAACGCCTCCGTCGGAAAGAAGGCCCCACAAATGCAGATCCGAATCATTCTTTTTGCAGTTCTCCATTGCCTCAAGCAGAACCTTATTTTCAAAGAAGGTTCCGTCTTCTATATCCTTCGTAATCTTCGTAAGATCCTGATAAATAATGCGGCCGGCACCGATATTCATATGACCGACCTCGGAATTTCCCATCTGTCCGTCCGGAAGTCCGACTGCAAGACCGGATGCAGCGCCCTTTACAAAAGGACATTCCTTCATCAATCTATCCATGACAGGGGTATTTGCCATTGCAATTGCATTTCCCTCTGTACGCTCATTTAAACCATAACCGTCAAGTACCATCAAAACTACTGGTTTTCTGCTCATTCTTATATCCTCCTTATGCAAAGGTATTAAATTTCCCCCTTGCTTCCTATCTAATAATACATGATTTTCCTGCGATTGCAAGGTCTTTGAGGTCACTAATTCCTCAAATTTCCAACAATATCAATTCTTCTTCCCAACAAATCATATGCGCCTGAATGTGTGCCGTAATGGCTCCCCGATTTGTATGCATAGGAATCCTCATCGCCCATAGATTGTAGAAAAAATGTTCCGTCTTCCTCAAATACCACATTTTCAGAAAGATCCGCTACATATTCATAAAAATCCCTTATGTCCTCTTCTTCCTCCAGCATAGAGGTTGTCATATCCTGCTGGACGCATGGCAGCATGGCCACTTCCAGCGCTCCGTCCGCTGTGATTCTCGCCTGCGCAATAGTCGTATAGAGCGCCCCGTCCGAGAACCAGAAATTTCCAAGACTATTAAAAACCGGTACCCCGTCCACATAATACACGCCCTGCAGGCGGTGCGAATGATGTCCGATAATAAGATCCGCCCCCGCTTCCACATATTGTGCGGCAAGACTTTTTTGATCCGCCTCCGAGTATAGCATGCCTTCCGTACCCCAATGTACATTTACGATAACATAATCACTTACCTTTTTTGCCTGCTCGATTTCCGCAACAAAACGCTCCGGATTTAAGGTTCGCAGCACACCTGCCGAGGTCTCTGTTGCTTCTTTTGTATATAGCGTACTTTTTTCTATCTGCGTTGCCGCAACAAACGCAATTTTTCTTCCGTTTATGATAAAATACTGCGGCTGCATTGCTTCTTTTATGTTTTCTCCGGCTCCAACATATGCCACATTTGCATTGCGAAGCGTCTCCATCGTATCCAGAAGCGCCTCCTCCCCGAAATCATATGTGTGGTTATTTGCAAGGGTTACGATATCCGTACCAAACAGTTCCAGATTGCTTACCTGTGCCGGATCGGCACGAAAGGTATAAGCTTTGTCCGGAATCGGATTCCCTCTTGTGCTGTAAGTAAACTCATTATTTATCATCGTAATATCCGCAGACTGTAATTCATTCAAAACATCCTCTGATATACAGTCCTCTATTCCATTGGTTCTCTCCGCAGCAGCTTCCATCGTATACCATGATTCATCAAAATTAATATCTCCGATAAAATCAATCACAATCTGATTTTTGCCTGACGCCTCCTTCCATGTAACATTGGAAAGCAGATACGACGAATAATTCAACGAATTGCAATACTCTGACCATAAAACATGAATGCTGCTGCCTGTTTTCTCATACCATACCCCTGCATCCTCGCTTCCGTCGATTGCAGCCTGCGCGATTTCGCGTATCGCCTCATCTCCATATTTTGCATCAACCCAGAGCAGAAAGGACCTATCAATCGGGTAATTTGCATACAGCCCGGCATTTCTGCTGTTCAAAATAGCCGAAAACGACTCTGTCATGTCAGTAAGAACCGCTTCGCTCATTGCTGCCTCAGGAGTCTGCGTTTCTTCAATCAGAACAGTATCTTTTAAATTTTCTTCCGCAAAAAACGTATGTCCTCCGCTAAACAGCAATATGCCAAGCAGAAGCATGAATGGTATGACAATCCATACCTCTTTTCTATCTCTTTTCTTCATAGTTTCCTCATTCGTATCATTCGCCGGATTATAGAATCATTACTCAAACTTCGCACTTGAATAAGCGCTATGCACCTTGAAAATTCAATAATA